>CAYXZM010000043.1:0-5508 GCA_964469615.1 uncultured Candidatus Bathyarchaeia archaeon | reverse complement strand
TGCGTTTGCGAGGTCATCTTCGTATCCGTATCCTTGGGCGTCTAAGCCTTTTTCAGCCATAATGCTGACTTGGGCTAAGCCTGCAACACCCAAGCTGTTATTTAACACTGCGGCAATTATTCCAGCACAATGAGTCCCGTGACCATTATCATCCAATGGGTCAGCGTCATTGTTAACCCAATCATAGCCAAGCGGCACATAATTATCAGCCAAATCAGGATGATTATAATCGATGCCTGTGTCAATCACAGCCACAAGAATAGAAGAATCGCCGATGGTTGTGTTCCATGCCCAATCAGCCTCTATTTTCTTTGGTCCCCACTGCAGGCTCCAATACAAGTCATTGGGAACAAGTTGCGCCTCAAATCTCCAATTAGGCTCTATATAACGAATAAAGTCATTCCCTTGAAAATCGTTCACTAAAGAAGAAACTGCATTTAAGGGCACATCAGCCACTAAGGCGACAACTTCTCCTTTTATTAAAACAGTGTTAACAACTTTTCCTCCAACTTCGCCTATCTTGCCTTCAAGATTGCTATAGACGTTTTGGTAAGCTGCATTCACTCCAATAACAAGTTGCATAGAATCCGCATCTACAAAGAAAAAGTCACTATAATTTAAGATGCCGTTAAGGTTGCTCTTTATTGTAAGGGTGTTTGATTTTTTCCAAAAGTCCAAAAAGTTGCCGTTAAACTCTTTGTTTTTCATTTCTTTAGAAAGTGAACTGAAGTTGCTATTTGGTTGGGTTGGATGGGGTAAAGAGGCTTGATTGATTGCAGATTCAGATATATTCTGTATTTTTCTCAAAGGTGTAAGATGAACTGTTGCATTGACTGTGTTTGCCAGTAAAATCATAGTTATTGCAATTATAACCACAAAGTATCTTTCAAATTTACGCATTTTTTGCACCTTCAGAGCCTTTATCTTACTTTTCCCAGTATATAAAACTAAATTTTGGAACAGATATCATTATGCTACGTCTTACTCGGCTTCTTTTTATCATGCTCAGCCTTAGAAAGAAGACTGTTCAAACGACTCTCTAAACGCTTATACTCCCATAACAAATTTTCGCCTAAAACCGTTAGTGTGGCGCCCCCTCCTCCAGATTTGCCCCCTCTGTATGTTTCCAGTATAGGTTCTCCAAGAGTTTTCTCAATTCTTTGCAAATAGCTCCAAACATACCGATAAGACATCCCAAGCTTTTCAGCAGCCTTTGAAATTGATTTTTCTTTTTCTATTTGTTCAAGGATTTGAGCGCCACCTTTACCTAGAAGCGGCTTTCCCTCATATTCTAGCCAGATTTTGAATGACGGTTTGCTTTCTTTGTAACTGGACATGTTGTTTGATGTTATGGTTAAATAATGCTTATAAATTTGTAATCGATATGAATTTAGAAACATAACGGTGAACGAATGAACGAATGGCTAAAATTAATTGCTGTTGCCTCAGTCCTAACTATTTTAATATTATCTGGAAGCATAATCTACCATCAATACTTCATCCGAAAAAAACTCGTAATCTCCACAACCACAAGCCTCTACGACACTGGACTATTAGACAAAATAGAAGAGAAAATCGAGAAAAAATACACTTTAATAGACGTCAATTTCATACCTACAGGCACTGGTATAGCCATAGAGCAGGCAAAGCGGGGAGATGCAGACATTATACTCGTACATTCTCCAACACTTGAAAAATATTTTCTTGAAGAAGGATTTGGCGTCTGCAGAAAAATAATCGCTTACAACTTTTTCGCAATCGTTGGTCCAGAGACAGACCCTGCAGAAATAAATGGAGCTAATCCGCTTGAAGCATTGAATGCGATAGTAAACTATGGCAGAAGCAATCCAACAAGCTATGTATGGGTTTCAAGGGGCGATTACTCTGGAACTCATACGAAAGAGAAAAGCTTGTGGCAAATGATTGGTTACAACATGACAGAAATATCGAAGGAATCATGGTATAGAAATGACGGCGGCGGAATGGGTCAGACACTAATGAAAGCTGATTATTTTTCAGCCTATACGCTTACAGATGTTGGTACTTACTTGGTGTATTACAATCAAAAAATGGTGAAATTAAAACTCCTAGTAACGCAAGGACAAGAACTGCTTAACGTCTACAGCGTAATCGCTGTAAACCCGACAAAGCATCCCTACACTAATTTTGAGACGGCAATAAGTTTCATCAAATTTCTGGTTTCAACAGAAGGTCAGCAACTGATAGAAGACTATGGAAAAGACATGTATGGGCAAAGCCTCTTCTATGGTGCAGTAGAACTCTTAAGAATGGAACCTACTTCGTTGATAGCGCAGTGGATAAGAGAATATGCTTTTATCGACGATTCAGAATGCCCTCCAGAATATAGAAATACTCACCCAGAACTTTACGGTTAAAGAGGAGATTAAAAATGATGGAAATAATAAACAGTTTCGCAGAAGCTTTTCAAACAATTTTTTGGGGCAATTCTAGAGTACTTGAAATTGCGTTGTTGTCACTGTTTGTTTCAGGAGCGGCAACAATAATAGCGGCTTCGTGGGGGATACCCATCGCCATGCTTCTCGGTCTGAAAAATTTCCGCCTAAAATTTCTAATAAAAAATTTCTTTAACACCATGGTGGCAATACCTACCGTGGCTTTAGGTTTAATCCTCTTCTTAGCATTGTCGAGAAGCGGTCCTCTTGGTTTTCTAAACATTCTGTATTCACCAACAGCCATTATTATAGGTGAAGCAATTCTCGTAACACCATTAATCGTGAGCTTTGCAACAAGCGCTGTAGAAGCCATAGACCCCCAAATTATGGATTTAGCAAAAACTCTAGGGGCTTCGGAATCCCAAGCTTCTTTTGCCGTTTTAAGAGAGGCTTTGAATGGAGTAATCTTGGCAGTAATAGTCAGTTTTAACCGTGCAATTTCAGAGCTGGGTATAGCGCTGATGGTCGGAGGAAACATTGTATTAACGACAGTGATTGCAAACGAAATTAACCGTCCAGAAGGCATGCCTCTCAGTATTACTCTAACGATAATATTGCTTGCCATAGTCTTCACCACAAACATTGCAGTAAACATCCTTAAAAGGAGAATAAAATGAGCTGGATTGCAGAATTAAGAAATGTAACAAAAATCTTCAACGGAATAACCGCTTTAAACAATGTAAACCTGAAGATTTCTAACGGGGAAATATTGGCTTTGCTAGGGCCTAATGGTTCTGGAAAAACAACATTGCTGAAAATTTTAGCCTTCATAGAAAAGCCATCAGAAGGTGAAATCTATTTTCATAATACGAAAGTCACAGATGAAAACATCGCGCAGATTCGCATGGAAAGTACAATGGTCTTCCAGAAACCAACACTTTTCACAACCTCGGTCTACAAAAATATTGCCTACGGCTTAAAAATTAGAAAAACACCTAAAAATGAAATTGACAAAGAAGTGGACAGAGCACTGAAACTTGTTAGGCTAGAAGGCTTTGAAAAGAGGAATGCAAGAGAACTTTCAGGAGGAGAACAGCAAAGAGTCGCTTTAGCAAGAGCATTAGTGCTAAACACAAAAATTATCCTTTTGGACGAACCGACTGGAAATCTAGATCCAAAAAACGCCACTATCATTGAGGAAATAATATCAATGGTTAACAAGGAATTCAAAACCACAATAGTGATGGCTACACATAATATGTTCCAAGCGAAAAATCTTCCCCATCACATTGCACTAATAACAAATGGAAGAATAGATGAAGTTGGAACGCCAATAGAAATTTTCGGAAGTCTTTCTAAAACCTTGGCAAGCTTTGCTGCAATAGAAAATACTTTTGCAGGAATAGCGAGACCCACTGGAAGCGGAATAACTATAGTGGATATTGGGAATGACATCAAAATAGAAGCGACAGCCCAAAGCTTTGGAAAAGTTTCAATTTTTGTAAGCCCAACGGACATTATTTTGTCTAAGAGCTCTTTTGCCTCCAGTGCAAGAAACATTTTCAAAGGCGAAATTGTCGAAATTTTGGATTTAGGCTCCGTGGTTAAGCTTAAAGTCGATGTTGGAAAACCTTTCACAGTTCAGATAACTAAGCGTTCCTTCAACGAGATGGAGCTTAACCTAAACACAGAGGTCTTCTTAGCTTTTAAGGCTTCAAGCGTTCAAGTCATTTAGGATTCATCTTCTTTTCGTCAGCCAATTCGTAAAGAATCACTAATGCCTCGCCTAAAGGAATATTCAGTCTTGAAGCCAATTCTGTAGGTGTTATTTCTGGCTTTTCGTGAAGAATAACCTCACGTGTGTAGGCTTTATGATGCGGATACATAACAAGCTTGTGAACTGTTTCGACGAGTATTTGCCAAAGCTTTTCCTTACTATACTCTTCAAGGTTCATAATGCATCAATAATGTATTGTGCTATTGTTAGTTATTCAATTTGCTTTTCTTCAGAAGAGCAAGGTATGTGTGCTAAATCGTAGGCTTGGACTGAATGCCTTTTTTGAACAGCTTTGAAGACATCCACTTCTTGTTCTTCACGGCTTTGTATTTTCAAGAATGTCATATAGAAGCCTTTCTCGGAAGTTGATTGACAACAAAGTTTATTTTAGGCGAATGTTTTAGGCTTCAAATTCTGAAGGCTAAAGAGTGAAGGATGCAGTTATGATTAGGGCTGTGGTCTTTGATCTCGACGGAACACTTTCAAGTTTCAATGTAGATTATAAGGCTGTTAGGGCTGATGTTAGAGAATTTCTGATTAAACGGGGCTTGCCTGCTTCAGTCTTATCTATTAACGAGAGCATATTTGAAATGCTGAAGAAAACCGAGATTTTCATGAAAAACAATGGTAAGTCAGAGAAAGCCATTAAGGAAATTCGAGAGAAAGCGTTGGCCATAGCTGAAAAATACGAGTTAGAAGCTGCAAAAACTACAAGTTTGCTTTCTGGGGTTTTAGAGACTTTAAAGATTTTAAGAGAGAAGGATTTGAAAATTGGTTTATGCACGATTAACAGTGAGAAATCGGTGAACTACATTTTGAAGCGGTTTGGAATAGCAGAGTTTTTTGATGCGGTAACTTCAAGAAACAGTGTGAAGTATGTTAAGCCTAACACTGAGCATTTGGAGGCTACTTTGAAGGCTTTAGATGTTAAACCAGAAGAGACCGTGATTGTTGGAGATAGCCACATCGATATGAGATGTGCAAAAGAGTTGAAGGCTGTTGCTGTTGGTTTGCCTATTGGAGTTTCTTCTCCCAGAGAGTTAATCAGTTCTGGGGCAAACTATCTCATAACTTCAATAACAGATTTACCGACATTAATAGAATACATAAACAAAACAGCAGATAAAGAAACATGAATAAGCTTTGCAGTTTAACCGTATGCATGGTGTTATGGGTTTTCTTGTGTTTTGATTCGGAGTAATGAATTATTTGATACGGACTCTATTTGAATAGAGCTTTATTCCAGATGATTTATAAAGGGTAATGTGCAATATACTTTTCTGGTTAACTATGGGCATATCAGCGAGAAATAAGTGG
>CAYXZM010000042.1:0-31868 GCA_964469615.1 uncultured Candidatus Bathyarchaeia archaeon | reverse complement strand
CAACGCAATCGAGAATTTAACTACACAAAGTGACCGTAAGCGCCGGGAGTGGGATTTGAACCCACGCGGCCCCGAGAGGCCACAGGCTATTAGGCAATTGTGTCTCCAGGCCTGCTCCCTACCTGACTAGGAGACCCCGGCATAAATGCATTAACTGATTTGAAGCATGGTCTTTTATTATAGGTTTTCTGGATGATTAAAATCTTGCCTATGGTAACCATTAGAAATATAAGGTTTAATACTTAACTTTCAACTGTTTAAGAGTTGCTGGTATTATTATGAGGATGGATAAGAGATATTCTATGGTTTTGTTTGGAGCGTTTATGTCGGTTGCTATGTCTTTCACAATGTCCTTAACAATGACAATAATAAACATAGGCTTTAGTCAAAGCTTCTTGTTAGTATGGGTTAAAGCATTCTTCATAGGTTTCCTCGTAGCTTTTCCAACATCTCTGGCTGTAATGCCCATCATAAGAAAAATAGTTAATAGGCTGATTAGAGATTAAAGCTTAGCTTACTGTTTTTCTGATATGAAAACGCGGTAGCCACTTTTTCTTGCAAGAATGTCAACATTGCCAAATGCATTCTCCATAAAATTTCTGAATCTCTTGCCTCCAATTTTAGACCTTACGACAATTTGGAAAAGTGCCTTGTTTGCCATGTGCTTAGGTGCTTCAGTAATTATTGTCTTTATAGTTTCTATTCCCGCACTCACTGGCGGATTCGAGAGTACACAATCAAATGTAAAATCTTTAACTGGCTCGTATAAATGACCATGTTTTACAACAACATTTTGAATATTATTTAGTTCAGCATTTTTTCGTGCAAGCTTAACAGCCCGCTCATTCAAATCAATCATAACCACATTAAGATTAGGATTAAAAACTGCAGCAGCAATGCCAACAGCTCCATAACCGCATCCCATATCCAACACGCAACCCCTTTCTGGAAGAACCATGGACTCAATTAGCAATCTTGTGCCTAAGTCAACACGCTTTTTAGAGAAGACGCCAGAAGCTGTTAGAAATTTGAAAGGTTTTCCACGAAGATTTGTGCGGATTATTCCAACTCTCATCTTGGATTTTGGATGTTTTGCAAAATAATGATTTAGGCTTTCGCTTGTTTTAGGCATTTTATACTTCGCCGCTTTTCCAAGCTTTGGGATACGTGCCTCTAGGCATGAGCACCCGCTCAGTTTTCGCTACAATTCCATGCTTCATTTGCAAAATGTTATCCGTAGAAGCAGCAGCTTTAGCTAAAGCCACAGCCTCCTCTTTCAAAGAGAAAATGGCAGCAATAGAACCTTCACTTATTCCAGTATCAAGAGATAGAACGCCTGGAGCGGTTAGGTTTGCCCCATGGCATATGGCGTCTACTGCGGAATCTCTTATGTAAATCTTCGGGACCAGTGCTAATGCGTTTTCCATTGGCTGTATGAATTTTCTTAAAAATTTTTCATCTTTTTGTTGTTGCCACTTTATAAACCAGTAGGCAACATCATGCAGAGTTACAATATTCTCGTTCTCAATAAAGGGTCCTGCTCTTGTTCTGCGAAGCTCTTGCATGTGTGCTCCACATCCGAGAATTTCGCCAACATCATAACATAGTTTGCGAATGTATGTGCCGCCTTCACATCCTACTTTGAAAAGAACATTGCGTCCATCCTTTTCAAGAAAGTCTATGTAGTAGATTTTTCTTATCCGAAGTTGACGTTTAACCGAAGCTCTCAATGGCGGACGCTGGTAAATGGCGTCCTCAAACTCTCTTAAGACTTCGTTGACTCGTTTTTCTGTTACTTCTCCATGAAGCTTCATTAGGCAAACGTACTCTTTACCACTATATAGCAGAGCTTGAACAATTTTCCTAGATTCCTCTAAGGTAATTGGCAAAACGCCTGTCACTTTGGGATTTCTCTGGTTTTAAGCCTCTAGAGTCCCGCCGTGACCGACTTGCTGAAGGTGGAGGATACGTTTAACCCATGCAGCAACTTCATGGCTGGTTGGACCCGCTGGTTTGTCAAGGTTGATAATGCCATATCTTATGTACTCTTCAGCGGTTCGTTCTTCTGGTTTGCAGCCATAGCTAGTGTTGGTTTTATCCTCAGCCTTCACGAGTAGTCTGCGTGCAGTCTCCCATGGAGCAACACTTCTAGGCATATGCAATACTACGCTCCTACAAGTTAGAAAAATGGCTTAGAAGTATAAGAGTTTAAACCGAAGCCAAAGCTGGCTTGACCTTTTGCGCCATTTCCTCCAGCTTGCCCGCAGCCTTAAGCGCTTCAACGACTTCTTCATCTGATACGCCACGCTTAATCTCGATATTATCTGAAAGGGGTTCAATGTGATTGATGTTCACCCTTCGTCTTTTTACACCTGTCACAGTTTTTGGACCTGTTATCAAAACGAAGCTTTTGTCTATAACGTCAACTATAACACATTTTCTTCCTGCTTCTCGACCAGTCAATTTTACGCAGATTCTACCCACTTCTATTGCAGGCACATTCGCGCCTCCTTCTTCATAAGAGCATTAGATAACCTTCTAAACATGTATTTATAATTTCACTCATGATAAGTATTTTAAGTCATGAATTGTTCAACAACGTTATAGAGAACACTTGTTCCAAACACTAGATTTTTAATCGATATGCGCTCATCTATGCCATGCACAGTTTTCAGAATCTCGCCATAGGGCATGTCTGCTTGCATTGGTTGAAAGCCGTAGCAAACACTGCCTATTTTTCTGAAGAACCGCGAATCAGTTCCACCAGTTAGCAAAATCGGTGCGGCAGAACAGTTTGGCTCGAATTCTTTGAGAACATTCACTATAACCTCATAAAGTGGAGTATCAGCAGAAGATTCAGACGGCTCATTAGCCTGAATAGTCTCAAACTCCAATTTCTCTAAGCCAACATCTTTCAACAAATTTTTAATCTCATTCATAGCTTGCACTGGAGTTTGCCCAGGCAGAATTCTACAGTCAAAAACAGCCTCACATTGCGATGGAATAATATTCTCTTTTACTCCTCCATGAATTATTGTAGGCGTAATTGTCATCCTCAGTCTTGCCCGAATTTCTTCAGCCATTACTTTGTCTGTTTTAGCAAACATGTCCAGAATTTGGTCACCATTTTCAGGATTTGCAAGCAAAAGCCCTATGCCTTGATGCAGAAGCTTGTTTTCTTTTGCAACTTCGCTCAAAAACTGCTTCACGGTGGGCACCAGTATAATTTTTGCTCTATAATTTCCAAGTTTTTCAACAACACTATTCATACGCATAATAGCATTGTCTGCTACGCCAGGAACAGAGCCATGTCCAGGTCTGCCTTTCGCCCTGACTTTAAACCATAATATTCCCTTTTCTGCGGTTTGAATTGTAAAGATGTTTCTCCCATTGATTGGGATTGCTAAGCCTCCACCCTCGTTTATTACGCAGTCTGCTTGAACTTTTTCTGGATAGTTACGAACTAGCCAACCTGCACCTGCCTCTCCGCCTTTTTCCTCATCAGCTGTTGCAGCCAGTATAACATCGCCTTTAAGTTTCACGTTATTTCTTTTCAGAAGTTTCATGACCATGACTTCTATGGCGGTCATGGACTTCATGTCCAACGCACCTCTTCCCCAAACGAAACTGTCTTTAACTACACCGGCAAATGGGTCTACACTCCACTCTTTTGGGTTTGCAGCAACCACATCTAAATGCGAAAGCAAAAGTAAATTCGGCTTTTCACCAGTTCCTTTTAAACGTGTGATTATGCTTCCTCTTCTAGGTGCTGATTCAAAAAGCTCGCATTTGAAGCCTTCCTTTTCCATGTTTTCAGCTAAGTATTTTGCTGCTTCTGTTTCGTTTCCAGGCGGATTTGTGGTGTTTATGCTGATTAAATCGCTTAGAAGGTTTGTTACTTCCTCTTCTATTTCTGTTATCATTTTGGCGTTCATTTAAACAACCTATCCTTTGCTTAGATTATAATTTTATTGGACTTAAGATTTTATTTTATTTAAATAGAAAATTATTATTTTAGTACACAGTAAAGCATAGCAAAGGGAACTTTAATGTCAAGCGAGCAAACACAGATTCTGCCAAAGCTACAGGAGTTTGGTTCAGCTAAAACTGTTGGCTTGATATCAGATACCCATGTACCTGTTAGGGCTAGGAATATTCCAAAAGAAGTATTCAGAATCTTTGAGAATGTGGATTTCATTATACATGCAGGAGATTTAGTGGAATTATCAGTTGTTGACGATTTAGAGCAACTTGCGCCAGTCTTGGTTGTCTACGGAAATATGGATGGACCGGAAATTCGTGGAAAACTACCTAGACTTAATTCTGTCAAGATTTTGGATTGGAAAATTGGAGTAATGCATGATCCAGGAGCACTTTTTGGAATGCGGAAAATGCGCGAAATTGCCAAGCAGAACAGTTTTGACGCATTTGTTTATGGACATACGCATAATTCTAGCATAAAATGGGAAGGAAACACTTTATTCATAAACCCAGGGAGTCCGACAAATCCTATTCCACCTTTCATAACAAAACCAACTGTGGCGTTGCTTAGATTGACAAAGGAGAAAATAACGCCTCAAATAATCCAAATATAGGAAAACTGAGCTGAGACATTATCTTTATGCTCAATTTTTGAATGCTAGTTCATTCTTCATTGCCATCAAAGAGACGCTTATGCTCCTGCATCATACATCTATTCATAACTACTGTTAAACCAGCTTTTTTCGCCGTTTCTGCTGCTTGCTCATTGATTATTCCAAGCTGCATCCAAATCACATAAGGCACACCATACAATTTTTTCAATTGAATCACTTGCTCAACAATTGGCAAAACCTCTGTAGAAGGCCTAAAAATGTCCACAATTTCTATGGCTTTCTGAACTTCGGTAGGCATTTCCAATAGGCTTTTGTAGCTTTTCTCTCTCAAAACCTCATCAACAAACGGGTTAACTGGAACTATGCGAAAACCATGTTTCTTCAGATATTCTCCTACTTTGTGGCTGTCTTTTGAAGGGTCTCGTGACAACCCAACAATTACTACAATTTTATATTTCGCTAAAATTTCTCTTACATTAGCCTGATTCATCTTTTTCACTTCAAGAAGCAAAATCAAGGGTGGATGCAATTTAATTGTTTTAAGTTCACTTTAACTTATCTCTCTCCAAAGTATAAGGATGTTGATTCACAGAGAGCTTTAAAAGCAAAAACAGCAGAGCGTTTTGATTGCAATTAGACATGGGGTACGCATAATGGAACATTGCAGAAATCCGTGGAATAAGGAATGTAGAAATAATGATATTGAAGTTTACATTTCTTTTAAAGGAGAGAAAATGCCGATTTGTAGGCGGTGCTGGAGTAGAATTGCTGATAAGGATTTGGAGTGGTGAGGGATGGAAAGGTTTAGTATGAATACTGCAAAGTCCTTTCTTGGAAAGAATGTAAACCTTCACTTGAAAGACGGTTCGGTAATAGTGAATGTTCAGTTATCAGAGATTCTAAAAGACGAGTTGGGACGAGAGTTTTTTGTCAGATGCATTCCCTATAAAAAAGGAAGCGAGTTTAGAATACCACTGAGAAGCATAGCTTGGGCTGAACAACTAAACTTGATGCTGACAAGCGAGCAAAATTAGATGCTGATGCTGTGGGATGCTTTTTATACATGAAAATAGCAAATAATCTTAAATAACTAAAAGTAAATTTTAACAATGGTGATAAAAATGCCTTGCACAGTCATAGCTGGAGCTTTCTGGGGAGACGAGGGCAAAGGAAAAATAATCTCCTATCTAGCCTTGAAGGACAAGCTAGATGTCTGCATAAGAACAGGCTCTGTTAACGCTGCGCATACTGTTTGGCTTGAAGGAAAACGCTATGCTTTACACATGGTTCCAGCAGCATTTGTTTACGAGAAATGCAGATTACTAATTGGTGCAGGCGCAAATGTTCATGTCGCAAAATTCCTCGAAGAAGTTGAGGCAACAAACGTTAAGAAACGCATAGGCATAGACAAACAAGCATCCATAATCGAAGAAAAACATTCAATTCAAGATAAAACAAGTGCACATCTGAAGGAATTAGGAACGACAGGATGGGGCATAGGACCAGCCATTGAAGAACGCGTACGCAGAACCGCAAAACTGGCAAAGGACGTTCCTGAACTGCAGCCTTATTTGGTGGAAGTTTCAACAGAAGTCAATAAGGCAATAGACACAGGTAAAAAAGTCGTGTTAGAAGGAACTCAAGGCTTAATGCTTTCGCTTTTTCACGGAACATATCCTTACGTGACTGGCAGAGACACAAGCGCATCCGCAATATGCTCAGAAGTAGGAGTAGGCCCAACAAAAGTTGATAATGTTTTGATTGTTTTTAAGGCGTTTATAACGAGAGTAGGCGCAGGCCCCTTGCCTGGAGAATTAACTAGAGAAGAAGCTGTGAAGCGTGGATGGTTTGAAACTGCTGCTGGAACAGGTCGTGATAGACGCTCTGCTCCATTTAACTTTGAACTGGCAAAAAAAGCGGTTATAGTTAATGGTGCAACGCAAGCCGCGCTTACGAAGCTTGATGTCTTATATCCAGAATGTAAAGGTGCAAGAAAATATAACGAGCTTTCCAAAGAAGCTAAGCAATTCATAAGCAAAATTGAGAAACAAACTGGAATCCCAGTTGTGCTAATTGGCACTGGACCAGAGGCGCTTGACATAATCGACAAAAGAGAATAATCTGTTAAGATATAGGCTGATTAAACGGAAAAACATAATATCGTTGTTTATTTCTAAGTTAAAATCTAAAAGTTAAGTGCTTAGTATGGTTTGAGCATGACTAAAGGAAGTTATCAAAAAATTAGCTGGAGTTTTCCCTTCGAAGTTTTAAACAGAGATTTAAGGCTAATTTTTGTTTCCAACTTGGTAGGTGCTTTTGGAGATGGACTCTACGCTTATCTTCTACCATATTATATGGCAGAAACTCTTGAAGCAAGCTCTGTGGAAATCGGAATACTTTATGCCGTTGTAAGCTTAGTTGCTGCCTTAACCTTACTTCTGGCGGGAAAGTTTGCAGATAAATATGACCGCAAAAAAATTATGATTGCTGGTTGGATTGCGTGGATACCAGCACCGCTAATTTTCTCCGTCGCTGAAAACTGGGTTCAAATGTTGCCTGGAATGATGTTGTGGGGTTTTTGGCTTGGGGGACCTACGGGCACAGCTTATATTGTGACTGCTGCAGACAGAAGCAGATTGACTTTAACGTTTACGGTGATGTCTGCTGCTTGGTCATTTGGCTATATTTTTTCTCCAGCCTTAGGCGGCTTTTTAGCTAGAGTCGTCGGGATGCAACTTGTTTTCTATCTAGCCTTCATTTTTTATGCTTTAGCTGGTTTCACGCTTGTCTTTATTAGTAGTCAAAAGGCGTCATTTTCTATGCAAAAATTTTCAAAAGAGAATCATTCTTTTCTTAAGCTTTTGAGAACGCAAAAACTGCTTAAACTTTCAATTTTCTTCGCTTCAATAATGTTCTTCTTAATGATGTTTCGCCCATTTGTTCCCAAGTTTCTCGCAGACAAGTATCATTATGGTGACTTTGAAATAGGCGTTTTAGGTTCGGTTTCTTTCTTCAGTTCAGCAATTTTAGGAATTCTTTTAGGCAGACTTGGAGACAAGTGGAAAAAATCATATGCACTTGCCATTTCAATGGTGCTGTGCAGTCTTTCGTTAATTCTACTTTTATTATCTGGCGACTTCTATGTCCTGATAATTACATTTTTCCTAGTTGGAGGTTCGTACATAACATGGTCTCTAATGAGCGCAATCATTGGCCCTTTAGCACCAGAATCAATACGAGCTCGCTGGGTTTCTATACCACAGACAATAAGCTTGTTTAGTTCGTTCATAGCACCCTACATTGGTGGTATTCTATACGATTCATCAGCGTACTATCCATTCATCATAACAATAACAGCTACAGCAATCTTGGCGTTACTAGCACTCTTGAATCTTTCTGAAAAGCAGGACGACTAGACAGTGCAGAGTTACGGTCTTTCGCCAAGTGTCAAGGACATATACAGTGGATTTGAAAAGTCATTGCCTCGAACAACCTTTAATTGTATGACCTCTTCTGGACTTTTGTATCTCTCCAAATAAATGAGCAAGTCTTCTGGTCTATTAATAGTCAACTCATCCACTTTTATTATTATGTCACCAGGTTGCAAACCCGCAATGTGAGCTGGACTGTTTGGTGTGACCGAGTCAATTAGTAACCCTCCAACATAGTTGAGATTAAATGTTATGCCTATCCACGGGTGAGGGTAATGTCCTGTGTTAACTAACGATGGAATAACTCGATTCACAAGTACAGATGGTATTGCGTATCCTATGCCTATGAAACCCTTAATACCTTCGGCAGTTTCTATGGCAAATGTCACGCCAATTACAAAGCCCAAACTATTGAGCAATGGACCCCCAGAATTGCCTGGATTAACTGCAGCGTCAAATTGAATCAAGTCGACTATTAAATAATCTCCATATGGTTCTGGCACTCCTAAATCTCCTAGACGCAATACTCTGCCTGTTTGACTTACAATTCCAGCAGTCATTGAGCCGCTTAATCCGAATGGATTTCCGATTGCGTAAACAGGTTCGCCAACCATCAGTCGGGTGGAGTCTCCAATTATTAGGGGATATGATTGTTCAGGCAATAAACCCACTTGTATCACAGCCAAATCGCTGTAAACATCACTTCCTATAAGCTCTGCTTGAGCAGATGCTCCGTTGAAAAAAGTGACACTTATGCTTGCAGCTCCTTCTATTACGTGATTGTTAGTGACAATGTAGCCTGCAGAATGGTAAACGAAGCCGGAGCCCTTAACAAGAGAGCCATTCAAAAGTGTGCATGTAATCATTACCACGGAGTTTTTTGTTCGATTGTAGATTTGGACTGCTGTTAAGTTTATTACTTGACCTTGATGTAGAGACTCGATTAAGCTTTGAAGCTGTTGCGTTTTGCTTGAAAGAGTTGCATAATCTGCTCTCAAAGCATTAAATGCAGCGTGCAAGTCTAAATATATGAAGGCGAAACTTGCACTAATTGCCAAACTAGCAAGAAACATTAGTATTAGAAATTTTCTGTTAACAGTTATTTCAGTTGTTTCCATTGTTATGCCTCATTTTTCTTTTATCTAGGTTTTATCTTTAACAAAAACTCGCATAAATACTTAGCAAAAATATTGCTAATAGGTTGTATGTAGCGATGTCAACAATCCTAAAATTCCTTAAGAAAAAGTAAAAAGAATTATATTCAGCCTATCAAAAAATATCTAACGCATAAATCAGAAGTATGATTTGAGAGAAACGATAAATTTTTAAGGCTCTTCAAAATACTTGCAAAAAATAGAAAATATTGACAAGAGGAGTTTTTATGGCTACTATAAAAGAGGTGCCTACAAAAGCCAGCCGTTTCGAGCGTGTAGGAGCTCACACTCACATTAAGGGCTTAGGTTTAGACAAGAATTTGAGGGCTATCAAGGTTAAAGATGGCATGGTAGGACAGGAAAAAGCCAGAGAGGCTGCTGGTTTAGTTGTGCAAATGATTAGGGAAGGTAAGTTAAGCGGAAAAACTGTTATTTTAGCTGGTCCGCCTGGGACCGGCAAGACGGCAATTGCAGTTGCCATATCTAGGGAGTTAGGCGTTAATGTTCCTTTCATCCAAATGAGTGGTAGCGAAATTTACAGTAGCGAGCGCAAGAAAACTGAGGTTTTGATAGAGGCTATTCGAAAGTGTATTGGCGTTGAGATCCATGAAATGCGTAAGGTGTATGAAGGCGAAGTCACAGGCATTGATATACGCACTGCACCACATCCCTATAATCCATATCAGAAGGTTCCAGAAAGTGTGCGAATAACTTTAAAGACAACCAAGCAGGAAAAAACAATTGAAGCAGGCGCTTCTATAGCGCAGCAAATAATTCAACAGGGAATAACTGAGGGAAATGTCATTCACATAGACGCTGAAACGGGGAGAATTGCAAATTTGGGCTTAAGCCTCGAAAGTGCAAAGGGCAAAACTTATGATGTTGACACTAGCCAAAAAGTTCCCAGACCCAGTGGTGATGTGTTAAAGGAGAAAGAGTTTGTTTATACACTTACTTTGGCAGATATGGATGAAATCAACGCGAGAAATCGCATGGGCGGTAGCGTGTTTTCTCTGTTCTTCGGTGGAGCTGAAAGCAAAGAAATAGATGCTGAAGTCAGAGCTGCAGTTGATGAGTCTGTCAAAAAAATGGTTGATGAAGGCAACGCGTTCATTCATCCTGGCGTCTTATTCATTGACGACAGCCATCTACTTGATTTAGAAGCTTTCAGTTTTCTAGGCAGAGCTCTGGAGAGCGAGCTTGTTCCAATAATTATTTTAGCAACAAACAGAGGTGTTACAACTATTCGTGGAACAGACATTAAAAGTCCAATGGGCTTTCCATTAGACCTTATAGACCGTTCAGTCATAATCGCAACAGAAGAATACGACGCAGACAGTATAAGAGAAATTTTGAAGCTGAGGGCGAAAGAGGAGAAGGCAGAATTAGATAACGAAGCATTAGAAAAGCTTACTGCAATAGGCAGCAAATCCTCACTGAGATATGCTGTGCAACTCTTAAGTCTAGCAGCACAGAATGCTGCAACAATGAACCACAAGAAAGTTAGTGTTGAAGATGTGGAGCGAGTGGACTTGCTTTTCATGGATGTAGGAGAAGCCAGCGAACACTTGCGGAAATATGAAGAAAAACTAATGTACCATTAAACAAATAATTCTTGCAAACCTTCGCAACATTATTTCTCTCTTTTAATACTCTTTTCTACTCTCTGCAACGCTATACCCCCCTTATGTATGGAGAATCTACGACAGAGAACATGAAACTGAAGAGAATGAAGACGCTTTCGGAAGTACGGATTTCAAGCCTATTGGCATTGGCCCGTTCAGAAGCGAATCAGAAGAGAGCGAATCAGAGAAGGTAAAAAAGGGCTTTAGCTGAAATTGATGATAAGAATATTGAAGATTTTAAGCAGTCAACCGATAAACCGATTGAAAGAGAGATTGAACGAGCAGAGTTTGACGATAGAAACCAAGACTACAGAAAAGCGAAACAGAAATAAGTCTTCAAGAATCTACTTATCGAGTTAATTGAGGGTCATTCATGTTAGAAAAGGATATTGAGAACCTTTTAGCGAAATATCCGAACGAATTCTTCCCAGATTACAGTCTGAGATTCATGGGTCAACAAGTGAAGTTAGGAACATATTATGCTGATGTCGTTTTCGAGAATCCTAAAGGTGAAATGGTTGTTGTTGAAATTAAGAGAGGGATTCTCAGACGTGAAGCAATCGGTCAAATCATAGAGTATTATGGGATGCTCAAACAGAAAGAACCGAACAAGAACATCCTTCTATATCTTGTTGCTAACGTTATCCCGAAAGAGATGACGGTTTTTCTTAAAGAGAAGTTAGGCATCAAGTTCATTGAAATTCCCGCTTCCAAAATTTGGGAAGTTGCTGAAAGACATTCATATCAGTTCTTAGATGCAGAAAGACCAGAATCCATAAGAGAAACAAAAGAAGCCATTCAAAAACTTGATGCTGAAGCTTATTCTGGAAAATTGAGAGCATGGATATTTCAAGCGAACCCTCAGAGATATGACATTCTGAATTCTATTGCTGATAAAGAATTGACTGAAGACGTTTGGGAAGTTAGTCGATATAAAGACCAAATTCGTGTAGGTCATGTTTGTGTGATTTGGATGTCTGGAAAAGAATCTGGAATTTATGCAGTCGGAGATGTAACTTCTAATCCCGAATTCATGGTTGATTCTCCTCAGTCAACAAAATATTGGGTTTATGATGCAGACAAAAGTCAATCAAGATTAAGAGTGAAATACAAGTATAGACTGAAGCTGGTCAATAATCCGATAATGAGAGCGGAATTGAAAAGCATTCCCGAATTGCAGAACATGGAAATCTTCAGACAACCACAAGGAACAAACTTTCGAGTCACAAGTGAAGAATGGGAAATAATTTTTGATTTGCTAAAGAAAAGGTATGGCTTAGAGCAGTAGTATCCAAAATCTTAAATTCTATCCGCTCTAACTCGGATTGAGGAGTCTTCATTATGACCGATAGAGCGTTAAAAGAACTTGAGAAAATCATAAATGAAGAACTGAAAGCAAAAGGACTGAATGTGAAAATTGAAATTAAGGGTATGAGTGCTAAGGTTCAAGCATATGAGCACAATCTTCTAACTGAAAAGATTCCGACTGAAGAAGAAGCAAGAAAAATAAACGATGCCTTCAGTAAAGCCATTGAAAAATGGAAAAAGAAATACTCCATTGAATAGAGCTTTCTTCTACTACTTTTTTTTAAACAACTGTGACCATAGCCTTATTTGGACACACGAGAAAACATTTAGAACGACAAAACCATAGAACCCATAAACCTAAACGGTTAGAACGGCTTTTCCACGTATAGGTTAAACTTCTGGTTCCAACATCACAAGCAGAGAGGCGACTCTAACTAATCTTTGGATGCAGCTTCAACGTTGATAAAGTTTATTTGGAACTAATGTCTTGTTTGTTTTGCTGCATTAATGCCCTGGTAGTATAGTCCGGTCTAGTATAAGCGGCTGTCGCCCGCTGGACCCGGGTTCAAATCCCGGCCAGGGCGCTTTTTAAGAATTATTTTTGAAAACCACATAGATAATGAGTTGGGGTTAAGCACTTTTGCCTTGTTTCTTTTCTTGTTCGGCTATAAGGCGTTTAAGCTTCTTTTCCATTTTCAACTCGTAAGTATGTTCTTTGACGGGTGGAGGTAGACTTTTCCTTTTGAAAAGTAGGTTTGGGAAGACTATGCGCCTTTCTCCAGTTTTTACTTTAACTTGTTTGCCATAAACTTTATCGTCAAAAGACTCTAAGGCTTCGACAACCCAGTTTTCACGAGTCTTTGTCAAGACCTTAACTTTGAACTTTCCCTTATAATACCTTATTTCTTCACTCATGCTTGATAACCACCATAATCGCTCACACGGTAGCCAATATAAAATATACGCTTTTAATGTTAGATTGCCAGAAAGAATATGAATGGGTTTCTACCAAAATTGTCATGATAAGAATTGAGTTTCTCTCACAAGATGCATGTTGACAAACGTTCACCTAATGTTTGGTTACTAGATATTTTGAAAGATTCTGCTTTAGGGTCTGATGTGAAATATGATGAAGACTTTTTACTAGCTAAGGCTTCAAGAAGCGGATTATGTGTTGCATGTAAAGGTTCAAGATTTTTGTGCGGCAAAGCTCGCTGTCCAATAATTGTTAAAGCCAACTATTTCTTAAGAAGTGTTCCATTAATGCAGAGCGAAGACATTGCTGGTGCTTCGCCGCCTAGTGTTTTTATCGGAAGAATCGGTTACCCATACGTTTATGCTGGACCACTTGTGCCGCCAGTTCAAGAAGACACAAGCATTTATGATTTACCAGAATTCTGGTTTGGAAAAACAATAGATGACATAGTAGGTTTTCGTTCAATGCTTATTCGTGGAAAGCATCGAGTCCATGTGCGTAAATTTGAAGAAGCAGGAAGAATAATTGACAAAACCCGCGAATTAGCTCTTGCGGTTAACCCAGTGGATGTCGAGTTAATGCTGAAAAAGAAGCCTAGGGGCTTTCTGCTCTTAGATGATGAGGTTCAGCCCTTTGGACCGTCAGCTCCAATTAGAGATTTACGGTTGGGCAACACGCGTTGGGACCATCAAATAGAGAAGGCTTATAGTGATACTGACTTGAGAGCAGCAGAAGCCGTTACAGAACTTTATGGGAAAGGCGTGTTAGTCACGAAGATTCAGAGAGCCTTTAGTGTCGGCGCTTTTGGTTTAAAGCCTAATAGAAGGATGGTGCCAACACGCTGGAGCATAACCGCAGTAGACAGCATACTTTCAAAAGATTTGATGGATAAAGTGAAGACCTTTCCAGAGATAAGCGAATATCGCGTTTACGAGTCTCGCTATCTTGACAATCTCTTTGAGGTTATAATGATTCCAAGTGCATGGAGCTACGAAGCAATAGAAGCATGGTATCCAGGCACAGTGTGGAACCCTAATGGGAGGAATGTTGTCATGTTTTCTGATTGGGAAGCGTATGAGGGACGAACAACTTATGCGGAAATAGGTGGATGCTACTATGCTGCACGTCTCGCAGTCTGCGAACTATTAGTGAAAGAGAGACGCCAAGCAACAGTCATAGTCCTTAGAGAGGCACATCCAGGTTACATAATGCCCGTAGGTGTTTGGCAAGTGCGTGAAAACGTTAGAAACGCCATGCGTCAGAAACCGTTCACATTTAACACTTTAGATGAAGTGTTAAAATTCGTTGGAAGCAGATTTCAAATTCAATTGCAGCAATGGGTTATGCGAAGCGAACTTTTGAAGAATGCACTTTTTCAAAAGAAAATTACAGATTTCTTGCATAAAAAGGAGACTGAGTTAGCTTAATGCGAGTATTTAGCACTTTGAGCAACGAATAAATTAGAAGTTGGAATTATAATTAAATGGTAAAAATTAGTATGGCGATGAAACTAGAAAATGTCAAAGATTAGAAAAATAGTTGAGACAATTCACGGCATGCTGGTTGGATTATACAATATTCTCTTCAGCTTTGTGCTTCACTCTTTCAAAAGCATAAATCGGAAAGTTAGGTTAAAGCTTCCTGTTTGGCGTATGGAAGAAGAAACCTTGGAGCATATTCAATTTTTAATTAAAGTTTTCAAATGGATAGTTCTTCCAGCAAGCTTTCTATATGTTTTTGTAAACCTCTACTTCTTTGGAGAAAATGCTTTAGACTCCACATTATGGGGAATATTAATCTTCTTTTACAGCAATTTCCTTCCAGATTTGCCTTCAATTTTCAGACAAAAGAAGAGAAAGAATGGAAAAACTGAAGATTTGCCATGGTACAAGAAATATGCTCTCTTGCTGTTTGCTCCGCTTCTGATTTGGTTTTTGTTTTCTGAAATACGATTAGGATGGAAGACTACTCAAACGTTTCATGATTTTAAATCATTGACTATTTATGGAATATTTCTTTTTATAGTGGGCTTTTTTGCTTTTGTGCGATTTCCAATTTCCATCGGAATTATAACGAAAATCATATCCATGCCCTTTTATGGTGCGATAGGATATTTGTCTCATCTAAAAGTTGACAAAATATGGTAAAAAAATACCCTAATAGTAATAGCTCTGCCGAAAATGGCATGGGTTGGGTGCCGATTAAAAGATTTAAGCAGTTATTACGGCTTGAAACACAATATATGAGATTATTAAAGCAATTCCGCCGATTTGAGAAACACCACCCTTTGTAAGATATCGCCAGAGAATAAGCGTTGTTATAAGCACGAATGGAACAATCTGCGCGAAAATTGAAAGGCTGATTACTTCAAAAGGCGATAATAATAAGATCATTCCTAACACAAGCGTAATATTTGTAAGATTAGAACCAATAGCATCTCCAATTGCTAAATGTATTCTCCCACGCCTAACCGCCGTCAAATCGAGTGCAAGCTCAGGCATGGAAGTGCCTATAGCAATGATTTTTGCGCCAATAAGAATAGGTGCAATTCCAAGCATATTTGAAATATTTGACGCAGAAGTTATGATAAGCTCAGCGGATGCAATAACCACTGCAATTCCTCCGATAATTTTTAGAAAAACGATTTTTTTGTTTTTTATTCGATTCCTTGCACCATTATCTTGAAGTAAAACTGGTTGTTTTCGCTTTCTAGTCATCTTATAGATGCTAAACATGAAAATGCCTAAAAGTGCAATTCCCACAAAAAAATGAGCTGTGCCAAACACAATAAGAACTAGTGGGATTATTGATGAGAGAAATAAGATATCCACAAGTTCTGTGAGAAGATCTGTGGAACATTTCTTTAGGGTGCCTATAGCTGCCAATATACCTACAACAATTCCGATATTGAAAACGTTGGAACCCAGTATATCGCCGACTGAAAACCCAGGTTTTCCATGAAGTACAGAGAAAAAGGCAACAAAAATTTCTGGTATACTTGTCATGACGGACAATATCGCAAATCCTACCGAAACTTCACTGAGATGTGTAAGCTCAATTAAGTTTTCTATAGATTTTATTGTAAATTGGCTAGAGATAGCTAATATTATCAGCGAAACCGCTAACAACAAAATGTTTAAAGCAAGTCCAATCACAGCATCACAAACTCCTTTGCCAATTTAATTAGCCTAGACGTACTTTTATCTTTGCATATTATCTTAATTCTTTCCAAACTTATTTCTAAAACGCACACAATGTACAAATTATTTGTTCAATTAAATCTATACTCTCAGAACTTTCACTAAAGGGATGACGTCTCAACTAGCCATTGACATGGACAATTAAAAGCGAACACATCCATGAACAATGAAAAGACTGATTGTTTACTAGTTTCTATTTTTAAGGACAAAATTCTTTAAGTTAGTATGTAATTCTATATGGCAAAAAGGGGATTATAAACAGTGGATCCAGTTACGCTTGCATTAATCTTGGGTGGTTCAATAATTGTAATTGGTTTTCTAAGCAACTATCTATTCGAGCGTACGGGTGTTCCAGACATGCTGTTTCTTATAATATTGGGGGTGTTGTTTGGACCAATGACTGGTTTAGTGAATACAGGCTCAATAATGGAATTAGCTCCGTACTTGGCTGCCTTAGCATTAGTTTTCATCTTGTTTGACGGTGGAATGTCCATGAACATTTATCGCGTCTTTTCTGAAAGCCCAAGAGCAGTAATTCTTGCCGCAACTGGCTTTGCACTTAGCGTAATTTCAGTAACGCTCTTCATGATGTACATAGTAACTCCACCCCCTCCACCACTCTTTTCTGTTCTTTTCGGAACGATTTACGGAGGAAGCAGCGGCATTGCAGTTGTGTCTTTAGTTAGCAAGATAAAGCCAAGCGAAAAATGCTCCACAATCCTAAGCTTAGAATCCGCCATAAGCGACATTTTGCAAATTATTTTTTCGCTAGCCGTTATCGAGATAATATTAACTGGAAAAGTTGACTTAACAATTGTTAGTCAATCAATCGCAGGCAGATTCTCCATTGGCATAGTGCTCGGCATAGTTTTTGGCTTAGCTTGGTTAAGCATCTTAAAGAGAGTCGTAAAGGCATCATATGCTTACATGCTTACTTTGGCCGTGGTTCTGATGGCATACGCTTTTTCAGAGTTTTTAGGCGGAAGTGGCGCCCTTTGCTCTCTTCTATTTGGTATAATGTTAGGTAACGAGAAAGAAATTTACCGAATACTTAGAATGGAAAAGCCATCAAACACCGTTGTTGATGTTGGATTAAAGCGTTTTGAATCCGAAATTGCTTTTCTTCTAAGGACATTCTTCTTTGTTTATATAGGCTTGATAGTTACGATCAGCGACGTTAGAGTAGTCATCATCGGCGTGCTCATTTCGCTAATACTTTTGCTGGTCAGATTTGGCGCCATAAACATCGCCGTTTTTCGTTCTGAACAGCTCAAAAAAGAACTTCCAATAATGGGAGTAATGCTAACAAGGGGTTTGGCTGCAGCCGTCTTGGCTACGCTACCTTTGCAGTATGTTAAGCATCCAGAGGTGGGTTCCATTTTTGAGTATTGGGCTCCCTACTACATTAATCTCGCAGTTATAGTCATCCTCGGCACTGCAGTAATTGCCACAATAGGCATTCCATTGCTTAAAAGACGAAAAGGAAAACAAGAAATCACAATTAAAATATGAAGTAGGCTCTCTTCGCTTCTAGCCTTGTTCCGTCATTGTGCTTCCAAACAGTCTCCAATAAAACAAAAATCTCCGAAGAACTGTCAGCAACAGTTTACGCACTACTTTTGGTCTGATTTTTAAGAAACGTGTCTGTGCAATAAGTGAACAGAAAATTTTTTATAGAAACTCATAAGAATTGTAGTTCTGAGGTCACAATCGTGGCTGGACCAAAAACAAAGAAGAAAAAAGGAAAGAAAGCGAAAGGCAAGTAACAGCATAGTCGCTATTAACCTAAAATCCCTATTTTTTTAATCTTTTTAGCAATAAGACACTAAAACTGTGCCATACGCTTTTCTCGGGACAAAACTGTCATATCTAACAGCAACAATTAATCGATGAAATTCACAAAACATTTAAACAAATTGCCATTAACATTTCAAAAAGGTGAAGTCTTGTCTCAGAAAACCGTGAAATTAGCTCTTCCTTTCGCAGTGTTGTCTGAGGAACGCACTGAGCCATTTTCAGAAGAAATGGAAAGAGCCGCAATGTATTGCTTCGCCGAATTAGAAAGAGGAAAAGGCAGTGGCATAATCTTGAAAAAGCCGGAAGAAAAAATTGTTTTCTTAACCAAGTTTTTCTATCCATTGTGGCTTGTTCAATGGGAAGATCAAGCTCTAGTTTTCGATGGTCTGAGAATGACAACTCATATCTTATCTTATAAGAATATTCCAAACGTCAAATCCTTTGCAGAAAACATGCAAAGAAGCGTCAAAACAATGGAAACATTCATGGCTTTTCTATCAAACAACCTTAATTACTTTCAAATAGCTGACAAGGAAAAAGCAATCAATATAACCGCTCTAATTCTGGAGCCAAATCTTCTCAAAGAATTAGATGGCAACCTAATGCAAGCTGAACAAGTCGAAACTACGTCGCTGATGGCATTCTTGCCTGCTACAACGGATGAAACAACTGTTTTGTCCACGGCTCAGGAGCTTGGGAATCTAAAGGCGGTTTTTAAAGAGGATGTGGCACTGCTTTATGATTGCGTGAACCTTATCAACAGGGCAACTCAGAACTTCGTTAAAACAATTCGCGACAAGATAAAATCAATTAAAGATGAATATGACGCAGAAGCCAAGAAACAAGAAAGTGCCATAACTCCTAAGATAGATCGCATAAACGAAGAGTATAATGAGCGAATAGCCAAGCTTACAGAAAATTTCGAAAATCAGCTTCTTCCTCTACGAAAAGAGAAAATCAAGCTGGAAAAAACCAGAGAGCAAACTTTGGCAGAAATTGAACGTTGCAAGCAAGAAGCACGTATATGCGCAACCAAAAAGGATGAGATTGGTAAGCAAAAATGGAAGGAAAAGGCTGAGGAAAGCAAGAGAGAGTTATCTGAGATAAATACAAAAATAGCCGAGATAGAAGAAAAGATAGAAGAGACGGAAAAGAACAAGTCTCTTGAAACTTTTAACGTACGAGCAGAATGGGAAGATAAAATTAAGGAAGCCAAAGAAGATTTATTTGAACTTGAGGCTTCGAAGGACGCAAAAACACAGTTATATACGCAGGAAATCGAGAAGCTGGAAAAACTAGGCTCTGAAATAATTGCGCAAATCACCAACATAGCAAAGGTGAGAGAGACAAGTCTTGCCGAATTGGTAAAATTGGGAATCAAGAATAAACAAAGGAAAAACGTTCTCGTCTATATACCGTTCTATCTTGTCTGCTATCAATCCGAAAGGGAAAAGCGTTATCTGCTGTTTCCGCCTTCAATTGTGAACAGCGTAAGTTTTTCTGCGAAGCTTAAGGGGGCATTAGGCAGAAAAAAAATCAAACAGCTTCTAGTTTCACGCTTCACAGCCATGACTTCATTCTTAGATTCATTGCTTCCGCTGATTAAAGAGAATGCCGTATTTGAAAAAGAAATCATCGAAACAGGCGAAAAGGCTGACTTGTTAAGATCAAAAGTTGGTGTGGATTCTATTAGGAAAGGTTTGAAAAAGCTGGAAGATGAGGGGTGGCTTTCAGAAAAGGAATATGAATTGTTCATTCAGAGATTTGGATGATTAGATGAAAAGTGCTATTTCTCTTGTATTTCCTTAAACCGCTTAATAGCGAATTCCACGATTTTCATTGCATCTTTCGCGTTTTTCCATTCCTTGAATTTTATCCATTTATGAGGCTCTAACCGCTTGTAGGTTTCAAAGAATTCCTGTATCTCTTTTAGCTGATGCGGATGAACATCAGTTATGTCGTTATATCCCTGAAACCTCGCATCATTGACAAGCACAGACAATATTTTTGGGTCTTCACCTTTTTCATCTTCGATTATCAATGCACCTATTACTCTGACCTTAACTATGCATCCAACTTCAAGCGGTTCATAGCTTAACACCATAATGTCAAGTGGGTCATCATCATCAAACCATGTTTGCGGAACAAAACCGTATTCAACTGGAAAAACAACAGATGAAGGTATTATTCTGTCCAAAATAAAAGATTCCCATTGTGAATGATATTCGTACTTGTCTCTTGAACCGCTGATAACCTCAATAACCATGTTTAGCAGTGCTGGTGGCTTATCACCCGAAGGAATGTCTTTCCAAATGTTCATAGAGAAACCTCAAGCTAAATCGTCAAACTTGCTAATTTAGTTTTTCTTTTAAAAACATTCATTCAATCTTCTATTATACGCTTTTTAGCCCTAACTTCTTTTTCACCATACTTCGCATACAATTCCTTCCTCAAAGCCTCAAGCATCTCAATCTTCCTTCCACAAAATTCTGCAGCAGTAACAACCTTTACTCCACGCTTTTCTGCAGCCTCATAAACGGGCATTATCCTTAACTTATAATTCAAATCACGAAGAAAATGGTGGTCTAAAACAAGCGTTTTTAGACTTGTTTCTTTTATAGCTTTGACAAGATTAGCATTGGAGATTTCTAAGCTTTTGTAGGAATAGCGGTAACCAAGCATGTACGTCATAGGTCCATCGACAAATAAAACATCAGGCTTCTCTTCAAGAATAAAACCTATCTGCTCCTCGAGAGATGATCCTTCAACATCAGACGTGTAAAGAAATTTTTCATTACCGCTTTTTATGCTAACCTCTATTACATATCCAAGGCGAGAATTCGTTCCGTGGCAAACAGCTTTTGAAAAAGTTATGATTGTCTTGCTGAAACAAAAATTTTTTCCATCTGCAACTTGAAGCCTTTTCGGCAAGTCTTTTATCATTGCTAAATAGTAGGCAGCCCTTTCTTTTTGGCTCATGTTTATGTTTTCAGTTGGATGCTTCACAAAAACCATCTTGCCCTTGTATAGTTCCGGATAATTGGGGTCATGATGGTCGTAATGATAATGCGTAACTATAAGCACATCAGCCTCTTTCGCATACTGCCTTATAGTTCCCCATGTTTCATCAAGTCTTTGCCATTCTAAGAAATGCGGTTCTAAGCCATAGCGGACAGGTGCCAAAGCAACTCCAGGGTCTATTAAAATTTTCAAGTCATCTGTCTTTATGAATGTCGCCATTGAACGAACGCCAAAACTATCAAAAGCTAATGGAATTATTTTCTGAATCATCCAGCCATTTCCTCAGTGAAGAATGTTTCAAGTTTTCTTGTTTCAGCCTTTCTCAAAACTTCAGCACACTTTCTGGGGTCTAATGCCTTAAACTCCAATCGAAGAGTTACCAGCATCCTTTGGACATCTTTCGCAATATTTGGAGCTACAAGAACCCCTCTTACCTCACGGTTTGTTTTGCTTTTGATTGCATCGAGGTATTTAGCAAGTTGAACAGCAGCCTCTTTTCCAGCTGTTTTGCGTTTAATCTCTACAACAACAAGCTTTCCATCTTTGTCCACGCCATAAACATCCACGAAGCCTGGTTCAACCTTCTTCTCATAGCTTATAGGCCTAAAACCTTCTTCTAAAAGTGATGGCTTCAGAAGGATTGCCTTGTGCATGTCCTCTTCGCTTGCATAGAGTGAAAACTCTCCAGAATCCACAAGACTTGAAGCAGAAACCATGAAAATTTTGTCGAAAAAAACCTTAACAGATTCTGCTGGCTTTTGCCTCACAGCACGAATTTCCAAAACATTATCTCTTGCTAAAATGTGGAAAATGCAGTCTGGAGGTTGCCAGTTGACTGGTTCATAACCGACTGAACGATGAATGAGAATTGAACCGTCTCCTTTAATTATTAGTATGCGCTCTCCAGGTTCAAGCTTTGATTTGGCTCTGCCAAGATAATGCACCCAGCAATTTCCGATAATCAGCAGCGTTTTGTGTTGCGAGACAGCCTCTTTAATTGTTTTTTCTGCTTCTGCAGTTTTTGGGCTTACTAAAACTGTAAAGGCATTGGAACTTGACACTTCATTTTCGCCAATAATTTTAGAAGGTCTTATGCATAATAAAATTTCTGAAGAATCTGCTATGAGTGACTGGAATACAAAGCGCAGAACAATGCGAAGGTATGATTTGACTGCACATATTTACGATATGCGCTATGCTGAAGAGCAAGCTGCAAAAATTGAAGCAGCTTTAAAAAGTGTTAGCATAGGAAAGAAGTGTTTTATTTTAGATGTAGGTTGCGGCACTGGACTATTATTCAATTTTGTAGCCAATAAGGCTGAAATAGTTATTGGCCTGGATATTTCGAGAAAAACTCTGCTTCAAGCAAAGAAGCGTTCAAGAAAATTTGTTAATGCACATTTAATCTGGGCCGATGCGGATAATTTGCCTTTTAGAAATAGTGTTTTTAGTCATATTTTTGCAGTAACGCTGATACAGAACATGCCAAACCCTGTTAAAACCTTAGATGAAGTTAAGCGTGTTGCAAAAGAGAATGCTGTTATAGTGGTTACTGGTTTGAAGAGAAAATTTTCCTTGGAAGCTTTTGAGGATTTATTACGCATATTTGGTTTAAATATAATTGAAATAAAAAGTGAGAATTTGAAATGCCATGTGGCGATTTGCCTTAAGCTTCATTGAATTTTTGAAAGATTGGAAACTAAACTATATATGAAAGTAAAGAATTAGAGCTATAATTCACAAGTTCACGTTCACCATCAGCCTTGGTGATTAATAAATGCCGTTAAAAACCATGAAAACAGACACAGCGAAGGCATTAACATTAGAATGGGCTTTGCACATTAAAAGCTACAAGCTAACTCTTGATAAAGACCTTTGTGTAGGCTGCCAAATCTGCACTTTCGCTTGTCCTAAAGAGGCTATCAAATTTGAAAAGCAACCAAAAATTCAAGGAGAAAAAGCTAAAAAAGCTAAGGTTGACATTGATTTGGCGAAATGTAATTTTTGCGGAATCTGCGATGTGCTATGCCCTTATGGAGCCATGAAGGTAACAGTTAACGGTGAACATATCCTTTCGATAATTGAGAAGGAAAGTTTTCCACAACTGGTTCGAGACATCCAAGTTGACACAAGCAAATGTCCAGCAAATTGTGTTGAATGCGAAGAAGCTTGTCCTCTTGACTTAATCAAGATAACTCGGGTCACGGCTGATGGAAAAACTCTTGAGAAAATTCCTAAAAGAAAACGGAAAGGGATTCAAGTCAAAATTGACATTGCAAAAGAACGTTGCCCTTGTTGCAGAATCTGCGAATTCAAATGTCCCGAAGGCGTGTTGCATGTGCGAAAATTTATGCAAGGAAAAATAGCCGTTCACGCTGAAAAGTGTCCAAATGGATGTACCGACTGTTTGGACGTTTGCCCCATAACAGGGGCACTCTATTTTTCTGATGAAGATAATAAAGTTCATGTTGACGAAATTTTTTGCGTTTATTGTGGAGCATGCAAAATTGTTTGTCCTGTCGAAGAGGCTTTGGAGCTTAAGCGAACAAAAATAACTCATACACCAGTTCGTTCTGGAGCATGGAATAAAGCTCTTGAACGGTTAGCTTCGCCTATTGAAATTACTAAGGAATTGAAGGCTAAAGGTTCTCTGAAAGCACGGGAATCTGTGGAAAAAAGATTGGGTTGGAAGAGTGCCTAATATGACTGAAGAGAAAATTGAAGCAGTAGAGCCAAGGATAGGCGTTTTCATATGCCACTGTGGCTTAAACATTGCTGGCGTGTTAGACATAAAAGAGCTTGTAGAATACTCGAAAACCCTCCCAAACGTTGTTTATGTCAAAGATAACCGTTACACATGCGCAGATCCAGGGCAAGAAGAGATTAGAAAGGCGATAAAGGAGCATAAACTGAACCGAGTTGTTGTAGCTGCATGTTCGCCAAGAATGCATGAGCCTACTTTTCGCAGAACTGTTTCGGATGTTAACTTGAACCCGTTTCTTTTTGAGATGGCAAACATCCGCGAATTCTCATCGTGGTGTCATCCAAGCACTCCTAAAGAGGCTACGGAAAAAGCTAAGGATATAATTAAAATGGCTGTGGCAAAATCAAGGCTTCTTCAACCGCTTCAAACGATAGAGGTTCCAGTAACAAACAAGGCTTTAGTCATAGGCGGTGGAATAGCTGGAATGAATGCTGCTTTGGATTTGGCTGAGATGGGCTTTAAGGTGTATTTGCTGGAGAAAAGCGAAAGCATAGGCGGTCATATGGCACAGTTGGATAAGACGTTTCCAACGCTTGACTGTTCCATATGCATTGAAGGCCCAAAAATGGTTGATGTGGGGCGTCATCCTAACATTGAAATTATAGCCTTTGCTGATTTGTTAAGTGTTAGCGGTTTTATTGGCAATTTTAAGGTTAAGATTCGCAAAAACCCAAAATATATCATTGCTGAAAACTGCACAGGCTGCGGCGAATGCAAAGACGCTTGTCCAATTGAGTATCCTAATGAGTGGGACATGAATTTGGGTGTAAGAAAAGCCATATCTGTTCCATTTGACCAAGCTGTTCCACTTGTTTACACAATTAATAAGGATTATTGCATTGAATGTTACAAGTGTGTTGATGCATGTGGAGCTAGGCAAGCCATAAATTTTGAGCAGAAACCAGAGGAAATCGAGTTAGAAGTAGGCGCAATAATTGTTGCAACTGGCTATGACATATACATTCCAAATGATAATCCGCTTTATGGCTACGGCAAATATGCAAACGTGATAACATCATTGGAATTTGAAAGGCTGATTCTCGCTGCTGGTCCTACTGGCGGGAAAGTTGTAAGGACTTCTGACGGAGAAAAACCGCATAGTGTAGCCTTCATTCAATGTGTTGGTTCACGTGACAAGAACAAATATCCATACTGCTCAAATTTCTGCTGCATGTACACTTTAAAGCATGTTGTTCAGCTAAAGGAGAAATACAAGCAGGATGTTGAGGTTTATGTTTTCTACATGGATATGCGAAGCAATTTTAAGGGCTATGAAGAATTTTATGATAGGGCAAGAGAACAAGGCGTAAACTTCATCCGTGGCAGAGTAAGCCGTATTATGGAAGACCCTCAAACAAAGAATTTGATTATTCATGCTGAAGACATGACACTTGGCGAGCCTATCGAGATTGAATCGGAAATGGTTGTTTTGGCAACTGCAGCTATTCCAAAGAAAGGCTCAGACGAAATAGCGCGTATACTTAATGTGACGCGTGGTTCAGACGGCTTCTTCATGGAAAGCCACCCCAAGCTTAAGCCAATAGATGCACCTACAGACGGTGTATTCTTTGCCGGAGCATGTCAAGGATTGAAGGATATACCTTATAGTGTCTCGCAAGGTAGTGGTGCAGCATCACGGGCTGCGACGGTGCTTTCTAAGCCAAAGTGGAAGATTGAACCCATAGTTTCTGTCATAGACCCAACCAAATGTAGAAATGTTACAACTAAATGTGGCATCTGTGCTGAACGTTGCCCATACGGGTCAATAAAAATTGAAGAGAAGAAGCCTGCTGAGGTTATAACGGCTATGTGTCATGGATGCGGAACATGTGTGGCAGAATGCCCAGCTGATGCAATAACGCAGATGCATTTCACTGATGCACAGATAATGGCTCAGATAAGAGCGGCGCTTGAAGAGAAGCCAGAAGAGAAGATTTTGGCTTTTCTCTGCAACTGGTGTAGTTATGCAGGTGCTGACTTAGCAGGCACAAGCAGATTTGAGTATCCGCCTACGATTCGTCCCATAAGGGTTATGTGTTCGGGAAGGGTTGACCGCGACTTTGTATTAGAAGCTTTGAGGCTTGGAGCTGGTATGGTTTTAATTGGTGCATGTCATTTGCCTTACGATTGCCATTATATTAGTGGGAACTGGAAGATGAAGGCAAGAATGGATGCTTTAGCGCCAATGTTGCAGAAGCTTGGATTAAGCCCAGAAAGGTTCCGTGTGGAGTATGTTTCTGCTGCTGAGGGCGTAAAATTTGCTGAAGTAATGCGTGAGATGACTGAGCAAATGCATGCATTAGGCAACGAGAAGATTAAAGCGGAGAATGCAAAATTACGTCCAGTGTTAGAGAATATGTTGAAAAGGAAAGAGAAGAAATAGTCTCTATATCAACACTTCTTTTATTTGGTGAAGTTGTTTTTTGCCCAGTAAACGATTACACCTACTGCTAATCCTACAGTGCCAATTATCCATGCTTCAAGCGGGATAAAAAGCATTAAAACTATGCAGGTTAATGCGCCTAAAACTGAAACAAACTTCGGGCACAATTTCTGAACCTTCAATCGTAAAGCCGAGATATTAGCAAGTGTGTAGTAAAAGAGTAGTGCGAATGTGCTTATGGCTACAACTTTGCTTATGTCCGCGAATAGAACGAGCAACGCCATCGTGATACCGAAAATCCAGATGGAATAGTAAGGCGTATTGAATTTTGAATGTAGCCTACTCAAGGCTTGAGGCAAGTCTTTTCTTCTGCCCATAGCGTACGCCATACGTGAAACGCCTAAAATTGAAGTGAGTAACACACTTGCAGTCGCTACGAGCCCTCCAGCAGAGACTGCGTAGATCATGGCTAAGTCACCTGTTATTTTTATAGCTTCTGTTAATGGCGATTGTGATGCGAAAAGATTTGATGCTCCTACAAGTCCGACTGCTACGATGCCTACTAGAACGTAGACTAGCGTAGATACACCCAGCGAGAGCAATATGGCTTTAGGAACGTTACGTTTCGCATCTTTGACTTCTTCTGCTATCACGGCTACACGTGCGAAGCCTCCATAGGCGAAGAAAATGTAGAACGCACCGTAAAGCACTCCGACATTGAAAGGTGTGAATGGGACGAAGTTTGTTGTGTTTATGTATCTTACGCCGAGGATGACGAAAAATGCTAGGATTAATAGTTTTGCAGCGACGAGAATGTTGTTGATGAGTGCTGATTGGCGAATGCCCAGAAAATTAAGCATTGTGAAGGCTGTGCAAAGGAGGGCGGCAACCAAGTTGGGTGGTAGAGTTGGAGATATTGCTGTTAGATAGTACGCAAAGCCTAGTGAGACAGCAGCGCCTGCGAAGGTATTGGAGAGTATCCACATCCAACCAGTTAAGAAGCCGGCAAAGGGTGAGATTAGAAGGTATGTGTATTCGTATATGCTACCTTCCTTGGGCTGCCATGCTGTTAGTTCAGCAAAGCTTAACGCAGTGAAAAGTGCGATTGCAGCGGCTATAAGCATAGAAATGAATAATGCAGAACCCGCAAGACCAGCAGCGATACCTGTAACAATGAAAATGCCTGCACCTATAATTGCCCCGACACTCACAGCTATAGCATCAAATAAACTCAAAGAAGGCTTAAACCCAGATTGTTGGTTACGTTCCTCACTCATACACACACCTGTTAAAAAAAGTTTTCGTAAAGGGAGGTTATTAAAACTTCGTATACTATTTAATCAAGCTTTTCCACGGTTTTCCCTATCTTCCCAGTATTCTCTTGTCCTCAAAAATTGAATCTTCGCCTTCAACAAGTCCATGTAAAACTCCTCTTCCCTTGGATGCATTTTTCCAAGAATTCTAGAAGCAGTCTGAGGACCAACACCCTTAACCTCTAACGCTATAATCGCCTTCTTACCATAACTCAGCACCAAATCTGCAGTGCGCCTTGCTTCAGTTAACTCCTTAAGCTCAATGTCAGCCAACTCCTTGCCTTCACGCCTTCTTTTTAAAAGTTCACGTAAACGGTTTGCATCTTGTCTTGGATATAATAAGGCTAAAAGCTGCGAGTTACATTTTTCACATTCTGGCTGCTCCGAAAGACTTCTAATTTTCTTCTCTGCTATCCATTCGCCGCATCCCATGCACATTAACAATGCTGTTCTGGCTTCTATTGCCCGTTTCATCTTCTCAATATTGCTTAACAAGACCCGCTCTGGAGCCATAAGCTCTGAAACATCAGTATACTTGGCTAGAATGTGATGCGCCAAAGGTGTAGCCTTTTCAGAACGATAAACAAAACTAACCATTATTTCTCCTTCTCTAACACGACGCATAATTTCCTTAACCTTCGCCACATCCACTTTCTCCAACATAGCCTCGCGCAAAGTCTCATCATAAATCGGCGTATCTCTAAACTGACTTGGCAACTGACCTTGCCTCTCTGGACCCATGGTTTTGCCTCGAGGCAATGCGCCAAAGCGTTCTGCAACAAACTTCATTTTATAGGAAAATGGAAATTTCGCTTCTAAATAATCTTCAAAGGCTTTCTCCACGTCATCATCACTTGAGCCAAAGAGAATCTGGGGCATTTTTTCCAATTCTCGCTGAGCCAAATTGCGCGATATTTCAATTAGTATGCGATAGCCATCGTTCCACCAGCCAATAATAATCTCTTTATCCGAAAGTATTGAATCGAAAACTCCGCCCAAAGTGCGATTGACAATCTCGCCAAAACAAGCATGAATTATCAAATATTTGTCAAAAGCCTCAATCAAAACATGATTATGCGTAGGCAACGGCACACCTTCCTTCAAATGCTCCTCAACTTCCCTCACAGTCTCAAGCAACGCATCATTATCCGTCGCAAGCTTGCCTGCAAGCCTCTCCGCCACAACTTCAGCATTCCCAACTTCCTTCAGCATCACCCCAATCTTTTCCCGCATCCTACCTGTTTCCTGCGCCAGCTCAAATGGCACTGGAAGCATTTCACCATCCCAACCGGGAATCGCCGCCAATGGATCATCAGAAGGCACAACATAAACCGTGCCCGTTTCCTCTTCTATCTGCACTATGCGCCAAACTCTGCCTCTAACAATGAAGTTTAAGCCTACGCGGGCTCTTATTGCCATAAACTCGTCGCCCAAAGTGCCAATCTTTCTGTCAGAAATCACATTTATTATTGGGTAGCGTCTCTCGTCTGGAATCATAGATAGATTCTCATAATAATACCGCCTTGTTTTTCGTGCCTTTCTCAAAATTTTTCCTTCATCCCAGAACCTTAATTCGTCAAGGCTTTCTAAAAAGCCTATCAGATCCAAAAGCACATCTTCAGGAAGATTCCTATACGGATAAGCTCTTCGCACAACAGTTGACAATTCCTTTAAGCTAATCATTCCCTTGTCCATGAGCAAGCCAACAATCTGATGCCCCAAAACATCCAAAGCGCCTTCATGAATCAAAACAGGCTCAATCCTATTCTCACAAGCGTTTCTTACGGCTGCAATCGACTCAAGCGTATCGTCTGGAAAAGCTGTAATTATAATGCCTTCTGAAAGCATATCCAAGCGGTGACCGCTACGTCCAACTCTTTGAATTAGACTGCTAACTTGCCTTGGAGAAAGATACTGAATTACTAAGTCCACGTTGCCTATGTCAATGCCAAGTTCCAAAGTGCTCGTGCAAATTATCGCCTTCAAAACTCCTGCCTTGAACTCATCCTCTATCTGAACCCTCTCTTCCCTCGACAAAGAGCCATGATGAACCGCAATGTCTGCTCTGCCCAACTGACTAAACTTGAAGCCTAACATTTCCGCTATCGTTCTACTATTCACAAAAATCAGCGTGGACTTGTGGCTGTCAACAAGTTCAGCTATACGCCTTATTCTCGCTGCTGCTTCTGGCACAGTTCCAAGCCTTCCAGCCAACTCATAATCAGCATCGGTAGGCGCTGGAGTTTCCACATGATACTTGTAACCTTTAGGCAACAAAGCTTGAACAACCTTAATGTTTCTGTTTGTTCCAGCAATAAATTTTGCAACTTCGTTAGGATTGCCCACTGTTGCAGATAAGCCTATTCGCTGAAACTCTTTCCCAACAACTTCATAGAGACGTTCCAAAGCTATTGCTAATTGAACACCACGTTTGCTTGAGGCTAAATCGTGAACCTCATCCACAACAACACATTGAACATTGCTTAGGTGTTGCCTCATACGTGAACCCGGCAGAATTGCTTGAAGCGTTTCTGGTGTTGTAACTAGCATTTGTGGCGGGAAAATAGCTTGCTTTCTGCGCATTTTCAATTCTGTATCGCCATGCCTAACTTCAACAACAATGCCCAACCGAGAAGCCCAAAATGACAGGCGTTTCAACAAGTCACGGTTCAAAGCCCTTAAAGGCGTAATATAAACAATTGTTATGCCTTTTTTCTTTTTCTGCTGAATCAATTTTGAAAAGATAGGCAAAAGAACAGCCTCAGTTTTTCCACTTCCAGTAGGCGCAATTAAAAGCATGTTCTCTCCAGCCAAGACTTTTGGAATCGCCATAATCTGTGGCAGAGTGGGCTCTAAAAAGCCTAATTCTGCCAAAGCATTTTGGATAGGTTTAGCCAATAAACCGAAAACTTTCAAGTTTGAAGCTTGCATGTGCATTGTCAAACATGCCAAAAATTATACTGCTAAACGAAGGTTTATCCTTTTACCCTAAAAACCAATGGAAAGGAAAGCTGCAAATCCACATCTTTATGATAGGAAATGAAAACCTTCTCTTTAAAGTTGCTCTCATCAAGCATGCTACCAAACACTTCTATCAACGGTTCTTTCCTAGAACAAAAGATTATTTCTCCCTGAGCATTTGTCCAGACAGTTAATCCTCTGGTTTTTCCTTTATGAATAAAATGCAACGATAAATTTTTCTCTTCAATCTGCAAAAGGCTTATCGAATTCGATTCTTCTAAAGTCATAAAAAGAACATTCAAAGCCCTATTAGCTTCCGCTTCCTCCTTAAGCAACTTTTCAAAAAGATGCGGAATAACCTCGGAGTCAATAAGCCCTATTTTTTCAGATTCAAAAACATGCGCTTTATCCAGCCCCACTTTAATTTCTCGGTAATTTGTTACATTTCCATTATGAGTCGAAACTATAGTCAAGTCGTTATAACATTCTGCAACATAAGGTTGAGCAGCCTCTCGAAACTGCGCAGTCTCCATAAATTGCGGACTAGGCATCCGCACATGCCCAACCAAAACAGACGCTTCAGCAACCTTGACCATTTGAGCCAAACTCCTTACAGGAGAATCGCTAATCTTTCCAACTTTTTCCAAAACAAGACTTCCATCATTTTTCAAAACAGCCACGCCAGCACCATAGCCTCCAACAGGATTTAATTCATGCAGATATTGATGAAACTCCAATTTTTCAAGAAGCCTAAAAACTTCAGTTAAAACTAAAGGTTGCCTCAGCGCAAAGCCAAATATGCCACACATCTTTGCTTCCACCTTATTTAATTCAAAGCCATAGGTACTAAAACATAAAAGGTTTAAGTTTCCATGTCTCCATGCGCAAAGTCTGGTGGGAATGCCCATCCCCATACCCAAAAAGGTTCAAGTACTGTACCTAAACCACAAAGGTACGCTACAAAGAATCATTTTCTCTTCTTCAAAACGTGGGCGTGATGGACAAGAACATGAGAAGGATAGAGTTCTATTACGATTAAGATGGTAATAGGTTTTATTCCGTCATAGACCGTTGTGTATATTCGGTAGTAATTTGGCTTCTCTCGTTCTTTTATCCATTCGCCATATCTTACCTGACCTTCAAACCATTCTTTGCTGGCAAAACGCCTATGCTCCGGCCTTCTCATCCAATTGATGGGCTGAGAACAAAGGATAATGCTGCCAAAGTATCGTCTCTTGCGCGGCTGGACCCTGAACATAGTTTGTATTTACTAAATCTTCTGTTATTTAGCTGTATGTATTTTTGGAATATTCCAAAACTTTAAATAACACTCATATCAT
>CAYXZM010000041.1:0-16926 GCA_964469615.1 uncultured Candidatus Bathyarchaeia archaeon | reverse complement strand
GGAGGCGTTGGCTGGTATGGTTCTGCAGTTACACTGTATGGTGGAATGCTAATTGGCGGCAATATGCCTTCCACAATGTCTACGTGGAACCTGTTTATTCCGTCGTTGGAATCTACATGAAAGACAATTCCAAACCATTCTTGTGGCAAAATTATTCGCCACCATGAACAAGGCTGCGGAAGTTTTAATGGATCAGTGATCTTGAACCAATCGCAGGGAGCAATATCATCAATCTTTCTTTCCGCGGTTACCATGTATACTGGCGGGTCAAAAATGCCTACTTCAGTTACTGTGTCCACATGAAATGTTCCATCAGGGTTGGATATGTCTACATGGAATTCTACATCGCCAATTTCTGGATTTATAATTCTCCACCACGAGCAAGGCGTAGGCGTTTGCAATGGGTCATCAACCTTAAACCACTCACATTGTTGTATAATGCTTATCTTTTTTCTAGCCGTAATGGTATCTGCTGGCGCCCAAGGTATGACAAGTGGGTCAGGTATCACAAAGTCTACATGGAATAAACCGCTTCCAGACTGGTCTACATGGAATTCTAAGCCTGTCGGATCACCAGATTGATCAAGTACTTCCCACCAAGAGCAAGGGTCTGGATCAAAACCTTGCGGGTCAACAATCTCAAACCAGTCGCAAGTTTCAATCTCTGATATCCATTCTATAGCCTCTACCTCGTATGCGGGAAAACCTAATGCATAAGGTCCAGGCCTCACGTCATCCACATGAAACTCGCAGCTTTCATTAGTCCAGTCAACATGAAAACAGTAGCCTGTGCGTCCAGTTTCAGGATCTATTATTTCCCACCACGTGCATGGTTCAGGCCACCAGTGGGTGGGTTGGTGAACCTCGTAGGTTTCACATGGTTGTATGATGCTGAGCTTCATTTTGGCGATAAATGGTGGGATACCTGGTTGATAGATGATTGGCCCAGGCCAAACTATGTCTATATGGAAGTGTGTTGGATCATAAATTGCATCTACATGGAATTCGCCTAAGGGTTTCCCTGTGAGGGGATCTATTACTTCCCACCATGAACATATGGGTGGAATGAAACCTGGTGGTGATGACCATGTTATTTCGAGTATATCGCATGGTTGAATGATACCATCGCCAGGAATTGGTGTATCCCAGAATTGTATTGTTATTATTGTTCCAAATGTAAAGCTTGCAGTGCTTCTAAAAGTCATTTCCGTATTACTTGTGAAATTTATTGTTTCTCCACTAGTGAAAGTTATGTTGCTTCCTTGACCATAAGTTAGATTTGACGCATAGAACTCTAAAGAGCTGATAAGTAGCAATGACACCAAAAGCAAAGCAATAACACTAGAACTAAATTTTTTTGTCAAATTTTTCCCTTCTCCTCTATTTAAATAAGCACAAAATAATATGCTCTGCAAGCACTTAAGACTTTTGGGATTAAGTTCTATGTCCATTGTCAAATCACCAAAGTTTTGTTATTTGTCTTTGCGTTTGCAATAATGCAGTTTTGCAAAATCGTTATTTTTTTATCTCTGTTTTTTAAAGAACAGTAAGCAAGGTAATGTTACATCAATTAAAATTGACAGATAAATTAATGACAAAAATTCTTGAATTATTATTATTTCGTGAACTGAATGCTGATATGCAAAGTATATCCATCTGCAAGAACCATCATCGCGAAGATTATAGTTTGCATAAAGCACCGTTGTAGCATTATCATCAATAATCACCATGAGTTCTGGCATTATCAAAGCATGCGGAATACTGATTCTACAGAAACCATAGGTTCCATCTGTACCATTCACTGTCAACCTAATTGTGTTATTTGCATCTTCAAAAACAAATTTAAGTATGGTTGAGTTGCTAATCACTCCAACATCACTAAATTTGTCTTTATAAAAAATGCTAAAGGTTTGAAAAACGCCCATTAGAGGATAGCGGTCGCGGTTGTTGTCGTCAATTATTTGGTCTGTGTCGCCTAAACCGTCCAGTATGTTATCAGAAGCATTGTAGTTGCTCCAAAAATTACCTTCAAAACCATTGTCCCAAACATTCTGGTATGAAGATGAGATTAGGCTAACTTGTTCAGTATTTTCGATTAGATTGTTGTGGAAGATTTTGTTGAAATGTGAATTGTAGAATCGGATTCCATAAAGGTTGTTTCTGATTGTGTTCCCCGTAAGGCTATTGTTTGTTGCGTCATAAAGAGAGATTCCTTTTTCGTTGCTATCAACAAGGTTATTCTCTATAATATTATGAGAGGAGTCATGAAGGCAAATTCCAACCCAGTTATCTAAACATTGATTATCCACTATTAGATTGTCATGGGATTTTTGAAGATAAATACCATAATTGTTCTCCGAAATATTTACATTTTCTATTCTGGAATTTATGATGTTATAGCAGAAAATGCCATGCCCATTTTTTGTCAAATTCAAGTTCCGCACAGTTACGTTGTTACAATTTATAAGATAAAGAGCACCTATTTCCATGTGATCATCAAAGACTTCATCTTCAATCCCTATTTGATATAAAATTGGTTTCCCATTCACCTTATTAGTCATATCTATAGTGTTGTTGAAATCGGAAAAACAGCCACCGCTGACACCAAAATTATAGGAATTATTCGAAATTTCGTTTTCTCTAAGAAAGTTGCCGCCAGAATACCATAACCAGAGGCCGTCTTCCTGATTGTGAGAGATAAGATTATTTTCTATGTTGCTTTCTCTTGAAAAGAAGAGGTAAATTCCAATATGATTATTCATAATCAAATTGTTACTTATGTTGACCTTACTGCAATGGTCTAAAAATAAGCCACAATCATTTCTGAATGGTAGATAGCTCTGTCCACTGTTTCTCAAAGTAAACCTGCTTATGTTAACATTGTCAGCCTTTACAGTTAATACAGTGCCGATGTTTTCCCCGTCTATGATCGTTGTGGCTGGGTCTTCGCCGAGAAATGATAGCGTTTTATTTATGATTACATTTTCGTTGTATATTCCAGCCTCTACGTAAATTGTATGCCCACTTAGGCTTTCGTTTGCGTTTATGGCTTCTTGAATTGTCAAGTAGCCTAAACCAGTGTTTATATTGTGAACTGCAAGAGGGCTCCAAGGATAAACAAGTGGATAGCGGTCTTGATGAGAAGCATTTTTAATGATGTAAGCTTTGTCGCCTATTCCGTCGCTTCCATTCACATTTTGATTAGGTCCACGATACATATCTGTGCCATTATATCGACTCCAGTAATTGCCTCCAGAAGGGTAGTTGCTGTCCCATGTAAAACCGTGAGCAGTTTGAATTACGAATGGTTTCGTATTGTCAATGAAGTTGTTATGGAAAATAATATTTCCAACGAAAGAAGAGTTTCCAGGCATAATTGCGATTATGCCATCATACCCATTATTGGACACGACATTATCAAAGACTTTATTATCCGCGCAAGGCGAATCGAAGCGTATTCCATAACTATGATTTATAACATAATTCTCTTTTACAACACAGTTTGTAGCATTCGACAGAATAATGCCACCATAACAGTTGGAGACATAATTGTCAAAAACAGCGCAGTTAACGCTGTTCATCAATCTAATTCCATAACATTTACCATTTATCGTGTTTCCGAATACTCTGCAGTTGCTTGAATAGCTTATTTTGATGTTATGGCAACTATTAGAGAAATAACAGTTTTTGATTTCACAATTTTCAGAACGATATGTAGAGACACCGCTGTAATCCCATTTGCATCCGCTATTTCTCAAGGTTAAGCCACTTATGCTAACATTGTCTGCTGTAATCTGCACCACAGTTCCATTATAAGTCCCATCAATAATCGTTGTCAAAACATCTTCTCCAACCAGCGAAACTGTCTTGTTTACAATCACATGCTCATTATACACGCCAGATGGAACAATAATTGTGGAACCGTTTTCTGCCTCATTTATCACTTGCTGTATAGACATGAAAGCACCTTGAAAATGCTCTCCCTTAGTATTTACAATCGTGAAATAAGCTGATGGGGAATCAGTGAAGAAAACATTTGTCCGCAAATAAGGTGTACTTAAGACTACTAATACAACTGTTATAACAATGATATTTGCAGTATTCAAGCTTTGTCTTTTCTCTCCTTTCCCACAAAGTGGATGTCGATATAAGATTGAGTTGGTCTACTTATTCATTCTTCTTTTATCTTGGGTTCTCGGATAAAAAGCACTGTTGCTACTGTAGTAATAATCATGGCGGATAGTTGTAGAAGAAATGGTGTCATAGACGAGACATTATCGTAGAGAAAGCCGCCTATTAGCAATGCTCCAGAGGCTAGAATGCAATCTAAAAAGTTTGTGAAACCTATGACTTTACCTCTTAATTCTCTGGATGTTAAGTCGGCTTGTAAGGAAGGATAAGCCGTAAAAATTAAGGCATTACCTATGGCAGATAAGGCAAAGAAAACATAAAGCCTTGGGACATCACCATGCAAGAACAATAAAAGCCCAAAAGCGAAAAAAATTGAAGACAATAGAAGTGGTTTTTTCCTTCCAATAACGTCTACAAGCTTGCCTACTGGAATCACTGAAGCGTAAAACATAATAGATGACCACATTTGCAGTAACGCCCATTGAAATGCTCCTATCTGCAAAATATGATTTGCATATAATACGTAGTAGGGTATGCACATTCTAACAAAAAACATGGCTGGTGTAAAAACGAGAAGAAGATTAATCATAGGCTTCGGAACTAGCTTCCAAACACTTAGGCATTCCTTAAAAGCCTTCGGATTTTGGCTTATAGCATCTTTCACAGAAACTTGTTTTTCAGCTTTCAGAGTTTCTGTTAATCTCAGAAAAAGTAGTCCTGACAAGAACCAACAAAGAGACACAATTAGGTAGGCTATTCTCATGCCAATAACCAAGTTATACGTTAAATAAAGATAACCAGCAACTAACGGAGAAAGTATCGAAGTAGCGCCAGCCACTATTGTCAATGAGTATCCCAAGCCACGCTTTTCAGGTGGCAAAGAGTCTGCGAGTATTGCAGTAAGAGCAGGTTGAGATATCGTAGAAATGCCAAGTAATATTTCACCTAAGAGAATGAAATGCCAAGTTGGTGCAGTTGCAAAAATCAGAAAAATTAGCGCTCTTCCAAAGCTCATTCCTTCAATTAAGAGCTTTCTTCCATACTTATCAGCCCAGTATCCCCCAGCTAATTGGAGAAAAGCCATGACAAAACTGGAAACAGATACTATAATACCTAATAAAAACGCTGAAGCACCTAAAGCTTCGGCATATAATGAGTAATACGTGTCTGGCAGAAAGGAAGCAAAGTCAGTAATTGCCCATACAGCCATCAGTATCAAAACGTTTCCATGAGCGAAACTAAATGCTCCTCTCAAATATTTGAACAATGAAAACACCTCCTGTAAAAAATCTACTGCTATCTTCAGTGTTCAGAACGGTTGGACATCACTTAATATAGAATCATGTTTTATAGCCGTCCAAACATAAGAATCAACAAAACTATCTTTTAAATTTTCTTATCCCAAATTATGTCGATGCTAAAGCCTCATCATAAACAGAACTAAAGCTAAAAAATAAAGTCCTGCACCCAAGCAATGACGCAACAAGCTTGGTGCGAGCCAGAACCAACTCGTTCCACCTACAAAATGCACTCCCGCAACAAACCATCCAAAACATGCATCCACAACAAAGCTACCTACAATCAATGTCAATCTGCCACCATTGACAAGTAAGAACTTGCAGAAATATAGGATTAGAAAGAGAAAACCTGTAATGAAGAAACCAAATAAAGCTAAACCAGAATAAATACCGAAGAAGCCCATAAATGCTCTTGCGAGCACATTGCCTTCCTCAATAGGACAAGAAATGGAAGCCCAGGTTATTATTAGATCAAAAAGTACAAAACTGAACAATAGAAAAAACCTATAAATCCAGGTGTTCTTCACCTAACTCCCCATAATTGATTTTGATATAGGAAGACAAAAATGTTCATTCAGCATGCGTAATATGTCAGATTTAGAAAGATGTCATCTTTTTTAGTTCACTATGTGGATATTGATTGAGAGAATCATTTTCTCGTAAATATTACGATTGCATAAACCCTAAATATCCCCAAGCTTTCATTTGAGCAGAGGTGAAAACATGGCAATGTTGACAAACAAAACTGGCATGATCAGTGTTGGGCTGGGAATATGCACAGTCATCTTAGCACTATTCGCTTACAGCCAAATCTCCATACTGCAAGCCAACGCCAGTGCTCTCGACCGAGATAATGACTATCTACAAAATCAACTCGACCAACTTGAATCACAGAAACAAGAACTACAAAACCAAGTCACAAACTTAGAGGATCAAGTCTTATCGCTTGAAGAAGAAATAAGCAATCTCAGCGCAGAAAAAGCAAATCTAGAAAACCAAATATATGAACTACAAATTTACATAGCGGAGCTCAATTATTATATTGTAAGATTGGAATATCCAGGCAACGGACATGAATGGAGTCCTTGGTAATCTATACCCAGCTCCACCATTTTTTATTAAATGATATGTCTCTTTCCATAAAATTAGGGCAAGGAAAGCCATGGCTAAAATCTAGCGTAAGGACTCAACTAAATTGGCATGTCCTTTTTACGATATATCCTCTGAACCCATGTGATAAGCACAGAATGATGCCGACAGTGAGACTATCTGCACTAAAGTCTTATTCGCAAAAAGCACCCAATTTTTAAATCATTTATGCTTCTCCATTCAAAGCCATTATAATTATGAAAAACAATAAGAAATGGAAATCTTTAGACTTCGTCATTCTTGCCGATTCATAACCTATATTTCAAGCTACCAGCATCATATATTTAATGATATAGATGAAAAAAGATGTGGACATTCTAACGGAAATTCCATGTTTCAAATGCCTATTTTGGGACTGGAAAAAAGAAAGCCACCTGCAATGTAATCCTAATAAATGCGAAGAACTAACAAAGTGGCTTCTCAAACAAGTAGAAGATTCGCAACAAAACGAAAATAGCTTAACAATTGTCACTGCACAAAATAGCAGGATAAGCGAAAAAATCAAACAATAAACCTAAAACAAATTAACCTATCCATACAGAAAAATCGAGTAAATTTTAATCAATAACCTTCTGCTTATCTAAACCCTACTTTTTCAGGCAAAATCCTTAATAATTTTCTGTTATGTTTACACACACGAGGGCCGGTAGATCAGTCTGGTATGATCGCCACGTTGGCATCGTGGAGGTCGCGGGTTCAAATCCCGCCCGGTCCATTAGACAAGCTTGTTTGTTTAGCCGTAATGTAAATATTGTCTTATTATTTTGTCGATTTTGTCTTGTTTATCAGCAACATTTTTCCATAAGTCTTCATCCTTATAGGTTCTTAGCATTTCAATAGTTTTATCGACTAGTGTTTTTGGAAAGATACCATTCGCTTCGTAAAAACGTCTATCTCTTCTAAGATTTGTTGCGGATTCATTGCATGAACATGGCAAAACTTTAAGCTTTTTTCTTTTGCTGCCACTTTCTTCAATATGTAGGTTCTTAGCGATTCTCATCGCCTCTTCAGGGTTTTTTAACCCATAATTTACTGCAAGAGCTATTCCAGCAAAAAGTAAGTAAGCATTTGCTAATGGGTCTGGTGCTCTATATTCAAAAGTTTCTCTCAAATTGCTTTTTTCGCCACTTTTTCTATTGAAGCTCCACCATAAAGGTATGCGTATCAAGGCTAAGCGGTTTCTAGCACTCCAGCAGATGTGCATGGGAGATTCTTTGCGTGCAATGAAGCGCAGATAGGATATGGGCATTGTGTTTCCAAAAGCAGAAAGGCTTGGAGCGAATCTTAATATGCCACCAATCATTTTCATGGCTTCTATGCTTAAGGTTCCATTGGGATTTGCAACAATGTTTTCTCCGTCTTTTATTGCACATAGATGGATGTGCATCCCATTTCCAATATGTTCCAAAGCTACTTTGGGGGAGAATGACACTGAGACGCCATATTTCGCACAAGTATTGCGGATTATCCACTTGGCAATCGCAATGTTTTCCGCTGTTTCCGCTAAACTTTGGGGAGTGAACTCTATTTCCTGTTGCTCCATGAAAAAGCCGTCTTTAGTAAATATTCGACCAACTTCGCCATGCCCATACTTAGTTGAAATGCCAACATTAGCCAGCGTAACCAAAACTTCATTTCTCAAATCTTCAAACCGTGAAAAAGGAGAAGATTCATGATAGTTCTTATCTGGTGCCCCTGGAAAAAGCATTTCATTTTCTTGTTTGGCAATTACATAAAATTCAAGCTCAGCTAAAGCCTTAAGAATGATGCCGCTTGAGGAATACAACTTTTTCTCTGCTTTCAACAGAACGTTCTTTGGAGCCACATCTAGAGGTTTTCCGTTCTCATCTAAATAATCGCACAGAATGTTAAGTGCGGGTATGGTTGAAAAAGGATTAACGAAAGCTCTCTTAATATCTGGAACAATATAAATGTCACTTTTACCCGCTTCGATAAAAGAGAATAAATTTGAACCATCAACTCTTTCTCCAGAATCCAAAATTTCATAAACACGATTTTTATCAGTTGCTGAAAAGCTTAGTGTCTTTAATCTCCCTTCTTCTGGAATGTGGCATAAATTAAGGATTTTGATGTTGTTTTCTGAGAGGAATCTTACAATTTCATCGTTGTTAGAAAAATTTAACATTCTTTTCATGCCAACCCCTTTTTTCCTAATGGTGATAAATCCATTCATAAACAGATATTTTAACTCTATCATGTAAAGTATGTGAATTATTAGATGTAGGCTCTGAGTATGCTAGCGATATGTACGGAAAAAAGCTATTCAAAAAACGGAAATAGAAACAATAGTAGCATAACTAATGCATGGAAAAACATGTAGAATTCAAAAAACTCACACCTTATTCTCAATAAGTATGCAAACCTCTTCACATGGATAAGTTTTGAGGATTCGCTATGTTTATTTATAAAGAATGAACATTAATAGGTTGAAGAAAGAGAGGACCAGTGATGTCAAAGAAAACTCCATCAAAAGATGAAGCCTTAGAAGCCTTAGACTTCATAGTAAACGTCTTAAAAGAACATGAAAAAGACTTAGATAAACTCATAAACGAGCTAGGCACCATAACCGAAAGATTAGGCGACACTGGTGAATTAAGCGGTAAAATCGAGAAGGTCGAAGAGAGATTAACAACCTTGCAGAATGAAATTGCAAACCTAATAACGTATTTGTCAATTTCACATAGAACACCAACAACTTCAACACCGCAAGCGCCAGAACAGAGAATTGGAGCAGTACAGTATGGCGAAGTTCGAGGTCCACCAGTGATTTTACGTTGTAAACAGTGGGAAGACTTTCAAACTTTGGCGTATCAAGCCCAGACATTATCCTTCCTCTATAGAGAGGCGGAAAAATCATTTCAAGTAGACGCATTAAAGGATAATCAAATAATAACTTACAGTGGAGAATTGCCAAAACAAGTTTCGCTCCTAAAAATTTGGCTCTCAAAACAGTTGGACATTCCTGAAAAGAAGATTTTGGAAGGAATTTTAGCCATAGGTTAAGCATTGCACGATGTTGTGTGTTTGAGTTATTCAGTAATGCTTTTATACGACTCTCGTATCTTAAGTATTACGATGAGCTATTGAAGGGTCGAGGTTGAAGGCTAAACCAGAAGCAGCCAAGAATCGTTTTTTTCCGTTTTCGAAGCCTTCTCCTTTCTCCTCGATGACGGAAATGGCTGCATTGTTTGGCCAAAAAACGATGAGTGCCCTTCAATGAAGAGTATGTAAAAAGGATGAGTATGAATGAGCAGAAGTGAGAGTTCGCTGCAAAGGATTCGAGAAGAGTTTGCAAAGTTCGAAAGGACAATGGAGGAGTTGCATCTTCTGCGACAAGTCGCTCAAGATTTGAAAAGTTTTAGGGAAATGATAAGGCTTAAGAAGTATGACTAGCAGCCATGTTGTAGGATGTTTAAAGGAAAAGTATAACTTTTAACATGTCATTTCTATTGTGATGAATTTCGAAGACAGGGATTGTCATGGTGCTTAAATTGTTTAACACATTAACTAAGCAGAAAGAAGCGTTTAAGCCCCTACGCGAAGGCGTTGTGACTATGTATAATTGTGGTCTGACAGTTTATGACTATGCTAGTATCGGGAATCTGCGGGCTTATACCTTCGTGGATATTTTGAGGCGATATTTAGAGTATAAAGGGTTCAGTGTTAAGCAAGTTGTGAATTTTACTGACGTTGGACACATATTAGGGGATGTCGATGTAGGAGAAGATAGAATTGAGGCTGCAGCAGAGAGAGAAAGGAAAGACCCTTGGGCAGTTGCCGAGTTCTACATTAAGGCGTTTTTGGATGATTGGCGTAAGATGAATTTCGAGGAGCCCATGGTCAGACCAAGGGCTACTGAGCATATTAAAGAAATGATTGAACTTATCCAGAAATTGATCGATAAAGGCTATGCATATGTTGTAAACGGTTCTGTATACTACGATGTCACGAAGTTTAAAGATTATGGCAAATTATCTGGCAACACGGTTGAAAAGTTGAAGTTAGGTGCAGGCGGCCGAGTAGAGTTCAATCCTGAAAAGCGGAACCAATTTGATTTTGCCTTGTGGATTAATGATCCTAAGCATATTATGAATTGGAAGTCGCCTTGGTGTGAGAAAGGTTATCCTGGTTGGCATATTGAGTGTTCAGCCATGTCTATGAAGTATTTGGGTGAAACGTTGGATATTCATACTGGTGGTGTGGATAATTTGTTTCCGCATCATGAGAATGAGATTGCACAAAGCGAGGCGGCAACAGGAAAAAGGTTTGTGAATTATTGGCTTCATAACGAGCATCTGCTGGTTGAGGGACAACGAATGGGCAGGAGTCTAGGAAACATTTTCAAGTTAAGTGACATTGAGGCTAGAGGTCACGAGCCAAAGGCCTTGCGTTATCTACTCATGTCAACGCATTATAGGCAACAGTTGAATTTCACTTGGGACGGGTTAGAGGCAGCTAAGAATGCTATTGATCGCATGGTGAATTTTGTAAGGCGTCTATGGGATGCTGATGGAAGAGGAAGTGGCGAAGAGATAAGGTGTCTAATTGAGCGTGTTCGAAGAGAATTTGAAGAGGCTATGGATGACGATTTGAACATTGGTCTAGCTTTGGCTTCGTTGTTTGAGTTCATTAGAGATGTGAATAAACTTTTGGATGATAACATGCTTAGCAGAGAAGAGGCAGGAGAGGTTTATGAGACGATGATGCGGTTTGACAAGGTTTTAGGCGTGATTGGTGAGGTTAGGAAGGAAGAGAAATTGCCTAAAGAAGCAGAAGAGCTTATTCGCAAAAGGGAGGAAGCAAGAAGGACTAGAGACTGGAAAACTGCAGATCAAATTAGAGAGCAATTGAAAAGTATGGGCATAGTAATCGAAGACACACCTCAAGGTGTGAAATGGCGAATAGAAAAGCGTTAAGCTGTTAACTTATTCCCTTAAAGTTCCAGCTATCAGCAGTATATTTTTCTTGAAGTTTTTCTGAAAGCTCATGTTCATAAGGTGTTAATTTGCCACTAACATGCTGTATATTTAAGGATTTTTGAAAACCTTCGATTAATGCTTGTTGCACTTCTATTACAGAAATGTCTCTTCCAAGCTCTTTTCTTATGGAGGTTATTCTGTGTTTTGCAATGTTTACAATTTCCATGCATGTTTTTGCCCATGGAACCCGTAGAAAATTGAACATTTTCTCTAAATCAACATCCAAAAGAAGCGTGCCATGCTGCAACACAATTTTGCCTTTATGAGATTGGGCACTTCCAGAAATTTTCTTACCATTAACTGTTAAGTTGGGGCAAGTTTTGACATTACCTTCATCAAAGTCTGCATCTAATCCAAGTGTTTTAAGCCCTGCTGCAATCCCCGTATAAATTCTCGCATAGACATCAGCTATGTCTTTGGCTTTCAGATCTTCCTTGTTAGCGATTACACTGTAGGTAATTTCGCCTTTAGCATCATGATATACTGTACCTCCACCAGTTATGCGCCTAACAACATCAATACCATATTTTCTACAGTTGTCCAAGTAGACTTCGTTTTCGATTTTTTGAAATTTTCCTACAGAAACAGCAGATGGGTTCCAACAGTAAAATCTAACCGTGTTCGGAGCAAGATTCCTTATTCTTGCAATTAATATAGCCTCATCTATCGCCATGTTTGTATAGGCGTTGTGGGTTTCAAGTCTTATTAGCCGCCAATCGTTCATAGTATTATCATAGCTGTTCTGTTAGGAGAATGATTTTTGTTTTTCGTTTGATTGTTGATTTAAATTATGCTTTCAGAATTATACTCATGATTGTTGACTTTCCGTTTGCAGATAAGCAAAATGCTGCTGTTTAAAATGACAATTGAGAAGAGTTAACATTGTAAATAACAAAAGGATGAAAATACTTGACGCTTATCTACATGTTACAGTTTAAATATTAGTTTTGTGATTTAACGTAGCGAAAGGAAAAAGTAACACATGGGTTCCAAATCTCCAAGAGGCGAATTCGCTGCAAGAAAACTAGTAAAAAAACGCAAAAAACTCCGATGGAGTAGTATGTACTATAAACGAAGAATGCTAATGTTAGATGTAAAAGCAGACCCACTAGAAGGAGCACCAATGGCAAGAGGAATAGTTCTCGAAAAAGTAGGCGTAGAAAGCAAGCAACCCAACAGCGCCATAAGAAAATGCGTCAGAACCCAACTAATAAAAAATGGTAGAGTAATAACCGCCTTTTTACCAGGAGATGGAGCTCTAAACGTTATTGATGAACATGATGAAGTGATAGTGGAGGGCATAGGGGGTTCTCGTGGGAGATCAATGGGTGATATTCCAGGAGTTCGTTGGAAAGTTATTATGGTTAATGGCGTATCATTGAATGAATTAGTTTATGGAAGAAAACAGAAACCGGCTCGGTGAGAATTTTGAGTCAGAAGCGAGAAGAACGGGAAATTAAACTTTTTGAGAAATGGAGTTTCAAAGAGGTTCAAGTAAAGGATTTAGGGTTACAGAGGTATATCTCTCTAAAGCCAATTATAGTTCCGCATAGCATGGGAAGACATGAGCATAAACGCTTTCGCAAGGCAAACGTAAGCATTGTGGAAAGGCTTGTAAACAATCTCATGCAACATGGAAGAAACGCTGGTAAAAAAGCTAGGGCTATTAATATCGTGAAGCATGCTTTTGAAATAATCCATTTACGCACAGGAAAGAATCCAATAGAAGTACTTGTGAAGGCTGTAGAAAATTCCGCACCATGCGAAGATACGACAAGAATCAGTTACGGCGGCGTAGTGTATCACTTGTCAGTAGATATTGCTCCGCAGAGGAGAGTTGACTTGGCTTTAAGGCATATTTGCGAAGCCGCAAGACAAGCATCAATAAACAATCCACGTTCAATTGAGGAATGCCTTGCAGAAGAACTAATCCTAGCCGCAAACAATGATGTGAAAAGCTATGCTGTTTCAAAACGCCACGAAATAGAAAGAGTAGCCCAAGCCTCAAGATAGTAGAAATTTGTTATTTCACATGAATTTCGACAACATCACCATCTTCCAAAGCAAAAGTTGAACCAACTTTTTGCGGACTGAAAACAAGACGGTTAGCCCAAATTTTTGCAAAAGAGAAATTCTTGCTGAAGTCACTGTGAATATTTTTGGCTAAGTCATAAACTGTAGCTCCCTTTTTCAGGATGAAAGGTTTCTCAGAAAATTCTTTCTTGCTCGGCTCTTTTGTGTAAACACGTATTATATCCAATGTTTTGAATAGAATTTCTCCAAGTTTCTCTAAGCCTAATATTTTTTCGCATGATGCTGGAATTATGGGCAATTTATCATTCACATAGTCGCTTAACATTTTCAGTTTAGCCTCTGAACCTTTCAAATCCATCTTATTTGCAATTATGACTGCAGGCTTGTATACAGCGCTTCCGAAAATTGCTTCTTCAACCTCATCGATTGTAGCTTCTCCAGATAACTTGACAACAGCATCTGTGATACGGTAGCTTCTGAGAAGATTCTCCACATCTCTCATAGTACAATCCAAAAGTTTTCCGATGAGAATTATTCGCAAGCCAGCACCCATATGCTTCCTTTCAATTTCAATTCGAGCCTTAGGCTTACTAACTAATATTCTGGCCTTATCCAATTCTCCTAAAATAAGAGACAACTGCTCAACAGGGTCTTGTGACAAATCCACCATTAAAATTAAGCCATCCGCATTGCGGGCTAAAGCCAAAGTCTGAAGACCCCAAGCCCTTCCATCCGCTGAGCCTTCCATCAAAGCTGGAGCTTCGATTATTTGAAATTGAACATCTTGATAATTCATTACGCCAGGAACAGGTTCTTTTGTTGTGTAAGGATTAGCTGAAACTTCAACCTTTGCATTAGTGACTGTCGATAGCAAACTGCTCTTGCCCGAGTTTGTCATGCCTATAACTGCAATTTGGGCTGCGCCTTCCTTCTCTAAGAAAAATTTTGGCCCACCTTTTCCTGCTTTTTTTCGCTTTTTTTCTTCAATTTCCTTCCGTAAAACCGCTATCTGCTTTTTAATTTGACCACGCAGTTTCAATGTGCCCTTATGTTTAGGAACCAAGCTCAAAAATTCTTCCATACGTTGGAGCCTTTCTCTTGGATATTTTGTTGCTTCAACTTCAGCCCATTTCTTTTTAGCGTCAGGAGGCAGATTGGTTGGCATAATACAGACTCGTCCAATCAATAATTTCGAGAATTAGCTTTAATATTTCTTTCCAATATGCCAAAAACATCATAGCATAAGGCTATCATAAACTTTTAATAATTGAATGAACAGTTGTGTAAACGAATCCACTAAAATTTAGAGGTAAAATTGAAAATAAAGAGGGAAAATGAATGAGCAAATCGGAAAAGCCGCACTTAAACCTAGTAATAATGGGACACGTAGACCATGGAAAATCCACCACAACAGGACATCTGCTATATTTAGCGGGAGCTGTGGATGACAGAACAATAAAGGCTTTCGAAGAAGAAGCCAAGAAAATGGGCAAAGAAACCTTCAAATTTGCATGGGTACTCGACAACCTAAAAGAAGAACGAGAAAGAGGCTTAACAATCGACCTTCGATTCCTCAAATTTGAAACCAAAAAATACTATTTCACAGTCATAGACGCACCGGGACACAGAGACTTCGTCAAAAACATGATTACAGGAGCAAGCCAAGCAGACGGTGCAGTACTCTTCGTATCAGCCAAAAGAGGAGAATTCGAAGCTGGCATTGGTCCTGGCGGTCAGACTAGAGAGCACGGTTTCTTAGCTTTCACTCTAGGTGTTCGCCAACTGGTTGTAGCTGTTAACAAAATGGATGATGCATCAGTTAATTGGAGTGAAGAGCGATACAATGAAGTTAAGAATGAAGTTTCAAGGATGCTAAAAATGGTGGGTTATAAAGTTGAGAAAATTCCGTTTGTGCCCACTTCAGGGTGGACAGGCGACAACCTTGTCAAGAAAAGCGAAAAAATGCCATGGTATAAAGGACCAACACTCATCGATTCCCTAGATACGTTTGAACTTCCTCAAAAACAACTAGACAAACCGTTACGTATTCCAGTTCAAGACGTGTATAGTATAACAGGCGTAGGCACTGTGCCTGTTGGGAGAGTTGAAACTGGAGTGCTTAAAGAAAACGACGTCATTATATTCATGCCGTCTAACAAGCAGGCTGAGGTTAAATCACTAGAAATGCATCACACAAGAATCCCAAAGGCTGAGCCAGGCGATAACATAGGATTTAACGTGAGAGGCGTGTCAAAGACAGATATACGCCGCGGTGATGTTGCAGGTCCTGTTAACAATCCACCCACTGTAGCCAAAGAATTCATTGGACAAGTTGTTATTATTTATCATCCAACTGCTGTAGCTGCTGGGTATACGCCAGTTCTACACTACCACACTGGGCAAGTTGCTTGCAGATTTACAGAGTTGATGAAAAAGATTGATGCACGCAGTGGGCAGGTTGTTGAAGAAAAGCCTGCTTTTCTGAAGACTGGTGATGTTGCTTTGGTGAGGATGGAGCCCTTGCATCCAATATCTATTGAAGCTTATACAGATTTTCCTGAGCTTGGGCGGTTCGCTGTTAGGGACATGGGTACAACTGTGGCTGCTGGTGTTGTAAAGGAAATTACAAAGAAAGGCCCATAAACTTCTATTTTCTCATTTTTTTATGTCATGTTTTTTATGCGTGTTAAAAAGATTTGTAGTAGATATTTTCTGACATATTACCTGCTTAACTATTATTTTATTTCTGTTTCGATTTTGCTACGACCGCTGTTCCGTACGCTGCAAATACTGTGGCTGTTCCTTGCAGTATGTCGCTTGTTTCAAAATCGACACTAATAACAGCATTAGCACCCATTTGCTTGGCATTTTCAATCAGCCTATTTAATGATTCTTTTCTAGCCTTTTCGCATTCAGATGTATAGGCAGTTACCTCTCCTCCGAAAATTCCTTCAACACCAGCAATAAACTTTCCACCAACCCCTCTTGTTCGAACAGTCAACCCATGAACCGTTCCCAAAACATTAACAATTTCATATCCTGGCAAGTCTGGCGTTGTAACAACAATAACATTTTTTTCAATCATTGTGGTTAACCTAACAAATTTAATAGTTGACATTCTTAATTAGGGTTTACTATAGTTATTAACTGGAAAGGCTATTCATGGAAAACATGGAGAAAATTCGTGAACAATTTCCGATAACTCGGAATAAAGTGTTTCTGAATCATGCTGCAATGTCTCCATTTCCGAAACCAGTTGCAGATGCTGTCTGCAAATGCACTGAGGACTTTTCGAACTTCGGAGAAACTTCGAT
>CAYXZM010000040.1:0-30432 GCA_964469615.1 uncultured Candidatus Bathyarchaeia archaeon | reverse complement strand
GTTCGTATAAACTTTCCCCATCCACCAGTTTGCGGATTAGGAGGAACAAACCTTCCCGCATCACCTATGCCATGCAACTCCAAGATTTCTCTAAAACTAAGAACCTTGAAATTTCTTGTAGCAAAAATCACGGTTCCTTTCTCAGCAAATAACATGGAATAATCAGCGCTTGCAATACCTTCAGCCCTAACCTTGTCATCAATCCGCTCCCTCCACAAACTTTTCCATTGCTGTCTCAATTCTTCAACTAGTTCCTTATTCGCTAAACCTTCCACTCAAATATTCCCTCCTTGACAGGAGCGGATGAGAAAACTTTTAAGGCAGTTTTCTTTTCTGTTTGTTCTCCCCTCTGTCCCACATAATACTTGAAACTTTAATATTTAAATAGGTAAGTATGAAAAATCTATGTTAATTGTCTAGAACAAAATACTATAGTTCTATAAAAACACTAAGAAATAATAGAAAAACCCCAATCAAGTCACAGACAAAAACTTCTATGCACTTAATAAACAACTTCTCAACAAATTCGAAACTATGCTAACCACGGCTGACCTCTTATCTGCATTAGAAGAACCGAAAACCACTAATGTCAAACGGCTAGCAAAAAAACTTGAAGTTCAACCAAATGAGCTTAAAGAAGTTTTAAAAACACTAAGTGAACACAACATCGTCAAATATGACCAAAAAACAGGTGAAGTCGCCCTGCCGAAATGGCTTATTAACATTGACAAAAAAATAGAATCAATAAAACCTGCAGTGGGCGAAATAATTTTGCCAAAATTTCAAGAAATTCGAATACAAGACATCACTATTGGAAACTACACGAGGGATGATTTGGAACTGAAAATAAGGCTAAAAGCAAAGCAGAAGGAAATAGCAATATGTAACATAACCTAAGAGTGCAAAACATAGTTTACTTCTTTAAGTTGACTCAACAGAAACTTGCCCTTCTCCGTAATCCGGTAGACAACTGAACCATCATTATTACAGATTTTCCCGATCAAACCTTGCTTTTGAGCAATTGACAAATACTTCTGAAGAGTGGAATAACTCAAATTAGCCTTATACATAAGATGGGTCGCCTTTACACCCCTCAGAGCCAAGGTTAGAATATCTGTCAGAATCTGAACCTCGCCGCGACGATGACGACCCATACAAACACCAATTCAATAACAATAAACCAAAATTAAATAGCATTCAATAGCTAATAAAACTTACGAGACTCTCCTTAAACGGTAACGATGAATAGCTGTATTCAGAGAGATATTAAGAAGAATTATTGCGCATCCTATTCAGAGACATGAAAAGGCATACAGCTTGTTTTGTTTTTAATGGGATAATTAGCATGTTTGTTAGGGACTTGAACCAAAGCGGATTTTAATCCTAGCTGGCCCGCTACACTCACTATTTAATTATGCATTGACTTTATAAATTGATGTAAATCGATATTATATTATGGAAATGATAGAACTGTATGTTAAAAGCGAAGAAAGGCTGAAGTCCCGTCCTGATAGGGATTATTCAATATATGCGGAACATCCATGCCAAGTGAAGTACAATATAACGAAGACCCTCTCCTCAGCGGATCTGGAAGCATTGGAAATGCTGAAATTGATTGCTGAAGAAAAAGGTTTGACCTTAAGAGTTTATGACCTGTCAAATTTTAAAGGAAAATTGAAGGCGTTTACGAGAGGAATTAACAAAACACCAGTCACAGTCATAGGTGCTAAAAGAATTTATGGCATCCCAAAAAGAGAAGAACTACTGAAAATGCTTTGATTTAACACAAGTCTTCTCTGATCTGCTCCTTTGTTCGTGGTGCGAACGGAAATTTTAAATTAGCAAGGCAATAATAAATGGTAAATGCTTTAAGGTTTGACTTGTCAATGTGTAAGGGATTGTTATGAGCACGCATGCAGATGAATTAAAGCTTCGTCTAATGACTATTGAACTGCTTAGAACTGCGAAATATAAGAGAAATATTACCTATCGCGAATTAGCTTCAAAAACTGGATTGCCCGTGACGGTTCTGAGCAGATATGCTAAAGGTCATGTTTTGCCTAACACAGCAAGGGCAAGACAGCTTTGGAAAGTGTTAACAAAACTTGTCGGCTTGGAGACAGAGCTTCGGAGTAGAATAAAGTTTGATGAAGATGGATATTTTGATAACACAGATATTATAGGCGATTTTAATATACTTCAACAAGCAGCCAATCATGCACTTGCAAACTTTGCTGGAAAACGCGTAACAAAAGTTTTAACAGCAGCCGTCGACGGAATTCCATTAGCAACAATGGTTGCAAACGCTTTAGGAGTAAACCTTGTAATAGCAAAAAGAGGAAAAGAAGTTGGAGTTAAAGCCTTTCTAGAAGAAACATATGCACTTAAGGACTCTGGGGTAACTATGACTCTTTACATTCCAAAAGACATCATTAAAAAAAGAGACAGCGTCTTAATCGTAGATGACATGATAAAAACTGGAGAAACACAAGCCGCATTAGTTAACATGGTTCGAAAAGTGAAAGCTGAAATTTCAGGATTTTTCTCCCTTATAGCAGTGGGAGATGAATGGAAAAAGAAGTTGAAGCTTTCAGGCGAATGCCCTATTGAAGTTATAACCTATGTTAAAGCACCTCAGGAGCTAGGCACGCGTATTTAATCGGGCAAATAGCACATTTTCTCTTTCTGCAATAATTTTTGCCAAGCTTGAGTAGAGCAGTCTCCAGATTGATAAAAGATTTTCCCGCAATTTTGTTTTTAACCCAGAAACTTTTCATTTGTTTTAAAGCATTTTCAGCAGTTTTGTTTCTTATTACTCCAAGCTTTTTAGCGGCAAGAACAACAAGACTTGTTGGTTCTGGGTCGGCTTTCTCCCAAATATCACGTAATTCTCTAAGGAAAATGCCTACTGTTACATCACCTATGCCTTTGCCCAAATTTATTAATCTGTTTTCCAAATCTTGCTCATCAGAAGCTTGATTATAGAGGAGTGTTAAGCTTCCACTATATTTTTCCATAAGATTTTGCATAACCGCCAGAAGCTTGTCGGCTGTTTTGAAATCATAACGCGTGTAGCTACCTTCATCCAAAATTCTGACTAACCCATCCCAGCCTGTCTGCAAAATCTTTTGGGGCGTCAAAATACTGTGTTTTTTAAAGCAATTGAAGGTTTTTATCACTGCATTCTCTGTTATAGGAGCACCAAACAGTATGGATGCTAAAAACCATTTAAAAATCTCGTCATTTCTATCCTTTGAAAGGTTTATGCCTAAAATTTCAGAGTAATTCTTTCCGAAATTTTCAATAAATACTTCAAGGCTTTCAATTTTCATGGCATTATTTCCTCATTGAAACAAAATTTTATACAATCCTACGCATAAACGGTTTGCTGAGGCTAAGCATTTATGCTAAAGCGAACAATAGAATGGCAAAATGGAATAGTCATAACAATAGACCAAACCAAGCTTCCAAATGAAACAGCAATTCTTGAAATGAAAAATTGTGATGAGGTTGCTGAAGCCATAAAAACCATGAAAATAAGAGGAGCACCACTATTAGGGGCAGCCGCAGCCTTTGCTTTGGCCTTAACAGCACATAATTCCAAAGCGAAAAATCAAGAGGAATTGATTAGCGAATTGGAAAAGTCGGCAGAAATTCTAAGAAGAACTCGTCCTACGGCTGTTAACCTTTCTTGGGCAATGGATAGGATTCTAACAAAAGCCAGAAATTTTTCTGGACAAGTTGAATCTTTGGCTGCTTTTGTCATAGAAGAGGCACAAAAAATAGCTGATGAAGACGTAGCAGGAAATCGTTTGATTGGTAAATACGGTGCAGAACTTATTGAAAATGGAGATGTTGTCTTGACTCATTGCAATGCTGGTGCGTTGGCTACGGTTGGGTATGGTACAGCCTTAGGCGTCATAAGAGCAGCATGGGAGCAGGGAAAAAAGATTAAAGTCATTGCCACAGAAACCCGCCCAAAATTGCAAGGAGCGAGATTGACAATTTACGAGCTTAAGCAAGAGGGAATACCAGTTACTCTGATTACCGATAGCATGGTTGGGTATGTAATGTATAAGCAGCTGATAAGCAAGGTTGTGGTTGGTGCTGATAGAATAGTTCAAGATGCCGTTATTAACAAAATTGGAACATTCACCATTGCAGTTTTAGCCAAAAAGTACGGCTTACCCTTTTATGTTGCAGCTCCAAAATCCACTTTCGATTTGAAGCGTAAATCGGATGAGGTCATTATTGAAGAGAGAAAGCCAGAAGAGGTTACACATATAAATTCAAAGCGAATCGCCGCAGAAGGCACTGAGGTTATGAATCCTGCCTTTGACATAACCCCACTTAAGTATGTAACAGCTATTATCTGTGAAAGCGGCATTCTATATAAGAAAGATTTTGATAAATTTAAAGCCGATTGTTATAGGTGAAAAAAGACAATTTTATGGTGGCTGAGTGTGCATGAGTAGGATTAAAGAGAAAACGCTAGATAACTCGGAACTCAGGATTAAGGGTTTACTCACGGAAGATGCCGTTAAAATTTCCAAAAGTCAAAATGCAGAGGAAATCTCTCTAAGAGGGTATGGTTCACTTGAAAAAGATGAGCTTTTGCTTACTTTTTATGAAGCGCTTTATCTTTTAGATAAGAACATATTGGAAGTCGAGGATAAGAAGGGCGAAAAAAAAGATTTTCAAGAGCTTCTGCGGGTGTATGAGAGTGCTGATGAAAATGCTTGGGCAAAGTACTTGATTTACAGAGATTTAAGAAGTCGAGGTTATGTCGTCCGAGAAGGTTTTGGTTTGGGCGTCGACTTTAGGGTTTATGAAAGAGGCGAGTATGGCAAGGACACAGCTAAATATTTAATTCTAAGTATTCAAGAGGGGAAGCCAATTTCGCTGGAAAATTTGACAACAGCTTTGAAACAGTGTCAAAGCCTAAAAAAAGAGTTAATTTTGGCTGTAATGAATCGCAGAGGAGAAACTGTTTACTATTCAGTTTCGCAATTTACATTAAGGTAACGGAGAATCAAGATGGCTGAATTCAAAACTGTTCGTGGCATGAGGGATTTTCTGCCAGAAGAAGCGAAAATGATGAGATACATTGAAAGTAAGGCTAGAAGAACAGCGGAGCTCTACGGGTATAAGGAGATTATAACGCCAATCTTGGAACCATACGAGCTTTTGGCTGCAAAGGCTGGCGAAGAAGTTCGTTTGCGAATGTACGCCTTCAAGGATTTAGGCAAGCGCATGATTGCCCTACGACCAGAGTTCACACCTTCAGTTGCTAGGCTTGTCGCAACAGCCTTGAAGAATGAGCCTAGACCCTTCAGGCTTTTCTGCGTGGGAAGTCTCTATCGATATGATGAACCACAGCAGGGACGTTACAGAGAGTTTTGGCAATCAAACTTTGAGTTGATGGGTTCGAGCAAGCCAGAAGCGGATGCTGAAATATTGATGTTGACAAAGAGTTTGATGGAAGCAGTGAGCTTAAAAAATTATGTTTTCAAGGTTGGTCATGTTGGAGTTTTGCGTGGAATAATGGCTCAAGAAGGATTGGATGACAAAATGCAAAATGAGGCTATGCAATTAATGGACAGAAGACAGTATAATGATGCTCTTAAGCTGATCGAAGAGGCTGGCGCATCAAGCAAGTGCATAGCAACATTGCAAGGCTTAGTGAAGCTTAAAGATGGTAAGGTTTTCCAGGTTATAGAAGACATGAAGCAAATTGTGAAAGATTATGAAAAAGCTGTTGAGGCTGTGGAAAATCTTCAAGAAATTTTGAAACTTGTTCTAGAAAGCGGATGCAGAATTGACATAAACGTTGAGGCAGGTTTTGCGAGAGGTCTTGAGTATTATACTGGAATCATTTTTGAGGTTAATGTTCCAGAGTTGGATAAAGCGTTAGCTGGTGGTGGAAGATATGATAGGCTTATTGAATTGTTTGGAGGAGCACCGACGCCTGCTGTTGGAATTGCTCATGGAATTGATAGAATAATGTTGGCATTGCAACTGCAGAAATCCATGGTAAAGGCAAAAGAAGAAAAAATGGTTTTAGTGATTCCGGTTAATGAAGCATTGAAGATTGAAGCGTTGAAAATTTCGCAGATGCTTAGAAAGGCAGACATACCGGCAGAGGTTGAGGTTACTGGACGAAAAGTAACTAAGGCATTGGAGGATGCGAACAGAAGGAAAATGGACTATGCAATAATAGTGGGGGAGAAGGAACTGAAGGAAAAAGCAGTTGCTATTCGAAACTTAACGAAAAGAGAACAAAAAGTTGTAAAGATTGAAAAAATAGCCGAAACAATAAAAGGTCAATGTGATTAGGCTTGTTTTTTCTCTCTTCTCAGAAAGTCTCCAATGTCTGAAATGTTTTTTATGGCAACATCATCGTATTCTTCATCTAAACTATGCAATATTTTGCCAAAACCCAGACATTCGCCGTGCAGATTCAAGATCAAAGTGTAATCGCCTCGCTTTCCTGACCCAACTACTTTTTTTATTCCTTTTTTGAAAACGTCTCTTCCGCATATGAAAAGCCATTCAGTCTTCTTGTCTACAATTACCTTGTTTGCTCTTTGCTTAGCAATAATTCTTAGGAGGTTAAAGCTTGGAAAGAATCTATTGTTCTTGGTTTTTCCTAGATAGGTTCCAGCATAAAAAAAGTCTTTTCTAACCAGTTTCCTTAAATCCTCATTGAGAAGGAAGTATCTATTTTCCTTTTTAACTATAAGGTTAAGGTCAAAATATATACTTGCGTCAAACAATTTCACTAAATCTTCTAGCGGTTTCATCATGTGTCCCTACGCTTTTTGAGTTTACAGATGAAGAAGCCTTGAGTTTTTTTAGGCCAAATTCTTCGACAGTTTTCAACAGAATTGTCTAATTGTTTTCCAAAAATGTTTGTTAATGCCTTTTCTCCATAGCAATCGATTTTTTCAACTTCAAGTCTCAGATTTTTTGTTGCCCAGTCAATATTCAGTTCATTCTCTTCAGGCTCTAAGGAGCATGTTGCATAGACTATTTCTCCATCAGTTCTAAGAACTTTTGTCGCTTCCGCCAAGATTTCTCTTTGTAACCGCGCATTTCTTTTTACATCATTTATTGTTCTTCTGTTAAACCATTCATTATCTGTGGCGAAGTTGCCAGAACAAGGCATGTCCAAAAGTATTCTGTCAAATTTCATGTTAAGCCTTGACGCTTGTCTTGCGTCTAAATTGTAAACTATAGTGTTAGTTACGTGGCATCTTTCCAGCTGGTTGGATAATGCGATTAATCTTCGCTTTTTAACGTCTAAAGCGATTATTGCACCTGTATTTTGCATTAAATTGGCTAATTGAACAGTTTTGCCTCCAGGAGCTGCGCAAGCATCCATAACTTGTTTGCCTTTTAAATCATTGAATAGTGTTGCGGGAATTTGGGCTGCAGCTTCCTGAATTGAATATAAGCCCAAAAGATATTCAGATGTTGCGCCAACAGAGAATGTGGATTTGCATATCCAATAGCCGTTTTCAAGAAAGGAAATCTTTTCTAATTCTATTCCTCGCAATTGTAGTCTTTCTAAAACATCAGCCTCTTCAGCGTTTATAGTGTTTACTCTGATTGCTTGCCTAAGCTCAACAGCCTCATAATCCCAGCCTAATGCTTTGTAACGTTTTGTGAAAAATTCTTTGCCAGACATCAAGGGAAGATAGGAATGATGCCAATAAAAAACTTAATGTTTACAGTTAATTTTACTTTGCCAGTTTTCTTGCAACCCATTTCCTAATTTCTTCAGCAAAAATTACAATGAGAGCAAGAGTTGCCAGAAATGCCCAATCAACCCATGTTAACGCTGTTGTGCCGAAAAGCCTTTGCATAGGTGGAACATAAACTAGGAAGGATAGTATTGAAATTTGAGCAGCTATACCCAGCCAAATCCACTTATTACTCAGAGGATTAGTTTTGAATAGTGACACCTTGTTTGTTTTGCATGCGAGAACGTTGCCAACCTGAGCGAACACTATGCTAGCAAAAGTCATAGTTATACCTTTAATGTAGACGACACTGTCAGAAGGCAATGTCATTCCAAGATGCCAACTCCCAGCAGACCATGCGCTCAAACAACCAATCATAGCTCCAGCAGCAATTATCACCCCCACATAAAGTGAGCGCAGAAAAACTTTGGCATTAAACAGTCGCTCTTTCATGCTTCTAGGAGGTTCTTGCATTATTCCATACTCTGGAGGTTCTAGGCTTAAGGCTAGTGATGGGATAACGTCTATGCAGAGGTCGATGGCTAAGACTTGGACTACGAGAAGCGGTAAAGGTATGCCTAACAATGCATAAAGCAAAAACGGGATTAGTTCAGCCCAGTTATGCGAGAAAACATACACAATAAACTTTCTTATATTCTCATAAATTGCTCGTCCAGACTCCACTGCCTTAACAATTGAAGCGAAGCTATCATCAAGCAGAATCATGTCAGCTGCTTCTCTTGCAACATCTGTGCCTGAAGCCCCCATGGCTATGCCTATGTCCGCCTCTTTCAAAGAAGGAGCATCGTTAGCACCGTCACCCGTGACGGCAATAACTTCACCGTTTTGTTTGAGAACCTTGACTATGCGAAGTTTTTGTTCAGGAGAGACACGAGCAAAAATCACGTTCCCCTTCTTAACTGCTTCCACAATGGTTTCATCGCTCATTGTTTCCAAATCAACGCCACGGATTATGCGGCAAGATGCAGTTTCCACTATGCCAACTTCTTCAGCAATAGCTTGGGCCGTTGGACCATAATCGCCAGTTATAATAACAATTTTGATGCCGGCTTCTTTTGCTAATTTGACTGCTTCTTTAACCTCTGGACGAGGTGGGTCCTTCATTGCTGCAAGTCCAACCAAAATCATGTCTTGCTCAACATTTCCAATAAAAGATTCGTTTTGCGGCATTTCTTTGTAAGCCACTGCTATTACCCGTAAGCCTTCACTTGCAAACTCGCGAATTTTGTTTTCAAAAACATGCAAACGCTCCTTTGTTAGTGCTTCTATGCTGTTATTAACTAATATTTTGGAACATGTGGAAAGTATACTTCTGGGCGCGCCTTTTGAGTAGACAAGAAGGCTATGGTTAGATTTGTGTATAGTCGTCATTCTTTTTCTTTTAGAGTCAAAAGGTATTATACGGATTGTTGGCTTCTGAGCAAATAAGCTTTGCACATTCAAATCGTATTTTAAAGCTGCGACAAGCAAGGCGCCATCTGTTGGGTCGCCTATGATGTTCCAAGACTTGATTTTGTCTGTTGGAGGTTCAACTTTTGCGCTATTGCAGAGTGCGGAAATTTCAAGAAGCTTTTCAATTTCAATGCCACTTTCTCTTTCCAATGTTTTGCCGTTAAACATAAAATCTCCATGTGGAGCATAACCCACTCCAGAAACTTCAATAACTTTATCGTTAACCCAGATTTTTTTAACAGTCATTTCACCTTTGGTTATTGTGCCAGTTTTGTCTGTGCATATTACTGTTACACTGCCTAATGTTTGCACAGCGGATAAACGCTTCACAAGAACGTTTTGCTTCACCATTTTTAGCACGTTTATTGCTAATGCACTTGACACAGTCACCTGTAAACCTTCAGGAACACATGCTACCATTACGCCAATCATGAAAAGTATGCTGCTGTAAAGCTCCATATGAAGACAAATCATGCTGATTAGAAAGAAAACTATGCCAACAACTATGGCTAAAACAAAATCATATTTTGCTGTGTAAGCAATTTCTTTCTGAAGAGGACTCTGCTCTTCTGCTATTTCCTGTGTCAAACCCACTATCTGCCCAAACTTTGAATTCATGCCAGTTGCGAAAACAACAGCCTTACCTCGCCCCTTAGCCACACTAGTGCTCATGAAAACAATATTCGGAGCATCAAGATAAGAGGAATCAACAACTTTAGCTGGCTTAGGAGTTCGCGGCTGTGGTTCAGATTCCCCTGTTAAAGGAACATTGTTAGTCCACAAGTCAAAGGATTCTATTAAACGTGCATCTGCGGGGACACGGTCACCTTCTTCTAAAACTATGATATCGCCAGGAACAAGCTCTCTAACTAAAACTCTTTGAAGCTCACCGTTTCGGATGACTTTGGCATATTCAGGCATCCAACTTTTCAATGTTTCCATGGCTTTTTCTGCTCGCCATTCTTGGAAGACGCTGAAAATTGTGTTGACAATAACTATGAGCAGAATTATGAGACTGAGCTGCCACATACCAGCAAATACAGAAAGCAAACTTGCCAAAAGCAGTAAGATGCTAAACAGGTCTTTGAAGTGCACTAAGAACTTGTATGCTATTGGAATTTGTTTTTTTTCAATTAAAGTGTTTGGACCATACTTGGCAAGACGCTTCTTTGCTTCTTCGCTGGTTAATCCATGCGGCGATGTTCCTAAAACTTCAAAAACAGCTTTGGCATGCAGAGAAACAAAATCCTCCAATAAAATCACCAGTCCAAAAATGCTTTCTTCAAAATGCAGAAAATTATGGACCTCTAGAACAATAAACAGTAAGCATATGCTTAGCTAAAGAAACGCAGAAGAATGCTATGCCTTTTCGCATTGTCACGTTCATAACAATCCTCGATTTTTGAATTTTCAATTAACTACAATATTTTAGCTTAAGAAAATATCAGGGGTTAAATTTAAACTAATCGGGTTGCTGATAAGTTTTGACAAATTTTAAATGATTATCGATAATATTACTGAATGTGGTTCAATGAAAGAGAAGCATTCTTTTGTCATAATGATTAAGGATAAATGGTGGCGTGAATTCTGCAACCACAACCATAAAGGAAGAAAAACTCACTCATATGTGCAAAAAGGTTTGGCTCCTCCAAAAAATGCTTCGTTGATTTTCTTTTATGTTACAAAGCCTTCACGCCTAATTGCTGGCTGTGCAGAATTTATTGAACGCAAAATAGGAAATGCTGAAGAAATGTGGGTTAAACATGGCAGTGAATCTGTCTTGGAATCTAAGGAAAAATACCTTGCATTTCTGGCTGGTGAAAAGAAGGTTTCTTTTGTTAGATTTACAAATTTACAAGAAGCCTTTCAACCCATACCGCTTAATAATGTTCTGATGCTTCTCGGCGTTAAGAGATTGGCAAGAAGAGGATTTTATGTGGATAAAGAAACTTCGAATAAATTGTTAGCGTCAATGAGATTTTAGTTGAGCTTAAATCTGAAAAAGGCTAACAAAAAGTTAATAGGTCACATTTTTCACATCCATGTAGCTTATCTTCAAGAGTGAAAATCAAAATGCTTCAGAACACTCCAACAAAAACTGTAAGCTCTCTTCATCATTCACTTAGCGAAAGGAAGGTTCAGTAATGGGACGTTATAAGCAAATTGAAGACATTGTCAAACTCATGAATAATCCAGAAGTAATAAGAAACACAAGCATAATAGCGCATGTAGATCATGGAAAAACCACACTTTCAGACAGTCTTCTTGCAGCAGCTGGCATTATCAGCGAGCAAACAGCTGGACAAAAGCTATTTCTAGATTCTTGGGAACTGGAGCAAAAAAGGCAGATGACAGTTTTCGCCTCAAACATCAGCATGGTCCACACATATAAAGACAAAGAATACCTCATAAACCTCATAGATACGCCTGGACACATAGATTTCAGCGGCGCAGTCACGCGAAGCTTACGTGCTGTTGACGGTGCGCTGGTAGTAGTTGATGCTGTAGAGGGACCGATGACCCAGACAGAAACGGTTTTGATGCAAGCATTGCGGGAAAGAGTGAAACCTATTCTTTTCATAAACAAGGTTGATAGACTCATTAGAGAAATAAAATTAACTCCAGAAGAAATGCAACGAAAATTCGCAAAAATTCTAATCAGAATAAACAACCTCATAGAAAAGTATGCACCTCCAGAACATAAGAAGGACTGGCAAGTTAAAGTTGAAGATGGACGTGTAGCCTTCGGTTCAGCTCTTCACAAGTGGGGACTAAACCTCCCACACATGAAAGTGAAAGGCATAACCTTTAAAGAAATCATTGATGCATATCAAGGAGAACCAGACGAAATTAACAAAAAAGTTGAAGCATTAAGCAAAAAAGCACCATTATATGAACCTGTACTTGACATGTTCTGTGAGATTTTACCCAACCCATTAGAAGCACAGCCTTACAGACAAAGCCAAATCTGGCCAGGAGATCCAGAAAGCCCTGTTGGCAAGGGTATGGCAAAAGTTGATCCAAACGGACCGCTTCTCATGTGTATAACAACTATTGAGGTTGATCCCCACAGTGGAGTTGTAGCTATTGGACGTGTTTTCAGTGGTTCCGTTGAAAAAGGAAAACCAGTTAACCTTGTAACTAGGCGTCAGAAAGGAACAATACAGCAGGTTTACATGAGTATGGCGACTGATAGAGTTATCGTGGACAAAATTCCAGCAGGGAATATTGCTGCGCTTTCTGGATTGCCGTCAGTTCATGTGGGAGAAACTGTTGCGGAAGAAGGGGTTGAGACACAGCCATTTGAAGGATTAAGATATGTTTCAGACCCTGTGGTTACTGTTGCTGTTGAACCAGCAGATGTTAAAGATTTGCCGCTTTTTGATAAGGTGGTTCATAAACTGACGTTGGAAGATCCAAACTTGCATTTTGTGATAAACAAGGAAAGTGGAGAATATTTGCTGAGTGGAATGGGTGAGCTACACCTTGAGGTCACGGCGTATAGAATGCAAGAGGCGGGTTTGAAGGTAAAAATTAGCAAGCCAATTGTGATTTATCGAGAAACAATAAGCCACGATTACAAAGGACCAGCAATTATGGGTAAAAGTCCAAATAAACACAACAAGTTGTGGGTAACATTAGAAAGGTTGCCTGACGAAGTCATTGAGGCAATGAAAACAGAAAAGATTTCTGAAATGCAAACTCGTGAAGAAAGACAAAAAATTCTTGTCAAACAATTCGGATGGTCAACCGATGATGCACGCAACGTCATAGCCATCGAAGGCACAAACATTTTAGTAAATAGGATAAAGGGAAGACAATATGTGGAAGAAATATTGGATCATGTGAAATCAGGCTTTCGTGAAGCAATGTATACTTCTGTTTTGGCAAAAGAACCAGCATATGGATTAAAGGTCAATCTGGAAGATATTATGGTTCATGAAGACCCCGTACATAGGGGACCAGCGCAGATACTTCCAATGACTTGGCGTCCAATCTGGTGTGCGTTTCTTCTAAGTAACCCGAAACTTTTAGAGCCTATATTAAGTTTCGATTGTAAAGTGCCTAATGAATTTGTAAGCTCCGTCATCGGCATAGTGCAAAAACGCCGTGGCAGAATATTGGATATGATAAATGAAGAAGACATGGTTGTTATAAAAGCTGAAATGCCCGTTGCCGAATCTTTCGGGCTTGCAGATGAATTGCGCTCGTCAACACAGGGCAGAGCCTTCTGGGCGACACAATTTAGCAGATGGGCTCCCGTGTCAGATTCGATGCAAGCAGAGATAATAAAGCAAATTCGTGAACGCAGGGGTTTAAGTCCAACTCCTCCGAGAGCAGAAGAATTCTATGAAGAAGCGTGATTAAAAGAAAACCGCTTCTATTTACAAAAACCTCAAAAGCAACAATAGTACACTCTACGCTGCGTACTTAAAGAAATGTAGGGGGATATCTTCGTATTATTTGAAGTTTCAGTCAATAGTCTATTGGCTTTAGAAAAATGCTAAATGCTTCGTGCATCAATCTAGTCTTTGTTGGAAGTTCAATCATGGCCTACAATGAAGTGCGCAGAGATTATCTTCTGAACCGTTGGGTTGTAATTGCCACAGAACGTGGACGCAGACCAACGGATTTCACAAAAAAAGAAAGAGAAAAACCCAAAACGGGCGTTTGCCCCATGTGCCCAAGCAATGAGCATATGACGCCGCCGGCAGTTCTTGTCTATCTAAAAAAGGGTAAAGGAGTAAAGCGGGTGAAGGATGAAAATGATTTTAGGCATAAGGATTGGCTGATTCGCTGCATTCCAAATCTTTATCCCGCATTTACACCACCAAAAGAGAAAATTAGCAAAAAACAAATCATGAAAGGTAATGACTTAGCCGTGGCTGTTGGGCATCATGAAGTTTTGGTTGAATCGCCGAATCATGATGAGCACCCTGCAAATGCAAGAATCGCTCAGTTAATACATGTCATAAACGCCTACATCAACAGACTTCGCGAACTCTCTTCAAAACCTTATGTGCGATATGTTTCCATTTTCCGCAACCACGGTTTAGAAGCTGGAGCTTCACTCTCTCATGCTCATAGTCAAATTATTGCAACTCCTTTTACTCCGAAAATTATAGAAGATGAGCTAAAGGCTAGCAGAAAATTTTGGAAAGAAAATAAAAATTGTATCTTCTGCGACATAATTGAAAAAGAGTCAGAGGGACCACGGCTTATTCTAGAAAACTCGAAGTTTGTGGTTTTTGCTCCTTATGCAAGTATTCATCCCATAGAATTTTGGATATTCCCAAAGAAGCATGAGGCTACATTGCTTGGCATGTTGCAAAGTGATGTGAAAATTTTTGCTGAAACTTTAAAGGCATGTTTTAATGGATTAAAGCGACTGGTGAACAACCCACCCTACAATTACGGTTTCCACATAGCTCTAAATAAAGACGCACACGACTACTATCATTGGCATTTAGAAGTCTATCCTAAACTTGCAATTTGGGCGGGATTTGAGAAAAGCACTGGCATGTATATAAACACTGTGACACCAGAAGTCGCAGCGGAAACCCTTAGAAAAACCATCTCAGCTTAATCTTTGCAAAACTTCTTTCTCATGTTTTGGTCTATTTTGCATAACATCCTCTACATAGGCTCGCAAAGGCTCAGCTATGCTCCAAGCTTGAGATATGCATCCTCTAGGCGTGTGCGGTGGTTCACCATCGAAAATTTCATTCACTGTTCCAAGTCCAACCTTAAAAATCTGTTCAGTAAACAATGGCAAAACAAAATTCTTCAAAGCATACTCACGCCTATAATCGGCATAACCTTTAGTTTTCAGAAAGGCTGTTATAAAAGGACCTTGCAACCAAGGCCAAATGGTGCCGTTATGATAGGCATTGTCTCTACTTCTTCTATCACCAGCATAGACTCCAACATATTTTGGATTATTTCTTGCCAAGGTTCTTAGCCCATAAGGCGTTGAAAGTTCATGATGAACAATGTCAACAATTTTTTCGTTTTTGCTTTTGTCCAGCATGATAAAATCTAAGGCAACAGCAATTATTTGATTGGGTCTTAATGAATTATCCTTAACCTGTTCGCTGATAAAGTCAAATAAATAGTTTTTTTCACTGTTCCAGAATTGTTCATTAAAACTTTTTCTCGCCTTTTCAGCCATCTGCAAGTAGTTCTCTGCATCACTTTTCTCTTTGAAACTATCTGCTAAAAGCTCCATAGTTCTTAAGGCGTTATACCATAAGGCTTGAACCTCAACAGCCTTTCCAGCCCTTGGGGTTACTGGTTGACCATCTACAACAACATCCATCCATGTTAATTGAGCATTATGAGAAAGCAAATAATCGTTGTCAACATGTATGCCAAAAATTGTTCCTTTAATATAATTTTGAATCATTGTTTTCAAAGTCGCCCAGAGCTGTTCATGAACAAAACTAAAATCACCCGTATATTTTAGGTATTGCAACACTGCATTAACAAACCATAAACTAGCGTCCACCGCATTATAGGTTGGTTGCTCCAAATGGTCTGGAATAAAGTTGGGAATTAAACCTTGCTGGCAATAATTCTTGAAAGTTAAGAAAACTTTCCTCGCATCTTCAAATCTTCCAGTTACAAGCATCAATCCAGGCAGAGAAATGAATGCGTCTCTTCCCCAAGCCTCAAACCAATGATACCCAGCAATAACAGACCTCTGCACATCACTTGTGCCTTTAACTATAAACTTGTCAGTGGCTAAAATAACCCAGCTTAACCAATCTTTCAAAGGAACATTCTTATGTGATTCATAGAAATGCGTCAAAAAATTTTCTCTGCGCCTCATTTCTCGCTCGTGCAAGATTTCAACATCATATATTGTATTAGGTATTTCAGCTAAAACTTTTCGTGCAATCTCCTCATGCTCATCTGCAACTGTTATGACGGCAAAACTTTCATTATTTCTTGTATTCACATCCACATCAAAAAACCCAATTTGATAACAATCATCGAGACAACTTTCTCCTCGTGCAGCCTCTTCGCGATAATATATTTTCTCAATCCATCTTCCGTCAGAATGATAGTGCCCACCTGTGGTTTTCATTATTAGCACAGATTTGGGAACGCCAAAGCTTATGCCAACTTCTTTGTCTTCCCTTTTTTGAGTGAATCCCCACGGAATTTTCCATCTATCGGTAACAGAGTGAAAGTGTCGCCAGTTTATTAGCGGAAAAATCCGAATTTTAATGTCCAAATCACTTTTGTTTAGAATGTTATAGGAGGTTATGACTGCGTTTTTCTCGGATGGCATAAAAACAGTTTTTTCCACGTTAACATTCTGTACTAAATAAACGTATTTTGGAAAAGGCGAAAGTGAAAATTCTTTTAAAAATATATTTCCCAGCGGAAAAACACCATTTTGAAATTCATTAGCATTAAGCGGGTAAGTATTATTTTCTATTTGTATCTCTTCATCCAATTTTGCCAAGCATACTCTGCGGTTTCCAGGCGGATGAAAAGCTGCAACAAGTAATCCATGATATTTTCTTGTATTTATGCCCAAAACTGTTGAAGAAGCATAACCGCCCAAACCATTTGTTATAATCCATTCTTTTTTTATAGCGTCGTCAAAGCGAGAAAGCGTTTGACTGTTAAAAGTTATGGATGGCAACCTCATTTATGGCATCAGCTTCGCAACATTTCTTTCTCTGGGAACACCGAAAAAGTTTGCTACTGGATTACATTTTGTTCTAAAAAGCAGGGCATGAGGCTTTTTCAATTTGTATTCTGTCAAGGTTTCGGCATAGCCCATTCCCTTTGCTAAAACCAAGTCAACAGAATTATAAACATCAAGAAAATCAGCGGAAACCTCATGCAAAGCCAAGCCCACAGTATCCGTTCCAGTAGTAATAACTTTATCAGCAATTTTACTCATCCCAGAAACTTCAGCATCCTCCAAAACAGCATCATTAATTACTGGTTCGCCTTTAACACCAACAATGACTGTCAAGCCCATATTTTTCATCTGCTCAACAAGTAAAGTATCAAAAACAATTTCACCAGCATTATCAGCTAAGTAAAGAACTACATGCGCTTTTTTGGCAAGTTCATAAATCTTGCTTGTATCATCTACGGCTAAGTCTTTTCCAGCCTCTCTAAAGAGAACCCTCAAACTATTAAACGTAAACTTGTGGTCAGGAATATCAAATTCTATCACATTACCAACAATGGCGCATAAACACGCCATCTTAAACCTGTCTTGCTGCAAATAGCCTTCTTCAACCAGCTTCCTCGTATAAGGCAAAAGTTTCAAGGCTCTTTCATTGCTTATCTTTTTACTCCACTTATACGGATCAGCATTACCAGTAACCCTTTTTATTATGCGATCTCTTTTTGTGCCCAGATCTGCTGGAACAGCTGTAGGTCGAAACTCTCTGCTTAATAACCGCAGAAGTTCATTCATAGCTCTGAAACGTAACGCAGGATTTGCCGTTGCTGCTGCAGCTTCGGCTGCAGCTCTGCTAAGAATGCATGCAGCACATTCAGCTTCAACTTTCAAGGATTTCAGGCTCACCTTTGTTTTGTTGCTTGAGCAAATTCGCGCAGAATTGTATATGGGTCTTTTGCCTTGACAATGCCGCTGGCAACCAATACTCCTTGAGTGCCGAGTTTTAGTGCTACGGCAACATCTTCTCCATGGCTTATTCCAGCTCCGCACAAAATCGTAACCTTCGGGTTAACCTTTCTAACTAGTTTAATGGTGTCTGTGACAACTTCAGGCTTCGCTTTGGAAACAGGGATCCCAGTTCCAATAAGTTCTGGAGGCTCAATGGCTAGAATATCTGGTTTGAGAGTTGCTACAGCATTGCTTATGCTTGGGTTATTTGCACACACAAGAGAAAGCAACCCGATTTCTCGTGTTATCTTAATCGCTTCATCAATATCGGAGAGCTTAAGCTGTCTTTCAGAATGATTGATTAGTGTTCCAACAGCCCCAGACTCTTTTATAGACTCTGCAAGCACATATCCAGTAAAGCTTCCAGGTCTTATAGGGTCAATGTGCTGGGCGAAAACTGGGATTTTCACCGCTTTTGAAATAGTAGCTATGTCTGCGAATTGAGGAGCCACGCCAATGTAAACATTTGTTTCATTGCTTACTTTTTCAGCTTTTTTTGCAAGCTCCACAGCTCTTCGCCCAGTTGCCTCAAAATACGTCTTGAAATTGACAATAATCATTGGTGTTTGAAATTTTTCTGGCAAGAGTTTTTCCACCATCTTTAGCGTTAATATTAATTGTTAATGCTATTTTAGAATGATTCTTTTCAGCGTTTCAGCAAATTCTTTCCAGGCACAAAAACTGCTGCTGCTATTGCTGTCGTCCATAAGCCTGTCTTGTCTCCTGTAGCGGATTGCGTTATGTTTGTTGTTTTAATTATTAGCCCACTGGTTTTAAATAACTGCTTCCTTTCGTCCCATGCAGTTTCTGGATCAAACTGTATTCCCATAGTTGTAGCAAGCATTGTTGCAGCTAAATCTTCCGCATACTCTCCAGCAGTCTCATCAGTTTGTCCAAAAGAATGATGTTCAGAAAGATAACCGTAATTGTTTTTGCCCGATGGAATAGCCACACCAATTGAGGACGCGATCAATCTATGCGGTTCATTTGTCGAGTTTCTAGCTAAAACGATAAAAGTAATTTCGCCTGGTTTTATCATTTTCAATCCACGCTCTCTGGAAACGAGTCGGCATCCAGGAGGCACTATACTAGAGACGTTTACTATGTTGCAATGTTGTATTCCTGCATTCCTTAATGCCAATTCGAAAGATTGCAGTTGCTCCTTGTGTTTGCCAACACCTTTCGTTAGGAAGAAATATTTTGGAATCATTTTGCCATTTCGCAATAGAATTAATATAATATGCTTATTAGTTTTTTTGTTTCTAAAAAACAGAATTTTATGCTTAATTCATCGAAAATTTTTGGAAATTATTTGCGTGATAGGGAAAAGAATAACAAAGCTTTGCATAATATTTATTTGAGGTTAACTAAGTGCCATATTACAGAAGCGTATTCAAAGACGAAACAAAACTTGACATCAATTACGTTCCCCACAGGCTTCCACATAGAGAAAGGGAATTACGTTTGTTAAAAGAATTTTTTAGCTTCATATTGCAAGCTCCAGAGAAAATGGCTCAAAGGGCTATTATACTGGGTGATGTAGGCACGGGCAAAACAGCACTTTCGCAACGTTTTGGAAATGAAATAGTCCAAGAAGTAGCTAAAACAAGAATAAATCTTCGTTATGTTCATGTTAATTGTCGCGAATATCGCGGAAGCCTCTTTCTCATTCTGCACCATATTGTATCCATTTTCCATCCAAACTTTCCAAGTCGCGGCTACTCTGCTGAAGAACTTCTACGCATGCTCCTAAAAATTTTGGACGAAGAAAACGCTTATGTAATATTGGCGTTGGACGAGTTTGAAAGCCTCGTTGAAAGAGAAAGCTCTGAAGCAGTCTACAAACTTACGCGGTTGCAGGAAATAAGGCAGAACAGACCTCAAAGAATTTCGCTAATATGCATTCTGCGAAATCTAAGCGTGATTAACAAGTTAGACCTTAGTACAAGAAGTTCCTTGCAATCTAATATAATTAATCTTGAAAAATATTCTAAACATCAGCTTATGGATATTCTTAATGAACGTGTTTCACTTGCCTTTAAGCCATTAACCGTGTCTGAAGACACTGTGAGCCTAATTGCTGAGCTTGCCTGTTCTGAAGGCGGCAATGCCCGTTTCGGCATCGAGTTGCTATGGCGGGCTGGAAAATATGCAGACGCTGAGGATTTGGATTGCGTCACTCCCGAATGTGTTCGAAAGGCTGTTTCAAGCATAATCCCAGCAATGCAGAAAAGTGAATTAAAGGCTTTAAGTTTTCATGAAAAACTTTTTTTGTTAGGTATATCCCGTTTCTTCAAAAAAAGCCAAAAGGCTTGCATTTCTCTTGCAGACGCTGAACAAGCTTATTCTATTGTCTGCGAAGAATTTAACGTGCAGCCTTACAGTCACACACAATTATGGAAGTATCTCAAAATCTTTTCAGCGTTAGGCATAATAAAAACAGAAGTTTCAGCAACTAATTCTCGTGGAAGATCAACGCTTCTTCATTTGCCAAAAATTTCAGCAAGCGAGTTAGAAAAAGAATTAAGCTTTCTTTTAGAAAATGAAGCATAGTGAAAGGATAATGGATGTTGAAAATGTTTTCTCTTCAAAACTGAGAATGAAAATTCTAAAGATTTTAATGCAGATGGGTGAGCTTAACGTTTCTGAAATCGCCCGCAAGCTTTGTGTAAATTATAATACCGTAGATAAGCACTTGAAAATTTTAGAAGATGAAAGCATCCTTCAGCACAAAGTATTTGGAAGAATCCGCCTATACAGGTTTAATGAAAAGTCACCCAAGGCTAAGGCTGCACAAGATCTAATTGAAACGTGGGAAAAATTCGGTTAGAAAAATAGAAGAGATGAGAATACTATAGAGAATTAATAAGAGATTGATGAGAGGGTAAAGTTTTGATTAAAGAAGAGTTCAATGAAAAAATAAGCGAATTTGAAGAAATTATACAAAAAATTTCAAGTGACATAACAAGTGGAATGCTGTCCGAAAAGCTTCCGCCATCAGAATTGCTACAAAAAACTGGACAGCTTATTAGTCATCTAATAGATTTGGCAGAAATCAGCGAAGGTTTTATGCTTGCCCTTAAACCAGAAAAGTCTATCACCATCAAATCTAAGTGCAAAAATCTAACTCAAACACTAACAAACTTTAAAGATATTCTACTTCAGAGCACGTCAGATCCGCTTGCAAAATCCCGCATAGCTTTTGAACAGCTTAGAAAAGCTTTAGCAGATGGTTCGGATTTTCTTTTTTTGATGCGGGAAGTTAGGAACAATCCTTCTCCACTTATGAATGCTATTCTCACTTTAAAAAAGGCATCTGAAGCAAAGAGTTCAATTATAAGCATACAAGCCAAAGAAGATATTCAGCCTCTCGTCAAGTATGTTTTAAGTCGCATAGATGATTTTAGAACTGTCTTAATTAGTCTGGAAAAGAGGGTAGATGAGATGAAGAAGATTATGCGCGAACTTCAAGAGGAAAGCCTAAGAATCCTTTCTGGAGAGACTTCGCAAAACGAGTCAAATGAAAATAGAACGGAAAGAAAGCAGCTTTCCCTTTCAAATTTCAAAACAGAACAAAACTAGGAGTGAAAAGAATTGGCAATGATTGATGTATCGGATAAGCCTGAAATTTTTCGTGAAGCAACTGCAATAGGAACTATCAAGCTGAAACCAGAAACCGTAAGCTTGATTAAAAAGGGAAAAATCGCCAAGGGAGATCCATTTTACACGGCAAAGATTGCTGGAATCTTGGCTGCTAAGAAAACAAGTGCGTTGATTCCGCTATGCCATCCATTACCATTAACAAATGTAAAGATAGAAACAAAAATACTCAACAAATCGACTGTGCAGGTTTATTCTACTGTTAAGACAAAGGCTCAAACAGGTGTTGAAATGGAAGCCCTTGTTGCAACTGCTGTAAGTCTTCTGACAATTTGGGATATGGTTAAACAATACGAAAAAGACATTGAGGGACAATATCCATTTACAGCAATAGAAAACATTCTAGTTGTAAAAAAAATTAAAGAAAGTGACGAGAATGAGCGAAAGCACAAGAAAACATAAGGCAGAGGCACCTAAGAGCCTAAGATTTGCCATGTTTACAGTTAGCACATCTCGCTATCAGAAAATGATGAAAGGTGAAAAAGCAGAAGATGCATCTGGAGACTTTATTGAATTATCGCTGAAGAATGCTGGACACTCAATAGCTTTCAGAGAGCTAATTTCAGATGACAAAGCCATGATAGAAAAAGGCATGTGCCAAGTGCTGGCTTCTTCTGATTTGGATGCTGTTATATTTTGCGGTGGCACGGGTATATCTCCAACAGACATAACCATTGAAACAGTTTCACCATTCTTAGAGAAAATTCTTCCCGGTTTTGGTGAGATTTTTAGAAGTTTAAGCTTTGAGGCGATTGGTTCTGCAGCGATTTTGTCTCGTGCTATTGCCGGAGTGGCAAAAGGCAAAGTTTTCTTCTGCATCCCGGGTTCCCTTGATGCTGCAAGACTTTGTATTGAAAGACTTATATTGACGGAGGCTGCTCATATCGTTAGGCATGCACGGGAATAACGATGACGCTTACTGACGATTTTGGACGCCCTCTTCTCAACTTGCGAGTTGCGATAACCCAACGTTGCAATCTGGTTTGCTCATATTGCCATATGGAAGGCGAAAGAGTTTATACAAAAAATGCAGCTGTATCAGAAATGACTACTGACGAAATCGTTCGCATTGTTAGGATAGCTGTTGGTTTAGGTGTTTCTAGGGTTAAGCTGACGGGCGGAGAGCCGCTTATGCGCAAAGACATCATAGAAATAGTCAGGGGAATATCCGCGATACATGGCTTGAAAGACCTTTCAATGACTACTAATGGAACTATGCTTGCTTTTTTAGCTGAAGAATTACATGCTAATGGCTTAAAGCGTGTAAATATCAATCTTTCATCAGTAAACGCTGAAGTCTATAACAAATTAACAGGCGGCAGAGTAGAAGATGCGTTGAAAGGTGTTAAAGCGGCTGTAGAAGCTGGATTATGCCCAGTTAAAATTAACATGCTTGTTTTGAGAAATGTGAATGATTATGCTGTTTCAGAAATGATAGAGTTTGCAAAAGAAACAGGAACAATTTTGCAGTTAATTGAGCTTGAACCATTGAACATAACCAGTGAGTATTATTCTATGCATTACAAGCCATTAGACGAATATGAAACCATGTTAAGGCAAAAGGCAAAGAAAGTGGAAGCTAGGCAGTTCATGCATAACCGTCGCATCTTTCATCTGCCAGACGTGACGGTTGAAATCGTGCACCCAACAGAAAACAGCGAGTTTTGCATGCATTGCACACGCTTACGCATTACAAGCGACGGAAAACTTAAACCATGCTTAATGAGAAATGACAATCTAATTGACCTTTTAACATCAATGAGAAATGGGGCAAGCGACAATAGATTGATGGAGCTGTTTAAGCTGGCAAACCAGAAAAGACAACCTTATAACAAAGAATAAATATACATAGTGTCATTCGATTTTTGATATTTTATGCTTGAGGGCAAAAAGGATCAATTTAAAATTAGCTGAAAAAGATTTGTCCCTATTAGTGCAGTGGCTTAATGATGTGAATTTTGCAGAATATCAGCATTTTCCAGACCAAATTTCTAAGGAACAGCTTGAAAAGCGAATAGTTGAACAAAGGTTCTACCATGCAGAATGGGTTGACTTTGTAATGGAAAAGGAGTCATGCTGTGTTAATGGTTAAACCATTAACTGCCGATGCGTCATCCAAAGAAACGGCGACATGTTCTTCCTAACAGATTTAGACTCTTTCTAAACCCCCTTAAGACATAAACAAATAAACATTCAAATTAGAAGTTCAACCTATAAATAAGGGGGGATAGATTACCTGAAGAGGCTGCTCTCAAAGAAGAGTTATATGTTCAAAGCTCAACTATCTTGACTTCACATTTATCTGTGTTAAACAGTGCAATAGTTGATTTGCCACTTAAGTATCCGCACACTTCTCCTGGATTAACTATTAACGTTTTGCCTTTACGATAAAATTGTGCTTTATGCGCATGTCCATAAACCACAACATTGAAGCCTCCACCGTCAATTATTGCCTTTAACAATTCTTCTTCATTCCCATGCAGCAAAGCAATCTTCACGTTATCAACGTTTACAGCGGCAAAGTTTCCTCGGATTTCTAAATTATCTTGCTCGCTAAATCTCTTTTTTAGCAATTCATGGTCTCCGTCATTATTGCCGAGAACGCCAATCAGTTTCGCTTTTAAATCTTTAAATTTTGGAATCACAAAAGGAGCCACATAGTCTCCTGCATGAAGCACAAGCTCAACTTTTTCTTCATTTAACTTTTTTACAGCTTTTTCTATCATGGGCAAATTGTCATGTGTGTCTGAGATTAATCCAACTAACATTCGTCATTTCACCTTGCTTTTATGTTCAGTCTACGTGAAAAATAAAACCTTCTCCTATGTTTATCCTATAGAAATTTGTTCTAGAGAATATTTCAATTCTTGGAATAATTAAACTTGAGAAACACCACTTAAAACATCCACTGACCCTTTTTTCATTATAGAAAACTGTTCTAAAAGAGGAATATAGAAAATGAACCCTTGGAGTTCAAACCCATCATCAAAAAGAAGGGACAAGCTGTACATAATTGCAGAAATCTTGGAAATAGCAAGGGAAGGTGTTTTGAAAACTCAAATCATGTACAGAGCTAACCTAAGCTTTACGCAACTTAACGATTATCTTAAGTTCATGTTAAAGAATGAGTTGCTGGAAAAAATTATGCTAAATGATAAAGAAATGTACAAGATAACAGAGAAAGGCTTGAATTTTCTTCAACGTTATCATGAAATAATAGACCTTATCAAAACAGAAGGAAACGGTTACAAAAACAACGTCAAAATCCCGCCGCCACATATTCTGAAGAGAAACGAAAATTGTTACAGATAACAGTAAAACATAATCAAATCTTAGCTATTACTTCTGCTCCTTCAAATATTTCTTTACCTTTTCTTTCAACACAGGAAACTCGTCAAGCATAGCTTTTACAACCTGCCAGCGAATCTCTTCAGTTTTCGATTGTGCACTCATGTTTTGACATCCTATATAGTGTATAGCAATACACAATATAAACTTTTATTTCCACCAAGAAATATACAGAAAACAAAAAAAGAAAAAGGAGCTATTGGATGTTTATTATATTGACAAGCTTCTTTCGCAACTTAACTGATACCACAGCAACAGCAATCGCAATTGACGACCCTATCAGAATCATTAACAGACCAATTGGCAACCATGGAATAACGCTTTCAACGCCAAGTGAAGGATCATGCTCCAATGTGTTGTTGCCAAAGTATGGATAACCAATAAATAATTGCATATGGTTTCCAAATGGGCGGTAAGCAGCTGTCACATTGACAATTGATTTGTCTTGAGTAATGGGATTAATGACGATAGCTGTGTTTACAAAATCGAAGAAACCAGCCAATGTTCGACTTTCCCTAGCAAAGTGCAGTCTGAAACGTTCATGCAAACGAGCTCTAATGTTTAGAGGTGTAGCGAGACTAGCTATTCTGTTTTGCACTCGAATCCTTTGACCACCAGCAATTATGTATGATATATCCGAGTTTATTTCAACTGGTTCAAGCGGAGCAGAAGAGCTGTCTAGAGGCAGAGGCTGTGGTGTTGTATTGATATCTTGTTCTGCAATTGAAATGTCTTTGATTTTTATTGACGATAGATCAACCCATAACGCCAACCCAGCGCGTAGCTGTGGAGGAGTGATGCCAAATTCGTCATGCAGAATGTCGAAGAGGTTGTCAAGCTTGTCAATATTCCATTCCCAGTTTTGCACTATCAAATCCATTTTAAGCTCTCCAGCTTTCACTGTATAATTATATAGACCGTAGACATTTTCTGTAGCGTCAGTCGCATAGAATCTGCATCTTATTATAACGTTGCCATCAGCAAAATTGAATGGCCATGGTGCGTTTTTAAGGGTAAAATTGAATGAAATGTAGGAAACACCGTCAGCTCTTGTAACAGCAACAGGATCTGTTAAGTTCCATTGACAAGCGCTAAAAGGGAGAAAACTAGGATGAAGACCTAAAGGCAAATTCATGTAAGCTTTGATTTTATTTCTTATCATATTCCCATATAGCCCATGTGAAGCGTATTTGGCTTCTAATCGTTCTTGTATCATAAGTGAATTCGCTTCATAGTTGTTATTGTAATATGGATAGTCAATAGTCATATATTCAATCAAGCCCTTGTATTTTACAACATAAATGTTGTTTGTATCATTTGAATACCACCAGAGAAACATCGGCTTTCTTCCACCTGCAGGAAACAGTATAGTTATGAGGTCCGTTTTGACCCGCCACCAGTGCTCCTCATAAGGACCAAGTTCTACGCTAGTAATAATATTGCCACTTGAAGAGGCGTTCGCATTGTTTATCAGCCATATTGGGGTGCTTATTGACAACAATAGAAACGCCAAAGTTGCGCTTATTGCAATATTTTTTGTGTTTTTCATGGTTTTTCACAGAAAATAACTATGCAAAATGGCTTATTAAGAAAATCGTTTCTAAAAAACCCGAATATCACTTTTCCAAGGTTCTAGAAAACTCGAACTTTAACATAAATCAGGTAAAACGTCCTATCATGAATAGTATGGCGATGTTTAAGTACAGGGCAGTTAGGCTGATTACTATTGCCTTGTCAAGTCTTATACCTTTTCCGAAGCAAAACGCTGCTGAAACAAGTAGCAAGCTAAAAATTTGCAGAATCACCAAAATATATTGGGCAATCATCTCCAAATTGGCTAAACTAAAATCCGAGAAGACCATGGGAATTGCAAAATAAACATATGGATATAAAGCCAAAGGCAACGCTGCTATGCCTATGCATGTGAAAAGTTGAATGTCATTTCCAACCCTTCTATAAAGAAGATAAGTGAAAAGTTCTGCAAAAAGAAATAAACCTATCCAACTAAAAAAGTATAATGCCATTATGCTTGAAAAACTGTAGATTGAATAGGGAAAATAGAAGAACAAAGCAGGGTCAAGATTTGCATAAGCTGAGCCGAATGCTCCCATTAGCAATATGGCTATTGAAATTGGCAAAAGCCTAAGAGGCTTGGCTGTTTTTGCAAAAACAGGTGAGAGAAAAAGCCATTGAGCAATGCGATGACTGAAAGCTTCACCTATTTCCAATGTCGCTGGAACGTGCCCATTCTTCAAAATTTTATAAAGCATTTGTCCTCGGTCATTCAATCTATACTTACGCTGCTTATCTTGTGTTATAAAATCTGAAAGCATATCCAAATGGTAATATACTGTGCCCACACCCAAGCCTAAAGCTTCTCTCAATTCTTTAAATCCAATCTTCTCTCGCTCGCCTAAAATTTCAATTACTTTTCTGCGTGCTGGGTCCCTTAGCAAAGTATAATACCGCGACATATTCTCCATACTATAGGTTCACCATAATTTCTGAAACTATGTTCAAGAATGCATATTTATACATTTTCAAGAGCCTATACGGATTTGTGTTTGAATAGGGCTGATGATTCTCGTTTAAGAATATTGGCTCTACGGGAATACTTGCTTTATTCTGTGAAGCCTTGCTCACTATTGGAGAAAGGAGAAGATTCACCCTAATCAGTAGCTAGGAGATGGCTAATCTGTGAAAATTCAAGTGACGAAAGGTTCTCGAATAATTTATTTAGCCTTTTGCACCCCCTTCATTCTAGCTTATCTCTCCTGGCAGTTTTTTCCTGTTTTTGCAAGTTGGCTTATATCCCAAACTTTTAAATACAAGGTTTCAGTGCAACCAGCACATTGGCTTTGGTATACTGCTATTCACTTTTTCTACGGATGGTACACTTTCCTAGCCATTGGTGTTGCGGGATTTTGGGCAATTGCCGCAATGCTTGCCAAGATTCAGCAGAAAAAAGCTAAGCAGTTATCCTATCCAATGGTTTCTTTCATTGTCCCAGCATACAATGAAGAGAAAAATGTTTCTCGCTGTATAACGAGTCTTTTTAAATGTGCCAAAGATTATGCAGGATTATGCGAAATCCTCATAGTGGATGATGGAAGCAAAGACTACACGTATGAGATTGCATGGGCATCCATAGAAATAAATCGCAGAAAATATCCACAAGTAAGAGGAAAAGTTGTCAGACACTCGACGAATCTGGGTAAAGTAGAAGCAATAAAGACAGGAGTAGACAGAGCTTTAGGTAACATCATAGCTATTGTAGATGCAGATTCTTGGTGGACACCCACCACTCTATTGAAGCTCGTGAATTATATGCTCTTAAACGGAAAAAAGGCTGTGACAGGTTATGTACATCCTTCAGATGGAAATGATGAGGCTAATCCCTACGTGATTTTGCAGCAACTTGAGTATAGTCAAGGCTTAGGCGTGGCTCGTTGCGCCCAATCATTAGGAAATAATGTTCTGGTGGTTTCAGGAGCTGTCGGCTTATACGACGCAGATGTTTTGCGGGAAATTTTGAATGAAAAGAGCATTCACTCAGTTACTGAAGACTTAGAAATCACTTTAGAAATGCATAAAAGAGAAGCAAAAGTCGGATATGTCAGCGCTGCCACAAGCTTAACAATCGCTCCAACTTCCTTCAATATTTTATGGAGTCAACGATTGAGATGGTTTACAGGCTGGCTACATAACACTTTAAACATCCATAAAGATTTGCTCCTCAAAAAATCCAGGCTAACATTATTTTTGTGGTATTGCCACATTTTTGAATATGGCGGAGCCTTCATAGACTTAGCTGCACTGTTTGCATTTCCTTTCCTTTTCTGGTTTGCACCTGACCAAATCTTTTTCGTTCTAAATCTACTCGTTTTTGTGCCCTACGGCTTACTTATAGGCATCATAAACCAAGCTATAGCCTTAAAGTATGCTTACAATGGACATAAATATTCAGCCTTACTTTTCTACACACCCTTCTATCCAATTTTAAGGTTGATTAACATATTTGCACGCCTAACATGTACAGTTAAGTATTTTCTAGGCGACAGAGGAAACTGGCACAGCAAAACTACTTTTTAATAGTTTGTTGCAAAAACTGTTTTTAAGTTCGACGCTCTTTTAGGTTTAAGGGAGTGAATAATGAAAGTCGAAGCTGTTCTTTTTGACTTATTTGACACTCTGCTTTTGCTTGAAAGTAGCGAAGTCTATTACAAACCTAGCCTCAAAAAACTTCACGAATTTTTGGTTAAGAACGGGATTAAAGTTTCCTTAGAAGATTTTGAGAGAGTTTATTTTGAGGTTCGAGACAAGTTTTATTCCGAATCACGCAAAAGCTTAGAGGAACCACATTTTAATGTCAGAATTTCACAAACACTGGAAAAATTGGGCTACCATCTTGATGCTTTTAATCCATTAATTGTAGATGCTACTATGGCTTTTGCAGAAGAATTCATGCACTATGTAAGTTTAGATACAGAAGCACTCGAAGTTTTGCAGAGACTAAAGGGAAAATATAAGCTTGGATTAGTGTCAAATTTTGCTATTCCTGAATGTTGTTGGAAATTACTGGATAAATTTGGCGTACGACCATTCTTTGATGCTATAATCATCAGCGGCGAAATCAATAGACGTAAGCCCAGTCCAGAAATCTTTGAAAAAGCATTAAAAGTTTTAGATGTTGAAGCCTCAAAAGGAGTTTTTGTTGGCGACATGCTGGATTTAGATGTAGCGGGTCCCAAAAGTATTGGCATGAAAACAGTTCTCATCAAGAGAAGACCCATAGAAAATGTAGAAGTAAAACCAGACAAAATAATCACATGCCTAAGAGAGTTATTGAACGTACTAGAAAATTGGTGATAACAAGATAATAATGTATATTAGGTCGAAAAGAAACATTTATATTAGCTAAGACGCCTTCAAATTCATTTTGGCGAATGAATGTTAGCCCCGCAATTTTATGGCGGCGGCTCAACCCCAACTATAAAGGCGCACAGTCGCCCTACAGGATGAGGATGGTTGGCCTCCAATTGCGGGAACAAACATGTGGACCTAACATGCTTACAAGCGTTAGGTCTGAAATGGGCTTTAGCGTTAGTGGTTAATTCCCTCCAAATCCAGTTGGCTTTGCGGTTGTACAAGAATAAACATCTGGCTCGAAATCAGCCAGGAGTTAAATAACTCCGGTTGATCCTGCCGGACCCCACTGCTATTGGGATGGGACTAAGACATGCTAGTCGTGCGTCTTCAAGCCACGGTGAAGACGCGGCGCACAGCTCAGTAACATGTGGCTAACCTACCCTTGGGACGGAAACATCCCCGGGAAACTGGGGCCAATTTCCGATAGGTGAAGAATCCTGGAATGGATCTTCGCCCAAAAGACGCTTAAACCATGCTTTTAGGCGTTGCCCAAGGATGGGGCCGCGGCCGATCAGGTTGGTGGTGAGGTAACGGCTCACCAAGCCTTTAACCGGTACGGGCCGTGGGAGCGGTAGCCCGGAGATGGGAACTGAGACAAGGGCCCAGGCCCTACGG
>CAYXZM010000039.1:0-71871 GCA_964469615.1 uncultured Candidatus Bathyarchaeia archaeon | reverse complement strand
GCCCGAAAACAAAGGAGCTGATTGCGTAATTGTATTGTGAAAGGCGTGTTAATGCGTTCAGCTTCATAGCGTTTATTCGCTCGTTTATGGAACTGCCAACATTGGCAAATAAGCCGATTTTTCCAAGAAAACCCAAGTTGTTGATTCCAAACATCAGAAGAAGAACACCTGCAATTCCGAGAAATAGCTGATAATTAAGCATGTTCAGCGGAATAAGAGAGGTGACAGCGTAGCCGAGGAAGAAGAAAACAAGACACATGGCTACAGTGAAGCTAATCCCGATAATCAGTCCTTTCAGTATGCTTTTGCCAACTCCTACAGCATATGTCAGATAAACTGAAATTAGTGCGATGGAACAAGGCGAAAGAAAGGTGACAAGTCCAAGAAAGAATAGTCCTATAAGTTCCTCAAGCATCTCCTATTAATCTCCTAATAATTGGTAAATTTTTGATGACAGTGCAGAAGCCGTAACTTGTTCCGTATACACATCAACTACGTTAAAGGATTTGTCTATAATAACAATCGAACCCGGTTCAATTCCGTAGGAGATATAATTGTTTATTACATCGAGTGCATAATCGTCCCAATCGTTCCCAAAAAACCATCTAATGCCATAATATACACGCAACTGCGCGAGGTCACTGTTTGGACAAGTCGCGTATGCAACCGTTAATATGACAACTGCTCTCTCTCTACAATAATTGTCGCATATACTTTTTAATTGTTTCAGTTGATTGATACTTATTGAGTCTATCCCGCTACAACCTACACTCATGAAGTGAAGAACAATTACCTTCCCGTTAAATTGACTCAGTGAGAATCGTGTTCCATTTATGTCCTTTAGGGAGAAGTTTGGAGCTGAACCAGTTGGAAGTGGGTTATTTGTTGCTCCACCGAATGATGGTGGTTTTTGTGTCTCAAAGTATTGCCATATTCCATAAGCACTAAACACTACTACAACCAAGCAGAACCCAAAGATAATCTTCCCTTTAGGCCATTTGCGCGGCTTCTTTTGAGCTTCTCTTTCTCTTTGTATTTGATATGCCTCTTGGGCTCTCTGCTGCTTAAGCTGCCTTTTTCGTTGCTTTTCTCTCCAGCTTTCCTTCTTCTTCTCTTTTTTTGGCAAATTTTCCACGCACATTCAAGGGTTTCGGGATCATTTAGTGCATAAGTGAAAAGAGCATAACAAAATTTAAATATTGCTATTGAATGCCTTCACAAGATACATCTATGCAGTTTATTATCAACCCTGCAAACTAGAGAGTGAGCAATATTGACCAATAATGTTGTTAGGATCAGGAGCTGGGAAGAATTCAAGCGTCTGGCTATCGAGTTAAAACCAGACTCAATTGTTTATAACATAGAACAAAGCGGCCTATTTCCAACGAAAGAACTCACTAGTTTGCGGTTGATAATGCCTTGCTTAAAGGCTTATTATGTGTTTCTTGATTTTGCGAGAGGAGAGGAATTGCGAGAAACGCACATTCCACTGCGAAGAGATAAGAAAGGAAATCGCTACATAGAGGAGAAAGAAGTAAAGACTTTCCTAAAGAATCAGCTTAAGAGGGAAGACATAACGATCTGTTCATACTGGACCATTTAGTACTGTTCAGTTAATGCTTTTTCTTGGAAAGTGTTTCCTTGTATATAGTCCAAGCTTGACAAGAGAAAGCATTAACGGAACTTCCATTAATGGTCCTATAACCGTAGCCAAAGCGGCTCCTGATCCGATTCCGTAGAGTGTTGTGGCTACTGCTATGGCAACTTCAAAGTGGCTACTCGAACCTATGAGAGTGGTGTCTATGGCAGTTTCGTAGGCCCAACCTGCAAAATATCCCAGCAGATACGTCCAGGTGATCATGGTAGCGTAATGTAGTAGGTTTGGAGTTGCTAGGTAGGCGACTAGCAAGGGATTATTGAGAATTGTTTGTCCTTCAAATGAGAACAAGACAATCAATGTTGTCAGAAGAGCCAATATTGAGATTTTCCCAATAGTTGGAATGTATGTATTGTTAAACCATGCCTCTCCCTTCTTATCTAGTATAAGTTTTCGAGAAATCGCTCCGGAAGCTACTGGTAAGGCTATAAAGAAAAGTACGCTCATGGCAATCAGATCCCATGGCACAGGAATGCTGCTTACGCCTAAGTAAAGTGCAGCCAAAGGTGCGTAAAAAGCAAGCATCAGCAGAGCGTTGATTGCTGTATTGATTAGTCCTTGAGCTAAATCTCCTTTTGCAAGAAACATCCACCACATGACCATAGCAGTACAGGGAGACAATCCTAAGAGTATGACTCCAGCAATGTACTGCGGATTTCCAGCTAAGATGATATTTGCATAAAGCGTCATTAGGGGCGGAGCGATTACCCAATTTGCGATGATTGTGACAAGTAGTGGTTTGGGTTTCTTGGCTGCCTTTTTGATGTCGCTAAAGCGTATTCCTACAACGGTTGGATACATCATGAAGAATAGAAGGATTCCAATTGGTATGGATAACTGTCCAAATTTCAAAGAATCCACGAGTTCGCCAAATTGTGGAAGAAAGCTTCCCATCAGCAAACCAAGAATTATACACATAGCTATCCAAAGGGTCAAATATTTCTCAAAAAGCCCCAGAGATGCTTCATGTTCAACAGACGTCTGTTCCTCTGTCATAGCATTACCTTTCTACAATCAGCAACTACATTACGGTAAGTACGTTTACAGGAGATTCGCAGGATATTTTGTTGCATACGCTTCCTAAGACCAGTTCATGAGTAGCACCGACTCCTCTTCTCCCGATAACAACCAAGTCAAACTTCCCATCTCTGGCCATGTCCGTGATGGTCTTGGAGGGATTGATACTAGTGACCGAAATTAGTTTGTACTTTACTTTTTCATCTTCCGAGAAGGCTTTAGCATTTTCCAGAATTTTATGGCTAAACTCGTGAGCAGAGGGTGCAGGTGCAGGGTAAAAAATGTTAACAACAGTAATCTCAGCCTCAAATTTCTTCGCAATCTTAATTGCTTCTCTCAAAGCCTTTTTCGAATGCTCTGAACCATCAACACCAACCAATATTTTTTTCAAGGGATTTTCTCCATGATACTGAGAACATATCTACGTATTTAAATTTATTGTTATGTCTTTTTGGGCATACTCGTCGTTTCAGGCAAAAAATCTATAGTTTTCCTATTTTTTCTTTATAGCACGCTTAGTTTTTGCATTTTTTCAATGAGCTTAGGATCAGCTAAACTGTAGTAGACCCACTTTCCTTCTTTTCGACAATTGACTAATCCTACATTTCCTAGAATGCCTAGGTGATGAGAAGCGGTAGGTTGGGTCAGATCAAGAGCGATCATAATCTCGCAGACGCACATCTCCCTAACGTGCAGAAGATTCAAGATTCTGAGTCTGGTTTTGTCTGCGAGCGCTTTGAAAAATCTGCTTTGTTTTTCGGCTGTTTTGGCTTCTGCGATTTCTTCTGCAAGCTGTTTAAGTTCAACAGAATATTTGGATGCGTCTTCACCGGGGCAAATTCCTGAACTTGTTAATCGTACAAGCCTCTTATTCAGTTTGGCTTTTGACAATTTGTGGAACCTATAGTTAAGATGACGTAACGAAATATTTAAATATGTTTAGGCTTGTGGCCTTGTCTGCCTGTTCATTCATATTATAATTTTATGGGCTGCATCATTTTTTCGATTTGAGTTTTGCTGGTTGAATATTTTTCCGTGGTTATCGGTGGGCAGTCAAACAGTGATTTTTCGCTATTAAGAAGTTTTGTTGCGAAAACGAAGCATCCTTGTTCTCCACATTCTTTACAGTTAGTCTTTGGCAGTTTTTCGTAAATCTTCATTGGATCCAACTCCTTTTTTGCTTCAATCAACTCACGTGTTGGTTTTCCACGAGTTTTTAGATGCAGGAAAGCACGGTTTATGAGGTTTTTTGCCTCTTCAACAAGTTGTTCTGCTTCATTTCCGTCTTTAACGTATGTCATTCCAATTCTGCCTGTGGAAAATATCGTTACCAAATGCTGCTTGTATCTGTAACTTAACGCTTCTATTTTTTCAGAGTACTTTGCATTTGGAATTGATAGATAAAGAACTGGAAGTATGTCTCTAAGAGGTTTGTCTGCTTGAGCCAAGAACTTTATTCTGTCTGGGTCTGCAGTGCAAGGCGTTATCTCTTTTATGTCAATTTTTTTGACGAAGGCTTCAGGGAAGAGAAGGTCGATGAAATCGCTTTGGTTCAACCTGTTTTTTCCTCTTTGCTGCCATAGTAAAGCTTGTAAACTCTTTTCTCCCTAACAGTTTTCATCGCCTTTTGAGATAAGTCTTCCAGCGACTCGACAACCTCACCCAGAAGTTTCGCTGGTATTCCCATAAACATGTGTTCTGGCGGTGTATCCGTCGCCTCTCGGCAACCGTAACAACCTGGGCTTATGTTTATGTCACCAGTCAAGTAGGGAACAACTGTCACGTCAACGCAACAGCATTGAAAAATGGAAGAGCTAAAGTTTAGTCTACCGCCTACCTTGAAGTTTCTTGCCAGACAGAGCCACATGACGTGTTCAGGAATACTTTCAACCACGATGACGTCTGGAACTAAGGGAAAATCCTTTAAAGGTCCGGCAATCACTGCCTTTGTTGATCCAAGTTTTATTTTCGGTATCATACTCATTGTTTTTGCTGCAGCCTCTTTACTCACGAAAAGTCCTAGCGTGCAGAGCATTTCTCCAGTTGAGATTTTTTCGGGTAACGGAGCAAAACCTATTGCTGCTTTCGCTGCGGGACAGGCTAAATCTTCAGCAGTCAACATAAGTGTTTGCCCTTTTCTTGCAAGCATCAAAAGCTGACAGTATCTGGATTTCTGTGGTGGAGGTTTTACATCAGGCAAGTTTTCTTCTGTTTTTACGATTTTTACGGCTAGTGGAGGAGTGTCTAAGCCTAGAATTTTTTCCATCCTTTGGCTCATGATTTTGGTTTCCAACAAAGCAGCCTTCAGTCATTTTTTGTATTCGTATTTTGCCTTGTTCAATGTCAATTCTTTTCTGCTGTGTTGAATCACTTCACGCTTCTTTATTGTTTTATGCAAGTATGACATCGGTGGAAAACTGATTGCATGCTGTGGACAAGTGTTTTCGCAAGTTGTACATCCAACAAGACAGTTTAGCGGATTTGCGACCACTGGAACGTTCTTTTCATAGTCAAACTGGTATACTCCTTTTCCACAGCCAAGCACACAAATACCGCAGCCTATACAAAGTTCCGGGTCAACAGTTGGATGCCAATCTATTTCGTCGCGTGGTATTCCACGCCAAGCTGGTCTAATAGCGCCTTCTGGATCTGGCATTTTTATACTCCAGCCTCCCGCAGAGCCTCTTTCAGTGTTTCTTCACTGGGGCAAACGCCTATGATTCTAACGTCTTTGTCGATAACCACTGCGGGGCTTGTTTCTATGTTATACTCGCCAAGTTTCGGGTTGACGCCCTTATAGATTTCAACTTCAATCTTTCCTCTGTATTCTTCACTTATTTTGTCAATTATCTTCAGCAGTAGCCTTCCACCAGAGCATGGTGGTTCTGAAGTGAAAACTTCAAGCTTTATTGTCATGTTAAACACCCATCTCCTTAAGCGAAGCCTCAATCGTCTGCATGCTTGGACAGACACCCATAATTTTTATTCTTCCTTCATTGAAAACCACTGCAGGCACCACAGTCAGAAGGTACTTGTTGAACTCTTCGCATGGTCCGATATGCTTTGTCACCTCCACTCTTTCGCCATACTTCTCCTTGAGCCGATCTGCAATTTCCAAAAGCTTCGAGCAGCCTGCACAAGGCGGCTCAGCAGTGAAAACCTCAACCTTTACAACCAATTTTCGAGCCCTCTCTAAGCCATTTGTTCAATAATGCGCTTTGATAAAATGTCCATCAAATTAACAGTGACTGAGTCGATTGTCTTGAATATCACTGGATCAGTGATCGAGTATAGTCTACGGTTTCCGTCTTTTCTATGCTTTACCAGTCCGCAGTCCTTTAGGATTTTCAGGTGCCTAGAAACCAAAGGCTGTATTATTCCAACATGCGGAACAATCTCGCACACGCATTTTTCTCCATCACGCAAGAATTCTAGTATCTCAAGTCTAACTGGGTCTGACAGAGCGTTGAAGACCTTGGCTTTGAACTTGTTCCTGTTTTTCATTTTTGAATGCCTGTTTAGGATAAAGCTAATAGCAATATTTAAATATTGTTATGTTCTTCTCATAGTTTCTCTGAAGGGCGAAAATTATGAAAGAAGTGAAAGTCGAAGTGTTAGGACCTGAACCGCCTTGTATGCGGTGTCAAGCAGCCAAAAAAGTAGCTGAAAAAGTGGCAGAGAAGCTCAGACAGACAGAAATAATCGTCACAGTCGAGAAAGCTAACATAATGTCAAAGGACATCGTAAGTAAGTATGGCGTTCTGTTTTCTCCAGCCCTAGCCATCAATGGAGTGGTGAAATTCATGGGCAGAGTGCCCAACGAATCGGAAGTTGAAAAAACCATAAAGGAAGCTGTCAAGAAGGAAGCCTGATCATTGAATGCTGAACTTGTGAAAAAACTCAGGACTGCAGTGCTGCTAGGTTTTGTGTTCACAGTCATAGGTTTACTCATTTACAGCAGAATAATGGCTTACTCATTGGCTCCGACAATGAAGCCAGCCGACTTTCGAGGTCTTGCCCTATGGGAAATTCCAATTGCATACCTTATCGACTATTTTAGCCACGGTTGGATATGCCTTCTCTTCGCCTTTGTCGCAGCAGGCTTGGTATACGAGTTCGTGCCCAAAGAAGCGATCACGAAATACATGAGCAGCAGCAAAGTAGCGGGATACATGTTGGCTCTTGGAATGGCGCCTTTTTTAACTGTCTGCTCGTGCACCATGGTTCCATTGTTTGGAGGCGTGCTCTTCGCAGGTGCAGGAATTGGTCCAGCAATAACCTTTTTGCTTATGGCTCCAGCAGCTAACATATTGAGCATTTTATTGACTGGAGAGTTGATATCGTGGGAATTGGCTGGAGTGCGTATCGTAGTATCAATTGTTGTTGCTTTAGCTGCAGGTATAATAGTTTCCAAGACACCGTGGGGAAAAGCCATAGAGAAAGAGCATAAGCAAACTATTCCGACAGGACAAGCATCTATAGAAATTGCCAAACCGCCTCTAGACGAGAGACTATGGGCATCGCTTAAATTCGCAGCATATCTCGCGAAGCAAATTCTACCATTCTTCCTCTTAGGCTTAGTTGCAGTTAGCTACGTACAAGCATACTTGCCCGAGGACATTGTTGGAACATATCTAACTGGAGTCACAGGTATATTGATTGCTTCGGTCATCGGCGGACCATTGTACACGCCTACGTTGGTCGAGATCGTTCTGGGAAAGGGAATGTATGAGTTGGGCATGTCAAAAGGCGCACTGCTTTCTTGGCTTATGGGACAGCCATACGATGTTGCTAACGCACTGGCAGTTTCAAGAATAGCACGCTGGAAAGTCGTACTAACATACATGATTATAGCATGGGCTGGCAGCGTTATCTTTGGACTGCTGTATGGTATGTTAAGTGGGTCGTTGTAAATCATGCCAAAACAAGAAAAAGAGACTGAAGCGAAACCCTGTTCATGCGCGCAAGCTGCTGTTGATCTGCTGAAGGGTGTTTCGCCTTTCAAGGATGGAATGCTTAGAGAAGTGAAATGCAAAAGTTGTGGCAAGACTTTTCTAACAAACTTCGACACAGATTACTGTTTCGATTGCAGACGAGAAACCTTGAAAAAGTGAAGATCATGGCTCAATCATGTGGTGCATGGTATCCAACAATCTTTCCAGAAAAATGTGATGGCTGTGCATCGCTCGAAAAACCACGTTGTGTAGAATTCTGTCCAAATGGTGTCTTCACAATTCTGAACGGAAAAGCCATTGTTACCTATCCACATAAATGTGTGAACGGCTGTACAGCATGTGAACCAGTCTGCCACAAAAAAGCCATAAGCTTTCCAAAAAGAGCAACAGTTTTCGCTCAAACCAAAATCGAAGATAAAAGGCTGCTTCGTAAGACTGTCTGTGAAAAGTGCGGCAAAACCTTCTGGACAAATAGGGAAGTCGATATTTGCATGGATTGTGAAAGCAAAAGATAGAGAGGAGAGAGTAGAGTAACATTTATATATGTATCAATGTTACCTGTATCTGTGATATATGTGTGTCAACATGGGCATGGCTTCTGTCATTACCCAGGAAGAGGACTTGTTCAACTACTGATTCTGCGGATTCTACACGAAAAACCAACACATGGATATCAGATAATGGATGAATTGGAGAGGATAACTTCGGAAAAGTACATTCCTGAACCCGGGGCAATATATACAATGCTGAGAAGAATGGAGGAAAAAGGTCTCGTAGTTTCAAATTGGGAAAAAAAAGAGTCAGGGTCGGATCGTAGAGTTTACACGCTCACTGAGGCTGGCGTGAAAGTTCTACAAGAGGGGCTTGAAATGGTGAAGAAAAGAAGACAACTAATGAATGGTCTGGTCCAATTTTACGATACACATTTTACAAAAAAAGAGAGCGGAGGTGAAACATAAATGTGCGGTGAATGTGGATGTAGGTCTAAAAGCCACCACCACGAGGGACATCATCGACAACTCATGGGATTTCCGCCACTGGTGTCGGTTGATGAGGAAGTCAAAATGCTTGAGGAATACAAAGAAACACTGACCAAACAGCTCGAAAAGGTTAACAAACGACTGGAAGCTTTGAAACGATAAGCCTGACAATTGAAACCTAAGCTTCTCCTTCTTACACTGTTTTGAAAGTAAAAAGTGATGGTGATATAAAAATGGAGAACGTGATTAATCTAAATAAACTTGTTGAATTTGCTTCTGGAAAGCATCTATTTGATACTATGCAAGACAGGCAACGGGTAAAGAAGAATGTGTTGAAGACAAAGAGTTTTAATGTTGTACTGATTTGTCTTGAGAGTGGTCAAGAGATTCCTTTGCGCCCAGAACCTTACGAAGTTTGCTTCTACATAATTGACGGTTCCGGCGTATTTTCAGTAGGCGAAGAAAAATATGATTTATCCAAGGGCAACGTGATTTATGTTCTAGCAAACACGGCTCGAGGCATAAAAAGCAACCAACGCTTAACAGTTTTGGGAATACAAGAACCCCATTAGAGGAAACACAGTGAGCATTGCTGTTGTTGTTCATAATCTAACGAAACGTTATGGTAACATAGTTGCGGTAGACCGCATATCCTTTAACGTTAAGCAGGGCGAGATTTTCGGCTTCTTAGGACCAAATGGTGCTGGCAAAACCACGACTATAAGAATCCTGACAGGCATAATCAAGCCTGATGAGGGCACAGCAACCATAATGGAACACGACATAGGAAGAGAACCTCTTCAAGCTAAACAAATCATGGGAATCGTGCCAGAAATGTCCAATGCCTACATAGACCTATCAGCGTGGAACAACTTGATGCTCATAGGCGAACTCTACGGAGTTCCCAAAAAGCAGAGAAAAGAAAGGGCAGACAGACTTCTCAAAAGGTTCGGTTTGTACGACAGAAAAGACCAGCTTGTTCGTGGCTTTTCTAAAGGAATGAAGCAGAGACTTATCCTGTGTATGGCGTTGATAAACGAACCTGCAATATTGTTTCTTGACGAGCCAACTTCTGGTCTTGATGTTGAAAGTGCAAAGATGATAAGAGAAATTATAATGGAGCTAAACAGTTCTGGCGCCACAGTTTTCTTGACAACACACAACATGGACGAGGCGAATAGACTATGTGACAGAATAGCCATAATCAATCATGGTATAATTGCAGCTACTGACACACCTGAAAATCTCCGAATGAAAAGCAGCAGTTTGCAATCAATAGAAGCAAGTTTCGATCAAGCGGTAAACACAAATGACTTAGCTGGGATTCCATGCGTTAAGCAAGTTGAAAAGATGGGTGACAAAATTAAACTTTACACGAGCGATCCTAGCGAAACCCTAAACTGCATTATGGATTATGCTCGTTCACATAACATGAGAATAATCACTTTAAACACGCTTGCCCCTTCTTTAGAAGAGGTTTTTCTCAAATTAACTCAGAAAAACGTGAGGGATGACTAAGCTATGCCTTCTACAGCCATCTTTTGGGAGCAGCTCAAGCGTTCTTTTGCCATTGCGAAAAAGGATATTCGCATTTACTACTCAAAGGGACCTGTCGTAGTATTCGGATTAATATTTCCGCTTTTCCTCTTTTTGGCTTTTACAATTGGACGAAACCTGTCAGCAAGAGAGCTTTTCCCAGGTCTTATCGGCATGGCAGTCTTCTTCACCGCAACATCTGTGGGTCCAGCAATTTTGCCGTGGGAAACAAGGTCGAAAACCTTGGAGAGGCTTGTGTGCTCTCCAGTCTCAACATGGGCTATATTTTTTGGAGATATACTTGCTTCATTTATTTTTGGAATACTTGTATCGCTTGTTCCTTTGGGTGCTGCCTTAATTATAGGCGTTGAAATCATGGATTTATTGGCACTAAGTTTAGGCATGATTTTGGCAACATTCTGTTTTGCATCTCTAAGCGTTTTGTTATCGGTCTACCCGCCCACGGATATACCTGCAACAGTCATGATGCTCTCGTCATTGATCAAATTTCCATTGGTCTTCATCAGCGGTGTTTTTGTGCCAATTGAGCAATTGCCCGAGTATGCAAAAATAGCAGCATCCTTTTCACCCCTGACATATTTCACTGACCTAGCAAGATACGCGATCAACGGCATAAGCTATTATTCCGTTCCAGTTGATTTAGCCATTTTGACAATGTTCATGTCAATCTTCCTTGTAAGTTCGGTGAAGTTTCACGAAAAGTTCTTAGCGCAGCGATTCTTTTAAGAACATTTAGAGGAAAAAACGCATGCGAAGAGTTCTTTTTGTTTGTGTTGAAAACGTGGGCATCCCCATTAATTTTTAACATGCCTTAGCAACTATGTTAAGGCTTGTCAATGGATTGAATGCTTGCAATGTCGAAAAATTACCGTATAGCGCCACAGTTTCCCAGCCGGCCTTCCGAAGAAGCGCTGTAAGCTCTTGTGTGCTGTAAATGTGATGCTCAATATCCACCTTATCCATGAACCTCAAGTTTTCACCATTTTTATTGTAGAAGATCCATGATGTGTTCATCTGTGCACTTATTGGGTCATATTTTCTATTTTCTAGCATTAGGATGTTGTCTATTTCTGTGTAAGAGGTTGGAGTGAATTTGATTGATAGGTATTCGGTGTGCATGGTTTCTGCTATAAATAGTATTGCGCTGTCTTTTGAAAGCTCTCTGGCTTGTTTGAAAATGTTGAGATCATCTTCTTCAGAATAGAAACCCACAGATGTCCAAACATTGGCAACCACGTCAAATGGTTGCGAAATGCTTTTGACAACGTTTTTTAGTCTTCTAGCATCACCCTCGAGAAAAGTCACCGAGCTTGAAACTTCATGCTCTTGAGCTTTTTTCTTTGCGTCTTCTATAAAAGCTTTAGAAAGGTCAACTCCAACAGATTTAAACCCCTTTTTAGCCATGTAAATTGAAACTCGCCCATTTCCACAGCACAAATCAAGTAAATTGCCAGAAGTGATGCCAAACTCATTGAGCACCTTAACCATTCCATTGACCAGCGCTTCTGTTCTAGGCCAACGTTCATTCATAAGCTTTAGGAATAAGTCGGAGCGTTGAATGAACAATTTTTTGATCCAATTATTCATAATCTAACATCTCCATTTCACCTGTTTAGGTTTTATTTAAAAAGTGTTTGTAGATTGGGTGTCCTTTAAATCGCAAGATTGTTTCTGATTTTTCTACGGTTCCGCTTGGAAGTCGCATGCAAATCGAGTTGACGATGGCTCCGTCTTGAATGAAGCGAACTCCGTCTAGAAGCTCGCCTTTTGTCACACCGGAAGCCGCAAAGACCAATTCCTTACCTTTAGCTAATTCATTTTCATTGTAAGTTTTGTCTACATCAACACCTTCCATTTTCAATTGTTTAAGCCTATTTGGATCGTCTTTCTTATCTTTCCACACTTTTACAAGCATTGTGCCACCCAAACATTTTACAGCAGTCGCTGCAATAGTTGCTTCTGGCCCTGCACCAGCGCCCATGAGAAGATCTACACCAGAACTGGGAATGCATGTGGCAACTGCTGCGGCAATGTCACCATCAGGAATCAAGATTATCCTTACGCCAAGTTTTCTTAAGGTTTGGAGAATGCTCAAATGTCTTTCTCGCTCTAACATTATAACAGTGAAATTCTCCAGAGGTAACTTCTTTTCTTTAGCTACTATGCGTACAATTTCTTCAACAGGCATGTCTAAGGAAATCTTGCCAACAGAATGATAGTCTGTTGCCACTTTGAAATAGTATCCATAATCTGGAAGCACTTGAAAACAGCCAGCTGGCGCACAAGCAATTGCGGAAATAGCGTCTTTTCTGCCTTTAGAAGCGGCAGTGGTACCGTCGACTGGGTCAATAACAAACTCAACTTTTGGTCCCTTGCCTGTTCCAACTTTTTCTCTACGCATAAAAGCTGGCGCATTATCTTTTGGGCCTTCACATGAAATTACTTCTCCTTCTATATCTGTCTGTGCCAGCACAGCTCTCGAAAATTCGACAGCCTTTGCATCAACCAAGTCTGGATCACCTTGCCCAATGTGTAATGCTGCGCCAACTGCGGCGGCAATTGTGATCCTCGTTAATGAAGGGGCTAATGCTCTAAGAGAAACCAAATTTTTTCCTCTCTCAAGCTCTGTTAGCACATCTTGACCCTAAAGATTTTTCTCTTTCAAAGCTCAAACACTCACTTCTAAAAATAGAAATTGACGGTGTCCAAAAATTGCTCAGCACTTTCAGAAACGATTTGAAGTTGCTTCTGAAATATTCTCAACTTTTTCCATTATGCTTTGCAGTATTTGTAAGCATGCTAGGATTTGGGTTAGTGATGCCGCTCTTGCCAATGTATGCAAGCAATTTTGGCGCCACTGGAACACAACTTGGCTTTCTTACTGCTTCTTTTGCAATAACAAGAGCAATTACAACTTTTCCTGGGGGATGGTTATGTGATAGAGTGGGTAGAAAAAAGCCCATAACATTGGGGTTATTTTTCTATTCTATTGTGATGACACTATATGGATTCTCTCAAGATGTGAATCAACTCATATTGTTAAGAGCACTTCAAGGAATGGCTTCAGGAATTGTTTGGCCAATAATAAGCACGATGATTATCGATATAGTGAAGCTGCAGGATAGAAGCAAAGCATTGGGGTTATATGAAATGATGTGGTTTCTTGGAATGATTGTAGGTCCTGCTTTGGGAGGCATTTTAACTGGACTATTTACTATTGCTGTTCCATTCTTTGTTTGTGGTGCATTAGCTTTTGTAAGCATGATTCTTGTCGTTTCAACAGTGCAAGAGACTGCCAAGGTATCATGCTTTCCAAATACAAAGTCGAGTATAAACTTGAATAATGACTCTGTTAAAGAAACTAAATTGACTCTTTATCCTCTTATTTTTCTTGGCTTGTGCATAGCTCAGTTCATAATTGCATTTTCCAACTCTCTAATTCAGCCAGTCTTATCTGTTTATGCAAATGAAGTGCTAGGCATAGAAGAAGTGGGCGTTGGAATGCTCTTCACATTCATGGGCATCGCAACTCTCTTCACAACGTTGCCCATGGGAATAGTTGCGGACAAAATTGGAAGAAAGCCTATGCTTATTGTAGGCAAAATTTTGGATTCAGCATCTGCGTTTTTAATAATATTTTCTGGAAGCTTCTGGCCTCTACTCATCGTAATGATGATTAGGGGGTTTGGGCGAGGAGCAGTTAATCCGTCAATTACTGCTATGTTCTCTAATGTCATCTCAGCTGAAAAACGTGGAAGAGGTATGGGAATTTTTAATACGTTTCAGAATGTTGGATTAGTTGTGGGCTCTACCATTGGAGGCTTTCTCTGGGAGTTTTCTTCTTCAGAAATGCCTTTCATTGCGTGCTCGGTTGCAGGCTTGATAGGGGTAATAATAGTGCTGTTGATGGTTTCAGAGCCTAAACAAAATCCAATGTGATTGACAAACTAATTGAAGATTCTAAGCGGTTTTCCAAGCAATTTTTCATTTATTTCCTCTACGCCTAAACCATATCCCTTTGAAAAAATGCGAACTGAATTTTTAACTTCTACTCCGCCTTTATGAACAAGCTTATCTTTCAGCAAAATATCAGAGTCCAAATCTGCATACTGTATGTTTTTCACTGCAGCAGCTAAATGAGCACCAGCGGCTATGCCTATTTCTGATTCACCCATACATCCAATCATGCAAGGTATGTCAGCAGCCTCTGCTATAGCGGCAATTTTTCTAGCTTTAAGTATACCTCCACTTTTCATTAACTTAATATTTATGAAGTCTACTGCTTTAGCTTGTATTAATTTCAAAGCATCTTCTGGAGAGTGAATACTTTCGTCAGCCATTACAGGTATTGGCGAATTTTTTCTAACATTTATCAAGCCCTTCAAATCTTCTGCTGGAACTGGTTGCTCCACAAATTGAATGTTAAGCTTCGCCATTTTATTCAAAGCTTCTATGGCTTGGTGCGATGTCCATCCTTGATTTGCATCTACTCTAATTTGTAAATCGTTACCAACTGCTTCACGAATCAACTTTACACGTTCAACATCCTCAGCGGGGTTGATTCCAACCTTAACTTTTAAGGCTTTAAATCCTCTTTTAGCAGCTTTAACAGCGTCTTCAGCCATTTCTTTTGGCGATTTAATGCTTAATGTTATGTCTGTTAAGACTTCTGTGCGATAGCCGCCCATCAACATAAAAAGGGGTTTATGGCAAGTTTTTCCAAGAATATCATGTAATGCAATGTCAACGGCTGCTTTTGCAGCTGGATTTTGCTTAACAATGGAATCCATGACTTCAACATCATGTTCAATTCTTAAAGGACAAAGACCAACAAGTTTTGGCGCAATCTTGTCAAGAGTTTTGATAACTGTTTCAGCGGTTTCGCCTGTTACTCTCTTCGATGGCGAAGACTCCCCCCAACCAATTACATCATAATCTGTAATAATTTTCACTATAACATTATGGCTTTCAGTGCTTGCTCCAGGAGCGATTCTGAAAGGTTCCTTGTAGCCTAAAGTAACAGAATAAACTTCAATCTGTTTTATGCCCATATTAGACACCGTAATTAATTGGCATCTTTAATAGGAAAGTTTTACTTAAACTCTTCAGAAGGTTCTTTTTTAAGTCGTCTCAATCCTTTGAATCTCAGTTTTGCCGTTAAGATTTTTTCGGTTGCAAACAACCTCGAAGCAGTAGAGAGGACAATTATTGTAAAGATGGCAACATAAACAATGCCAAAAATGGCTGTCAAGTAGTCACCCATTATGACAGCTCTAGAGGCTATAATTGGATGACTATAAGGAATTGCGTAAAGCAGAATTCTCAATGCAAAAGGCAAAGTGTTAATGTCTAAGTACATCAAGGCGAACGACGGAATGAATATGAATGGATAGATGTAGCCAACGAGGGATTGGGCACTTCTCACATCTTCTGCAAAGGCAGACATAATGACTGCTAATGCCAAAGCTGAAAGCAAAGCAACAAAAAGCGATATACCCAGAAGCAAATAACCAAAAGGCGAAGGAACCAATCCCAAAGAAGCCAAATCCACATTTACATCAGTAGGAATCGCCGTACCGAAAGAGCCTAGCATGGAATTGTAGCCAATCATGTAGGCTAAGGCACCAACAGCAGCGACAAGAATGGAGCTAGATAATTTTCCCATGAGAATAGCAAGCCTATCCATAGGCAGAGTTAACAGTGTTTCTAAAGTCTTCTCTTCTTTCTCCATAGCTACAGAAGTTGCAGCTATTTGCATTGAATAAGTCAGCAAAATCATTATTGTGATTGGTAAAGCAATTGCTTGGGACATCATCAAATTTGAGAGAAACGCTGGATCAATGCCCTCTTTAATTTCTCCCTTGACAATAGCTGACTTTTCAATAGCTACGACATCTGGAGCCACTTGTCTGTTAAAATTGTAAACTAAATTATCAATCAGCGAAGAACCGACGGCTTCGAAAATATTTGAACCTAAGAAAACTCCATAAAAGTTTATTTTGCTATTCCCATGCTGATTAATGCTTTCGCTGAAGTTCTTTGGAATTTCTATGAATTGTGTTGTATTATACTTTGCCAATAAGCCTTGGGCTAGCGCCTCTTCAGGAGTTGTATCATTGACCTCGAAGACTGTAACATGACGTGTAAGGTTTTGTATGAACTTTTCTGACCAAAATCCTCCATCATTATTTAAAACTAGCAAGCCAGTTTTTGCGGCTTGCTCCTGTGCAGATTGAATTGAGAAGTTCATTATGCCTCCTATTACAGGAAACATTATCAAGGGAAGAACTATCATTCCCAACAGAATCTTCGGGTCTCTGACAAGTTCTTTAAGCTCTTTCACTAAAAAGTTTCCAAAGCCTTTAAGCAAGCTTAACCACCTTCGCAAAAACTTCTTCCAAATTTGCACTTCCAAACTTTTCCTTCAATTCCTGTGGCTCTCCTTCAGCGACAACCTGCCCCTTATTGAGTAAGACAACTCTGTCACAGAGATGTTCAACTTCAAGCATGTTATGGCTTGAAAGCAACACAGTTACACCATGCTCCTTTACATAACGCTGTATTATTTCTCTAACATGGAAGGCATGCAGAACATCCAAACCGCTTGTTGGCTCGTCTAAAATGGCTAGCCGAGGTTTATTCATCAGTGCCCTTGCAACGAGAAGCCTTCGTTTCATTCCCTTGCTGTAGCCTTTAGTTCTATCCTTTAAACGTTCACCTAAGCCTGTGATTTTTGCTGCTTCTTTGACTGTTTCACGAATTTCATTTTTGTCCCTTGTGTTAAATTTTGCCATGAACTCCAAATATTCCATTCCTGAAAGGTTTCTGTAAGCGCCAGCCTCTTCAGGAAGATAGGTTATAATCTTACGAACCTCAGTGGCATCATTAACAACGTCCAAGCCGAAAATTTTGACTATGCCAGAAGTAGGCAATAAGAGAGTAGAAAAAATACGCAATGCTGTAGTCTTTCCAGCACCATTAGGTCCTATAAGACCAAATATCTCAGAAGAATTTACTTTGAGGTTTAAGCGGTTCAAAGCCCTTACATTGCCAAAATCCTTAATCAAGTCAACAGTTTCAATAGCAACATCCAAGCGCAACCACTCCAACATTCGCTTACACATAAAAAATGCACACAAAAAAATCTTCCGATAAGACATCTCTTATCCTAAACATAAACACAAAAATAGGCATACAAAAAGCATTTACCACTAAAAACATTCCAAAAACGCGGTTTTACGTGTCAATTCAAGCATAAAATTTATAACGTATTAGAGAAGATACATAGGATTTTGTGGATAAAAATGGAAATGGAACAAATAGCCAGATGGGCATATATCGCTTTCGTTGCTATAGCAATCATAATGGGACTAGCGGTTGGCTACATGGCTTATGACAAGTCACCTGAAGTAGAACGGGCTGGCTGGAATGATCCAGACGTCCAGAACATTAACGGTTATGTGATGCTAATCATGCTGATCTTAGGAGTAATCATCGGAATAACAAGCATAACAGCAAAGGAGGTTACTCCATTTCTTATAGCAACGATCGCTTTAGTCGTAGCTGCTAATGCAAATGTGTGGTCCCCGCTTGGCAAGATTCATCTGCTGCTTGACTACTGGGCTACAGGAATCCTATGGTATATCGTAGCATTCGCAGCTCCTGCAGCTGTCATAATCTCCATCAGATCCGTGCTTGCAATGGCAAAAGAAAAATAAAGAAACAAAACTTTTCCCACCCTTTTTCTACTTTAATAATCCTAAATTCTAGGCTTGCGTACAGGACACTGGTAGAAATGGAATATGAAACTAGTAGGTTTAGTCTTGTCACAAGAACCCTTTTGGAATGCCCATATTTGCCAAGTCCACTTGCAGTGATAGATGCAGCATTAGAATTAGCTAATTTTAGCAAAGACGAAGTTTTTGCAGATTTGGGATGTGGTGATGGAATAGTGTTATTAAGGGCTGCTCAAAGATTTGGAGTTTTAAGCATAGGTTTTGAAATTGACTCTAATCTGGTTAACATTGCGAAAGGAAATGTGAAGGCTGCTGGACTTGCGAACTTGATTGACGTGGTCAAAGCAGACCTTTTCACAGTTGATCTTTCAAGGTTTAATGTAATCTACATCTACCTTTCCCCATTAGTAATAAAAAGGCTTTCAGAAAAAATAATGAATGAATGCTCAAGAGGCAGTAGAATTCTTGTTCATGATTATCCTCTCTCAAATTTTCGCTTAGATAAGATAGTTCACATACCAGATGGAGAATTCCACACTCACAGCATATATCTTTACAAACTTTGAGAAAAATGTTTTAAAGTGAAATTTATAGAAGGACTTTGGGAAAATAAAATGGCTGACTTGCAAGTTCTTGATGATGTGGAAAAAGTCCTCAAGATTCCAGACCTAATTTTTGTTGACCTTTCTAAAAACGGAAAATATGTTCTTTTCCTCTCAAACGTATCTGGTTCATATCAGCTTTGGTCAACTGATATGCAAAAAGGCAAAACAATCCAAATCTCTCACGGCGACCAGCGTGTTACATTTGCCGAGATCTCGCCTGACGCTGAGAAAATAGCCTTTTCAAGGGATTTTGACGGTGCTGAGAAGCATCAATTATTCTTGGCACCTATAACAGGTCAAGTGTTGGAGGAACAAGTTTCAAAGCTGCAAGACATAAGGGTTTTTGACTTTGCATGGTCATATTCTGGGAAAGAGATCGCCTTCACAGGCTCTACGAGTGAAGCCAATTTTCTTTGGCTGTATGATGTTGAATCTCGTAGTCATCAGCCACTTTACAAAAATAGGAAATGGATATTTTCGCCGAACTGGTGCAAAGACTCTAAAAGATTAGTGGTTTCTGCAAGAACAACAAACAAACCCAAATCAGCTGAATTGCTCTTTTTAAATGTAGCAGACAAGAAATTTAAAATATACACGCCTAAATCAGGTAGCGAAAATACTTCGCCAAAATGGCATCCTGACAAGGATCAAATTCTATTTAAAACCGATGCTCAAGGCACATACGATCTGGCTATCTATGACGTAGCTTCCGAGGCTCTAAATTATTTGAACTTGTCTACGCTGGGAAGAGATTTCCTTCATTACAATTGGACGAGTGATGGAAAGGCTGTCTGGTTTGTGGCTGTCAAAAACGGTAGAACAAAACTTTATCTAAAAAACCTGGGAGGAGATTCTGCGGAGCTTTCAACTCCTAATGGCATGATAAGTAACATCAAGCTTGACAAAACTGATTCATTCTTTATATTTTCATGGTCGTCCCTTTCACAGCCATCTATACTCTCGAAATTAAACCTAAAGACAGGAAAGCTGACAACAGTGTATAAAAACCAATACGATGAAAATCTACCCTTTGGAAAAGCTGAATTCATCACATACAAGTCTTTCGACGAACTAACAATACCCGCATACATAGTTTTCAATAAAGGTTTGAAGAAGCCGAAACCATGCATTATCTGGCCTCATGGAGGTCCTTGGTGGGAAGTTGCAGATCAGTGGAACCCTGCTATACAGGCTTTGTGTGTTGGGGGTTTCCATGTTTTCTGTCCTAACTTCAGAGGAAGCACTGGTTATGGTTCTGAATTTGAAAGGATGAACATTAAGGACCCTGGTGGTGCGGACATGCAAGATGTTATTTTCGGAGCCAAATACATGCTAAATAATGGCTTTGTTGAGGATGCAAAAATAGCCATTGCTGGTGCAAGTTATGGTGGCTTCATGACTTTTCTAGCCATGACAAAGTTTCCAGACCTTTGGAAAGCTGGAGCAGCCATGGTCGGAGTCACGGACTGGAAAGAAATGTACGAGCTTTCAGATGCTATGTTCAAAAGTTTTATTGAAGAGCTTCTTGGAAAGCCAGAAGAGAATCCAGAATTGTTTAGGGATAGGTCAGCGATAAACTTTGTTCAGCAAATTAAGAGTCCGATTCTCATTTGGCATAGGGCAAATGACTCTCGATGCCCGCTGAAGCCAATAGAACGGTTTGTCAAGAAGTTGAAAGAGTCGGGAAAGCCTCACGAGTTTCATGTGGTAGCAGATGAGGGACATGGTTTTCAAAAAACCGATAATTTGGTCAAACAGTATAAGCATGTAGTCGAATTTATGTTGAAGCATCTGAGCTGATGACATTTACACCCAATTTTAGTTCATACAAAATGACTACACAGTAACATTTCAAAAAATAATGCCGCAAAAAAATTGGTGGGGCCGGATAGATGAATTTACGTTTAAAATTTACAAGTCAGATTATTTTTTGAGTGTTCTGGCTTTGAAGTTTGTTATGGTTATGCCTACTATTTCGTTGTCTGCTATGCGGTAAATTATTCCATCCTCAACTTCAACGCTGTCTTGAGCTTGTCTGGGCTTTCCGAAGCTTATGTATAGCACATCGGCTTCTTCGTCGTAGTCCAAATCAATCTTTTCTAGGCTTATTGCAACTTTCTCCATACTATTTCGCCCTTAACCCTAGCCACATTAGAAGTGAAGTAGGCGGTTATAATAACCTTTTCTTCGCCTTTCTCGTGGTAAATAACCACAAGATATTTTGGTCCTATATGAAGGTTGGCGTAAAACTTTAAAGCTTTAAACTCGCCTCTCAACCCTCTAATGATTAAATCAGGATTTTGAACCGCCGTAACTATTTCATGCGTGTAGCGTGCAACTTCCGGATGCCTACTAACAATGTGATTAAGAACTTTTCTGGATATTTTTATGCTCATTATTTTCATCTCATATGCCACATTATTTATTTAGGTTGCAGTATTTCTAAGCTGCAAGAGATTATTTGGTTTACGTTTTAGTTAAAAAACACAGATACAGCCTACCCATTTCGCTGTTTTGCTCTACAAGAATAAGGAAATATGAATTTAACATTGACTTTTGTAAAATTTAAACGGCAAGTTTTTCCGAGTCTCTTATGCCGTATGGTTAAATTGAAAAAGCAAGGTTCTGCCCCTATTTTTGCAAAGCTGTTGCCAAAATGTTGCTTTGGAGTTGCTTAAAATTGGTGGGGCTGGTCGGATTTGAACCGGCGACCTTTACCCGGAAACAGCGCTTGGCTGCTCCTACGGGTTTCCCCTTGACTGCTCCAGAATTTCTTCATTCCGCTTTTCGGTCCGCAAACCCGTCTTGCTTGCTTTCTGGAGCCCGTCGTCATACCTTCCTAGACTACAGCCCCTTCTGCATGAAGCATTAGATTAACTGTGAAGAATAAAATATATGCATTATTCTTTCGTGAACAAAAATAGCTTATTTATCTATAAAAGCGAAAAGTTAATGAGCAAAAACCTAACGTGTATTCTGGGGTTTGCCGGTCATAGGGCGCGGGTTCCACCCGATCCCATTCCGAACTCGGAAGTTAAACTGCGCTCCGTTTCCAGTTGTAGTGTGGTCTTCGGCCATGCGAAGCTGGAAAAGCTGGCAGCCCCACTTTAAATTAATCTGTTAATTTGGGGGAAAATTACCTAAAATTTATAACTGAGCAGTTTATAGTCTTCGAGAAGGTGAGTTGGTGAACGTATTAGGATTGCTTACAGTCTTGCAGAACAAGATTATGCAAGAACCATTCGGAGAGTATTCTTGGATTTTCAATTTACTCTTCTACGTTATTTTCATAGTTTTCATATTTTATGGACAGAGAATTCAATTGTACATCATGCTCAGGGAAGTTGAAGGCTCACTCTATAAGCTGAGATACATAAAGGATGAAGGACGAAAAATCACTATAGAAACAATTAAAGAAATTGGGAAACCACAAACAGACCCAACGACGAGAGTTGACAGATTTTTAGAATATTTCACAATCCCACCACAAAGTCTCGATCCAGCAGGCGTAGTTTGGAAGCTTGAGCACATTCTTGACATTAGAGATGTAAGGTTTAAAGATGAAGTGAAGCTGATGGCGCCTTCAGCAGATGAAACGCAAGCAAATAACCTAGAAAACACGCTTGAAGCAGCAATGGCGCTAAACTATATTTACAAGGTTATAAGACACTTTTATTTACTGGGCAAGAAAACCTTAAGCTTGTATACTATAATGCAGATACAAATGATATTGCCACTTGTTATGCGAGAAGCAGAAGCCTACGCCAACGCATTAAAAGCCTTTGCTAATGGTCAACCAATAGGCGATGGAGCAGGCGCATTGGTATCCGCAAAACTCATGCACGGTCATGAAATCAGAAAAATACCTAAAGACTGTGTTGTCGCAACAGTACCTATAGAGGGACGCACAGCTTATGTTCTGAAAGCTGAAGGTCCTGGAGGGAACGTTGGTAAAACTGGGGATGCTATAAAAACTATTATTGAGGAGAATGAAGGAAAAATTGCAACAATAATCATGATTGATGCTGCTTTGAAGCTTGAAGGCGAAGAAGTTGGAGAGGTTGCTGAAGGAGTAGGTGCAGCGATAGGAGGTCCTGGAGTTGACCAGTTCAAGATTGAAGAATCCATTCTGAAATATCGCATTCCAATAAACGCCGTGATAGTTAAGGAGGACATTGGTGATGCAGTTTCACCAATGCGTAAAGAAATCTTTGACTCTGTTGATAAGGCTATAGAAAGAGTAAAACAGGTTGTATTGGAAAAGACTAAGGAAGGAGATAAAGTGATAATTGCCGGTATAGGAAATACCATAGGCATTGGGCAATAGGAGGACTTGAGGAAAATGAAAAGAGCTTCATCAAATACGGCAACAAAAATCTCATCATTCGTGCTGATGATAATTTTTATTACTTTGGCACTGTCATTAACAGCCTTAATACTAGCTATTACCGCCTTTAATATTGGCAACGAAGCTGTTGCAGGAATCTTGTTGATGATGGGATTTATAGGCGTCGCCTTGTCCACTTACGTTTTATTACAAACGAGAAGACGGATTATACGCTTAAGAATTGAAACTCCTCCTATAACAACAACAATTGAATGCAAAAAATGCGGTTTCAAAAGCGTCAGAGAATTTCAACGTGGAGATTATATCTTCAAGGATGTCGAGCCATGCCAAAAATGTAATGAGAAAATGCTGATAACAGCGATTTATAGAGAAGTCAAGGAAAGAGGAAAAGAACCATTTTCTCCTTAAGTTAGGACAACACACCCATCATCAACTATTAAAACCGTATGTTCAGCTTGAGCAACTGGTTTTCTGCTTACTTCAATGAATACTGGATAACCCATAAGAGCCTTAGATGTTAGCAGTTCACGAAAAGCTTCCTGATAATTCTCTTTTGGCACTACGCCTTGTAGCCAACGTTGGGTAAAAGGCAATGTTCTAAAATTTTCCTCAATATATTTTAAAAGTTGCTTTGCATTGAGATTCTTAACTGATCTTGATTTTAAGAATCGGAAAATCGTAGTTTCCTCGGAGTCTTCAACTCTGCCGACAGCATTTGGAACAGTTACGAAGGGTTCTATGGCGTAGACTTCGCCCAGCTTGATTTTTGAAAAGGATAATTGTGAAACATTGGGCAGCGAAGTGCCAGCATGTATAAGATAACGACCAATCTGATGCCCGGTCAAATTAGAAATTGGTTTAAAACCACGTGATTTAATGGTTTCTTCAATTATTGCGCCCAGTTTTGATGTGGACATTCCGGGTTTGATGTTATCTATGGCTGTTTTCAAGGCTTGTTCAGCTGTTTTCGCCATGCTTTCATATTCTGGATTGAAGCAAACTGTAACAGCCGTATCTGTTACATAACCGTCTACATGAACACCAATATCTATTTTTACTATGGATTTTTCAGGAATCCGCTTTTTGTCATTTGGTGGAGAAGTGTAATGGGCAGCTATTTCATTTATTGAGACATTGCATGGAAATGCAGGTTTTCCACCCTTTTTGCGAATAAGAGTTTCAGCTTTTTCGCAGATCTCAATTATTGGCATGTTTTCATGAACGAAACTTTTTATTTCGGTTCGTGTTTCGCGAAGAATTTTTCCAGATAATCGAAACTTTGCAATTTCTTTTTCATCGTAATGGCTCATCAGTTTCACACTTTATTTTTATTAACGCTAACTGTACTATTATTTAAAAGGTTTAACAGCGAGGTGGGAGAGTTGGTTAAGATAACATGGTTTGGACATGCAGCATTCAAAATTGAAATTGCAAATAAAATTGTTCTGGTTGACCCATGGCTTGATAGAAATCCGACGTCGCCAATGAAGGCTTCTGAAATAACTAAAGCAGACATAGTCTATGTTACACACGACCATGGTGACCATTTAGGCGACGCAATAGACATCTGCAAGAGAACAGACGCCACTTTCGTTGCTAACATTGAACTTGGCAACTTCGCAAAAGAGAATGGTGTTAAAAACGTAGAGGGGCTGAATATTGGGGGGAGCGTGGAAGTTAAAGGAATAAGGTTTCTGATAACTCAAGCGTTGCATACGGATTCGCGAGGAGCACCCACTGGAGTCATAGTAGAAGGCGAAGGCAGAAGAGTTTATCATGCTGGTGACACGGGGCTTTTTGGAGACATGAGCTTAATTGGAGAACTCTACATGCCCGACTTAGCTTTGATTCCGATAGGCGGTTACTACACTATGGGTGCTAAGGAGGCTGTAGAAGCGGTTAAACTGCTTAAACCGAAGGTTGTTATCCCAATGCATTACAAGACTTTTCCAGTTCTGGCACAATCTGCAGAAGAGTTTGTGAGAAACGTTAAAGAGAAAACGCCAAAAGTGAAGGTTGTAGTACTGAATCCTGGTGAGAGCTACGAGTTTTAGCTTTCTTGGACTTTAAGTTTAGGCGTAAAGACTTTAGGGTTTAGCGTTGCGAAATCGTTTGCGCCTAGATGAAAAATCATCTTTGCTTTTTCTAAGTCATATCTTTCAGTAAAAGCTTCTTTATCTGTATATGCTTCAATTATTTCGCCAACGAATATTGTGTGGTCACCGGTTTTGAATTGGCTATGAAGCTTGCATTCTAAATGAGCTATGCATTCTTTTATGATTGGCGATTTCACTTTTCTGGAACGTAACGGTGTCAAACCAGTTTCTTTGAACTTGTTATGATTTCTCCCGCTGGTTCTGCCGCAGAACAGAGTTTCATCTAGTATGTCCATTGTTGGGATGTTGACAACAAATTCTTTCCCTTCTTCAATAAGAGTGTGTGAGTGCCTTCTAGGGGCAATGCTTACTGCAATCAGTGGAGGATCAATTGATGTAGGCATCGCCCACGCCAGAGTTATAATGTTCGGTTTTCCATCCTTGCCAATGCAAGAAACGAGCACTGTATGCATTGGATGGAGAAGCTTATATGCAGTGGAAAGATTTACTTTAAACTTTCTTTTTGGCATGTTAAAGTCACACTCTTCAACGTTTTATGCGGAACTTTTCCACGATGTTTCTTGCTTTTTCGCGTTTTTTCCGATGCTCTGTAAGAAACTTGTTTATTCTTTCTGTTAAATCTGCTTTGCATTCGCCACACAATATTCCGCCAGCTTTACACTGTTTCTCTCTTTCTTTCAGTTTTTTGTCATCTTCCTCGAATAGATAAAGGAAGTAATGGAACACTGTGCAAATACTTGGGTCTGCACCAGTTTTTCGTTGCTCTGCAGCTGTAGCCTTACCACCTGTAAAAGCATTCCAAATTTTGCGTTTTACCACGTTAGGCGGATCTATGATGAATATGGATGTCTCAGGTTCTGAAGCACTCATTTTTCCACCTATCCCAAGCCCAGGCAAGAAGCGACAGTGGATTTGGGCTGGCTTATAGTAGCCAAGTTTCTGGGCTATGTCGCGGGTTACCCGCCAGTATGGATCTTGATCTATGGCTGCTGGAATTAGGGCTGGAACATTTTCGCCTGTTAGCTTCGCATGTATAAAGCATGGTACTGCTTGGATTGCCGGCCAGAAAATCCATCCAATGTTTGTGCTTTCTTGGAACCCGAAGGTGGCTTTGGCTGTTGAGAAGGTTATGCGTTTTGCAACTTCTAAGGCAATGTCATAAAGTAAATCTATGTCCTGCACGTCAAAAATTATGAAAGTGTCTTCTGGCTTAAAGCCTAAAGCGATTAAATCCAAAGCGTTTTCGTAACCAAAGTTAATTGTGTCCTTTAGTTTAAGTTCGTCTTCTACAAGGAATTTTTCATCATCAGTCATCTGGAAATAGAGCTTTGTTTTAAATTTTTCTTGCAAGTGCTTCGTAAAAATCCATGGGACAAGATGTCCTATGTGAACTGGACCAGATGGACCTCGACCAGTGTATAATACGAATTTTATTCCTTTTTCATACAAGTCAAGGATAACATCCATGTCACGGTGTGAGAAAAAGAGTTTTCTTTGTAATTGGAGATGAAGCTTGCCCGTATACTTTGCTATTCTTTTTATTAGCTCGTCGGTTAAGGGTTGCGTGCCGAACTCGCGTATTAAACGTTTGTAGTCGACTTTGCCCCTAACTTCCCATGGAGTAACTACCATCTCGTTTTTATCTTCATCAGTCAAGATTATGTCGCCTTTTGGTTTTTAGTTGCTTATAAAATCAATAAAAACCATATTAATCTTATGTAGTTAGAAATTTGGCAAAGTTGTGCTGGAATAAGCCATAAATATAGTTTCTACGTTCTTTTGATTGGTGTTGTTGAAGTGATGCCTCGCCAATTTACTTAAAAGAGCAAACTATTTCGGAGCGAAAATTAGCGGGGCATAAGCATACTTTTATTAAAACATTAACAATTACATTAGCAAAATTAGCTTATCACATTTACGAAGGGAATAGTCATGATTGAGCTTAGAGAGCGAGAACGCAGAATGCTCTTGACAATTAGAAGATTAGGTGGCAAAGCATCTGTGGAACAGTTGATTAGCGAAAGCGGCTTATCCCATGCAGCTGCAATGCGCACGGCTTTAGCATTGAAAGAGAAAAATCTTGTAAAAATTCATGAAGAAAAACACAGCATAGTCAAGCTTAATGAAGAAGGGAAAATTCATGCCAAAAAAGGCTTACCTGAAAGACGTTTAGTGAACACCTTAGAAAAACTGAAAGGAAGGATACCACTGGAAAAAATAGTTGAAAAGGCTGTTTTAGAAAGGCAATTCGTACCAATAGCTTTGGGTTGGATTCAGAGAAAAAGATGGGCTACTTTAGACTCGGAAGCAGGCACTTTGAAGATTATAGAAAAGCCAAAAGAGGGAAATGATGAAAAACTGCTCAAGCTTTTGGGAGAAAAAGGACAAGCAACCGTTGAGGAATTAAGCTCAGAACTTCAAGAAGCAATCAATATTCTTAAAAAAAGAAAATTGCTCGTAATCGACGAAAAAATGAAGAGAACTTTAGAAATAACAGATGAAGGAAAAAAGGCATTAGTAAAAGAGAGAAGAGCGGTTAAGGAGATAACTCAACTTACCCCAGAGCTTATAATAAGTGGCAAGTGGCGAAAAGCGAAACTTCAAAAATACAACATAGAAGCTCCTGTGGCTAAAACTTGGCTTGGCAAAAAGCATCCTTACCTGCGGTTTCTTGACGAAGTAAAAAGAAAGCTTGTTGCTTTGGGATTTAAGGAAATGGTAGGCACTGTTGTTGAGACTTCCTTCTTCAATTTTGACGCTCTTTACACACCGCAAGGGCATCCAGCTCGTGAACCTACAAGCGTATACTATGTGAAGGCGCCAAAATATGGCAGTGTAAACGCCTACAAGCATGCGTTGGTGAATGTGAAAAAAACTCATGAAAATGGGTGGAAAACAAATTCGAGCGGATGGAAATACAAGTATTCCGTGAGAGAAGCTGGTCGCTTGATTTTGCGGTCTCATACTACATGTCTCAGCGCCAGAACGCTTTTGAATAAGGATTTGGAGATTCCGAGCATGTACTTCTCGATTGGTCGCTGTTATAGACCTGAAGTGCTTGACAAGACGCATTTGACGGAGTTTAACCAGGTGGAAGGCATTGTGGTTGACAAGGATTTGACGCTGAGAGATTTGCTTGGAGTTTTAGAGAAATTTGCCATAGACATAGCGGGAGCGGATAAAGCAAAGTTTGTTCCAGACTATTTCCCATTCACTGAACCAAGTGTCGAGCTTCGAGCATTCAAAAAAGGTTATGGATGGATAGAGTTCGGCGGTTCTGGAATTTTCAGACCAGAAGTAACTTTGCCATTAGGCATAGAAGTGCCAGTTCTCGCTTGGGGCTTAGGAATAGATAGGCTATACATGTTGAAGGCTGGGATAGATGATATACGCCAAATTTTCTCACTTGATTTGAACTGGCTGAGAAAGCAGGAGGTAGTTTAGGGATGCCAACGATTGACATTGAGTATGCAGAGTTTGAGAAGTTGCTTGGATTGAAATTGTACAGAGATATGGATAAGGTAAATGAGATTCTAGAGCTTGTGAAGGGAGAGGTAAAGGCTTTCGACGAGAAAGCGGACGTTATGAATGTTGAGATTAAGGATACGAGTCGCCCTGACGTTTGGAATGTTGAAGGTTTGACTCGGGCTTTGAGAGGTTTCTTAGGTTTAGAAGCAAATCCAAGGCAATATAGGATTGGCAAGCCTTTAATTGAGGTTTATGTTGATGAAAGGCTTGGAAACATTCGTCCTTACATTGGTTGCTCAATAGTTAAGGAGGTTAATTTGACAGACGCAATTATCCGTGGATTTATGCACATGCAAGATAAACTTGACCAGTCTTATGGCAGAAATAGGCAGAGAACATCAATTGGCTTGTACAATTTTGATTTGATAAAGCTACCGCTTAGCTATTCTGTGGCTAAGCCAACCAAAGTTAGTTTTGTTCCCTTAGGTTTTGAAGAAAAGGTGAGTTTGAAGGAGATTTTGCAGAAGCATCCTAAAGGTTTAGAGTATGGACACATAGTTAAGGAGCATCCATTATATCCAATTCTGTTAGACGCAGAGAATAAGGTGCTTTCGTTTCCGCCAATAATAAACTCAAACGACCTTGGAAGAATAACGGAACAGACAAAAAACGTGTTGGTTGAGGTTACGGGTACTGTGTATGAGGCTGTGCTTAACACGTTGAAAATTGTTACGCTTGCGTTGATTGACCGTGGCGGAAAAGCTTATTCAGCTACAGTGCATTATGCAAAAGAAAAACAGGCAATTACTACACCAAATTTTGAATCGCACAGCATGCATTTGAATGTTGAATTTGTCAACAATGTTTTGGGTATACGCTTAACAACTCGACATATTGCTCAACTAATTCTAAAAGCAGGATTCAATGTTGAAAGCATAAATCATGATAGGATAAAAGTGCAGATTCCATGCTATAGAATTGATGTGATGCATCCAGTAGACTTGGTTGAAGACATTGCAATAGCCTACGGATACAACAAATTCAAGCCATTATGGCGTGCACTGACCACGACTGGTTATATTCGACCAGAACAAGCTTTGTTGGATGTTGTGAGAGAGCTTATGGTTGGATTGGGTTTCCAAGAAGTTTTAACATACACTATGACAAATGTAGATAATTTGTTTAAGAAAATGAACTGCAAGAAAGAAAGAGTTTTGGAAATTGCAAACCCGAAAGTTCAAACATTAACATGCTTAAGAAGTTGGCTTCTGCCAAGTCTCATGGAATTCCTAAGCTACAACACTTCAGTTGAATACCCGCAGAAAATCTTTGAGCTTGGCAAAGTTACACTTCATGATGCAAAAAGCGAGACAAAAACAAAAGACGATGACCATCTTGCAGCAGTTGTTTGCCACGCAAATGCCAGCTTCTCAGAAATTAAATCATGTTTAGATACTCTCTTCCTCAATCTTGGACTAGAATGGCAGATAAAAACAACCGAACATCCAAGCTTCATTGATGGAAGAGTCGGTAACATTATTGTCAACAGAGAAAAAGCTGGAACAATAGGCGAGATTTATCCAAAAGTCTTGGAAAAATGGAAACTTGAAAACCCCGTTGCAGCCTTCGAGTTAAATATGGAAAAAATAGTTAAAATCAAAAAAACCAAGTGTTAAATGTGCTTCCATGTGATTCCACGATTGCTTTCTTACACAAAGCAACCAAAAGTTTAATCTATATATCATATTTCAAATTTTTCTCGGAAAATCTCGTTTAAAGAAGCTTGATTTATGCTACTTTTCATAGGTTATCAAAACTAAAATTTAATCAATTGATTAACTAGCCCATAACAACGATAGAAGAGTATTCTACTGATATTGTTCTATTTTATTCATTTCGTTGTAGAGATACTCAAATCCTTCAAAGAGATGTGGTCGATTGTAAATCTGCCTAACATAAGTAATCCAAGGATTCATTTTCTCCTATATTCCTTGAACCCATAAATGGAGTTGACAAGATAAGCATCCACGATTATTTTCAAGAAGAACCCCCACCCTATGAAAGAAGTAGGCTACAGTAGCCAAAGCAGAAGAGGGAATTTCCTTTCGAAGATAACTTACATCTTTGAAGTTTGTATACAACAGTTTCGTAATGATATTTGTAAATTCTACATTATCTATGACTGAAGAGTTTTATGATCAACTCTGTCTTGTTCGATTTTGATGTCTAATTTGAAGAATATAGTAAGTAGCTGCAATTAATACACTCGTAGAAGCAATGACTATCGAAACACTCTGTATATCAATCATTATAGCCCTCTTGCCAGCCAAAAATCTAGTTTGTTCCGATCAAGCTATAACTTTTCCGCGTTTTCTACATCTTTCAGAGTATTTTTAATTTTCTGAATTTCTAATAGCGACTTGAATCTTTAATCTGATTTCCATGGAAAAGTCGAATCAGATTTGGGTTAACTATAAATAAGGGGGGATGGCTAAGGCACGCAAAGACCTACAAACATGTCTTACCAAAATAGTAACCTTTAATTTTCCAGAGACTATCCATTTATTTTGGCGATGACATTCTAGAGCTAATCCCACTGGATATTTGCCATGCAGACGGACTCAACGGAAGCGAAAAGCTTGTGATGGCGGGTTTACCCAAGCATGGGACACAGTGGGCGCGGGCGCAAAACATCCCACATCGAGAGAGCTTAACCAAGAGGAGCGTAATGCTCCACAATGAAGTTAAGTGTTAGGTTACGTGGGAAACAACCGCCCGCGAAAACAACTTTTAAGTCTAACATTTGCATAAGGTTAGAAGTTATTGCAAACAAGGAAAGGATAAAGCTTGGATATAGAAACCAAAATAGACCTAATATGCAAACCACCAACAGAGGAAGTCATAACACCAGAAGATTTAAGATACCTCTTGCAGACTGAAGAGCATCCTATAGCCTATAACGGCTGGGAACCATCAGGCTTAGTGCATCTCGGAACAGGCATCATCTGTGCCTATAAAATGAAGGACTTCACAGAGGCTGGAATACACTTTAAAGCATACCTTTCCACATGGCACGCATGGCTCAACAACAAGCTAGGCGGAAATCTTCAACTGATTAGAAAAGCTGCAGACCTTTTCAGACATTCATGGATAGCGCTTGGCGTTCCAAAAGACAAAATTGAATTCATCTACTCAGACGAGCTATACGCCAACTTAAGCTATTGGGCAAAAACAATAACAGTCGCAAAAAACCTCACAATAGCCAGAACAAGGAGAACACTCGAAATTGCAGGAAGAAAAGAAACAGAAGCAAGATACGTTTCAGACTTCCTCTACACGCCAATGCAAGTAGCAGACATATTCCACATGAACGTTAAAATTTGCCAACTCGGCATGGACCAACGCAAAGCAAACGTAGTCGCAAGAGAACTAGGAGAAAAAATTGGATTCTGGAAACCAATATGCGTTCACCATCATCTGTTGCAAGGCTTAGAAAAACCAAAAGTGTGGCCAATACCAGAAGACCAAGAAAAAGAGGCGATAGCATCAGCTAAAATGTCCAAAAGCAAGCCTGAAACTTGCGTCTTCCTCTATGATTCGCCAAAAGAGATTAAACAGAAGATGGCAAGGGCTTTCTGTCCAGAAAAAACCGTGGAGTTTAACCCTGTCTTAGATATATGCAAGCACATAATTTTCAGAGAAAGAGAAACCTTCAAAATAGAGCGCCCGTTAAAATTTGGTGGCATAATAGAATTCCAAAGTTACTCTGAATTAGAAAAAACTTATAGACAAGGCAATTTGCATCCTCAAGATCTTAAAAATGCGGTAGCAGAAGAATTAGCCACAATCCTTGAACCTGTCAGAAGATATTTCGAAAATAATAAAGAAGCTAAAGAATGCCTAAAAATTGTAAAGAACGCTGACATAACAAGGTAAAAACCATTTGTCAACGCATCTTAAAGAAAAAGACGAAAAAATTCTTCACATTTTAGAACGCCTAGCAGAAGAAGCTATTAGAGGAATACCAATAATTGTTGAAGGCAAAAGAGATATAGAAGCCTTGAGGACGCTGAGCATTGAGGGAAGAATAATCTCGGCGAAAACCGGAGGCAAGCGCTTCTTAGATGTCGTTTCTGAAATAGAGAAAACATGTGCTAAGGAGGTTATTTTATTACTGGATTTTGATAGACGAGGAACTGAATGGACAAAACGTCTAAAGCAGCACCTTGAAAAAGTTGGAATAAAGCCTAATACCACTTTTTGGCTTGAACTTTCAAAGTTCGTTGGCACAGAAGTAAAAGATATTGAAGGCTTAGCATCTTATATGGAAACCTTAAAGAGCAAGATTTACAATTCATAAAAGTAATATAGAGTAAAAGTTAAGAAAAAGTCGTGGTTTGAGAGCGCATCTCTCTTATCACATAACAAGCTTAACCTTACTAATATCAATCGGAGGTGACACTTACGGGTTCATCACAAACGTTTACCATAAAGTATGTTATACATGCAAAATTCGAAATAGAAGGTGTAGTGGAAAAACCAGACGTTATAGGTGCAGTTTTTGGACAAACAGAAGGCTTATTCGGACCAGAACTTGACCTAAGAGAACTACAAAAGTCTGGAAGAATAGGCAGAATTGAAATTGAACTTCACTCAAAAAATGACAAAACAACAGGCTCAATAACAATTCCAACAAGCCTTGACAGAGTTTCAACAGCCCTAATCGCAGCTAGCATAGAAAGCATTAACAGAGTTGGACCATGCGCTTCAAAAGTTACACTTGAAAAAATTGAAGACGTTAGAGAAGCCAGAAGAAAAGTTATAATCGACAGGGCAAAGGAGATTCTCCACAAATGGACTATTGAAGCCATGCCGTCGGTGGATGATATTTTCAAAGAGGTTGCAGAAACACTAAAAATTGCAAAAGTCGAAAAATATGGTCCAGAAGAGTTATCTGCTGGACCTGAAGTCGATAGTTCAAAAGAAATAATTGTCGTTGAAGGAAGAGCCGATGTCATAAATCTGATGCGATGCGGAATGCTCAACGTAATAGCTTTAGAAGGCGCTAAAGTTCCAGACACAATAAAGAAACTTTCAAAAGAAAAGGAGATAACAGCTTTTCTAGACGGAGACAGAGGTGGAGACCTCATTCTAAAGGAGCTACAGCAAGTCACAAACATAAAACACATTGCTCGAGCACCACGCGGAAAAGAAGTTGAAGAGCTGAACTGCAAGGAAATATTTGAAGCACTAGAGGCAAAGACTCCAATTGAAGAAATATACAAGCCAAAGAGAGAGAAGCAGAAAATTGAGGTGTCGAATGAAATCTCTCAAATGATTAAGGAGTTGGAAGGAACTTTAGAGGCTGTTCTATTAAACGAGAAGATGGAACAAATAGAACGGTTACCAGTAAGCCAATTAGCCGAGAAACTTCAGCAAACAGAAAGTGTGGATACTGTGATCTTTGATGGTATTATAACGCAGAGAATTGTTGATGTGGCAAGCGAGAAAAACATTAAGAAAATAATTGCCTCCCGCATTTCAGAGGCAGTTAAACCCTCATTAAACGTGCAACTAATAACATTTTCAGACATTGCAGGGAGCTAACTTCCAAAAAAATCTGTAAGCCGCCTAGTTTCCTTTTCTTCTTTCGAAGCCAACAACTGTTCTTCAGTTATGCCAAAACTCTCGAGAACTCGGGCTGCGGCTGGCACAATTTGCTTAGACACGTAATACTCTACATCTATTTCGTCATAAGAGCCAAACATGTAAGGCTTAATTCGCTCATACAGACGCCCTGTGCCAACCACAACCACATAGCCTACCTTGTCGCCTACCGAAAGTTCCCATCCTTTCTCCTTCAGAATTCTTGCAGCCTCCACATGTGAAGCTTTAACAGCGTATTCTTCTGCAGGTTTGGTCAGTGTTTTCCAAATTACAAGGTCTCGGTACGGAACATGTTTCTGCCTCAAATCAAAAACATATTGCTGCACGAATTTAGCAGCCTTTTTAGGAGACTGATCCTTAAGAATAATTTCTAAAACCTTTTCTTGCACTTTTTTAGCCACAGCCGCCCAATCGCCGCGCATGACTTCTAAACCCACAATGTCTAGTCTACCTTCTGGCAAAAGCCCGGCATATCGTTTCTTTGCTTCTGTAAAGAAAATTCGCATATAAACCTTGTCAAGTTTGATTTCCAAAGAAAGAGTCTCTTCAACCTCCCTCGAGAATTCTTCAATTTTATCTGGCTCATACTTTAGAAAAATGCTGTCAGTGTCGCCATAAACAATCTTTAACCCCTTCTTTTTAGCCATATCTATTGCGTTAAGTATCGTGTGTCTCCCCCATGCTGTGGCTGCTTCTGCAACGGGTTTTATATACCATCTTGCTCCTATCCATCCAGCATAACCATAAGAGGCATTAGTTATTACTTTCACAGCTTTTTGACGAGCATCTAAAACGCGATATTCAACTTTGTCTAACGAAAGTTCTTTCATCTTTGAACGAATTTCATCCCTCACATTGATTAGGTAGGTTAAGACTTCCTTATAGAAACCCGCAGGTTCCTTTCGAAATTTATGCTTCACTTCTGGAGCCTCATAGACCCCGCATGATGGTACGGGCTCTTTCGGCGACACATAAGTGTCTGGAGATAAGTTATAGGTTATCATAATGTTGGGATACATGGACTTAAAATCTAAAACAGCTATATTCTCATGCAGTCCTTGCTCAGGATTCAGCACTATGGCGCCCATGTATGGTCTATATGGATGTTCAATCCTTTTCGGAACAAGTTCGCCTATTTTTTGGGCATGCTTGATTAGAAACCATTCGACTCTGAAGCCTGCAGTAGCAGTTCCAACATGGTCTAATGGCAGGCTGACAAGGCTTGAGAGTTGCATTGCAAAATTTATGAGAGCTTCAGCTATGCCCATGATGCAACGAGTGTTTTCCAAAGAAAACTTTTCTAAGATTTCACGTTTCGCCTTGTCATCCCAGTAATCTGCAAAATCTACATCCTCAACTAATGTACGCTTTCCAATTTCCATTACACCCAAATAATCAGCCAAATTCTCCAAAGTCTTAACTTTGACTTCTGGAAAGTCGTCTGCAAAGTCTGAAAGGTCCAAGTTGATTCTTCCAGTTAATGAAACGTGACCATAAACGCTTGTATGAGGCTCAGTATTCGCCCTATCCACATGCAATCGTAACCCAAGGTTCTTACATCTTGTGTTAAGATATTGCCAATCTTGCCCGTTCACGCCATAGCCCACAATAATGTGTGGGTCGAAGTCTTGAACATAATTCATAAAGGCTTCAAGGACTAGCCTATCGTTCTTGTTATCATCTGCAATAAACTGTTTTTCTTCACCATGATTTGTCGCGACAGATATTATGATTATAGGGTTTCTGTCAGGTTTAGGTGAGCCTTCACGGCTGTAGCATATTGTTGAAAAACCCAAAATTTTCAGTTGTGGAACCTCAACTCTTTCGAGAAGTTTTGGAGGGGATTTTGCAGCATAAACTTTGTTAACTTGAACGTTCAAAGTGCTTTTCTCTTCATCTACTTCAATCTCGTGCCATCCACACGGAACCACGTTATTGTCAATGAGATAACGCATAGAATATCGAATGTCATCTTCGAGGCAATCTTTTACACCTTCGAGTTTTCGAAAAGCCTTCGCACACATGGGCATCACATCAGGGTCTTTGCAGTAAATCTTTATTGCTCTAACTGATTTTCCAAAATACTTGCGATCAACAACCTCAAACTTCACAACCGAAGGATACTGCTCGTTTTTAAACTCCTTAATAATATTCGCTGGAATTACGTTTTCTTCGACTACAGCATAGAAGTAAGCAAGAAAGTTTCTGTCAATAATAAGCACGTTTTTTCCAGAATCATTAATGCCCCAAAGCCAAATTTCTGGCGTCCCATTTTTAACTTCGTAATTTATGTCTAAAAGCCAAAACGTAACCTTCATGGTTACTACCCTTTCAAAGTAAACAGTAAAAAAAGCTGCTTTTAACACTTTTTAATAGGCAAAGCAGTTATTCAAAGGTACAGGTGCTCACTGAAGAGGTTGAAAATCTTTGAAAATCTTGGAGACAAACTTTAAGAAAGGTTTTGTTAAGATTGTCCCTGAAACTTTTGATGATTTATGGCATTTATACAATGTAATTTATGAAAATGACGAGGTTTACGCTTACACGACACGAGAAATAAAACCAGATGAAAAATATGCAAGACCCAAACGTGGAGAAAGAGTCTCCGTTTTCTTAGGGGTTAAGGTTGAGAAGGTTGCTTGGAATAAGCTTTTGGGCAAACTTAGAATTCACGGAACCATATGCCAAGCACCAGAAATTGTTCCAACAGGTGCACATCACACGCTTGACATAGTATTGAACGCTCCAGTGACAATCGTGAAGAAACAATGGGCCAGACATCACATTGAGAGGCTAGAAAAAGCGAGCAGAACGTCAGAGAGGCCCATAATAATAGTATTCATAGATGATGAAAGCTACGTTATAGCAGTAACAGCCCAATATGGTGTTGAAGTAAAAGCAGAAGAGAGCATAAAGCTTCCAGGAAAACTTGAAGCCGAAAAAAGAAGTGAATCAACAAAGGAATATTTCAGAAAAGCGTTAAATAGTTTGCGTCAAATTTTGATGACGACACCTAGTCCCATAGTGATTCTCGGCGTAGGCTTCGTGAAGAATGATTTTGCAAAATTTCTAGAAAACGAAGCAGAAGATGTTGCCAAATCAGTAATAGATGTGAAAAGCGTCAACAATGGTGGAATAGCAGGGATATATGAAGCCTTGCGTGCTGGTATACTTTTAAAAGCCATGAAGCATATTCGAATTGTTGAAGAAACAGAGGTTGTAGAGGAAATTTTGAAGAGGCTTGGCAAAGGCGAATTAAATGTCACTTATGGGCTTGAGGAAGTGGAAAGAGTTGTGGAGTTTGGGGCTGTTGAAAAACTTGTTTTGGCAGATGAAATTTTGCGCGAAGCTTCTGATGAAAAGCGGTTGCTTATTGAGGATTTAATGAAAAGCGTTGAACAAAAGCGTGGAAACATAATTGTTGTCAGCACTGAGCATGAGGCTGGCATGAAGCTCATGGCTTTGGGAGGAATAGCTGCCCTATTACGTTTCGCACCGCGTTAGTTTAAACAGTTTTTAGTCTTCTGCGAACAGCCGGATTCTGGTCTGCGAGCCTCTTCAAAGTCATCTCAAAAGTTTCGTCGCTTGACAATTCTTTTTCTATGAAAACCCCAGTTCTACCAACATCCTCCCTTCGTAACAGAGCATGAACACGATCTAAGACAGTTTCCACAGAAATTCCAAGTAGTTTAGCAACTTGTTCCTCACAACCAATAATAGCGCTTTCTTTATGCCCTTTAGCGGTCGGCTCAATGAGTATTAACCGCTTGTCCACTCCGCAAACCCGCAATTCCGTTCTCAAATTTTCAAGTGTGGCTTCGCCGCCAAACTTGTAAAATTCTCTCTCCACCTTACGCATTTTCATTAGCGGAAAAGAAACGCTCGTGTTCTCACCAATTTCAAGATAGGCTTTCATGGCATATGTTGGTGTAGCTTGCACAACTAAACGCCTATTTATTGATATTTCCGCCTTTTCTAATGCAGTTTCTACAATAAAAGAGGAAACTTGAAAAGGTATGAAAACATCTATGTCGCTTTTCTTGTTAACATCCCCTCTGGCTATGCTGCCATGCACAATAGATTCTAAATTAGCCTTTTCCAAAGCCTCCATTATTCGAATGCTTTTATGCCTGAACTCTTTAAACAGAGCCCACTGTAGAGCATTGTAAATTACTTCTTTGTATTCAAAGCGCAAAGGTTTCTTTTTCATTGTCCACTCTCTTCTAAAAGAGATATAACATATAGGTTTATTTTAGGAGCCCCAAAGAAAGATAGTGATGTGAGCAGTATATGAGCAAAGCCTCTGCTATGTGCAATATTTGCAAACGTCGCGAAGCTTTTTTCTTTAGACCTTATTCTGGAGAAAGCCTATGCAGAAAATGTTTTGCTGAGTCCATTGAAGGAAAAGTCAAAGCTACAATTGCTAAGTATCGAATGCTTGGGTTTGACGATAAAATTGCTGTGGCTGTTTCAGGAGGAAAAGACAGCATAAGTCTGCTTCATATTTTGGCAAAAACAAAGCGAAAATATCCTAAAGCGTCGCTTGTAGCAGTCACGGTTGATGAGGGAATTAAAGGGTATAGAGATGAAGCTCTTAAAATTGCAGTGGAAAACTGCAAGAAACTCGGCATAGAACATCATGTAATCTCTTTTAAAAAGCTTTATGGCTTCACGCTTGACGAGATTGTTAAAAGCTTGAAGCAGAAAGGCGAAGGCAAATTGACGCCATGTGCCTACTGCGGTGTTTTGCGAAGAAAAGCGTTAAACATTGTTGCGAGAAAAATCAAAGCGGATAAGCTTGCAACAGCGCATACGCTGGATGATGAGACGCAAACAATTCTATTGAATATTTTTCACGGCGATGTTCTGCGAATAGCAAGAGAAAAGCCTGTTACAGATGAGGCGCATCCAAAACTTGTGCAAAAAGTAAAGCCATTTTGCGAAATTCCAGAAAAGGAAACTGCTCTCTATGCTTATATTAAGAAGATAAAGTTTCAGAGCACGCCGTGCCCATATGCTTCAGAGGCTTTGAGGAATGATGTGCGTCTAATGCTTAATAGAATAGAAGAAAAGCGTGCAGGAATGAAATTTACAATTTTTAAGTCTATGGAAAGGATTAGACCAGCATTGGATAATATCGCCAAAAAAGAGGGATTAGCAGAATGTAGCGAGTGTGGAGAGCCGACAACTGAAGACATATGTAGAACGTGTCAAATGCTTAGACGAATAAGCCATCACAACCGATATTCTAATAAATAAGAAAAATTCGACATAGAATAATATGAATAATTTGATTATAATTTTAGTTTCAGTAACAACTGTAAGCCTGATATCCTTAACGGGAATTATTTTTATAGGATTAAAAGAGAAATTGTTAAAACGACTTTTAATGGTTTTAGTTGGTTTTTCTTCAGGCACCTTGCTAGGAAGTGCATTTTTAGATTTAATACCAGAAGCAATGAAAGAAGCTGCTGACGCAACAGCACCTTTTTATTTTGTCATTCTCGGCATTATTTCTTTCTTCGCTATGGAAAAGTTTCTGTATTGGCGACACTGCCATGAAGGAGAATGCCCAGCACACATGTTTGTGTATCTTAATCTGATAGGCGATGGAATCCATAACTTCATTGATGGCATGATAATTGCAGCCACATTTCTAATCTCCTTTGATTTAGGATTTGCAACAACACTTGCAGTGGCTTTTCATGAAATTCCGCAAGAGATAGGCGACTATGGAGTTCTAATTTATGGCGGACTAGACAAGAGAAAAGCCTTAACATACAATTTCGTTTCAGCAATAACTGCAATTTTAGGCGCAATAACAACTTACTTTTTAGCATATCTCCAAAGCATAGAAATGTTGCTTGTTCCCTTTGCTGCTGGAGGTTTCATTTACATTGCAGCAACAGACCTTATGCCCGAACTTCACAAAAAATCTCAAGCTGGAACCTCGATTGTTCAACTTATTACAATTGTTCTGGGGATAGGTTTGATGGCTTACCTTGGAATGGCTATGGGTGCTTAGAAGATTTTCGCTTTAAAACAGAATTCGCCTTGAACTTGCGTAAGATTATTGATGCCTCATTGGCAGTTTCGGCTGATGCCAGCTTTTTTGCTTTGTTTATTACAAGTCTATGACTGCAGTATGGGCAGGTTCTCGTGTTCTGTTCAGCTTTAGCTAGCAAAAATCCACCACATCTGCAACATACTATTATTAGGAAAGCCATAATATCTTGCCATCTCTCCGAAAACCTTTTCCACGTTCCACTAAATAACGCTTAATGCAAGAGGAGAACAAATGAACAACGAAGAGAAAACGCAAACAAAAACACCTTCCAGACTGGTAGAGCTGGTGATACAATATTTTAAGAAAGAAGGATACAAAGTAGAACAGGAAGCAACAATACTTGAAGGCTTTAGCGGAATTTCAAGAAAATTCGACTTAATAGTTCAGAAAGGACGTGTGACACAAGGAGTTTGGATAAAAGACTGGAAAAGAACCATAGGCGTGAATATGATAATAAGTCTTGACAAAACTTCGGAAGATGTGCACCTCTCAAATCCCATATTGATTGGGGAAAAATTCAGTGACCATGCGAGGTCTTATGCAAACAGAAGAAAAATCACATTATTAACAAAACGGCAAATAATTCAAAGTCTTAGATGAGAGAGAACTAGATTTTAAGATATTCTTCAAGCAAGCCTTCACTTTCCAACTTTCCTAACCAATCAACTACGCCCACGCAACATTTTTTACGCCCGCTTAGAATAGCAAGAATCTGGTTTACAACTTCTTCTACGCTCTCGCCTGTGATGTCTATCTCACACACTTTTCCTTTTCCATGAATGTTTAAGGCGTCAACTAGGCAAACGTCTAGAATCTCGGAAGCCAAATTCTCCCAGAGCTTACGACCAAAAAAACCACGTTTTTCCATAAGTTTCCGCAGTTCAACTGGGTTTCGTCTTAAGACAAAAACATGTGTTACAAGTTTTTTTGGGACGACGTTGACAGCATAATGCCCATCGATAATAATGTCTTTTTTATCGCTTTTTTCAATGATTTTGCCTATTTCACGTTGCATTTGATTTTCGTCAACAATTATAGAATCTCGCTCTTCATCTTTGCCAGAAACGAGATTTTCACGCAAAGCCAACTCAGTTATATTTACATGCAAACCGTCTAATTTAGAAGCTAGCAGACGTGCAACAGAGGTTTTTCCAACGCATGGTGTTCCAGTAACTAAAATAATCAGTTTAAGCATGTTTTAATCATCCATTACATTCATGAAGAGCGTTCAGCAAAATAAAGCTTCCAAAATTCTTATTGCATACCATTGCGCATTATAGTGTTGGGCTGGCGTGTTGGCGTGTGGCTTTCGAGCCTTACGCAATAAAAGGCTTGAGGAAACTCCGCCCACAAGTAGAACTGCAACATCCGTAAGGGTGTAAGGCGAAAGCCTTGGCTACAGAGCAGAAACGAAACATCCATCCAGCAATTGCCAATGATGCATGCTAAGTTGTTGAGAATGCTGGATGTGAAGCGGTGAAACGGCTGTCCTGCAGGTGGAAAGGGCAAACAGACGCTGATGAGGAATCTACCTGAGGTGCGGGTAGCCCGATTAGTCGAATGCCGCATAAGACAAAAGGCGGGTTATAACCAACACGCCAGTTCTTGATTTAGGGAACAAAAAGTTGTAGTCTATTCTCCTAGACTTGTAACAGCGTAGGCAACGCATAAAATCCATGTTATGATTGTAAAAGCGACGAATACAAGGAGTTTCTTCACCTTTCGCCTCACCATTCTCATCAGCCTTATTCTTGAATATCATTCATGTTATAAAAACTTTATGAAACATTGATTCTACCCAAGCAAATGGCAACCTAGTTTTGCATGTATTCTGAATCTGATTTTAGAATATAGAGAATCCATACCTATAATTCACACGTTTTAAAAGCAGCGTCCATTCAAGAGGATTATAATGAATCGTCGAGGAGTTGATTAGTTAATGAGTAAGAAGCTTTATTGCGTCATAGAAGTGAAAGTTCCCTCTGGTCCAAAAGGCTGGCAAATAACCGTAAACGACACAATGAGGCAAACACTAGAGCGCTTAAAGGTTGCGGTGGAAGAATTAGGCGGCAGAGTCTGGGTCAGATACTAAATTATTTCCTTTGCCACACTCTTGTAAATTTCAAAATCGCGCTCACTGAACAAAACAAACATTACCATATCAAGCTCATTTTCACTTTTAAGAAAATCCCTCACAGTTTTTAAGGCAATGCGACTTGCCTCTTCAATTGGATAGCCATAAGCCCCAGTGCTTATAGACGGAAACGCTATGGTCTTCAGTCCTTTAGAAAAAGCCAATTTCAAAGAGTTACGATAAGCATCCTCTAAAAACCGCTGCTCATTACTAGCTCCTCCATGCCAAATAGGTCCAACCGTATGAATGACATATTTAGCTTTCAAATTGCCACCAGAAGTTATAACAGCCTTTCCCGTTGGCAACCCCTCAGGCCATTCTGTAGCTCGAATGCGTTTGCATTCTTCAAGTATTTTTGGTCCGCCTTTGCGATGGATTGCTCCATCTACGCCCCCACCTCCCAAAAGCGAAGGGTTGGCTGCATTAACAATGGCATCAGCTTCAATTTCTGTTATATCTCCTTGAACTAAGCGAATTTTTGTTTTTCCAATGCAAAATTCACTCAATTTTCTGTCTTCCCTCATCTATTAGAGTTTAAATGAAGTATGTTATACATTTTATGCACAAAACATGCTTAACAGTCTTGAACGAAAAACAGTTTTGCCAAATAATCTTGTAAATTATTCATGCCCGATGAAACTTTTCTGCAATTCTACAACAACACTGCTGTCTTTAGCTTTAGAGTAACTTTCTAGCATTTCCTTGTTCAGCTCAAAAAAAGTGTGACCCCATTTAAAAAGGGAAAGCAGTTTGGTGGATTCATTTTTAAAGCCAGCAATGTATAAGGCTGCAGCAAGAGCCTCTACAGTGCTAAGCCTTGTTGGGCAACCGAAGTTCACTGGATTTCCAGCTATCAGGTATGGTAGGCATCTGGATGTTCCTTTTACAGTTTTGAGCAAAGCTTTTTCAGCGTGTTCCCAACTGAAATCTAATGCAGCCAAACCAAAATTTTCGATTTGCTTTCTGTCGGCTGGAGACAACGCAATTTTCGAAAAAGGATTAAGCGCAATAGCCCTTCTAGGCAAAAACCTAATCTTATACACTATACGAATTAGCCCATGTCGCTTGAGTTTTAGAGCTGAGCATTTTTTAGGGTCGCATTGTCCCGCATGGTAGACAACGATTTTAACCTGTTTTTGCACTTGCTTTTTGCACCTTCAGATGGCTCATTGGATCATTCAGAACATGTGGAATATGCTCTATAAGGTCTGTAGCAACCATGTGATACCCCTTCTCTTCAAAAGCAAAGTCGCCAGCAGCACCATTAACAAAGGCTCCAGAAACAGCCGCTTCAAAAGGATCTGTTTTTTGAGCTAAAAAGGTTCCGACGATGCCTGAAAGCACATCGCCTGTTCCGCCAACGGTCATGCCTGGATTTCCTGTAAAATTAAGTTTGAAACGCTTTTCATCAGAAATTATGTCGATTGGTCCTTTCACAAGCAGGGTTGCGCCTAATTCTGTTGCTGTCTTCTGCACTTCTGAAATTTTTTCTTTTAAATCTTCTGGTAGCCTCTTTCCAGTTAATATTGCATATTCTCCAGCATGAGGTGTCAAAACTAAGGGCACATTTAGTTTTCTCTTAAACTCGGCAAAAGCCTTCAGTCCATCTGCATCTAAGAGTAATGGTTTTCCAGCACTTTCTATAACGTCAACTATTGCCTTCACGGCTTGTTTGGTTTCTGGGTGCAATCCTAGGCCTGGGCCTAGAACGATAGCGTTGACTGTTTCTATGTGCGTTTTTAAGGCTGGTATGTTTGCGAAGTTTAGATGTTTTCCTTCAAGTTTTATTGTAATTAGTTCAGGTGACATGGCAGAAATATCATGTGCTGTTTGTTCTGGAGCTGCAACATATGCTAAGTCAATGCCTGTGCGTAGGGCAGCTAAAGCCACTAGGGCTGGAGCGCCTGAAAAGGTTTCGCTTCCGCCAATTATTAGTAAGCGTCCAAAATCGCCTTTATGAGCTTCTGATTTTCGAGGCTTGATAGTTAATGAGACATCTCCTGGTCCAGCGAATTTTTCGTATTCTTTTGGTAATCCTATGTCTTTTACGAGCAGTTCTCCGACATATTCTCTTGCGTTTTCAAGTCCCTTTTTTGCTTTGTGAAAAGTTATGGTTAGGTTGGCTTTGATTGCTTCGCCTAAAACTTCGCCAGTATCTGCATCGATGCCAGTGGGCACGTCTACTGCAACTTTAAAAGCATTCATAGTGTTGATTCTTTGTACAAGTTGCAGAATTGGCGGTCTCAATTTTCCTTTTGTGCCTGTTCCTAGCAAAGCGTCAATCACTATGTCAGCTGTTATTTGAGGGATGGTGGTGCTATCATAGACTTCGTGGGTTGGTATTATTTCTTTTAGATGCTGTATGGCTTTCCAGTTTTCTATGGATTCTTTGCTGAAAATGTCTTCAGCCTTTCCAGCAAGAATTAAATTAACCTTAAAGCCTAAGGAGGTTAAGTGGCGTGTAGCAACGAAGCCGTCGCCTCCGTTTCCTCCTAAACCGCAGAAAATTGCTATTGTTTTATCTGGTTTGAACCTAGAAGCTATTTCGGAGGCTACGTGATGCCCAGCATTCTCCATTAACTGAAGCCTTGAAATTCCAAAGTATTCTGCATTAAGCTCTAAGGCTTGCATTTCACGGCTTGTAATAACTTCTGACATGATTAAACCTAATAGTGTATTATCTTCGAAATGAAAGATAAGAGTATCTTTTTAAGTCGAACTTACAGCAAACTATTTTAATGCTTCACCATAAACATTAATAGCGAGGAGATAAAAAATGCCCACAGCCTTTGTGCTGATAAACACCGAAATAGGTTCAGAAGCAGACGTACTAAAAGACTTAAAGAAAGTTGAAGGAGTAGAAGATGCATTCGCCGTCTACGGAGTCTACGACATAATCGCAAGAGTCAAAGCAGACACAATGGACAAGCTGAAAGAAACTGTCACATGGAGAATAAGAAGACTTGACAAAGTCAGATCAACACTAACAATGATAGTTGTTGAAGAATCAAAATAACACGCAATTCCTCCTTTTTATTTACATTAATAAACCCATCATTAAACATTCTATTTCAATCTCTCACTAAATAATGAGCTGCCATAAATGACAGAAAAAACGATGCACATAGGGATTGATGACACAGATTCAACAAGAAAAGGATGCACAACCTACATAACCGCCCTACTAGTAGAAAAACTGCAAAAAATAGGCGCGCATTTCATCGACTACCCAAATCTAATAAGGTTAAACCCTAACGTGCCATGGAAAACAAGAGGAAACGGAGCACTATGCATAAGAATACATTACAACGAAAATAATGAAGAAAAAATAAAAGAAACAGTCACAAGCACCGTGGAAGAACACTCAGACATAGAGTTCAAGGGCACAGACCCCGGCATTGTATTCTTCAAGAAAGCAAAAATTCCAAGAGAAGTTAAGACATTCGCCAAAAACACGACAACAGCAATCACAACCTTGAAAGAAGCATTAAGGCTCATAAAAAAGTTTGAAGCTGAAGCTGTAGGCTTTAAAAAAGGACGAGGAATCATCGGAAGCTTAGCTGCAGTCGGCGAAACTCTTCAAGACGATTACACATATGAAGTTCTTGCGTATCGTATTCCAGAAAATTACGGATTAAAAAGAAAAGTAGATGAAGACTCAATTTTCGAAATGGATAAGGCTACAGCACCATACACTTTTAATAATATTGACTTGGAAAAGAACAGAATCATAATCACACCACGCGGACCTGACCCGATTCTATTTGGTATCAGAGGGGAGACAGCGGAAATCGTGAGAAAAGCATTTGATATTGTTAAGCCTCTTGAGCCTGTGGAAAGGTGGGTTATTTTTCGTACAAATCAAGGAACAGATGCACATCTAAAAAGAGTTGAAAAAATAAGCCAAATAAAGCCTTACCATCCTGTTATTGCAAGAGGAATGGTGTCAACAAACCCAAAAATAATTCCTAGAAGACACGTATTCTTCTCAATCAAGGATGAAAGCGGACAGGTTGAATGTGCAGCATATGAACCAACTGGTGCTCTCCGCAAAGTTGCCATGAAACTGATCATTGGAGATTATGTGCAAGTTTACGGTGGTGCCCGCAAACCTTCTCATGATGTTTCTTTACCAATAAATCTTGAAAAAATTCGCATGTTGAAACTTGCACCAAAAATTGTCTATCAAAACCCAATTTGCCCAAAATGTGGAAAACGGCTTGAATCTATGGGAAAAGGGCAAGGTTTCAGATGCAAAAAATGCACTACAAAATATTCAGATGCAAAGAAAGTTAAGGTTAAAATCAAGCGTGATGTAAGAAGAGGACTTTACATAACTTCATCTAGGTCTCAGAGACACCTAACAAAACCGTATAGACGTTATGGACTGGAAAAACATCACAAAGCTGCAATAAAGTTGATTAAAGATTGGCATTATCCCTAGGCTTTGCCAGCGTCTACTCTAAATATTTCGCATAACATTTGATAAAGTTCATCGCCGCCTTCCACCTTTGAGAATAGGTCTTTTTCAGCCTTAAGCAGCCTTCCCATGGTCTGATATGTCTGTCGCCATTCAAGTTCTTTCCATATCAATCGATAATTTCTCAGCTCAATCCAAGCTCTGAAAATCAATACTGTGAACATGCCTAATGTTAGCAGCAAGTTTAGTAGATATATGTCTAATACCTCCATAAGAATTTTTCACCCCCCTTGCTTGCCATAAATCTCATATTTTATTTTAGCAAAACACATTTAAATCAAACTTGCAATGCTTATGCGAAGAAAAGGGTTTGTATGAGTGAAACCATATCGCCAATTGTTTATCAACTTGGTTTGGGTGGAATAGGCGGCTTCATAGTCGGATTTGTTATCAAAAAAATCAGCAAGCTCATAATCATCTTGATAGGTTTAGGCATAATCGCACTCCTTTACCTAAGCACACAAGGAGTAATAAACATAAACTATGAATCACTTTTTAAAACATTAGAGAGCGCATTCAGTTTTGCTGAGCAAGCAGCATCATGGCTTGCCGGGTTAATATCCATTCTACCATTTGCTGCCAGCTTCATTGTAGGCTTTCTGCTGGGCTTTAAACTTGGATAGCGAAAGGTAACTCGATTATAAAGAGAAAAGTGTAGAAAAATTGGCGAGCAAGTTTAAATTTGTGTAGCTTATTACTCATTTGAAAAAGCTAAATTATTCACAATAATGGAGTGTTTAAAAATTGAGGACGTTTCCAAAGGAAGAATATAGCCTTCAATTCTTTAAGGATGAAGGCTTCATTAGGAAACGCTGTCCAAAGTGCAGAAAGTATTTTTGGACATTGAATCCAGACCAAGAAACATGCGGAGAAGCAACCTCAGAAGAGTGTGCCTTTTACACTTTCATAAATAATCCACCAACACGAAGAAACTACAGTCTGCAACAGATGCGAGAGACTTTTCTCTCATTTTTTGAAAAGAATGGGCACACTCGCATTAAACCCTATCCAGTTGTGGCAAGATGGCGAGACGACATTTATCTGACACATGCAAGTATTATTGATTTCCAGCCATATGTTACTAATGGGATTGCGCCTCCACCTGCCAATCCACTCGTGATTTCTCAGCCTTGCATTCGCCTAGTAGACATAGCTAATACGGGTCCAACATTTGGCAGACACCTCACTATATTTGAAATGGGGGGAGCACATGCATTTAACTATCCAGATAAGGAGGTTTACTGGAAAGATCAAACAGTAAGGTATCATCATGAGTGGGTAACTACTTATTTAGGTGTAAAGCCAGAAGAAATAGTTTACAAAGAAGAAGTTTGGTCAGGCGGCGGAAATGCTGGTCCATGCCTAGAATCAGTTATTCGTGGTTTAGAGGTTGCTACGTTGGTTTTTATGCAGTACAAAGTTGTCAATGATAAATTTGTCAAGTTGCCAATACGAACGGTTGATCCAGGCTATGGAATTGACCGTTATGCATGGCTTTCGCAGGGTGTTGTAAGCGGTTTTCATGCAGTTTATGGTGGTTTACTTGATAAAATCTTCAAGATGGCAGGTTTAACAAAAATTGACAACAAGTTGTTAGCAAAAGTTGCCAAGGTTTCAGGTTTAGTTAATCTTGACAAAACTGCAAGTAGGCTAGAAACTAGATGCAAAGAAGCAATGTTGGTTGGGCTAAATGTAGATGAACTTGACAGGTTTCTAGTTCCGATTGAAAATGCGTTTGCAGTTGCAGATCATACTAAATGTTTGTGTTTCATACTTTCGGAGGGTGTTGTTCCATCAAACATTCAGGAAGGCTATTTAGCGAGGCTTGTTTTTCGAAGAATTTACCGATTGCTGCGGATGCTGAATATTCCAGACAGATTGTATGACATTATGAATATGCAGATTAACCTTTGGTGTGAAGATTTTCCGCATCTTAAGGAAATGCGAAGCGAGATAATGGAGATTCTTAAGGTGGAGGAGGAGAAGTTTGAGGATACGCTTAACCGCGGTGAAGGGATGGTTAAACGCATTTCCAGCGAGCTAAAGGCGAAGAGGAAGAAGGAGATTCCAGTAGAAACTTTGACTGAGCTTTATGATTCTCATGGGCTTCCACCAGAGATTGTTAAGGAAGTTGCAGGAAAAGAAAAACTGAAGGCAGAGATTCCAGACAATTTCTACACTTTAATCGCCCAAAGGCATATGCAAGCCTCTAAGCCTACAGAAGAGGAGGCTAAACCTTCAGAATGGCTGGAAACAGCAGTTGCGAACATTGCTGAAACAGAGCAGCTGTACTATAAGGACCAGTATATGCGAGAGTTTGAGGCAAAAGTTCTCAAGATAATAGATGAGAAGTATGTTGTTCTTGATAGGACTTGCTTCTATCCAGAAGGTGGGGGACAACCTGCAGATAGTGGCTATTTGGTTTTTGGTAAAAGCAAGGTTGAGGTTGTGGATGCCCAAAAAATCGGCAAAGTAATAGTCCATAAGATAAAGGGTAAAGTCGTTCTAAAAGAGAACAGCATTGTTAAGGGAGTTATTGATTGGGATAAACGATACGGTTTAATGAAGAATCACACTGCAACACACTTAATCAATGGTGCAGCAAGACGTGTACTTGGACAGCATGTTTGGCAGTTCGGAACACAAAAAGGCGTCGAAAGTTCTAGGCTGGACATTTCGCATTATCGGCGATTAACGCCTGAAGAAGTGCATAAGATAGAGACTTTGGCGAATCAGGCTATTCTGCAAAATATGAAAGTGGAAACTGCTTGGATGCCAAGAAGCGAAGCAGAAAGGAAATATGGATTTAGGCTTTATCAAGGCGGAGCTGTTCCTGGCAAGGAAATTCGTGTTGTGAAAACGGGCGATTGGGATGTTGAGGCGTGTGCTGGGACGCATTTGAAGAGCACTGGCGAGATTGGCTTTATCAAGATAATTCATTCGGAAAGAGTGCAAGATGGTGTGGAGAGACTTGTTTATTCTATTGGAATTTCAGCTTTGAAGGCTGTGCAGAGAAATGAGCAGTTGCTTTGGAAAGTTTCAGAAGTTTTGAATGCTCCATTGGAAAAATTGGATAAAACAGCAGAAAGGCTTGTCCAAGAATTGAAAGAAGCAAACGCAGAGAAAAGAAAACTCGTAAAAGAATTGGCTGCCCGCGAAAGTGCAGGCTTAGGTGCAAAAGAAGCCGAAGAAGTTAAGGAAATAGGCGGAATCAGACTTGTGTTACGTGATTTTAAGGATTCGATTGATGTAAACCGCATGGTTCAGACAGCCAGCGAAATAATCAAGAGAGATGATGAAACAATTATAATATTTTATGGGACTGATGGAAAAAATGCGAGAATAATGGCTATGACTGGTAGCGCAGCTCTTGAGAAGGGTATAAATGCAAACGAAATTGTCAGAGAAGCTTCAGCAATTATTGGTGGCGGAGGTGGCGGAAAACCCAACTTCGCACAAGGTGGCGGAACAAAAGTCGATAAACTGCAAGAAGCAATCAAAAAAGCAGAAGAAGTACTAAGGCAACAGTTGCGCGCTTAGATTCTTGCTAGAGCGGTTTCATAGTAAACGACAATGTAATTTTGCCTTTCTGAATTATTTTGGGTCCTTCTTTTTCGGTATAGAAATCTCAAAGAGTAGATTTTAACTGCCTTAATAAGCCTGTTTGATGCAAATATTCAGAGAATACAGAAACTTGGAATAGTGATAGCTACTCCAAAAACAATGTTTATTTTGGCTTAGTCCAAGAATTTATTAGCTCAAGCTTCTTGCAATGAGTCAAACCTTTTATCTTTCTCTCCTTTCTAATTGCCTCCAACCTTGAACTGAATTCTTCAGTGTAAACAAGCTTCTTTGCCTTGTGCATTCGTGTATATCTGGCGCCTTTTCCATTCATGTGAAGCAACAAACGGGCATCCAAATTCTTAGTGTATCCTGTATAGAAGCTACCGCCCTTACACTGAATAATATAAACATAATATGGCATTAGTGAAACTTCCATTAGACTCTCTGCAGCTTCAACCATTCATCAGTTCCAACAGCCTTAAGCACCCGCAATTTTTCAATATGATAGCTCTTCTGACATTTAGGACGGCCATCAGGAACAAACTCTTGCAGTCTTTTACATGATAAATCTTTACAAAAACTGCAATGCTCAACGCCATTTTCGGGGCAACATTTGACGAAGTGACAATCCATATGCATTGCAGGAATGTAGCCTTGGCATTTACCTTCATAGATTGGACATTTTCCACAGTAGTCTCCGCAGAAAGTTGCTTCCGCAGAGCTCATGATAATCTGGCACTCTATTGCTTTCGTGTTCGACCGTCTAATCTTTAGACGGGCCTTGCCTTTGCAGTGTAAATTGCGTCGAATACTGCTTCCTTGTTGCCTTCAGACTTAACTATCTCTTTATACAGTTTCTTTGCGTCGATTGGACAGTTCTTTGAAACTTCGCTGATAAACTTTCTCAACTCATCCTTAGTAAAACTGCAATGTAAAGTAAGCTCTTCAATAACCTTCTGTGAACTGGTAGCGTCGCCGAAGCAGCTTTCGCTTAACTCTTCCATGGCATGTTTCAGAAAATCTGGATCTAAACTACATGCACCACTCAATTTTTCAGCCCATTTTTCACTCAACTATTTCACTCTCATCATCTTTAAGTCTAATTTTAAATATAAGCTCATTTATTTAAGGTTGACTTAACGACAACACTTTCTCTACCAAAGTTTTGCTCAATAACCCAAAATATGAACAAGCGGGAAGTAGACTACGAGAGAAAGAGCAAAAGATTAATGTAACCTTGCACAAGATATGTTACGGTGCAAAAAATGAGGGACTATGTTCTCAACTCGTAAAAACAAAACCTTTAATATCCCTCAAACCAATTCAAAAAGTTTTATGGACTTTTTAAAAAAAATCGAAGAAAAATGGCAGAAACGTTGGCAAAAAGCCAAAATTTTCGAAGCAAATCCTAATCCTAGAAAACCAAAATACTACGTGACAGTTGCTTATCCATACCCAAACTCTCCACAGCATATCGGTCATGGAAGAACCTACACTTTAGCAGATGTACACGCGCGATACATGAGAATGCGTGGTTACAATGTCTTATTGCCAATGGCTTTCCACTACACTGGCACACCTGTCTTAGCCATGGCTAAACGCCTTGCAGAAAACGACGAGGACCTCATCAGAGACTTCACAAATATCTACAAAATCCCAAAGGAAAAGCTGAAAGAGTTAACAGAACCAATAGCCATGGCACACTATTTCCACCAAGAAATTAAAACTGGTATGAAAGAGATAGGTTACTCAATTGACTGGCGCCGTGAATTCACGACAGTGGATCCCCATTACAACCGCTTCATAGAATGGCAATTCCAGAAATTACGCAAAGGAGGATACATAAAACGCGGAAGTCACCCAGTAGGCTTCTGTCCAAAATGCGGAAACCCTGTGGGGATGCACGACACAAAAGGCGATGTTGAACCAGAAATAGGCGAATTCACCGTCATAAAATTCAAACAGGACAATTTAATCTTTCCAGCAGCCACACTGCGTCCAGAAACAGTCTTCGGTGTTACAAATATTTGGCTAAACCCAAATAACAATTATGTGAAGGCAAATGTTGACAGTGAACAATGGCTAATTAGTCAAGAAAGTGCAAAGAAACTGCAACATCAAAAACGAAAAGTCAAAGTCCTCGAAACTTTCAGAGGAAAACAACTTATTGGCAGACAAGTTGAAAATCCTATAACAAACACTAAAATTCTAATTCTGCCAGCAGATTTCGTTGACCCAAGAAACGCAACTGGTGTAGTAATGTCTGTTCCCGGTCATGCACCATATGATTATGTTGCTCTCGAAAACATCAAGAAAACTCCGTCAAAACTTAAAGAGTATGGGATATCAAGCGAAGCCATAGACTCTGTGAAACCAATCTCCCTAATCGAAGTTCCAAGCTACTCAGAGATTCCCGCAGGCGACATAGTCAAAAAAATGCAGATTCAAGATCAGAGAGACCCGAAACTGGAAGATGCCACAAAAGAAGTCTACCGCCATGAGTTCCACAATGGCAAGATGAAACAGAACACAGGAAAATATTTTGGCATGTCTGTGGCAGAGGCAAAAGACAAGGTCAAACAAGACCTTATCAATGAAGGCAAAGCCACAACCGTGTATGAATTACTAAACCGACCCGTCATGTGCCGTTGCGGAACTGAATGTATTGTCAAAATTTTGGAAGACCAATGGTTCATTGACTATGGAAGACCAGAATGGAAAGCTTCAGCTCATAAGAACTTGGAAAAAATGGAAATCTTACCAGAAGAAATGCGCTCGGAATACCAATACGTCATTGATTGGTTGCATGAAAAAGCATGTGCAAGAAAATCCGGTATGGGCACAAGACTACCTTGGGACAGAGATTGGATCATTGAGTCTCTATCTGATTCGACAATCTACATGGCATACTATACAATAGTTAGATATATCAAAGAAAATAAAATCCATGCAGAACAGCTAACAGAAGAATTTTTTGACTACATTTTCCTCGGAAAAGGCAGTCCCGTTGAAATCGCCAAGAAAGCAAAACTAGACTCTAAAATATTGAAAGCTATGCGCAGCGAATTCTTATACTTCTATCCACTTGATAGTCGACACTCTGCCCATGAGCTAATTCCGAACCACCTAACCTTCATGATATTCAACCACACGGCAATATTTCCAGAAAACCTTTGGCCACGTCAAATCGTAACCAACGGTCATGTCCTAATGGAAGGTGCAAAAATGAGTAAATCCTTCGGAAACATAATTCCACTACGGGAAGGATTGGCCAAATTTGGTGCAGACCCTATAAGACTTGGTGTTCTGGCAACGGCTGAGCTATTACAGGATGCTGATTTTAGCCCCTCAATAGCCAAATCAATGCTAGTCAGACTAGAACGCCTCTACAGATTCGTAGCTGAATTCACAAAGAAAAAATGTGCAAAAAAAGTACCAAAAACGCTTCTCGACATAGATAAATGGATGATTAGCCGACTGCAAGATCACATCAGAAAGGCAACCGAAGCTATGGATAAACTGGCTGTTCGCAAAGCAATAAACAGTATAATATATGAATTGGATCAAGATTTTCAGTGGTATCAAAAGCGAACAGCTGAACGAAAAGAGAACACTGCCAAGACATATGTAATAGGCGAAGTTTTAGATGCTCAAATTCGAATGTTAGCCCCAATAGCTCCTCACATGTGCGAAGAATTGTGGGAAATGATGGGTAAGAAACGCTTTGTCTCAACGAGTTCTTGGCCAACACCAGATGAAACAAAAGTGGATTTGGTAGCTGAAGAAAATGAAGCCTTAATTATGAATATGCTAGAAGACGCCTCAAACATTATGAAAGCCACAGGAATAAAGCCGAAGACAATATACTACTATACTGCCGCACCATGGAAATGGAAGGTTTACAGAAAAGTTCTGCAGAAGTCTAGAAGTGAAAAAGTTAAACTTAACGAAGTGATGAGAGAATTAGCCAGCGAGGAAAGTTTAAAGAAAAGAATGAAGGACATTGCAAATTTTGCTTCAAAATTACTCAAAGAAGTGGATAAAATGCCAGAAAAGAGAACTGAAACCATGCTCAAGATAGAAAAGTTGGATGAAACAAAAATACTTGAAGATGCAAAAAATTTCCTAGTACAAAGACTCAATGCACAAATTATAGTGTATAATGAAGAAAATAGCAAACGCTACGATCCAAAAAATAAGGCAATCTTGGCGACGCCCTATCGACCAGCAATCTTCATCGAATAAAAAAACAATATATTGCGGCAAACCTTTTTCTATTACAAAACAAGAAAGGGCCCGTGGCGCAGCATGGATATCTATTTGCAGAAAAGCCAGAAAGCGCGTCAGCCTTCTAAGATTCTAGGTTGAGGATAGCTGAAAGTCCTGGGTTCAAATCCCAGCGGGCCCGCTAAAATTAAACATTCTTCACTAGAAGGAAATATAAGACCTCTTTATAGGGATAATCTCATCTAAATGCTTGATGTGATATGTTGGAAATTTTCTTTGTTTCACTGCATTCAGAAGTTTGTTTAGTTCATTCTTTGCCTTTTCGTAGAGTTGCTTTGTAATCCAACATGTACTGTAGGCGTTCTCCAACTCTTCCTTGTCTAACACTTTGCATTTAAGGTCGGGCGAAGCCCAGAGGTCTAGAAAGAGGTCAGTAAGCTCAACCCCACTATCTTCTAATAATCTAGGAGGTGTAACAATGTCGCAATAATATCTAACGTGCTTCCCCTGCGTATCTCTTATCTTGCCAATAGCAAACCATTTTCTCATAAGCTTGAAATACACTATTTGAAAGCCAAGTGTCAAAACCACTTCTTCATCAAAAATAACCGAATTGTCAGAAGTAATGTGAGACTTTACTACAATAGCTTTTTCTGACTTGTAAAGTAGATCACCATATAGGTCTGTTTTCGTTTCGATTCTAGCGGAGATTTAGTTCTTTCTACAATATCTCTTCTGTCTCCTCAATAACCATGGAAAAAATTGTTTTATGTCTATCAAGATTGACACTGAAAAAAGGGCAAGGAATAAAATATGTGGTGGTGCCAAAGCCAATGGAACATTAAGCGGATAGGCAACAATTGTGGGCAAGAGCACTGTGGTTATTGGTATAAAAAGAATTAGATTTGAATTACGTGGTGTGAGAAGAGTTTTTATTTCTCCTGTTTTAGAGAGGATTACCACCGACGCCAAAAAGGCTGCCCATTCCAGAGATACATTTGCCATGCTATTGATGCTAATTTCTAATCCATAAGTTTGCAGTGTTAGAGGCCACAAAAGTTGTGTTTTTCCGCCTGCAATGATGTCGCCTACCAGCGAATGTTGGATTAATGCCACAAAATATGGAAGAGCGTTTCTATGCCATACGACAAATATTGGAATGAAAATTATTGTAGTTGTTATTATTGAATGTGTTGGCCCGCGATGTTCAAGAAACGGAAGCAGTATATCGATGTCAGGTAGGACAGAAAGTGCCAGAATAAGTGGGATGTCTAGCTTTGTCTTTGTTGCTTGCGCAGTTAATCTGCTAAGTATATATCCGAAAGCAAAGTGCCCTACTGCGAACGATTTCCTTTCCTCCTTTGGCTTAAAATAGAGTGATATTATTATAAATATAGTGTAGTTTAGATGTTGAGCAGCTGCCAGACTTAAGCTGGTCAGACTGGCTGCCAACACAAATTAATACTTAATGCGTTTAAAGCAGTAATCTGTATTTTTATTTTGATTAACGAGGGCAAGTTTTGAATTTAAGCGCTTCACCTTGCGGTTTTATTCTCTTCTTTGTTTTGAGTCTAGTTTTCTTTATCAGTTTTTTCTTCAATTTCACTTGCGACTTCTTCTATAGGCTTTGGTGGTGGAGTAGTAGCCATTGTCCAGCCTATCCATGCGCCTATGCCTAATATCGCTATAAATGCTATGAAAACAGGAACAGCTACAATCCAGAATCGTACATCAATTTCAGATGCTGCAATCCCCAACATTCCTAGCCATCCTGGAAAGAATAACGTTGCCACATAGAAGACTGCGATAACAACGCAGATAATGAATATTATTCCGCCTATTGCTTGGTCTTTGCTCAAAGGGTTTTTCACCTCCGTAGCAGATTTGATCTTAAGTATAGTCAACGCATTAAAAGAGACTACTTAGCTGTTTTATAAGATATGTTGGCAAAGCATAGTAGATGGAACGGTACGTGTAGTTCAAGTCAAGTCTTCGCCCCGCATATTCCAGTGCACAACAAAAATTGCTTTTCTCCAGAAATTGTTCGACAGAAATTTAGCTTCAATCCGTATTCAAGCTATAAATTAGTATTTTATAGCCTTTGGTGAGTGTATTTGTGTTGTTAATGTAGACGGTAACGTTTATTAAGACTTGCTATACCCGAATATTAGCTGTGAGCCGTATGGCGATGCAAAAAATCCACGCTGGAATTGTTCTCACTATAGGAATAGCTGGACTTGCAATGACTGTTTTGGCTACAAGCTTATTGACAGCATATCAACAAATTCCGAATACTGGGACCGTTAAGGCTGTAGGAGTTGGCGTATATGAAGATGTTGGATGTTCTAAAAATGTTACATCTATTGACTGGGGTATTATAGAACCTGGTGCTGTGGTAAATTTCTTAGTTTATGTGAGAAATGAAGGCAATACTCGCATAAAGTTGAATATAACAACGCTCAATTGGGATCCGCCACAAGCCGCTCAATATATAAGTTTAAGTTGGAATCGAGAAAACCACATATTAGAGCCAATGTCCAAAGTTCAAGCGAACTTAACCCTTTCAGTGGCATCAAACATAGAAGAAATTACCAGCTTCCGCTTCGACATAATAGTAACTGGAATAGAACACCCATAAAAAACGTAACATTCTAAACATTTAACTGGTATATATCAATTCACTGCATACAAGCTTAACAATTTCCTTATCTGCAAGCGTATTTTCTTTTAACGGCTTTTGTGCATGCTTTGAGCCTGTAAAATACATTGCCCATCCTGCAATCAATAAAAACACAGTTATCGGAAAAATAAATATTATAGCTATCCATTTTCTCATGTTTCTGAACCTCTCAAAAGGCAGTACAGATTAGGACATAAGGTTTCAGAATTCTAAATGAATATTTAGGATTTATGTTGAGTTCAGAATCGGACATTTGCAAGTCTTTGCTGATACAATAGTATTGGTCTAGCAATTGGCGCAAAGAAAGGAATCTTTCGAGTGATATTTAAAGCCTTTTCAATTTCAATTAAAGCAACAGTTCTTGTTACTGGTGTCAGTGTTATATACAAGAAAAGATATGCTACACCTCCGATTATAGTCTTTAAGAGTTGAGGTGAGTTCCAAAAGTAAAGCACTATTAATGCTGGAATGCTGGATACTGTAGAGTTTAAATAAATCTTCAGCAACTCGCCAGTAGCCAATTTCACTTGAAGATTTTTTCTTGCAATCTGTAAGCCATATAATGTGCTTACTGTGTTTGCTACTAAAAATGCGGCAATTAAGCCTTGAACGCTGTAGGTTTTCGTGAGTATTGGTGATAGAACAGCTAGAATGATGGATGTGATCAAGCTCATTCTTAGAGTGGTTTTTGTTTCTCCTAAACCGTTGTAGAGGCTTGGAAGGACAAGATATCCAAGTCCAACTAGGAGATAGAGTAGGCAGTATGTTGTCAAAAAAAGTGATGCTGAGTCATAGGTGGAACCGTATATTATCTGAACTATTTCTTTTGAGAATATTATGAGGAGAAATGTTACGGGAATTATTATTATGGTGGTATACTTGTTTGCAAGCTTGTAGAATGTCCTTAGTTTTTGGGCTGATGAAGAATTGAGTTTAGAGAAAGCCGGAAGCAATGCGGTTGTAATTGGAACTGTGAGAACGGTCATAAGTGAAATAAAGTTTACAGCTGCTTTGTAGTTTCCTATGTCAGCGTCAGTAGTGAAAATTGCGAGTACAACGTTTTGGTAAATTGGTATGAAGCCTGTAAGCAATATGGATATGTAGAGGGGAGTCCCATAGCGTATGATAATTTTCAAGTCGTTAGAAACGTTACCACCGTGTTGCTTATTGGTTTTTTCACGAACTACGATCAAAAGGATAGCTATGCCTGCTATTGCTGCAACAAAATAGCCTATTACATAACCTGTTATCGCACCAGCGACGCTGAATCCTAAAAGGACAAGTCCTATCGAAACAGTGGCTTTTGCTATTGCCTGTATGTTTGTAGTTAGTGCACTAAATTCTGTTTTGTCCAAACCTACAAAAGCTGAATTCGCTGTAGTGAATATCACTTGAAACAATATGGAGATTGCTGCTATTCTAATATAAAAGGCAAGGTCAGGTCTCTGAAGTAAGATTGAGGCGAATGAATCTGCTAGAGCATAATTTATTGCAAAAATGGCTATTCCAGTGAAAGCCCTAAGCATTAATCCATATTTTATCACCCTTCTAATGCGCGTGGTTTCATTCTTCACTCGGAAGTTTGCTGTAAACTTGGTGATGCCTTGATTTATGCCTAGGTCTGTGAATAAGAAAAGTAGTTGAGGGACGACTAACGCTAAAGTGTATTGACCGTAGAGTTCTGGACCTAGAAACCTGGCAATTAGAATTGATGCCACTGCCATGACAATTGTAGCGATGGCTGTTCCAGATATTAGAAAGAAGCCACCGCGTGCAGATTCCTCAGCGATCCTTGTTAATTCATCAGCCATTAGATTATCCACTCTACTTTCAGTTTCGAGTTTTTAACAACATTTGATATTCTCTTAAAAGTGCAGCTGTAGCGAAAGCTACCGTTAGGGCGAGTAGGCTTAAAACTACGGGGGTAAGCCGTATCCCCCATGGAGTATAATTCAGAAGCAATCCAACTATTGGGACTAGGGCGAGACTCATTCCCATACTTAGGGCTATGCGCTCTATTGTATCGAGGTTTTTTTCGGAGGTTTTCGAGGTGGCTGATTTGGGAAAAAGTGCTTTGATGAAAGCGTAGCCCGGCAGCCAGAGAACGAAGATTAGGCCCAAAATGTATCTTATATAAACCCATGAGTGGAGCTCTTCTGGTATTATGAAAACCGTGATAGTGGTAGTTATTGCTATAAAGATTGTTATCCAATACCAGTAGGTTTGCTCTGTTTTTAGGTATACAACAATACTTTGTATCGGACGTGGCTGCTTTTTGAAACTTATTTTTCCGTCGCTTTGCAGTTTTAGGATTAGTTTAACTATGTCTTGCTCTGGGATTTTAAGTTCTTCTTTGGCAAAAATTATTAGATGTTCTACATTTTTAGGCTTTTTCTCTTTTATAATTTGAATGATTTTCTGGTCTGCGTTTGAATTTTCTGAATTTGTCTTCACGGTAGTTGATCCTCAAAGAGCAGATTAGCTTTCAAACAATATAAGAATAGTTACGAAAATGAAAATAATTCTTAACCGGGGCTTCTATTTCATTTTAGTTTCTTTCTGCGCTTTATTAGGTAGAAGCTGCCTGCCCCGAGGAATGACGATATAGTTAATGCTAATGTTGCGGAGTCTGGCACAATGAAGGTGCTGTTGCTAAAGCTGCTGCAAGCGTTGAAAGGTTTGTAAGGCGCGCAGTTAACTTCGAAATCGGCTTCGCATTTTGTATCGATTCTGCCTAGCGCAAGCACTAATGCCTTTAGATTTGCTGGAGAATCCAGTTCAACTGACAATGTGAAGTTTGTTGGAGTTTTAGAGATCTGATTCATGAAGAATTTAACACCATAGTATAGTGGATTGCCCTTTTCTTTGATTTTGTCTTTTATTGCGGCCACTTCATACTGGCATAGGGAGCCTGGATAACCTGTGGCTGGGTTTGGAAGCGAAGGTGGTATTTCTTTAGTTGTTACCAGTTGGAAGTCACTTTTGTTCATAAATTGATTGCCGTTTATTATTATCTGGTTTAAAGCGTTGTATGTCGCTTCGTTCAGCACTATTAGGAGCCAGACATTTTTTATTGGGCCTTGGCCAGTATAGAATATCGTCAAGTTCGCTGGGTTCTCCGCGATGATCGGTTCGCCTGTTTTTGAAGAACCGATAGGAATAACTTTTATTGTGTGGCGACAGCCACATAATATTTGACAATCAATTTCTTCATTTGCCTTAACAATGGGAACTGCAGCTAGGATTAAGCTGAATAATATTAATGCTAATAATGATAGCCTTCTCACGTTCTCATCCACATTTTTTATTTTCACAAGGGCATATAAACACGTATGGAGAATACATATAGAACACTTGAGCAAGTGTTCTATTATTCATGATAAAATTATACTAATTATTTTTATGGCTACTGTCGTCAAAAACACGGCTGAGAAGGCTATCGCTGTGTTTTTCAGTTTTTTTCTGTTAATTAGTATGTTTACTTTTTCATAGTATGGTGAAAGCATCTCTGAAGTTACGAGAAGGATTATGGCTGTTATGGCTGTTAAGAGGCTTATATCCCAAAAGTTCAGTGGAAAGGTCATCTTTAGGTTCCTTCCATTATGCGATAAATTATTCCTATTGCTTTGTCCTTGTTTATTTGCTGATTTTCAATAATAATGGGTTTGCCTGTGGCTTTGGCTAATGCACATGCAATGGCACTACTCATTGGGCAGCCTAAACTCGTGTATAACCGTGAAAGATTTGAGGTTTCAATTGTGAGGTTTATGTATGCTGGTTTTTCTATTATCACGTGAATTTTGCTGTCTTCAGCGTTTATTTCCACATTTTGGGCTATTTCCAAATCTTCAATGAAAAGTTTCGGCATATTTTGTTGGAGATACTGTAAGTTTGTTCGAGTGAAACTTGTCTCTAGAATTTTTTCGAATAGCTTTGACAATTCGCTGCCTGGAGGCGTTAAAAGTAAACCTTGAACATTTTCGTGGAAGAGTGCTTTTTCTTTGGCTTGTATCTGTTCAGGCGTTGGGATTTTTTCTTCCATATTTTTTAGTATGTATGCTTTGCTTGATTCTGGGTCTGTTAAATATTTTGGCGGCAAGTAAATGGCTTTACCATTGTAGTCTAATTCTTCCATCAATTGATTAAGAGTTACAAGCGAAGGTAATGCAATGGCATTTAGGAGAGCTTTCTTCACATATTCTTCGGTTTTGATGTAGATTAAGATGATGCCCCAAAAGGTGAGCCCTAACCCTATAAATGCTGGTATCTGAGAACCGTAAATAGTCGCTATAATTAGGGCAGTAGCTCCCAGACATAGCGTTATTATGCCCATGGCTTTTGTGAAAGCAATTTTTCTTTTTTGGGCATGCCTTTTTTCCATACAGATTCTCCATTTACCTTTTTCATTCCATAAGAGTGCGCCACGCTTGTGTTGGTTCATCGTAGACATTAGCCGTGTAGCTTTCGATTATTCCTATTTTCTCGATTTCATATAGCTTTCCAAGAAAATAGGTAGGCTCAATTTTTCTGTGTGTAATTTTTCGGTAAACCGTCATTATGTTTTTAAGCGTTGGGGTCTGTTGCTTTTCTGTTTCTGCAACTGCATTAACAATTTGCTTGCTTGGTTTGGAGAGCTTCATGAAAGAGTTTGTGTTAGCCTTTTTCAATTGCCTGTATTTAATAGCATATAAAATTGTCGTGCAAATCAATATTGTAGCTGTAGCGGCGGTTAGAGGTGCGCCGTTTTGGGAGATTATCATTGTTATTTGTGACCATGTTTTTATCGGCTGCCAATAGTCCGCAATTGCCTTTGCAACATTTATTAGTTGATTCTGAACGTCTGGTAAGGCTTCCATGTTTTCTGGCTCAGCTATAAGGCTTATTTTTACGTGCTTCTGCATGAAGGCTGATTCCGCTTTAAAGGTTGCTATTTCGTACCAGTAAAGCACAACTTGTATCTGATTTATGTCGGTGCGATTAAACGCAAAGTAGCGACTGATTATTGGCGGATTTTGGGCTAGCTGGATATCCTTCAATTCTATCTCTGTCACCTTCGGCTGTAAACCCTTTTGAAGCGGCCATTTTATGAGGCATACTTCCCATCTGTGAAGTGGAGAACGTGTGGAGGCTATGTCGATTGCCACAAATATCGGATCTTTAGTTCCTTCTGTAGGCGCATATAAATATGCGATTTCCATATCAGGCTTAATTTTTAACTCGAATTCTGTAAGGTAGTACAAGTGATGCAGATTGTAGCCAGAAACTGGTGGCAGAACGTCGCTTATAATGTCGCTTCCCACCACAACTATTGGCGGGCCCTGTATAAGAGCGAACACTGGCGCTTGGATTGACATCAGCATTATTGCACTGAGCGCTATTATGGTTACCTTTATGATGTCTGTTTTGCGCATTAGAGCTGGTTTTGGCTTAGTGATTCTGCCGCATTCGAGGCAAAAACCTTGATCAGAAATTGACGGTAAAATGCATTGAGAACATTTCCTTTTTGGGTTTGTGAATATTTGTGTTTTGAATATTTTTTCGGAAATGGTAAGTAAGAATAGCGTTCCGAAAAATATCAGTATCCAACCGCCTGCTGTGTGGAAAATTTGTATTGCAAGTTCCGAGTTAAAGAAATAGCCTATAAGGAGTATTAGGGTTATTCGAACAATGTTGAGGAAATATATTAAGGGAAATCCAATAATTATTATGGCGATTTTTTTCCAAAGCTTGTCTCTTATTATATAGGCTATAAGAACGGCGAAAACTAGAAACCCTATTAGGCTGTATATTCCTGAACAAGTTATGTCAACAGAAAATGCGGGGAGAACAGTTCCATCTGGTCTTGTGATGATTATGGCTGGATTACCGTAATCGTCTATGGTGAGTCGTGAGGATATTCCCAAAACCGTAATTAATGTGTTTGAAGCTTCCGCGCTTGTTGCAGAAAACACTGCGCCTAGATTGTATAGAATTTCTGAAGGGGGAGGAGCGAGAAAAAACAGAAAGAGTATTGGAAAGGCTAGTTGTCTAAGGGTTTGTGGATTAAAAATTATGAGCGTTAAACCAGCTGTGAAGATGGGTAATGCGATTATGTGGTATTCTAGGGGCGTAAAAGTGTAGGAGCCATACCAGTATAGCAACATAGCAGTTGTTGAGAGCAGTATTCCTGCAATCAGTGGATACCGTTTTATGCTTGTTGGCCTGTTGCTTTCTAATGGAATGACTGCCCTTAGCATTTTCCTCTTGCGATATATGAGATAGACAAAAATGAATGGTATTGCAAGCAGGTAACTTGTTGTTTCGCCCTGTATTGCATCACTGAAAATTATCAATAAATCTTGACTAAAAATTGCGGCGACAACTCCAACCGTGGCTGTCACTTTTAAAATCAAGAATGCCGTATTACGATTTAAATGCACTGATTTTAGCATTTCCACATCTGATACCACAATCAAAAAGATTTATAGCCAAGTATGATACTTTAACCGTCTTCCAGTCTTTTATAACACTGCAGTAGTAATGACAAGTCCCTGCCGTCAACAATTCCGTCAAACGCGAACAGTGTTGGTGGGTTGCCGCCTCCAATGTCGCCGAGAACCATGGCTTCTGCTGGAGCTATTCCCCTATAACACTGCAGGAATAATGCCACGTCTTTTCCGTCAAGTATTCCATCAAATTCAAAGAAGGCTGGCGGACAACCTCCTCCCAAATCCACTTTTCGAGTGCAAGGCCCAATATACTCACTGTTTATGGCGAAGCAATCGCCGTATACCGTTATTTTTTGTTGTATGTTGACGCTGTTTGCCAGTCCGAAGCGAATTGTGGTTATGTTGCCTAGGCTTGCTGTGTTTATGCTGTTTATGGCTAAATGTTCAACCCCGTTTATGTAGGCTTTGACTGCCCCTTCTGTGGAGTGCACCTTGAAGTACAGTTCTAAGCAGTACCATGCTTTTGGCTGTGGGTATACTGTAGCGGTTGTTATTAAATTGTTGAAGGTATAGATTGCAAATCGGTCTTCGCCTTGGACATGCCTTATCTGCAGATTGGCTATTATACCTCCATTGCGATTAAGGAATTGAATTAGCGTGAAGTGGTCATCATTGTCTGTTAATGGCAATCCTTCGTCAATATAGAAGTAGCCACGTGCAAAAACAATCGAGTTTTCCCCTATGTCCCTGTATACACATGCTCTCCTAATGCCTGAAATAATTGCTTCAGCTTCAAATTTTGCACTATAAGAGCCTACATAGGTTTTTACGTTTAATATTGATGCAGAGGCACCTGAAGTTTTTGTAATACCGGACCAAGAGTTGAAGTTGCCTGATTCAAAGCTGTCTTCAAAGATTTGCTTGGCAGTTAAGGTTATGTCAAAACTGAATTCTTTTATTTCTTTTATGTTTTGTTTCACGTGGAGTGTTAGTGTGACTTTGACAACTTGTTGAGGTTCTATTTTTGTATTTGTTGATGTCCATGAAAAAATCAGAAATTCAGGCGCGTTTTCTGGGTTCCAGTTTGTAGTGTTTATTGTTAGGATTATGGTTATGTTATCTTGATTTCGCATATAAAGTGTTATGTTTTTGCTTTCACCTGGAGATAGGTTGCCCCAGTTTATTGATGTGACGGTTTCTGTGCATTTTTGATTCCAATAGACTCCTATGTTATTTGTTGTTGATATTGCAGAGGCGTTTTGTATCGTTTTTTCTTGAAATAATATTTTTTGAGCTATGAGTATTATAAGTAGTAAAAGGATAAGTGACAAGATGCGAAACTTTCTTGAGCTTTTCAGCTCTCTTTCACCAATGTTCGACTAGTCTGAAGTTTAATATTAGTTTTTGCGTTGAAGAACGATGTTATTGGATTTGTCGTATAGTTAAGGTCTACATTTGAACAGCTTGTTTTCTTCGCCTTAGACTTTGACGATTATTGTGTATTAACGTGCGCTGAGAAGCATTATTTTGTTTGGCTATGTTTAAAAGTGGCTTGTATTCTATTGCCTAAAGTTTTTTCTTTGACAAGCAATTGCGAAGCTTATCGATGCTGCCATTAGCAGCAACAGTATCCTACCAAATGCTGATTCTGGAATTATCTGATCTACATAATATGGGTCTGCATCATCTTTAACGGCTTGATTCTCTGCTAAGTCATATGCTATTATTTTAAATGTTACCCAAGTATCTGTTGGCTGCCCAGGAATAATGGCTTCGTAACAGTCTGTTCCAAAGATGCGGGTCATTTCCATAACTGTCCATGTTGTGCCATTATTTGTGGAATAAAGCAAAGTTGCGTTCTTGACACTTGTTTCTGCATCTGTTATGTTTACTGAGATTTTCACTTCTCTGTATGGATCTACAATTCCTGATGGGGTCCTAATCGGTGTTCCGATAATAGGTGGCGTCAGGTCTATGGGTAGGGAAGTTGCTATTTTTATCTGGCTAGGGTGGATATATGTGAAGTTAAGCAAAATTTTGTTTTCGTACTGTGACGGGGTTTCTATTACATATTGGTTGTTGTTAACGTTTATTGTCAAGCTTCCGTTCACTAATTCTGTTGGTATTGTTATGTAGCAAAATCCAAAGGAGTCCACAGATGCTGAAGTAGCATTGAAGATTATTTCGGTTCTGTGGTATGGCTTTGATGAGCAGTTGAAATTGCTTATGGTTGAGTTGCTTACTGTTGTTATTTTGTAGTCATTTCCATTGTACGTGATAGTGTGGTGTAAAACTTGTGGCTCTGCTATGTATAGTTGTGTGGCGGTTTGAACGTTTTGGTTTATGTATTCTTGCAAACGTGTTTTTAATTCGGATTCTGATAATCCATCAAGGATTGAAGTCGCTAATTCATCGTATTTCCAGAAGGTAATGTCTTCAGCAAAGAAAGTGTAGTCTTGTATTTCTCTTACTTTTGATGGAACGTAGTAGCCGTATGAATCTTGGGCGTAGGTTCTTTTTTCCCAGACATAGTTCCAGAAACTGTTGAGGATTGAAGGGGGCTGACCAGCATACGGTATTGACGGTACAAATAAGCCAACTATTGGCGGGTTGCCATATTCGCCCCACATGCAGTTTAGTTTTCCATCGTATCTTGGGTCTCCGCTTACGGCTACCATTGCGGCTTGGGTTATTGTGTTGCTTATTTCGCCGCTGATTGAAAAGCTAGAAGTTCCTTTTTCCTTGTTGCGAACGTATCTTGACACGTTCTGAGCTACGTCTTCCCATGAAATGAAACCTTTCTGAGCGTATATTGCATTCATAATGTCAAGAGCGTACTGGTCTCTTCCACTTGGTCCACTTGCGTATCCAGGATAACATCGTGGGTGATTAGCTTGCGAATCATATCCGTTTACGATAAAGCGGGCATATGCGCCTATGCCGCTGATTTCAATGAATGCTCCGTTGCCGAACCTGTCTATTACCCCTACGCATGTTCCGCCTTGTCGTTTTCCAGGTCCTATTGGACTATCAGTGTTATTTAGTTCAAAGCAAACTTCTTGGACGGTTTCGCAGTTTTCGATTATCCAGCGGTTTAGTGCACCATTGTCTAGTCCGCTGCCGCCGAAGGCTAAGGCGCTTACTTGGGTGTTCATTACTGCGAGGCCTTTTTCGTTGATCCCCATCCAGACGTGATTTACCATTATGTAGCCGTATTTTCCGTCTTTAGGCGGGTAGTAAACTGGTTTGTTCATAGTGTCGCTTGTGTCGCGGTTTTTCATCAGTATGGCTCGGCCGTCTTTAGCTGCTGTGCCTGTCACTATGACGGCGGTGCACTCTTCACAGTAATCGTTGGTTGCAACATTGTTTTGTGTAAGGTTGAATAGAATTATAATTGTTGAGACTGCGGCTAATATAAAAATAAGTAGGAGACACTTTATTGTCTGTAGTTTTTTCACTTTTAACTCACAAATTAGCGTTAGAGTTAGGTTCTAGTTATATATTATGTAATTGTATTCTAGAATAGATCTCTATATTGATAGAGTATTTACCCTTTAAGATTCATGAGTGACTTTATTTCTTTGCAATAAAAAATGAGTGAGAAAAGCGGTTTAGTTTTAATTTTCGTTTTGTCTTGAATATTATGGGAATTGTGAATGCCAGTGACAGTGCAAGGATAGTTGAAAAGCATGTTTGGTTTGCATTTGCTAGAGGAGTTATCGGTGGTGAAGAGTTAATTAATAGGTTCACATTTTGAATGTATGGTTGATTGGTGTGATCAGCTGTCTGAGCTTTTTGACTGGTCATATCGTAGCCTAACACAAATTGGCTGTCTGCGTCTATTTCATAGCTGTTGAGGTACGGCGAAAAGGTTTTCACGTATATCTTATCCTCTGCTGTGTGGAATTCAAGTATTCTTAGCCAACCGTTGCCGCCGTTTTCTCTCTCTTGATAATCGGCAAGTAATTGGTAGATAATGTATCCGTTGACTGTGTCTTGTCTTCTGGCTTCACCGTGCATATGACCGCAGAGCACTAGGAAAATCTGATCTGCATGGTGGATAATGAAGTTGTTCCATATGTGGTTGCCTTCGGTGGTTCTTGTTCCGTCCAAGTTTAAGTAGTCATGTGTAACGATTATTGCTCGCCTATCCGGGTAAGCTGCTAATGTGGTGTTTGCCCACGCAAGGACTGCATCGCTTGGGTGATATTGGAAGCAAAATATGATGTAGTCGTCTTCTCCGCTTGAAAACAGAAGGAAGCTGTTGGTGTTGATGTTGTTGTATGCGCCTCCGTACCATGTTTCCCCGCTGAATCTGCTGTACGAGAAGTAGGTGTTGTAGTTGGTCAGATCTTCGCTTAGGCCTCCCACATCTGTGCCGTCATGGTTTCCAGGCAGAACAGCCCAGGGAACATTACCATCCAGCAAGCTCATGGCTGTGTTTGCATTGATCCATTGAGCGATATCATCGCTGTTTTGTACCAAATCTCCTTCATGCAGAACGAACAGTATGTTCATTTTTGCTACATTATTGACTAGCCATTGCGTTTGATTGGCAAAGATAGCAGGGTAGCTTTGGCTGTAATACTGTGTGTCTGGAAGTACGACAAGGGTGAAGAGGTTCTCGTTTGCAAGCTCAGCTGGAGCGAAAACGTTGTCTACGTAGAAGTTTCCTCTACCATCGCTGTCAGCTGAAAAGCTTATGTGAGTTACTGAAGAGCTGGTGAAACCATTGTATTTGCTGAAAGTGCCTTTAAGCACGCCGTCAACATAGACGTCATAAGTGCCTGTTGCAACATTAACTACAAGCCTTATTGTGTACCACGTGTCGTAGCTTAGGCCGGAAGCAACAAGCGTCCATGTTGAAGTCGTACCATAAGTTTGCGAGCTAGATGTTCTAACTCTGATTTGAATGTCATTACCAGTGTCACCAGGTGTACTATCATAGAAGGCCATGAAAACAAACCGTTCATTGCTCGTACCGCATGGTGTATCGATCGGTGTTTGGGCAATGCTGTTATCCCCTATGTAAACCAGCCCGGTGCGATCATACGCCCCGTTGTCTTGGATCCGGTCAATGTAGATATCGAATGAAACCGAGAAAGTGCCGGTCTGGGATGAACTGAACTCTTGAGTTAGATACGCGTTTTTGGCGATTCCATAATTCTTCAGTGCTGCTTTCTTGCCTGTATTACCGCCAACATCGCTTGTGTCAAGCGTAAGCAGTGTCGGATCGTCGTTGCGGCTCTCATACCAATCTTGACCTTCACCGTTTGCTCTCAAATCATCGTCGTCGATGCTGTTGTCAAAGTTTGAATCCACAATTAGGATTTGAAGGAACGTTGCTGTAACAGACTTGCTTCGGTCCATGGTTATCGTGGCAGGATTTGTGCTGCCTGATAGGTCTCCACTCCAGCCTGAGAACTTCCATCCGCTATTGGGTGTGGCATTCAACTGCACTTCTGTGCCGTATGTATACGTGGCCTGATCTGGGTTTTTATTCACCGAGCCTTGACCAACAACGTTCAGTGTTAGGGTATATTGGTCTTGAGTGAAAGTTGCAGTGATTTCAGTGTTGCCTGTTATTGTTACGGTTGCAGGGTTGTCAGACCCTGTTAAACCTCCGCTCCAACCAGAGAAGGACCAACCAATATTGGCAGTTGGAGTAAGTTGTACAGATGCTCCATAGGTGTATGTTGCTTGATCTGGGCTCTTGCTTACAGTGCCAGATCCCACAATGGTGACAACCAAAGTGTACTGATCTTGTGTAAACGTGGCGATGATAGATTTGCTGCTATCCATTACGATGTCAATAGGGCTTTGGCTACTTGTAATGTCGCCACTCCAGCCGCTAAATGACCACCCTGCTTCTGGCGTGGCTGTTAGGGTTACAGTTTCTCCATGTGCGTAGACCGCATGGTCTGGCGTTTTGGTTACTGAGCCTGAGCCGATTATGTTAATTGATAATGTGTATTGGCTTTGTGTGAAAACAGCTGTGACTGATTTGTCTCCGTCGATGATTACGGTGGTTGGATTAGATGTTCCTGACGCGTCACCACTCCAATGGGAAAATGTCCAACCAGCTTCTGCAGTAGCTGTTAATTCAACCACGGTGCCATAAGTGTATGTGGGTTGATCTGGGTTCTTTGTTACCGAACCGTTTCCATCCAAGGTGATTGATAATGTGTACTGGTTTTGTGTGAAGTGAGCGGTAACTGTCATGTCTCCTGTGATGACTAGGGTAGCGGGATTGTCAGATCCTGTCAATGCTCCGCTCCAATGGCTGAAAGACCAGCCTGTATCAGCAGTTGCATTAAGCTCTACAGAAGTGCCGTAGGTATATGTGGCTAGGTTAGGATTCTTGGTGACTGACCCTGAACCATCAACTATAACATCCAGAGTGTAGGTTGTGTACTGGTCTATTGCGTATGCCACATTTACTCCCTGTTGTCTTAAAGAGGAAATTGTCCATGTGGAGAGGTGAGGTGTGGGTTCAAATACAAACATGGGATCGTAGATGATGTTCCATGAGATGTACTGTCTTGCAGTGCAGTCATTCTCAGAGCCTGTGCCAGGGGTCGAGGCGAACTGAGTGTCGAAGTCTGTCCATGCGGACAAAATGCTGAAGAAAGTGTTTTCTGGCGGTGAGTATACGTAGTTGTACCAGCTAGTGTCGTCCATTTGACTGTGCCAATCGATGAAGAAATCTATTCCATAGGTGGTATCAATTAAGATTATATGCTCTCGAATGAGGTTGATCTCAACAGTTTCAGCGTTCATCCAGTCTCTGTTAGCGTTTCTATTTTCTGAAGTACCTCTTGACTTGCCGAGGTAGACTCCGTCTGGGTTCACCATAGGCACGATGTACCAGACAAAAGCGTCTCTCATTCTCTGTGCATCCGCATTGTCTGAAATAAGGAAGTCAATCATTCCTTGCAGCATGTAAGAGCTGCAAGTTTCAGCGGAGTGCTGCCTGCCAATTATGTAAATCACTTTTTTGCCTGTGTCTGGAATGGCTGTATTCGTGATTTTTAGAAGCGCAACGTCTCTGCCCTGTTCACTTGAACCCAGGATCGTCTTTTCAGCCCATGGACTAGCATCAACCATGTTTAGGTAATCCTGCATTTTTGTGTATGAGAAGGGATAGAATGTTGCTATGTATGCTTCGTTGCTGGTGAATGTTTGCGTGAACGTGTATATGCCGCCCGAATAGCTGTGAGTTGTGATTCTGAACCAGTTGTCGCCATCATAGCTGTAGACCAGCTGTGCTTCTTGTGTAGTTATTGTTAGGAAAGGAACTTCGGCTGCGTTAGTTATTCTGAAGGTAACTTCCCGGTCTTGTGTGTTTGTCACTTTGAAGTATGTCCAATACGTATAAATTTCACCTGTAGTCAGTGTTTCAGTCACCATTTCAAAATCTATTTGGTCACCTAGGATAGTGTAGGTTCCGATGCTTGCACTGTCGAAATCGGCTTCTATGCCGAGCGGAGGCAAAGCTGAAGTGAAGGTAGCAGTTATAGACTTATGCCCGTCCATTGTGATAGTTTCTTGGTTGTTCTGGCTGAGAAGGTCGCCGCTCCAACCGCTGAAGATCCAACCAGTGCTGGCGGTTGCGGTCAAAGTGACAACTGTGTTCGGTGCATATGTTGATTCGCCGGGGGTCTTTGTAACTGAGCCACTGCCGACCATGTTTACTGTTAGCTTATACCTGTCAACTGCTGGTGAGAACACGTTGTCAATGTAGAATGCTCCTCTGGCGTCGCTGTCCGACAGGAAACTAACGTACTCTACAGAATTCCTATTATACCCACCATATTTCGGAACGTCCGCCTCAATTAACACGCCGTCCACGTAAACATCGTAAGTGCCGCTTGCCACCTTAATGACCAACGTCACTCTATACCAAGTATCATAACTGAACGTAGCACTGGCTCCAACGCGTTTCCATTGACTTGTCGTATCCCACCGTTGAGTTGAGGATGTCCTAGCCCTAATCTGTAAGTCGTCAGTACCGCTTGCCATATTCGGGTCATAGAAGGCAAAGAACACAAAGCGTTCATTGCTAGTTCCACATGGGCCATTGGCGGTAGTGCTCACGTGGTCGCTGCCGACAAATACATGACCCGTCCTATCGTAGTTGGCATTGTCTTGGATGCTGTCAATATAGATGTCAAATGACAAAGT
>CAYXZM010000038.1:0-17044 GCA_964469615.1 uncultured Candidatus Bathyarchaeia archaeon | reverse complement strand
GCCTAAAACCACTTTTAAGGACATGTATAGCTATACGTATATACGTGCATGTTTTCAACATATTAACAATGTATAAAATTCTCCTGCACACCTTTCTTTTTCGGAGGAATTAATTTGTCTGAAAGATTCTCTAAAAGATGGGAAAGTAAAAGACACGAGCAGCCGTTTACAAATCGTGTCAAGGAAGCAGTAAGACCACCAGGTCCACTAAAGCCTCGTTTGGACTTCGCTATTAGACGCATTGAACTTCAAACTCAAAAGTTAGATCAGGCAACAGAAAGGTTCAGTCAGCGAGACAGAGCAATATTTGCTAGGATTGTTGACGCTTATTCTAGGCATGACACATCTCGCGCAAATGTTTTCGCTAATGAACTTGCAGAGATACGTAAAATGGAAAGACTTATTATAAATGCTAGGCTTGCACTTGAACAGATCGTATTAAGGTTACGAACTGTATCAGAACTTGGAGATGTAGTATCCACATTAGGACCAGCAGTAGGTGTATTAAGGTCGGTTAGAACAGGACTTGCAAGTGTGTTTCCTGAAGCAGAAAGCGAACTTGGAGAAATTGGCAATCTATTAAGCGGTATAATGATTGAAGCTGGACAAAGCTCAGGGATGACATTAAACTTTGACACTGTCAATGAGGATGCGCAAAAAATTCTCACAGAAGCAGCAACAGTTGCAGAACAAAGGATTAAAGAAAAGTTCCCAGAATTACCCTCAGGAATTCCAGGAATCCCAGCAACTTCGGTAGGCGAGAAGGCACCAACTGAAACCTCGTAGAATTGGGGGAGAAAAAATGTCGCAGAACTCCAACCTTTTTCTGTTTGTTGGAAAGCAAGTTAAGGACGAATATGGACGTGGGGTAGGAAAAATAGCGTCTTTTGCTCTGACTCCGAGTGGAAAATTTGACGCCGTCTTTGTGGAGCTGGGTGATGGAAAATTCCTGAAATATTCAGTAGACAATTTGAAATTTGATGGCGCTGATGTCACTTTAATTTCCAAGATTAAATCACAAGCAAACGTCTTTTGTGACCAAATCCCTCTTATATGGCGCAAAGATCAAGCTCTTAAAGAGCTGTCTGAAAAGAAGAAAATTTCTCAAGAACTTTATGGAGAATTACATAGCAGTTTTGATGGTGCATTAAATCAACTGAAAAACGAGGCACAAATTCTCTTAGATGAGATAGATAGAGAAATTGCTCGGTGCAATGATGAAGTAAAGGATTTGAACTATGCGCTGGTTCATCTTGAACTCGAACATGAAATAGGAAAAATTGATGAGCAATCATATCAAGCAGCTTTCAATATAATACAAGGAAACATTAAACGAGTTAACACGGAGAAAAGCGATTTAGAATTAACTAGAAACAAAATTTCAAACATTTTATTGGGCGAACCATCAAATCCATCGGAAACAGAAACCAAGCTGGAAAAAGAAACAGAGGAATCCTCATCAGTTTCTAATGCTTCTGAACTTCCAGAACCCCCCGTGGTAGTTTACGTTAAGGAAATCGGAAGAACCAGCGCATAGTCACCGAGGTAGCGAGCGGAGGGAAAAGCTATCAGAGTTTTCTTTCGTTCTGACCCTCCACTTCGTGAAGTAGTAGTTCAATCAATGCAAACATTAAAAATGCAGCGCAACAAACTTGCACAAGCAACTTTTAGACTTAAAGAAAGAGACAAGATTCTTTTTCAATCATGCATAAACGCTCTCAATAACAAGAACAAAGAGAAAGCCACCATATGCGCAAATGAAATGTCAGAAGTTCGAAAGTTAATAAAGTTTCTCTACAACATAGAACTCGCAATAGAACGTGTACTTCTTCGGCTTGAAACAATAAAGGAATTAAATGACATAGTTTTTGATCTTAAACCTGCTCTTAAGCTTCTCCAAAATGTTTCACAGCAATTGTTTGAAGTATTACCTGACGTTTCCTCTGAGCTTAGCAAAGTTAACGAGGCAATAAGCGAAACACTTCAATCAACAAAGATAACTGCAGATGAGTCCATAATACCTGTAGGCAGGAAAACTCCAGAAGGAGAAGAAATAATCCATGAAGTCTCAAGTTACCTTGAGCAAAAAATCTCTGAAAAGCTCCCTGAACCGCCTGCTACCTTTGAAATTCCTGAAGCCGAAAAGACAGCGTTAAAGGAGATGATTGCCTTAACAGCTAACTGCTCACAAGCAATAGGTCATGAGACTGTTGAACAATCCAATCGAGAACCTTCACAAACCCTCTTTTCTATTAAAAAGGCTGAAATTCAAGAAATTTCCCTGATGATGGAAAAACCATCATTGGAAGATGTTCTTCTTGAATATGTTAAGAAGAGTAATGGAGAAATAGATATCGAACGTTGTTCAGCTGATTTGAAAGCCTCATATGATGAGATTGAGAAAGCCCTCAAAAACTTAGGGGCTAAGGGAAGAATAAAAATTGAATTAAGAGCTGGAGAATAGGAGATTAGGATTATGAGTGCATCCCAAGAGCTTGAGAAAGCTGCAACAAATCATGCCCTTGAGGCTGTACGTTTAGATAAACAAGGTTCTAAAGGCATGGCAATAATGATGTATCAGAAAGCCATAGAAAGCCTCTTGAAACTCGTACAGTTGTATCCTGAATACAGCCTAAACAAGGTTTACATTCAAAGGGCAATTGCTTATCAGGAAAGGATAAAGGCACTACAGGAAACAGGGGCGCCACTTGAACCGCGAAATGAAGCAAGAGATGTTGAAGGCGCTAAAGACACTGTAGGTGGAAAATCAAGCTACGAAGAATTAGTGCTCACAGAAAAACCAAATGTAAAATGGGAAGAAGTTGTTGGACTTGAAAGCGCCAAAAAAGCGGTGAAAGAAGCCATAGTATATCCAGTTCAAAGACCAGACCTGTTTCCGCTCGGATGGCCGAGAGGGATTCTCTTATTTGGACCGCCTGGTTGTGGGAAAACTCTGCTGGCTGCTGCTGTTGCCACAGAGATAGAGGCATCCTTCATTTCGATTGATGCAGCTTCAATAATGTCCAAGTGGCTCGGTGAAGCTGAGCAAAATGTTGCTAAACTTTTCGCTTCTGCTAGAAAGTCGGCTACAGGTGGAAAGCCAGCAATAATTTTCATTGACGAGTTAGACTCTCTTATGGGAAAACATTCAAACGAAGTTGGCGGAGAAGTTCGTGTTAGAAATCAATACTTGAAAGAGATGGACGGCATTATAGATAAGGGCAAAAACCTTCACGTTTACGTTATTGGGGCGACCAATAAGCCTTGGGATTTAGACTGGGCTTTTATAAGAAGATTTCAGAAGAGAATTTTAGTGCCGCTTCCAGACCATCATACTAGGTTAATGATGTTCAAACTTTATACAAGTCATCTGAAGCTTGCTACTGATGTGGATTTGCATGAACTAGCCAGATTGTCTGAAGGATTTTCTGGAAGTGACATACGAGATGTTTGTCAATCGGCACAGCTTAAGCTTATAGGTGAATTCTTCGAGTCTGGCAAGGCGAATGACAAGATGGCACAGCCAAGGTCTATAACAATGTATGATTTTAGGCAAATACTTGAAGAGAGAAAGCCAAGTGTTTCTCTTGACATGCTGTCCTTGTATAATAGATGGTTTGAAGCCTTTAAGGCTCTTTAAAGGAGGGAGTATGCGAAAAGTCTAAAACTTGGGTGGAAAGGTTTGGAGAAATATTTATTTTTAAAGGTTCTCCTTTCTCCCCTCTCAAATAAAATCTCCAAACCCCACAATCCAAAAATTAACCCTTGACAGCTTTTTCAACAATATCTGCGATTTTCTCTGGGTTCTTTAATACATCTACGTATGGAATTTTTAGATTTAAATTTTCAATGGGATAGAGTCCAGTGAAAGCCAAAATGGGTTTAAATAATTTTAAGGCGTCTACGGCTTCTTTTTCTGATTTCACAACAACAATCTTTGGCACTGCTTTTTCTTTGCTTATAAACTGTCTGAAGCCTTCAAGAAAAACTATGTCATTGTCTCCACATTTTTTTAAAATTTTTTTCAGAGAAAAATTTTTCTCATCATTTTTCTCTATTGTAGCAATTTCGCCAAACGCTACGCTTACTATTGTTTTTGCTCCAGATTTCGCAAATCTCCAAGTGTCCTTTCCTTCTCTATCTATGGTAAAATTTGGCTCTGTGATATGTTTAACAGTGGCAATGTTGTAACCTCTTTTAGTTAATTCCTTTGTTAAAACTTCTATGGTTGTTGTTTTTCCTGAACTTTTACTTCCTACGATTGCAATAACCTTTGCCTTCATTTTTGCATCCTGCCTATTTCATTTCTTCATTGAAGACTTTTTCCAGCATTTTCTCGCTTACGTGCAGTTTTTCTGAAAGGTCTTTCACCCATTTTATATAAGCTCTAAAAAGATTTTGAAGTATTTCCGCCTTTTCCTTGTCAGATAATTCTTTTTCCTCTGCAAGCAATAGGGCAAACCATCTGCCAACATCTGAAAGTTGATAGGCTTTGACCCATACGATCCGTCCAACCTTTTCACTTTTCTCCATATCCTCTTTCAAAATTCCAAGCTTCGTTAATGACTTCAAATTTTGAATAATTGTTTTATTTGAATAGGCTAGTTTCTTCATTAAGTCTTTCTGGTAAATCTTGGTCGAAATGCCTTGGCTAAGCGAGAATCTTAGAATGTCAACAGCTGCTTTTGAACCAAAGATAGAGCCTAATATTTTGCTTTTTTGTTCTGATGGAAGAAAGACTACATAAGGATGTAGATTCTCGTTCAAACTCTATTCACAGCAACTGCTGTGTGTTAGACATGTTTTAAGTTTTATGGTTCAGAGCAATACATTTTTTAGTATTCTAACACCACTTCTATCAAGGTGTTTCAAACGGTTCTTAAAAGCTGGGTTGCCGCAGACGGCGACACTTTCATTACCGAAGACGGCTTCGTTTTCAATACCTTTGGATACGAGCATCCACCTAATCGAGTTTTCGCCTTCCTCAAGTATATTCCAGCTAAATTCAAAACACTCTTCAATATTGAATACTTGGAAAGAACATGGAAATATGATAAAATGTCGCTTTTCAGAGCTGAAAAGCTATTTACTGCGCGAAATTATCATGTTTTTCTTGAAGCTTTTAGGAAAAAATTTCCTGATTACGTGTATTTTTGTCCTTTTAGAGGAAAGGAGGTAATCAGTGCACCGTTTGCCCTAATCAAAAAAGTTTACGTTCCGAAAGAGTGCTTGAATTCTCTAATTATGCTTACGCATAAGGATAGTTTACAGAGAATGACATTAGACTTTATTAGCTTGCTGTCAAGCGAATCAAGCATTGGCATGGAAGATTTTGGTGTTCATGGCTCTGTTGCTTTGGGAATGCATACTTCTAAATCTGACATAGACATTGTTGTTTACGGTTCGAGAAACTTCCGTAGATTAGAAGCAGCAATAGGCAAACTTGTTGAAGCTGGAACATTAAGTTATGTGTTCAACAATCGTCTGGATGCTGCAAGGCGGTTTAAAGGACGCTACAATGGAAAGATTTTCATGTACAATGCGATTCGTCGAGGTGAAGAGATTCAATCAAAATATGGAATATTTAACTATAGTCCAATAGCACCAGTCAAATTTCAGTGCACGGTTAAAGATGACAGCGAAGCTATGTTTCGTCCAGCAATCTACAAAATTGAAGACTACAAACCCGCTGATTTTGCTTCAGAAATTTCTAAAGACAAGATTCCAAAGGTTGTGGTTTCTATGATTGGATGCTACAGAAATGTTGCCAGAATAGGCAACAAAATCAAAGTTTCTGGCATGCTAGAAAAAGTCGAAAACATCAATTCAAGCGAAGTCTTCCATCAAGTTGTTGTTGGAACAGGCATAAGCGAGGAAGAGTACATTTGGCCCCTTTAAGGCTTAGAGACCGCGATGCCATTGTAACTCGTGAAGGCTTAATTTTCCGTGTTTTCGGCTATTCACATCCAGCTAATGCTTACATTTGCGATGTCGAGTATGCACCAGCAAATATTTTCAAATCAGACAATCTGAAGGCATTCAGAAGTATAGGGCATGAAGTTTTTTACAAGTTTTATGAAGATGAAGGTTGGAAATTTGTTAAAAAGAATTTTTCGCAGTACATGATTTTTCATAAAATGCTTTGTAAAAATGTTGTTGGTGTTAAGCTTCCTAATGTTGTGAAGGTGCGAAAACCTGATGGAAAGCTTAGACAGTTAATTAACAAGAAATTGACAGATGAGCTTCTTGTAGCCTTACAAGATGTTTTGGAACTTGTAATCAATCATTCTGGTTTGTCAATAGCGAATTTTGGCGTGTTTGGCTCTATGCTTCATGGTTTTTATCATCCAAAGTTCTCTGACATAGACTTAATAATTTATGGTAGCAGCAATATTGCAAAGTTGCGCGAAACATTGCAAGAACTGTATAGCGATAAATATTCACCTTTTCGGAACGAATTTGAAAATGCCGAGTCAATCGAAGGAAAGAAATGGCGATTTAAGAATTATAGTCCGAGCGAGTTTATGTGGCATCAGCAGAGAAAAATGGTTTATGGATTATACAGTGATGAGCAAAGCAGAAGAGTAATCAAGACAGAGTTTGAGCCTGTAAAGGATTGGAGAGAAATAGAATATAAGAATTTTGTCGAAACAAAAATTGTGCAGAAAGGCTGGGTTAAAATGCTTGCACGCATAAGTGAAGACAACGACGCACCTTTTATTCCTTCAGTTTACACTATTCAACCCATCAAAGTTTTGAATGGGCCAAGAGAAGCTGAAGATGCTATTCGCGTTGTTTCTTACATGGAAGAGTTTCGGCTTCAAGCAATGCGTGATGAGAAGGTTTACATTGAGGGAAACTTGGAAGAAGTTACAACTTCAAAGGACAGTTTTCACCAAATAGCATTAACCTACTGTCCAAAGTATTATGAGCAGGTTCTAAAGGTTGCATCAAGATAATATCATGTGGTCTGAGTGCTTATTCCCAAGAAGAAGCCTAAAATATTCTCTGTTTGACTTGCTATTGCTGAGTTTTTCAACTTTGCCTTGTGCAATTATTGCTTCGCCTTTTTTGGCTTGTTCACAGAATCTTCCACGAAAAGAAACAATTTCCTCAACTGGAAAGCGAACGCCGTCAAGAATTTCCAGATTTTTTATTTTGTATTTGCATGGTGTGAAAATGGCTTCTGAATCTTCTTCAACCACAGCCTTAATCTTCGCATAACCCATATTCTCGTATTGTATTTCTTCATATTTTTCATCCATCTCATCCCAATCCTTCACAAAACGAATAAAATAATCTCTGTTCTTAAATTTTCCTTGCAAAACTTTTCTGGATTCGACTTTCACAAAATCTTCAAAATTCATGAACGTATCTTTTGAGCGAAAATTGAACAAGACTTTCAAATCTTCTCGTGCATAAGGTCTGAAAGGCGAATCTGCATTTTCTAGTAAGCTTCGCAGTGCAGAATAGGCTTTTAGACAGTTTGTGGAGCCATAAACAATGGGGTCAATGTCAGAGTCTAACTTGTGCAACTTGACAAGAAGTGAGCCAGATAATCCCATCTTATTCCATGGTATATTCGAATAGTTTTTCAAAAGTTTAAACAGTTCCAAAGCATCTTTCTCCAGGAATTCAAGTTTTCCAATATGCCTAAGTTCTGTTAGGCGATTGGTTGGCTTGTAATGTTTTTTCACGTTTTCTATTGGCACTTCGCAAAGCTTCTCATCAAAAACTGAATCATAAACAATGTAATGCGGAAAGTGTTGCTCAAGAAATTTGAATCTTTCAGAAATATTATAAATTTTCTTATAAGCAACATTTTTCTGTTTGCGGTCACCAGCAGGGTCTGGGATAAAACGTGGAAAAGCTATGATTTTGTTTGGCGGATGAACCAAACCCTTAACATCAAAGATAATGCCATTTGAATCTTGAAAAATGTCTCCTTCTCTGGGTCTAATTTTTGCGTGTGGCATCAATATTCAAGCTATAATTTTCTAGTTAATAGGTTTGCTTTTCTTAAGGCAAGAATTAAGCCAACCCCGATTATTGTTGCAACTACTGTGAATAGGATTCGCTCAATTGCGGAAACTGGTATCATGTACATGAAAAGTGAAGGTATGTCTGGTAAACCAAGAGGCGTTAAGAAATATTCCTCTATGACAGAGAGCGGGATAAATATGTCAATAACACCTATGAAAATCAAGTTTCCCAACATATGGTCGGCTATTATTCCACAGTAAGTTGCAACAGAAATTGCTAAGACAAAGGAGCTTTTGCCCAATCCAAACAAACTGTAAATGGTTATGATTCCGCCAATTAAAAACGTTGGCAATGACAAATAGGGAAGAATCCAAAAATCAGCTGAATATGGTCTTGTAAACATGTAAGCTACAACTAAAATTATTATTCCTACGAGAAGAGGATATGATTTCACTTGCCAGCCAGTTGTGTCAATTTTTCCTTCTTTGAATTTTTTTGCTGTCCAATCTCGTGTAGTAAGTATGAGAATAAATCCTCCTATGTGGAGAACTGGATAAAGTGGAGCTTTTTGACCGATTCCTGTGATATACCACCCTAGAATCAACAAACCCAAGATAATTAAAGCCATCATCCATCCTTTTATTTTTCCACCGTTGTTTCCAAGGTTTTTCTGCGTTAGAAATCCAGCTACTAATGCAGAAACTGCAGGGGCAAATGAAGTAAGAATGTCAAATGGGCTTCCAGCAGTTATTAATCCCCCAATTAGCGCAGCTAGAAAACCAAGATATGGACCAATAATTAATCCGTAAAGAGGTGCAATAGCAGCATCAAACTTGATGTTTGCGCCGGGCACTCCTACTATAGGAATTCCTGGCAAAATTTTAATCAATATAGCTGAAAATGCTGCAAAAATTGCCATAAAAGCAACATCTTGCGTTGATAATTTAAGTTTCATCATTTCACCTTGTAGTTTTGTTCATTGCTGTGTAATTTTTTACACAACATTAATAAAACTTTCCATACAATAACATTTCGGGACCGCAATTGCACCATCAGCCAGATGACAAAGCAGAACATATCGCAAAATGTCTAGAGTTAGCTATACTCTTTGAAATCAGCGCTGACAAGCCTGGAAATGTGAATTTGATAACGGGCTTTGAGGGCACACGCTATGAGCATTTTCTTGCTTCTGCTGTGGCTGCTACGCCTTGGTTTGAATTAGCGGCTGAACGTGGTATCGCTGTTTCCCAAGGAAGGGTTCAAGTTAGCGATGTTGGAGTAGGTCGACTTATAATGGAGTGTGTGCGGGACGTTAATGCATGGCAGAAAGGCGGCAACACTTTGCTTGGGACGATAATTTTGCTTTCGCCTATTGCAGTTGCAGCTGGAATGACTTCTGCTTTGAAGGAGAATGTTTTTGAGATTAAAATGTTGAGGGAGAATTTGAAGTGCGTTACTGAGTCAACAACGTCAGACGATGCAGTTAATATTTATGAAGCCATAAAAATTGCCAATCCCAGCGGATTGGGTAAGGCTCCTGAATTAGATGTTAATGATTCAAGCTCTTTGAATAGGATAGTAAAGGAGAATATCTCGCTTTATCAAATCTTCCAAATAGCTTCCACGTATGATAGGGTTTGTTTTGAATGGGTCAACAATTATCCAATTACATTTGATGTTGCTTATCCTTATCTAATGAAGCAGCTTAAGACTGGAACGATTAATGGCGCCATAATTCATACCTTTCTACGGATACTTGCTGAATATCCAGACACTTTCATAGCTAGAAAGGTTGGCATCGAAAAAGCTCAAGAAGTTTCTTCAGATGCAAAAGAAATCCTTCAGCTTGGAGGAATTGACACTCCAGAAGGAAAGAAGCGCCTCAGCGAGTTTGACCTAAAACTAAGAAAGGACGGTAATCATTTGAATCCTGGCACGACTGCAGACATTATTGCTGCTGCTTTGGCTTTGTGCATTCTTGCTGGATACAGGCCTTGACTATTTTTCGACCCATCTCTTGTATAGTAGCACGCCTATTCCATACAAGACAGCAGCAGAAAACATGAGACTTACCATAGGAATCAACAAGTCGGCAAGAGTGGCGTTTCGAATCATTATGTCTCTTATCGCTTGAGCTGCATAAGTCATAGGTATAACTCTACCAAACTGCTGCATGTAAATAGGAAGATATTCAATTGGAAAATACATTCCAGTGAAAAACTGCAGCACAATAGCGATTGTTGTAGCGGCGTTTGATGCTTCTTGCGGGGCTCTGCCAATACATGATATTATTAAGCCCAAAGCTATTCCATTCATTGAACCCAAAAAGAATATTGGAATTAGCGACGGAATGTTCCAGTTTAGCTTCGGACCTAATAGAACTGCAGCCAGAATTGACATGATGCTGATTGAAATAGTTGTTTGAAACAACGCTGCCAGAGTCTTGCCGAAAAGCATGTTTATTGGACGTATGGGCGCAACTCTAATCTTTTTAAGCGTGCCTTTTTCCCTTTCAAAAACAATGGCTCCAGTTGAGACAACCATGCTTGAGAACAGAAGCGGGTAGGTCAGCATGCCTGGTACAATGTTTTCTTTGTATCCAATTTCTGGTCCTGCAACTGATGTTTCTGTTTCCACAAATATTGGCTCTGTGTAGCTTTGGTTGAATTGTGTATAATAGAATTGTTTATAATATTCTGTGAAGAAAGTTCTTACGCCATCATCAATTAATCTAAACACATCAGGGTTGCTTCCGTCTATTATCAGCAACACGTTTGCATGACCAAGATAAAGATTCTGTGAGAAGTTTTGTGGTAGTATCAGAATCGCGCGCACATTAGTTGCGTTCAGCTCTCTTAATGCTTCTGTTCTATCCGTAAAATTCTTTACTGTGAGGAATCTCATGGCACTAAGCTGTGATATTATGCTCTGAGTTATCGGCGTGTCCGCATCTTCATTCACTATTCCAATGTTTGCATTAAACGGAATTTCTCTTCCAAAAATCGCTGTGAATAACAATAGTATCATTACTGGAAAAGCTATCGTCCAGAAAATAGTTCCTTTTTCTCTGAAAAAAGTCTTAATGTCTTTTACAGCTATTCCTATTATCGAATTCATTGCACCGCCTCTTCAGTAAGTTTTCTTCCAGTCAATTTCACGAAAACATCTTCCAAAGTCGGCTCGACAATCTCAATTTTTTCTACTAAGATTCCTTGCGAAGTCAGTTTATTTGAAATTTCGGGCATGATTTCCCATGGGTTTTTTGTTGAAACCTGAATCTCATTGTCTCTTTGGATGGTCTTGTATTCATTTAGAATTGAAAGTGTTTTCTTTGTTTGAGAATCCTTCACTCTTACGTGGATTAATGGTTCACCACCAATTGTCTTCTTTAAAATGTGTGGCTTGTCAAGCGCCACAATTTTTCCTTTATCCATAATTGCTACTCTGTCGCAGATTTCGTCAGCTTCATACATGTCATGGGTGGATAGAAGAACAGTTTTTCCATAATTTTTAAGGTTTCTGATCAATTCCCAGAACTCCCTTTTAATGTTAGGATCAAAACCAACAGTGGGTTCGTCTAAAATAACAATGGATGGGTCATGAATAATAGATGTTGCAAGGTTTGCACGTCTCTTCATTCCGCCTGAGAGTTGTTCAACTCTCCTATTGAGAAACTCGCCTACTCCCAAAACCTTAGAGGAAAATTCTAATCGCTCCTTAAACTTTTTAGAATTTAACGAATAGAGAGAAGCAGAGAAAGCAAGGTTTTCGCGCACATTCAGTAAATCATAAAGTAGTGTTTCTTGAGGACAGAAGCCAATTGAAGCGCGAACCTCTAAAGAATGTTTCACCGGGTCAAAGCCATTAATCATCACTTTACCACGGTCAAATCTTCGCAAACAGCAAAGTATCTCCATTAACGTGGTTTTGCCTGCACCGTTTGGTCCTAAGAGTCCGAAAATTTCGCCTTCTGTAACAGTGAAAGAAACATCGTCAACTGCTTTGATTTCCCCGTAATGTTTCACTAAGCCCTCAACTTCGATAATCAGCTTTTCTGTCATCTATTTTTTTCTCCTTCGAAGGCATGTCATGCCCTCTTTGAGATATAAAAGCGTTATATTATATTTAGCTGGTTTTATTCATTGCTTGAAATAAAGAATACTCGTATCAAGTTTGGCTCAAACGTTGATTTAGAACAGAAAGGAAAAGAGATTTAGGTATGAACTGCGCTCAAAAATATATCTCACTATAACAGTGCATTCTAAATGACAGTTGGATTAGAAATGGTTGCAGATAAGTTACAGGTCACATTGCTGACTGGTCGCACAATTGAGCAAGGCGTGGGAAAAGAACGCGGAAAAGCCTCAAAAGAGTACATAGAGAGCGTTTCTGTGTGCTACCTAGACCCAGAAGATTTGAAGAAGCTTGGGATAAAAGAAAACACGAACATACAAGTTTCAACAGAATATGGTGCAATAGTTGTCAAAGCTCTAAAGTCTCTTAGAGCTCCCCATCCAGGAATAGTTTTTATTCCGTATGGACCTTGGGCAAATGCTATAACTAATCCTAAGACCCACAGTATTGGCATGCCTTCTTTTAAGGGGGTCCCAGCAGAAATTGCACCAGCACCAGATAGGACTGTTCTAGGTTTAAAAGAGCTTCTTAAGGCACAGTTTGGGAAGGATTAACATGGCTGTTGTTAAAGCTGTAACTTGTCCTGTCTGCGGTAGCCTATGTGATGACATAGAGTTAATAATTGAAGATGGAAAAATTGTTAAGGTTAAAAATGGCTGCGCCATGTGTGAATCAAAATTCTTAAGCTATAATGGCGAGCATAGACTCTTGAAGCCGCTGGTAAAAAAGAATGGTAAATTTGTAAAAGTTTCGCTAAAAGAGGCAATAAGGAAGACTGCTGAAATACTAACTGATGCAAATTATCCAATCTTGTACGGGTGGAGCTCAACAAGTTGCGAAGCAATTCGTGTAGGCTTAGAATTAGCAGAAGAGGTCGGAGGAGTAATTGACAATACTGCCGTGGTTTGTCATGGGCCGTCAATTCTAAGTGTTCAGGAGATAGGTATTCCATCATGTACACTTGGACAGATTAGGCACAGAGCTGATTTTATTATTTATTGGGGATGCGACCCTTGGAGTGCTCATCCACGACATATTGAGAGATATACAGCCTTTTCTGAAGGGAGATTCGAAAAAAGTGAATGGCGTGGATACTTGACTAAAATTAAAGCTTTGCAGTTAAGAAAGAAAATTGAAAGCACCATCAGAAGAATTTTTGTTAAAGAAAAACCTTCAAAGATGCCTATCAGAAGAGAGCCCCCTCCATCAATTTTCAAGGGAGGAAGAAAACTAATAGTCATAGATGTTAGAAAGACAAAATCAGCCGAAATGGCAGATTACTTCATACAAGTTGAACCAAACAAGGACTATGAGCTTCTCCAAGCTTTTAGGGCGTTGATTCGAGACCAAGAGCTTGAAGTGGACACAGTTGCTGGAGTCCCAGTGAAATATCTTGAAGAAATTGCTGATTTGATGATTGGATGCGAGTTTGGAGCGCTTTTCTTTGGACTTGGATTGACCATGAGCAGTGGCAAATTAAGAAACATTGATGCAGCGCTTTCTTTAATTCGCGATTTGAATATGCGAACAAAGTTTGTGATAATGCCCATGAGAGGACATTTCAACGTTACAGGCGCTAATATTGTTTCTACGTGGCAAACTGGCTATCCCTATGCCGTTGACTTATCGCTTGGTTACCCAAGATACAATCCTGGCGAAACATCGGTTGTTGACATTCTAATACGCAAGGAGTCAGACGCAGCATTAGTGATAGCCTCAGATCCTGTGGCAAATTTTCCTAAAGCGGCTGTTAAGCATCTTCTCAAGAATCCAGTAGTCGCTATAAGTCCTCATATGGATGCTACTGCCCAGATGGCTGATGTTGTTTTGCCTTCAGCCTTTGTAGGTATAGAAGCTGAAGGAACAGCCTATCGAATGGACCATGTGCCTCTTCCTTTAAAAAAGGTTGTTGAGCCGCCACGTGGAGTGCTTTCTGACGAAGAGATTTTGCTAAGAATTCTTTCTGAAGTGAGAAAGATAAGGAAGAAGGCGAAAACGGAGACATAAGAACATGGAACTTCTTATAAAGAATGGCTTCATTTACGACCCACTAAACGGCGTTAATGGCGAGAAGATGGATATTGCAGTTAGAGATGGAAAAATAGTTGAAAGTGTTAATAAACGTAAAACAAGAAAAATTGACGCTTCTGGCATGATTGTGATGCCCGGCGCAATCGACATTCATACCCACATTGCTGGAGCAGAAGTGAACACTGGCAGACTCTTAAGACCCGAGGATCACTTCAAGGATTTTGAGTGTAAAACATCCATAACAAGGTCTGGAGTTGGCTATTCTATTCCATCAACTTTTACCACTGGTTATCGCTATGCACGGATGGGATATACTACAATAATGAATCCTTCTATGCCACCGTTAGAGGCTAAGCATACGCATGAGGAGTTAAATGATACGCCCATGGTTGATAAGGCCACTTTTCCGCTTCTCGGCGATTGGTGGTTTGTCCTCGAGTATTTGAGAGAAAGAAACATTGAGGAGTGCGCAAGACACATTGCGTGGATTATGAATTCAACAAAAGGCTACGCAATAAAGATTGTCAATCCCGGAGGTCTGGAAGCTTGGGGTTTTGGACATAATGTTTGCAGCTTAGACGATCAAGTTCCATATTTTTGCATTACTCCGCGCGAAATCATTCGTGGATTGTGCAAAGTGAACAAGTTGCTGAATCTGCCCCACACGATTCATGTTCACACAAACAATCTTGGGAAACCGGGTAATTATCTTACAGCTTTAGAAACTATGAAGTGTGTTGAAGACTTAGCCGCTGAAAACAAACCAGCAATCCACATAACTCACTGTCAATTCAGCGCTTTCAAAGGTGACGACTGGAGAACAGTAGAATCAGGCGCGGAGGCAATAGCAAACTATGTTAATGCCCATTCGCATGTAACACTTGACATGGGTCAAGTAATATTTACTGACACAACAACAATGACTGCTGATGGCCCATTCCAATATACGCTTCACGAGTTGAGTGGAAATAAATGGGTAAATCACGATGTGGAAACTGAAACAAGCAGTGGCATTGTGCCCTTCCGTTATCGACGCAAAAGCTACGTTCACGCACTCCAATGGTCAATAGGATTGGAGCTAGCCTTACTGATTAAAGACCCATGGAAAGTTTTCATGACAACAGACCACCCTAATGGTGGGCCATTTACTGCTTATCCTAAAATCATCGCTTGGCTTATGAGTAAAAAAGCCAGAAAAGCAACTTTGAAGCGAATTAATCCAAAAGCAAGAAACAGAAGCCTTCTCTCTTCAATAGACCGTGAATTGGGCTTTTACGAAATTGCAATAATGACGAGAGCAGGACAAGCAAAAGCTTTGGGGCTTAAGAATAAGGGGCATTTAGGTGTAGGTGCAGATGCAGACATAGCTGTATACAACATAAATCCAGAAAAAACAGACCCTTCAAGAAAGTATAGAACTTTGCGAAAGGCGTTCAAAAGGGCAGCTTACACAATTAAAAATGGGAAAATTGTCGTAAAAAATGGGGAAATACTGAAGCATGTTGAAGGCGCTACCTTGTGGCTTAATGTTCAATCTTCCGAATCTGCAAAGATTACTGATGAGATGAAGCGAAGGTTTAGACAATACTGGACAGTTGAGTACGAGAATTACCCTGTGACGGAGAATTGTCTGGAAATTTCTAATCCGATAACTGTAAAGGCGAGTGTCTAAATGATAAGTTTATACCCTTTAAGAGAATTCAAATGTCCGATAATAGCTGAATGCATAAACCCAGACATTATTCAAGGCAAGGCACGTGAAGAAATAGAGGCATTGAAAGTTTGGGAAGGAAACAAGCAGAAGAATCTAGTAGAACTCTTCAAAATTGAAGAAAGCAAAGCAGAGAATCCTACTATAGAAATTCACGGCGATGTAAGTAAGGTTCGAAAAATAGGAGCAGGCATGAAAACTGGAGAAATAACTGTTTATGGCAATGTTGGCATGCATTTAGGCGAAGAAATGAAAGGAGGCAAAATAACCGCACAAGGAAACGTTGGAGCATGGGCGGGTTCAATGATGAAGAATGGGATTATTGAGATTCATGGAAACGCTAGCGATTATCTAGGTGCTCCGTACCGTGGAAGCCATGAGGGCATGCGTGGAGGAAAAATTGTTGTCTATGGAAATGTGGGCAACGAGGCTGGCGCATACATGCACGACGGCATAATCAAAATTTATGGGTCTGCGGGTCAATTTGCAGGCTTGCGTATGCATGGTGGAACTATTTACATTCAAAAAGACTGTGAAGGAAGAGCCGGAGCATGCATGACCGAGGGCAAGATAGTTGTCAGCGGATTTTCAGCGTCTGTTCTGCCAACGTTCACCATAGAAGGCATCAGAGAAAAAGTCAAAATCGAAGAGAACGAAGTTGCCCAAGGACCTTTCTACCTATTTCTCGGAGATTTGACTGATAATGGAAACGGCAAACTTTATGTCTTTAAGGATAAGAATCAGCATTTAAACCGCTATGAAAAGTTTCTTTAAGGAGAAACTCTTCATGAAAAAAACCTTAAGTGTCAACCGTTTAGCATGTAAACTTCTTGAGAAATTATGTGCGAATCCAGAACTTTACGAAGTGAAAATCGAAAAAACTGATTCTGAAGCAACGATTGTAGATGCGGGCATAAAAGCCAAAGGCGGATTTCAAGCTGGAAAAATCATAACTGAAATCTGCATGGGTGGATGTGCAAAAGCGGAAATCCTTTATGAGCGGTATGGTGAACTTGAACTTCCCACAATATCCGTACGTACAGATCACCCTGCAATCGCAACTTTGGGCTCGCAGTTTGCTGGTTGGCAAATTAAGGAAGGCGACTACTCGGCAATTGGTTCCGGGCCTGCAAGAGCTTTATCTCTAAAACCAAAGGAAATTTACGAAAAAATAGGGTATAAAGA
>CAYXZM010000037.1:0-72578 GCA_964469615.1 uncultured Candidatus Bathyarchaeia archaeon | reverse complement strand
GCTTACAGGCGAAGACCTCATAACAGCAGAGTTCAAAAATAAACAGAAAACTGTTCAGTTTACCAATTATGCTAAGCTTATTGTGGTGGCTAATAGGCTTCCGCCTATAAATGATTCAAGCCCAGCATGGTGGGAACGTGTAATAGTTGTAGAGTTTCCAATAACAATTCCAGAGAACAAGCGAATACCAAACATAGAAGAGAAATGGCTTAATAGCCCTGAAGAGCAAAGCGGAATAATCAACTGGGCTTTAAAAGGCTTGAAAAGGCTTCTTGAAAATAAGAGGTTCACACGAAGCGAAACAATGCTCAACGTTGTAGAACAATACAAGCGCTGGAGTCAACCAGCACAATATTTCTTGGACAAATATTGCGCTTATGGATCTAACCTATGGGTCACAAAAAAAGCATTATACGAAGGGTTCAAGCTGGTGTGCGAAGAAGAAGGCTTACCCATCGTAAGCGAAGAAGTGTTCTCTCGAGAAGTTAGGAAAAAGCCCCGAGTTATGTTAGTTAAGAAACGTATTGGCGGCGAAAACCAGCGAGTATGGATTGGGATAAGCGTTAAAGAAGAACCGGGGCAGGTGGGGCAAGTGAGGCAAGTTTTTCTCTCTTCGAAAAAAGCTGAAGCAAAACAGGACAATAACAAAGAAAGCATAAATTTTAAGAGTAAAGAGGAACCAGCCCCACTTGTCCCAGTTGCCCCAACATCACCTCCTTCTAATGATGAACCGTCGCACCTTGAGCAGACACCAACCCTCTACAAGTTAAAAGATCCAGACATGTTTCCTACCGAGAAATGCTTTAAATGCGGTGCAAGGCCCATCGCTTTTCAAGCGAATTATCCGGACGGATCTTGGGAACTATTATGCGCAAAATGTACAAGTCAACTTTACACGTGCAGTCCATCTTTAACTAGAGAAAACGTTGAGCGGATTTTCAATGCCCTTGCAGAGTTAACTCATTTGAAGAGTTTAGCTCATGAAAGCGAATTAGTAGCGGCTACGGAATTGCCATTCGAAGCCGTCATGGCGATACTTGAACATCTACAGCGCGAAGGCAAGGCTTTTTCAACGGGCAACGGTTTCTGGAAGGTGGTTTAAACGTGACTGAGGCTGAGGAACGCGATTCTCTTCCGCATGAATCTCTTGAGGCTTCAGGCTCGTCAACGCAGTCTTCTAAATCGCCTCAGCCAATAAGTTGCCCAAACTGCGGTTCTACGAAACTTTACAGAGATGGACTAAGATACCTCAGCGATGGCAGTAGTGTTCAGCGTTGGCTTTGCAGAAACTGTGAATACCGCTTTACAGATCCCAACCATAAAGCTAAAACCGGATGGAGGAATCTTCCATCCGGCTTAAATTTGCCTTTTGGCTTATTGTATTCTTGCCAAGGGAACGATGACCCAAACGAGCGAGTGCCCTCCGCCAGAAAGGCGGCGACAACCTTGGCCACAGTGGAAAAGGAAAATGAAAAGCGGGCCGCGGGAGCCACAGAGACAAATACAATGGCGACGCTCATCTTAGATTACGCTTGGAACGTTAAAAAGCGCGGTCTTGCCGAACAAACTATAAAGCAGCGTGTATGCAGACTTAAGCAGCTGGTCAAAAGAGGCGCTAACCTCCTAGATCCAGACAGTGTGTTGACGGTTTTAGCTACGAGCAACTGGACCGATTCAAACAAACGTGTATTTATAGTAGCCTACAAAAGCTTCGCTAAAACATTTAATATAGCATTTGAACCGCCAAAAACAAGGGTTGAAAGGAAACTGCCTTTCATCCCGACTGAGGAAGAACTGGATCAGTTAATCGCTGGTTGCGGCAAGAAAACAGCGACTTTTCTTCAAGTGTTGAAAGACACAGGCGCCAGAACTGCAGAGGCGTTAAAATTGAAGTGGATCGATATCGATGAAAAATCATGTATTATCAGAATTAACAACCCGGTTAAAGGGAGTTTGGCTAGAGCTATCAAAGTATCAGCAGAAACAATTGCCATGATCAACGCGTTACCTAAAACAAGCGAATATGTATTCAACACAAACCAGTATACTTTACGTGCAAATTTCTACGATCAACGCAAAAAGATTGCAAGCAAACTTCAGAACCCACGATTACTGCAGATTCGCCTCCACACTTTTAGACATTGGAAGGCTACCATGGAATACCATAAAACCAAAAACATCAAATGGGTGCAGCAACTTCTCGGGCATAAAAAACTTGAAAACACAGATTTCTACACGCAGTTAATAAACTTTGAAAGCGACGAATACCATGTGGCTTACGCCAAAAACTTAGAAGAAGAAAGCAAATTAATAGAAGCTGGCTTCGAATATGTAAGGTATAGTGAGAAGGATGGCGTGGCCATATATCGGAAAAGAAAGTAGAGTAGTATAGTTCAGGGCTCCGGTAGTATAGTCCGGTCAAGTATTCCGGCCTTTCGAGCCGGAGACGCGGGTCCGAATCCCGCCCGGAGCACTCTGCTTTTATTTGTATGCCTTTTGTTTAAGCTTAAAGCTCATATACAAGCTACTTATATCGAATATAATTTCTTTAGGGCGATGATAAAAATGGTTAAAACGACACAATCAAATTATGAAAAATTGATGGAGAAGACAAGAGACCTTGCTGTTTTCCAATCTGCAGAAGCTATAATTCATTGGGATATGGAGACGATGATGCCGCCAAAGGCAATAAAATTGCGGAGTCAACAGCTTGCATTACTCAGCCGAATTGACCATAGAATGAGCACCGACCCGGAAATTGGAAAACTATTGGAAAAGATTATGCAGCATTCAGAATATGATGAACTGAATGACATTCAGAAAAGAAACGTGCACTTAATAAAGAAAAATTATGACGAACAAACAAAACTTCCAGAAGAACTTGTTGCAGAAATCGCTAAACAGAGAGCTATAACGGTAGATGTGTGGAAGAAGGCGAAAGCAGCAAAAAATTTCGCCATGTTCAAGCCTGAACTAGAAAAACTTGTCGAATTGCAGAAAAAGGCTGCAGAAATTCTTATGAAAGTAAAGGAGACAGCGACGCCTTACGACGCATTAGTAGATATTTTTGAGCCGAAAATGACAACAAAAGTTATTACCAAAGTTTTTAACGAATTAAAAGAAGGTTTAGTTTCAATACTAAAGAAATGTGAAGCAGCTCCCAATCAGCCCGACACAAGCATTCTCAAACGCAAAATCTCGATAGATGCACAACGCCAAATCGCAAAACTTCTTGCAGAATCAGTCGGTTACGACGTAACATCAAAACAGGCAGGCGGAAGAATAGACGAGACAGAACATCCATTCACCACAGGATATTACGATGATGTGCGAATAACAACCCACTACTACGAAGACAATTTCACATCTTCAATCTTCTCGGTGCTACATGAAGCAGGACATGCAATGTACGAACAGAACCTAAAACCAGAATGGATGTATCAGCCAGTAGGCTCTAGTTGCTCTTCTGGATTTCATGAATCACAATCTCGTTTCATTGAAAACATAATTGGAAGATCCCGCGAATTCTGGGTTTATCACCTTCCAAGATTAAAAGAAATTGCAGGTAATACTCTTGCAGACCTAAAACTAGAAGCATTCGTCCACGCCATAAATCAAGTTGCTCCTTCAAAAATCCGTGTTGAAGCAGACGAAGTCACCTATGGATTGCATATTATAATAAGGTTTGACATTGAACGAGATTTGTTCGCAGATAAAATAACGGTTAAAGAACTCCCAGAAATATGGAACCAAAAATACAAAGACTATCTGGGCATAAAAATCGAAAATGACTCCGAAGGCGTAATGCAAGACACTCACTGGGCAAGCGGCTTATATGGATATTTTCCAAGCTATGCATTAGGCAACATTTACAGCGGACAAATACTTGCCACAATAGAAAAAGATCTTCCGAACTGGAGAAAACAAATCAAAGAAGGCAATATTAGCCCAGTAAAAAATTGGCTGATCAAAAATATTCACAGTTACGGAAATCTCTATGACCCGCCAGAACTTATTAAGAAAATAACCGGAAAAGAATTAGATGTTAAGCCATACTTAAAATATCTATACAATAAATATTCAGAACTCTATAGCTTTTAAGCAGCCTTCCCCCATTTTACGACACTGTCACGTCTTCCAAAAATAGTTTTACAAAAATTTTGGCTAATTACCGACATTTTACAATAAAAACTTTTAGTTTAATTTGCAGAAAACTGTGATGTTCCGACACTTTTATATACAACATCAGACAAATACCTCAAAAGATGAGTTGAAATGTCGGAACATGGTATTAGAAAACCCGAAACGAAAGAAGAACTTGTCAAAATGCTAAAAGAAGCAGCTAAGAAAGAGGCTGAAATGCGCAGTTTTCTAAAGAAGAAAACGACAAAACCTACAATCTCAGGGACTGCTAAACTTCTAAACATTCATAGAGATACTCTTTATACATGGCTTAAGGAATTTAATGTCGATTTCAGCGAGATTTCTAGAGGAGTATCGACAGATTTATTGTCAGAGGCTGTTGAAATGCCTCGAAAATACGCGTACTTAATCGGTGAGGCTCTCGTAGGAGAAGGCAATGAGGTCGCGCATATTGACCTTTTAATAGGTGACAAGGAGGGGCCTGTCGGAGAGGCATTTGCTGCTGGCATGTCAAATCTTTCCATTGGGCATACACCATTATTAGCGGTGATAAGACCCAACCTTCCACCTAAACCTCATACATTACTTGTGCCAAAGGTGACAATCAAGAATCTTGAAGATGTAGGCAAAATTTTTGGTCCTGCACAGGCGGCAGTAGCGAAGGCTGTTGCTGATTCTGTAGAGGAGGAAATTATCCCTAAAGATAAGGTGGACGATTGGGTTATAGTATGCAGCGTCTTCATACATCCACAAGCAAGTGATTATCGCAAAATCTATCATTACAATTACAGCGCAACTAAATTGGCTTTAAAAAGAGCCCTACTGAAGTATCCGACACTTGAAAAAATCTTCTATGACAAGGATAGGGCTAAGCATCCTATAATGGGATTTAGAGTCCCACGTTTATGGAGACCGCCATATCTTCAAATCTCGCTTGATATACCAGAGTTGGAAAGGACAAAGAAAATTATTGTACAAATTCCTAAAAGTGACAGAATAATACTTGAAGCAGGAACACCGCTGATTAAAAGATACGGAGCAAAAGTTATAAGCGAATTGAGAGAGGTTGCAAAAGATGTTTTCTTTATTGCAGACTTGAAAACTTTAGATGTTGGAAAAGTGGAAGTAGACTTGGCTTATGAGGAAACTGCTGATGCTGTGGTTGCTGCAGGGTTAGCGCCATCCCAAACACTTGACTCATTCATTCATGAAGCAAAAAGACTTGGAATATATGCTGTGGTAGATATGCTAAATGTGGAAGACCCTATTAGAAAATTGAAATTGCTCAAGGAATTTCCAGATATAGTCATCTTGCATAGAGGAATAGACGAAGAATCAGGGAGGGCAATAGGATTGGAATTCATCCAAGAAATTCGGCAAACTTTCAAGGATAAACGCTTCTTAATTGCTGTGGCAGGGGGAATAGTGCCAGAAACAGCTAAAGAAGCTTTAGAAAAAGGCGCAGATATACTCATTGTTGGAAGATATGTAACACAGTCAAAAGATATTGAACGGGCAGTAAGAGATTTCCTTGAGTTGACACCTACAATGCGAGAAGATGTGGACTTGTTCCGAGTGCACGTGGAGTAAAATATTCCAAAAATTTCACAGCTATCCATTTTTCTTATTTTTTCTAGGGAAACTGCCAAGTTTTCGTAAATCCTTAATAGAAAGAGATTCAACTTTCATAACATCGCAGGAGATTAACGCATATGGCCAAGTTCAAAATAATCGTATCAGACCCAGAAACAGGAACTTCAAAAGTAGTTGAACTTGAAGAATCGCGGGCTACACCTTTGATTGGTAGAAAAATAGGAGATGTGATAGATGGGTCAATAGCTGATTTGCCAGGTCATAAACTCCAGATAATGGGTGGCTCGGATAGAGATGGATTTCCAATGAGAAAGAATGTTCATGGTGGAGTTCGTCGGCAAGTGATACTCAGCGGAGGAGTTGGGTTTAACCCTCGAAGAGAGGGAGAAAGAAGACGCAAAACGGTTCGTGGAAGTGTGTTAACAGACGAAATTGTGCAGTTAAACATGAAAATCGTAGAAAAACCAGCTCGTCCTAAGGAAAGTAAGAAAACCAAGGAGAAAGCTCAAACACCCAGCGCAACATGAAAAAATCTAATTTTTGTCACTAATTGAATAAAATTTTGAAAAATCTCTTAAAAAATTCGGAAATGGGAAGACAGAAAATAGATAAAGACAAAATCTTTAAAACAAGCGAGTCTTTATTTGAACAGCAAAGTCGATTTAATCAGCAAATTGAGGCTCATAGCTTATGTCTAATGAAAAACCACAAAAAAGTACAACTATACTTCGTCAACCCGAAATCAACATTGGCACTATAGGTCATGTTGACCATGGAAAAACAACGTTGGTGCAAGCGTTAACAGGCGTTTGGGCATCTAGACACAGTGAAGAGTTGAGAAGAGGTATAACAATAAAGTTAGGCTATGCAGACATGCCAATTTATAAATGCTCTAAATGTGACCCCCCGAGGAATTATACAACAAAGCCAATCTGTCGTAACTGTGGCTCGAAGACCAATTTTGTTCGAGCAGTCAGCTTTGTGGATGCTCCGGGTCACGAAGCATTAATGGCTACTATGCTTTCTGGAGCAGCGATAATGGACGGAGCACTCCTTGTGATTGCTGCAGATGAAATATGTCCTCAACCACAGACTAGAGAGCATTTAGCGGTTGCAGAGGTTATTGGTATAAAAAATATTGTAATTGTACAGAATAAAATTGACATTGTGGATGAGAAAAGGGCTCGAGAAAGTTATGCGGAAATTAAAAACTTTGTAAAGGGTTCAATAGCTGAAAATTCGCCAATAATCCCTGTTTCGGCACAACGCCAAGTAAACATCGACATCCTTATCCAAGCATTAGAAGAGTTCATACCAACACCAAAGAGGGATAAAACCAAACCGCCATTAATGTATGTTGTTCGCTCATTTGACGTTAACAAGCCAGGCACCACAATAGAGAAGCTGGAAGGAGGGGTTATTGGAGGCACCATATTTCAGGGCAAATTCTCGTTAGGAGAGGAGATAGAAATTCGCCCTGGAATAGCTGTAGAAAAGGAGAGAAAAAGCATCTATAGCCCTTTGTTCAGCGAAATTGTTAGTTTGCATGCGGGCGGAAAAAATGTAAATGAAGCTTATTGCGGCGGGTTAGTAGGGGTAGGAACTCTGTTAGACCCATCATTTTCGAAGGCTGATAGCTTAACAGGAAACATCGTCGGAAAACCAGATGAATTACCGCCAACATTATCAGAGTTAACCTTAGAACCTCACATTTTTGAACGGGCGGTTGGAACAAGAGAACTCATGAAAGTCCAAGAGATAGTTGTAAACGAAACATTGCTTTTGCACGTAGGTGCTGCAATAACTATGGGAACAGTTGCATCAACAAAAAAGGGCACAGTTACAATTAAACTTAATCGACCAGTATGCGCACAAACCGGTTCGAGAGTTGCGATAAGCAGAAAAATAGCGGGCAGATGGAGATTTATAGGATACGGAATGATACAATAAATATGATTAAAAAACTTGAACAGAAAAAGAAAATACTAAAAGTAATTTTAGATTCGAACGCCTTGTTCGTTCCGCTTCAATTCAAAATCGACATTTTTGAAGAATTAGAAAAACTTTTAAAAACAAGATTTGAACCAGTGTTGCTCTCACCTATACGTATAGAACTTGAGGCAATTGCTGAAAAAGGCTCACCAAAAATGCGTAAACTAGCCCATTATGCATTGCAACTAGCTAAAAAATGTGTTTTTTCAGAAGTTGAAGGAAAAATTGGTTCTCCAGACGATGTTATTATTGAAATGGCAAAAAAATGGGGCTGCCCAGTATTTACAAATGACAAAGAGCTTAAAAAGAGGCTAAGAAATATAAGTGTGCCAGTTATTTATGTGAGGCAAAAATCCCGCTTAGAAATCGATGGGAGGATAAGATCCCTTGTTTAAACTTATAACTCGAGAAGATACTATTCGAATCCCACCAGAAACCTTTGGTAATCCATTAGAGAAGGTTGGCCATCAGCAGGTTAAGGCTAAATATGAAGGAGTAGTTGACGAAGAATTAGGCTATGTAATTGCTGTGACCAATGTAAAAGTAAGCCCTATTGGAAAAATCATTCCCGGAGATGGAGCCACTTACCACAAAGTAACCTTCTCTTTGCTCTCTTTTTATCCCAAAATTCAGGAGGTTGTGGAAGGGGAGGTTGTAGAGATTGCTGATTTCGGAGCCTTCGTACGCATAGGACCCATCGACGCCTTACTTCATGTTTCACAACTTATGGATGACTTTATTTCCTATGATGAAAAACAAGGAGTCTTGCTAGGAAAAGAAACGAAAAGGAAACTCATGAGTGGAGACCAAGTTCGTGTTCGAATAACAGCAGTTTCGCTTGGAAGAGCTGGAAGCTCAGGAAAAATCGGCGTAACAGCGAGGCAACCATTTCTAGGCAAGTTAGAGTGGATTGAACAAGATGCACAGAAAATAAAGGAAGCAACAAAGAAAAAAACAGCAGAAGATAAAAGCAAACCGAAGTCGGAAGGTGACTAGATGAGTGAAAAAGCTTGTCCAACATGTCGCATTATAACTAAAGAAAATATATGCCCTAAATGCAAGACTCCATCTTTAAGTGATGATTTTGGCGGATTATTGATAATGTTTAACCCAGAAGGTTCAGCCATCGCAAAAGCCATGAACATTAAAGAGAAAGGACGTTACGCATTAAAGGTTAGATAAATGACTATAGTATACAGTTTAACGTCAGAGTTGCGTATAAAACTTAAAAATCCTCTTGGCATGTTGATTCGAGGTTCATTTGAAGAAACAATGAAAATCTTGAAAAAAATTATGAAAAAAGAAGCACCAGTTGCCATAATTACTGTTGGAGACACTGTTTCAAAAAATCTCACAAGAAACCGTTTGTTTCCTAAACTTTTAATTGTTGACAATAGAGTCATGCGAAGAGAAGCAAAACCTTTCCAATTTCAAGCAGATAAAACAATCAATGTTAACAACCCACAAGGAACAATCACAGAGGAAGCAATCAAAGCCATTCACGAAGCAATGGAAAGCGATTGTCGAGTCAAGATAATTGTCAAAGGTGAAGAGGACTTGTTAACGCTCATTGCTGTTTTATATGCGCCAGAAAACTCTTTTGTGGTTTATGGCCAACCATACGAGGGCATCGTTGTGATTAAGGTAACACCGGATAAAAGGGCGGAGATTGTTGAAATTTTAAAAGCTATGGAAAATGTTCGAAAAGCTAAATAAGAAGAGGCTGCATCAAGTCAACACCACAGATGAGGCAAAACCATGGAAATCAAGATAGTTTTAGAGAAAGAAAACCCCTTGCTGAAGCGAAAAGAAGTCTATTTTCAAATTGAGCACAATCAAACTGGTAGTACACCTCCAAGGCTGGAGATTAGAAAGGCGGTGGCTACATTGCTTAAGAAAGATTTAGACTTGGTTTTTGTTAAAAAAATTGAAACGAAGACAGGAACACACATTGCTGTTGGAACTGCAAATGTTTACGATTCTGTTGAGCATGCTAAACTTATAGAACCTGAATATGTTATAAAAAGGAATACGCCACCCGAAGAAGACAAGGAAAAAGAGGAAAAGGGATAGTAAATGTCCAAAAATACAGAAGAAAAAACTGAGAAAACAGCAAAGAAAACTGGAAAAAAGGCATTCTCATTATACAAAATAGAAGACGATAAAATTGTGAGACTACGTCCTACATGCGAACGCTGCGGGATAGGCTATTTTATGGCTGATCATGGTGACAGGTACACTTGCGGACGCTGTGGTTTCACGAGATACAAGCCTGCTGAAAAATAAACATGTTTAAATTATACGGTGTCTGATATTCTGGATGATTTAAATGATTAGGGTAAATGTTTCTATATCTAACGTTTCAGCTGACCGTTATTGGGATAGTAAAAAACCTATACCGCCAATTCAGATAAACACAAATCTTAACCTAATTGGCGTAGAAAAGAAGTCGGAAGATTCGGTGGAAGTTCCGTTTGTTTTGACAATTAATTATAATCCTTCTATTGCGCAGATAAGTCTAAAAGGAAAGGCATATGTTGTCGGTGAGAAAAGCGAAATTGAGAAGGTTTATAAAGAATATGAGGAGAAGAAACCGCCACCACCAATCATAGTGCAGTCAATATCTAATGTTGTCTTCACAGAATCGGTGTTGATATCTAGAACGCTGAACATTCCACCGCCTATTCCCCTGCCTCAGATACCACAAGCCAAACCACCTGAGAAAAAGACTTCAGAGATGGACTATAGCGCTTAAGAATATGAATAAAAAACTATTTCAATGGAACATACATTGAGGAACGAGAGGCGCCAATTCCAGGAGTCCCATGTTTTACAGGCTTATTTGTAATGGCAAATTCACCTAAGTAATGCCCAATCATTTCTGGTTTTATTTCCAAAGATACAAATTCTTTGCCATTATGAACAAGAAGTGTGACGCCAACCATTTCAGGCAAAATGATAATGTCTCGTACATGCGTTTTGATCGTTTTGCTTGTTCCCTTTCTTTGAGCTTCTTTTGTTTTTCTTATCTTTTCGAGCAGTATCCGCTGTTCTGGTGTTAGACCACGATGGAGACTCCGCCTCTGTCTTGAAGGAAGTAGACTAATAAATTCATCCATCGACATACTTTGCAGTTGATTAAGGGTATTTCCGCGATAGACGAATTCTTTAGGCATCTCGGTCAACTCCAAAGATTGCAGTGACATTAAACCCTATAAACCTTATTCTGCCGCCTTTCTGGAGACCTTCTTCTGTCCAGCACCTCTTGCCGCGATTAATCCAACCTTTTGCCCTGGTGGTGCACCATGCGAAGTTGTGGTTACCTTTCGTGCACTCCTTTTGCTACTACCATACGGATGCACAGCAGCAATCATTGCCCTTCCACGAGTTCTCGGATATTTATGACCCTTTGCTTTCATTAAATGGAATTTTGAACCAGATTTCAAGAAAGGTTTCTCTGTCCTTCCAGCTCCAGAAACAACTCCAATCGTCGCCCTGCAACGATCATCCACATACTTTGTTTTACCTGAGGGAAGCCTAATTATAGTTCCTTGAGCTGTGTGAGTGACAACCATTGCGTACGCTCCAGAAGATTTTGCGATTTTGCCGCCGTCTCCTAAGCGGCTTTCTATGTTGCATATTAATGTGCCTTCTGGGATTTTGCCTATTGGAAGAACATTTCCAACTTCCACTGATGCCCCTCCACCCATTTGGATTTTTTGACCTAAGTACACTCCTTCCGGAACAATATTGTAACATGTTTCTCCATTTTCGAATCTTATTAAGGCAAGAGGTGCCCCACGTCCAGGATCATGGGTGAAATCTTCAATAACGCCTTCTATTGCTTTTTCAGAATATTCTTTCGTTGTTGCTGTTATTGGGTATTGTGCGGGAGCTACTCTCTTGTGTGATGAAGCTTTAAATGTGGATCCGCCGCGTCCACGTCTTTGTACACGAATTCTTTTGCCCATTTTATTATTCCTCTATATTTATAATATTCCAAGTTTGATTGCAACATCAGCTGCTTTATAGTCTGGATGAAGCTTAACAAAAGCTTTCTTTTTTCCTTGTGGCGTAATCATGAGATTGACTTTTTCAACCTTAACTTCATAAAGCTCTTCAACAGCCTTTCTAACATCTTTTTTTCCCGCTTTTATATTGACCACAAAGATTAGCTTGTTTTCTTTTTCAACCATTAAGCTGGCGGCTTCTGTCATTAAAGGATAAAGTATAATCTCATGAGGATTCATTATGCTTTTTCTCCTTTGGCATAGAGTTCATTCAGTTCTTCTATGGCACTACTCGCCCATATAGTCAGTCTTCCAGGATGTGCTCCAGGTGCAAGAATTTCTGCATTTAAATTTTTGACTGTGACAACATCAACGCCTGGTATATTTCTTGCTGCCTCGACTATTCCATTGTTCCTTGCTACAACTATTAGGGGACCAATAGCTTGCTTTCTTTTTCTACCTCTAAGTTTACCTTTTCCAGCACGGATTGTTCTACTTTCTTTAACTCGAAAGATGTCTGAAAAAACTCCTAAATGCACGAGGACTTCTTCAACCTCTTTGACCTTCCTTAATTTTTCCAACTCGTCTGTAACTATGAGGGGAAATGCAGGAACATCCTCGATTGAATGCCCCCGAGAAGCAACAACTTCTTTTGACGCAGTAGCAGCTATTGCCGAAAAAAGAGCCAAACGTTTTTCTTTTTTAGGAATTTGCTTGACAATATTCTTTTTGGAAGTTGGTGGATGCGAGATTCGTCCGCCAACAGTTCCAGGAGCCAAGGCGCCTTGTCCACCAGGATTTTTAATTCTTGGTATTCTGGCTATGCCCAGATTCACGCCTCTTGATTCTGCTGTTGTTCTTTTTCCTGCCATTGGGTCTCTGCCTTGTGGTTGTAACCTATTGGATTGTATTGCTAGAACAGCTCGTTTTATTACGTCTGGTCTTAGCGTCATTCCGAAAACTGGGGGAAGTGTTATTTTTCCAATGGGCTTTCCTTCGAGGTTAAATATCTTCGCTGTTTTTTTGACCATTAAATTTCACCGTTCATCTGTCTTGTGGAGATTTGAGGGATATGTAAGTGATTTGTGGTGGTTCTTCCGCTACCTTTGTTGGTGGGCGTGCTGGATAGCGTAGTTTTATTGGGCGTTTCTCTGGACCAGCTATGCTTCCTTCAAGTAGCATGTAGGGTCCTCGGATTATACCGTATCTTATGAAGCCTCCTTTAGGCGTAATCTCTTTTCCGTCAGCGCCTATTTTTAGAATGCGTTTGTTGTATTCTGTTCTTTGATGGTAACCCATTTGGCCAGCTCTTGGAACGCTATACATAACATTGTGAGGGTTCCATGGACCTAAGGTTGCGATGCCTCTTTTTGTTTTTCTTCCTTTGTGCTGAAGTATTTTTACTCTCCAACGTTTTACTGGTCCTTGAAAGCCTTTACCTATGGATATGCTTGCCACATCAACATATTGCCCTTCTTTGAATATCTCAGTGGTTGTTAATGTTTTACCTAAGAGACTTTTAGCATATTCAAATTGTTGCTGTATTGTTCCTCCGCCGACTTCTATTTCCACTATGTCTGGTTTTTTCTTCGGTAAACTAGTTTGTTTAGGCTGAGTTATGGCTATAACACGAAACTTTGTAACATTAGCCAAGTTTTCTTCAATTTTTTTGAGGTTATCTTCCATGTTAAATTTTTCTGGAAGCGTGAAGACACGGTCTAATTCTTCTGGCAGGTCATTTACCCAAGCCTCTGTTAGGGTTTGAAGACCATAAGTATTCTTCACGTAGGCTCTTATAGCGCACACTAGCATTGGAGGCGTTTCCAAGACTGTTGCTGATCGAATCACTTCTTTACCAAAATCAGGTGAGCGTTTTCTATCCTCTACAGCAAAAACATGAATCATACCCGCCTTATAGCCCATAAATCCCAGAAGCTTAGGCGAATCAGCCTCTATTTGTGGCCAATAGCGTATTCTAGCTGTTATGCTTTTGGCACGTTTCCTAGGTAAATAAGCAAGTGAACCATGTTTGGGTGCATGATGTTTTCTGTGACCCATTGTTTTCTCGCTTCGCGTCTTTTAGGAATGAGAAAATGAGGTTATAAACGTTACCGTTATGTTTCATGTTCACAGTGATTGCTGGATAGGTTTAATCTCTAATACCTTTTGAGTCAAAAGGTTCAGTGAAGAGAAATTAGATTTGTTTAGAAGTTTAAACTGGAGAGTGGTTTTAGCTGTATTCTCTGAATGTGTAGTTACATTTCGTGCAACGCAAGAATTGGGTTGAAGATTCGTCTGCGCCTCTTGTTTGAACTTGCCATACATAAGCAAGATTGTTGCCACATTTTGGACATTCAATTCTAACAGTTGGTAATGTTCGAAGTTTCTGCTCTTCTTTACCTATAACCGCCACCAGTTGTTGCGGTTTATGCTGAATCACTTTGGCTACTTTAGGCTCAATTTTCTTTTTTGATTCATGTTTTTTATAGCCACACTTAAGACAAACCAGAAACAATGATGCTTCTTTACCAGATTTCCCCTTCTTAGGCTCGAGCCGAGAACCACATTTCGGACAAAATTCCATAATTTCTTTACTCCGATGTCCGTTTGTTTTTCCTTAACATGGTCTCTTTTAAACCTTTTCTTATTTCAATAAAGATTAGAGCTAAACAACACTGATGCCAGAGGCGATAAGATGTGCCACACGCAAAGCTTCAGGAATGTTGCTTCTGGTAGCGGTTAACTGCAAAATTTTTTCTGCATCCTCCTTCTGAACACCAGACAATTGCATATATATTTTCTCGCTTTTGTTTCTGGTTGATACTTCAAAAATTTTCCCAGCATTCAGAATAGCCTCCCACCGTTCCTTGTATTCAGGCAAATTCTTCAACGCTTTGCGGATTTCTGCAAGATTCGGTTTTTCGCGTGTAATTGCTATTATTGGAAGCTTTGCTTCTGAAAAGAGCTTTTTGATGTCGACTACGTTGAAGCCAGCAAATGTTATGCCATTGAGCATTATAACTCTTAACTGTTTGTAATGTGGCGAGTTAAATATCATAGAAGCAATTTTGTCTGTTGCATCAAATCCATCAACTTTAATTTTAGTGTGCATTACACCATCAAGCCAGTGTCCCCCACGAAAAACAACTCCAACAATAGGGACCAAACCTTTCATGTGAGGGATAAAGACACCATCATCAACGCCTAGAACACGAATTTCAGGTTTAATAACGCGAAATTTCCTGTATGCCAAAACAATTCACCCACATCATCAAAACTATAATTAGAGAGCCATAATAAGTTTAATGAAAGTGCTTTTAAATAGCAAATTCTCATTTACAAATATGCTAATTGAAACGATAATAGCTATTTTCCTCTTCATCTGCGTAGCAATTTTCTCTTTAATCAATTTACACAACATTTTGACAGTTCATAAACGCAAAAGCAATGTAAAGGTCTATGCAGAAGTTGAACACCCATCAGGCTTTATGGTAAGTATAGCCGCTTTAGGAACAATGGCTTACTTCCTAGAAGTACTAGCATACATGTTTCTAGTGTTCACTGGTCTTTCTTCTCTGCTCTACACCGCCACTTATTGCTTCCAACTTCCATTCATGTTTCATATACAAATTCTTGGCTCAATACTCACATTCGCAGGATATTTTCTGTTCAACTGGAGCGTGATTGCAAGAGGCAAATATGCCGTTTCATGGAATATGCCAGAAAACCAGAAACTTGTAACATGGGGCCCATACCATTACGTACGACACCCTTCATATCTCGGCTATTTCCTGATGTTTTTTGGTCTCCTCTTCATCTGGCCTAGTTTGTTTACGCTTCTTCCGTTAACTGCGATTCTAGGATACTATCGTATTACTGTTGAGGAGGAGAGGCTTTTGACACAACGTTTTGGCGACGAATATTTAGAGTATCAAAAGATGACGGGGCGATTCATTCCTAAATTTGGATAGCCTTTAACGTGACCACCCATCATTCAACATATAAAGATTTGGCTTCTAATAATAGGGGATAGAAGCAAATGCATCCACACACAAGCATATTAATAAACCACAAAAACAACAAAACAACCATGCCCCAACAAACCTACACATTCATAAAACCCTACAAAAACCTCACAGAAATACTAACAGACCACAAACTAGCCTCTCTCGGCGACGCATACACAAACCTCATTTACTCATTAGCTACATCAAACAGAAAAGGAGAACCCACAGGAGCAAAAGTCAAAGGAACATTACTTGCAGAGGCAATTAAAAAGTCAGGATTAAGAGATTATTTGCCTTCTAGAATGACACGCCACACAATGGCAGATGCCGCCGAAGCATTGATAGTCTACGCTTGGCTTAACAACTATATAACTTTGGAAGAAACTATTACAACAATAGAAAGAATTAATGACCCAGTTGAGGGCTTCAGCCAATTACTCACAAAAATAAAGAGCAGAATCAAGTTTTCCTTTTAAGAGCTTGTTGCAATTCCTTGCTAAATTCCTTATTCAGCAAATGTATTTTTTCTATAGCCTCCAGCAAAGCTTCTTCAGGCTTAACATCACCTTTTGTGCGAACATAAATTATAGAGCTTGAGGCTAGCGGATGTGGAACGTCATAACCCGCTAAATCTACGTTTTCACTTTCTACAAGCCTTTTCTGCAGAAGATTACAAACAGTATGACCTATGCCTTCAACTTCTATTTTGAGTTCGTTTTTAGTTCTTTTTAGCATTTCAACTTTCATTATTATCCCTTTTCACAATATTACAGCATTCCCTTTCCATAATCTAATGCGATTTTACGTTTTTCAATCTTTCCACATCTTGGGCAATGCATATTTTGTCGCTTTAATTCCAATGCATAACCACAATTTGAACAAAACGCATAAACAACGCCCAAGTTTTTATCGTTGGTTGTCAAATGATAAACTTGATTCATCTCGCTGATCACTTTAGCTCTTACAATATCACTAGGCTTGCAAACATTGAACATTGTTTCAACGTAACTTGGTTGCACATCAGAAATATGGAGAACCCCGGAGAAAACTCCTGAAAGCATTTTATTGCCTATTTTAAAGATTCGCACGCTCGCATTTTCAGTTTGAACATGTGAAACTTGACCCAAAACTGTGCTTCCAACTTTGGGAATTTTCGCTTCAAGAATTAAAGGGCGAACTGAAACCCGCTTATTCAAGAGATCAAATAAAACTTGTCCAACAACACCAGAATAGATTATTCCTTCTCTAACATATGTCCCTGTATTAGGAACAAACTCTTCAATTACACCCAGACGTTCGCCTGGCAACACAAATTGACTTTTTCGTTGAGACCATTCAGAGGATTGAGCACTCATACAAATTCCCTTTTTTATTCATGCAATATAGCAAACTTTCATTTAAAGGAGTAACTGTACTTTCGTAAACACCTCAATAAACCTTTTCGTTCACTCTCTTCTTTCTATTTTTTATGATAAATAAATCGACTGCAAACTTGTGTTTCTTTTTTCTATGAAAACTGAACATGTATGGAATCGTCATGACCATTGCATAGACTGCTTTAATTTCTCCGCCACGCATCTCAATAAACTTTTTCAGAAAAGAATTGGGAGTAACTTGAGCCACACCAGTTTTGCTTGCCATTAGTTTTCTCATAAAAGACTTATCCATTCTTGGATGTTTGTGAAGCGAATAGACAACCTTGCCTATTTCTAAGGCTTTATCCAGAAATTTTCGATCAGCTTCTCGCTTTTGCACACCAAAGGGCGGATTCTGTAGAACAGTATCAAAATTTCCACGAATAGTATCTATATCTCCAGCAATCAATTCCACTTTTCCTTCTAAACACATTCGTACTGAATTTTCTAAAGCAACTTTCACAGCAACTTTATCAATGTCCACACCAATCACTTGTTTCGCACCTAGAACCGCAGCCCCAATAGCAAGTCTTCCAGTACCACATCCCAAATCTACAACTCTTTTTTCAATAATGTCATTATTTATATAGGCTGCAATGTGAAGCATCGTTGCAGCGACATCGGCGGCAATTGTATATTGCTCAAGGCTTGATTTAGGGGAAGGATGCGGTGCAATCTGCGAAAGCAGCATTTCTAACTCTAGTTTTCGAAAAAGCCTTTTCTGCATAAATCTTCCCAAGATAATTCTCCAACAACCACTAAAGCCTCGTTAATCGTCAGCACTGGCTTTGAGAATTTTGAAGCATCGTCAAGAGATATTCTTGGGCAAGCAGTATTTACGTAAGCATCTACTGTGGGAAATTCCATGAGTGCCTCTGGAGTAATTTCTCTAACAACAAAAAGATAGACGACCTTCTCATTATCTTCAAGTTTCTCTTTCACGCTCAAAGCTTCCTCGAGTCTCTTCTGTCCTTGCTTTAATCCAATCAAAACTCCGAAAGTTCTAGCCTTGTTAGCTTCTTCTACACTTGCCCACCTTTGCTTAATGATTTTCTCTGCCTCTTTATCTATCGAATACGCTCTACCTTCGTAGGGATCTGCAACCATAACGGGTTTAGAAGTAGAAAGCGCAACGCCCAAAGCATGAAAGCGTCCACCCCCAAGGAAAAGGAAAGCTTCAACATCTTTCGCTATTGATTTAGCATTGCTATAATCACATCCGATCACTTGCCCAGGATAATTTAAGCGTCCAGCATCACCTATAACAACTGTTTTTCCAGCGCGAAGTAGAATTTCTCTAACGCTATCGAGAGTTTGCACATGCTGAATTGTTGTGGTCAAACCTATTTTTTGCCAATTTCCCAACATGGGCAAAGCTTCATCAATCGCCTCATTCACGCTCACTGTTGATCTGGCTTCAACATATATTGTGGGAACCCGTTCATACTTTATCAGTTTGGAATGCCCATAATGGATGATTAAGTCCACATCTAAACTTTCAGCCTCTGCAGTTGCTAAATCACAGGCACCATAGCAAGGATCCGCCGAAATAAAGGGCAATGCTCCAAGTTTCTCGATAATTTTTGCTATACGTGAAGCTTCTGGCTTTAAGCCTTCGGGAAACTGGATTAAAACACGCTTGGCATTTAACCTAATTATTTCCTGTCTCACTCTCTCTTCTTCAAAATCATATCTTTTCAAATTATCACATCCAAAAAGGGTATGAATAAAGGATAGAAAACACTGATAGTTATTCAGTTGTTTCGCTTTAGCGAGGTGTCCATTCCCAATCTTCTTTGGGTTTCGAAACAGAATGCCCAAAAGCCCTTGCACGTTGTTCAGCAAGTTGTTCTAGGATAATTTTCTGTTCTATGCTGGCAACAAGCTTTTTGGTTGCCACAACTGCATCTGCGTTTACTGAAATGCTGTCAATGCCTACTCTTACAAGAAATTCTGCGAAGTCTGGCAGATTTGATGGACCTTCTCCGCAAATGGAGACTGTGCATCCATTCTCATGCGCTACTCTGATTAAGTGGGCAATTATTCTTTTCACCGCTGGGTCTCTCTCATCAAAGTATCCCATCTGTCCTAGACGTTCAGAATCTCTGTCAATCATGAGTATGCCTTGGGTCATGTCGTTTGATCCTATGGAGAATCCGTCGCATAGTTTGGAAAATTCATCTGCAAGAATAGCAATAGAAGGCGTTTCAGCCATAAACCAAATTTTGAAGTCTCTGGATCTTTCTAAGCCTTCTTCTCGCATGATTTTAAGGCATCTCTTTGCTTCCCATATGGTGCGCACAACAGGAAGCATGATCCACACATTTTTGAGCCCCCATTCTTCGCGGCATTTCTTAATAGCTTGGCATTCGAGTTTGAAGGCTTTTTCATACCATTGACTTATGTAGCGGCTGCATCCTCTCCAGCCGAGCATCGGGTTAGCTTCGACAATTTCATATTTTTCGCCGCCTTTCAGTTCTCTGTATTCGTTGGTCTTGAAGTCACTGAAACGAACGACAACTGGACGTGGTTGTATAGCTCTTGCAACTGTTGCTATTCCTTCTGCGAGTTTGTCAACAAATTTTTGTGATTGACCTGTTTCCACGAGATATAGTGGATGTTCTCCTATGTAGCTGGCTAAAATAAACTCGATGCGCATCAGTCCTATGCCCTCAAAAGGCAAATCTTTGTAATCTTCTATTTTTTCTGGAACGCCTAAATTCATGTATATTTTTGTTGCAGTTACTGGCACAGGTTGAATAACGTTTCCGCTTGTCACATTTTGTGGTGTAGAAACTCCTGTTGAGGAGGAAAGTTGTTCTGTTAATGTTGGCATTATACCTTCGTAGACAACGCCGCTCTTGGAATCAACTGTGTATTCTTTACCGCTGACCATAAACTTCGTGGCACTTTCTGTGCCTACGACGCAGGGTATTCCAAGTTCACGACTTACAATGGCTGCATGACATGTTACTCCGCCTTTATCTGTAACTATAGCGCCTGCAAGCTTCATGAAGGGTACATAATCTGGGTTAGTCATGTCTGTGACAAGGATGTCTCCTTTCTGCATGACTTTAGCAGCTTCTTGAGGATTCATCACAATTTTTGCTACACCAGTACCAAAACCTCTTTTTCCTGCCGCAATACCTTTGACAATGACTTTTAGCATTTCAGAAGGCTTCATTCTTTCAACCTCCATTTTAGGTGTAAGCGTAAGTTTTGTACTCCACACTGTTTCGGGTCTAGACTGAACTATGAAAACGTTAGCAGGAAAAGATAGGTCACTGTCAATTGCCCACTCAATATCTTGGGCTTTTCCATAATGTTGCTCAATATGTTTAGCTAAGTCTGCAAGTTTGATAGCTTCTTCATCACTTAGGCATGGTAGTTCCTGTTTTTCAGCGGGCACTTCGAGATGAATTGTTTTACCAGTTTCGGGGTCGCGGACATATTGTACTGTCTTTTTAGCTATGCGTTTCTCGATTATTTTTAGTGTGTTTTTGTCTACTATAAAGTCGTCTGGTGTGACAGCGCCAGACACCACAGCTTCGCCTAGACCATAATTGCCTTCAATAACCATTTGGTTTGGGTCTCCTGTTACAGGGTTTATGGTGAATATGACGCCCGCAGCCTTAGAATTAACCATTTTTTGAACCCCGACGCTTATGAGAACTTTCTCATGGGCGAAGCCTTTTTCTGTGCGATAAAAGATTGCGCGTGGAGTGAAGAGACTTGACCAGCATTTGACAGTTTTTTCCAGAACCTCGTCCTCTCCTTTAACGTTCAAATAGGTTTCTTGTTGTCCAGCGAAGGATGCGTCTGGTAAGTCTTCGGCTGTTGCACTTGATCTTACAGCGACAAAAACGTCTTTTAGACCAAGTTTATTGCATAATTCTTTGTAAGCAGATCTGATTGCGTTCTCGATATCTTTAGGCATAGATGTGGATTCGATTAGCTGACGGATTTTTATGGAGGCTACTTCATATTGTTTCGGGTCACTTGTATCTTTGACTGTTTCTCTTATAATTTCGTAAATTTTTTCGGCTATGTTTGTTTCTTCAATAAATTTTTTGTACGAGTAAGCGGTTATAGCGAAGCCTGGTGGGACTGGGATTCCAGCGTTTGTCATTTCACCTAGATTAGCGTTTTTTCCACCAACAGAGGGAATGTCGGTTTTTCTTAGGTTTTCGAACCATATTACTAGGTTTTCTTTCATTTCAGTCAACTGTTTCCACCTCTTCAACTTGTGCTTTTTCAATAACTATTTTACATGGGATTGGGAGTTTGGCTGATCCACGTTTCAGAGCTTCTTTGGCGATTTCGACACCGTCTGCGTTTACGTTGATTGTGATTATTGCTTGGTTGGGTTTCACGCGGGCTGCGGTTCCTATAGGTTTTCCGAAAGATTTGCGCATACCATCTTGGAGACGGTCTGCATGTGCGCCGAAAATCATTTTGTTTTCTCTAAGGATTGTGTGTGGGTATGGGTTTATTTGCAAGCGGTAGTTGTTTGTGAGTTTGTCCATTAGTGGACGGTTTGCAGCTATGCGCGCTGCTTCTAGGGCGTTGTGACGAATTTGCGCTGACTCTAATGCTATGAGTTTGGCTTCGTATTCGAATTTTGCTTTAGCATCTCCCATAGTGAATTTGGTTATTTTTGGTGGCGGGAAGCCTTTTACAAATTCGGTTCTTGTGTAAGATTGGCCTTTTACGGCTCTATAGTTTTTTGCGCGCATTGATTATCCCCTTTTGCATACCATAGGCTGATATTTAAACGATTTGTTGAGGGTGTGTTTTGATTAAAGTTATGAATTTTGAATTAGGTTCGAGAATTAGGATTTGTTGTTCACTTGTTTTTATGGTGGTAGTCGTTTGTTTTTTAGCCATGTTTTGGCGAGTTCGTCGTAGTTTGGGAAAACGTTTTTCAGTATTGGGATATACATTAGTGTTTCTTCTTCTGTTAGATATTGGAATTGGTATTCTCCCATATATGGTGAAGATTCACCTTCTCTTGTTACAATTTCCATGTGCATGAAAGGGTCTCCGCGTTTGATTGTTATTGGACATCGGTCGTTGCTTAGGTTTACGAGTTCTAGGGCAAGGCGTCCGATGAACCCACTGTGGACTTTTGCTGCGTTTAGGAAGCTTAAGCCCATGCGTCCGTATTTGCTTTTGGCTGTAAGGTGGGCTACATAGTTTGGTGGTATGAAGACTATTTCGTATGTAATGAGGTTCTTGTGTTCAAGATAGTGTAATGTTGTTTCTTCTTTGACTGTTAGGACGTAGCTATCTCCATCAAGAAGATTATAGTCGTATGGGTATATGCACCTATATTTTTCAATAAGCTCTTTTAGTTTGTCTTTGCCTAATACGCACATTTTTTAGAACCTCTTGTGATGCTTGCTTTTTTAGCATTAGTGAAGGTTTGTGTTTTTATATTTTGTGTGCACGCATGCAATGATTTGTAGCTCCTCTAATAGGAGCAAAACATGATTTTGGTTTGATGGTTGAAGAGATGGGTGTATAAGTCAATTGGATTTGTCATTTATTCGATTTATGAACATGTTGTTGTGGAAGATGATAAGTGAAGTCTTGGTACGATAAGTCAGTGAATATATTTTACATGGATTGGGAAAAGATTCAATCTACAAGGTTGTTGAGGTGGATTCTGATGTTCATTTGGAGCATAATAAGAAGGACAAGTTATTGTGATAGAGATTTAGAATGCTGGAAAGCGTGGCCGCATAAGGCAATGCTAGTTAATTCAGAACACTTGAACCTTTCCAATCAAAACCAAAAGAAATCACACAAATCGCACACTTGATACCCGCTATAATCCTTCACTTAACATATTCTTAGTTTAGTTTACTAAATAAACGAGAGATTAAGAAACACTAGAAGTTGAATCTATATATAGGGGAGGGCCTAGACACCAAGACCAGATAGCCTTTACCTTCAAACTATGCCATACTCACGCCTTATCTCGTCCAGCGTCTCCTTAGCCTTCCCATATTCACTAAACAATTTAGAAAGCCACTCACAAGGATAATCCGCACAAAAGCCACAATTACTTACACCCTTCGCCTTCCCACACTTCCTTATCTCACAAACACTACAATAACCAAAAACACGCGAATCATCACTTAAACAACCATCACAATTAATCTCATCAGCCCTATACTCACGTCTATACTGCCTAGTAAACATTTCAGCCACACGCCTCCTCTCAACATCATCATCCTTCAGCGTCGCCCACAAAACAGGACAATCAGAACAAATTATCCCACAATAACCAACTATCTTTCTCACCTAATCACCCAACCTAATCAATTAGCGCTTTGCCCTAAAAAGAACAATAGTCTCAAAAAACGGCAAATCACACCTCGCAACAACACTTGCCTCCAAACCATTCTCTACAAACCTCCGCACAGTCTCATCCAAACCACACAAAGACGACTGCATCAAAAAGATGAAGCCATCCCGCCTTAAATATTTAGGTGCATCATCGATAAAGCGGTCAATAACTTGCCTACCGCCAATTCCACCCCACCAAGCTCGCCCAAGCCAAGAACAGCCTTCATCACCATTAGATGGAAGATAAGGAGCATTAAAAAGAATCACATCAAACCTTTCACCAACCCTAAAAGCAGAAAAAAGGTCACTCTGCATAAATAAAAATTTATCAAATACACCATTCAACATTGCATTTTCTCTCGCACAGCAAACAGCATAAGGATTAACGTCAACAGCAACAACAATCCCAGCCCTCTCAGCAGCAACCACACCCAAAATACCACACCCAGTCCCCATATCAAGAACAACATCGCTCTCCCCAATCACCAGATTCTCAGCAAACAAAAACGAATCTTCCGCGGGCTCGTAAACATTCTCCACAACATCAAAAACATAACGAGAGAAAAACACTCTCTTACTCGACAAGACCATTCAACAAAGCTCCAAAATCTTCAGGGGCTAACTCTCTCACCCTCTTATCACAATAAGGAAAAGCACTAACCATTTTCAATATCCTCCCCCTATTAAAAGACAATCTATCTAGAATAAAAGGCACAACAGCATTCCTCATCTTCCTATTCCGACGCGAAAACAATAATTGCACCAACCGTCTAAACAACACTTCATCCTTTATAGCAAAAGGCACAAACTTCTTCGGTCTCAAACGCACAACAACCGAATCAACCTTCGGCTGTGGATAAAACATCCATCTAGGAACAACATCCAAAAGTTCAACATCAACATAATAATAAGCAACAACCGTCAACCACCCGTAACATTCACTCCCAACAGAAGCAACAAGCCGATTTACAAATTCCTTTTGAAAAACAAAAACAGCACAATCAAACCTCTGACGGAAAAGCCAAAGAAGCAAAGACGAAGAAATATTATAAGGTGGAATAGAAACAACCTTGCTAAAATGCGGAATAGGCACTTCAAGCGCATTGCCTTCAATTATCTTGACATTTGACAAATCCCTCAGCTGCTCATGCAAAATTTTCACAAGCTTCTTATCAGATTCCACAGCTAAAACAGATTTACATTTACCAGCCAAAAGCCGTGTCAAAAAACCAAAACCAGCACCAACATCCAACACCACATCGCTCTGCACAAGCAAAGCATAATCAACCATCCTCTCCAGAATTGCCGAGTCAACCATAAAATTCTGCCCTAACAATCTCCTCGGAAAAACTCCATATTTACGAAGCAAAAACTTCGTTTCTTCTAAAAGACACATATTACTCCATTAACCACATTATACTAGTAAGCCCTGGTAAACAAACGATACTTACTCTCACCAGCCAGCTCCTCCAAAATCCTTTTAGTAATCAACTTAACTGGATTAGGCAACTCCGTACGCTTCTGCAAATCATCAAAACTCTCAAATGGTCTCTTCTCACGCTCATTAATAACCTGCCACATATACTTCTTCCCAACCCCAGGAAGCAACTCCAGCGTGTGCATTCTCGGCGTCACAGCCCTTGCATTATTAAAAAAATCAACAAACCATTTTTCTCGATTTAACACTATTTTACTAATAACAGTCGGAAGCTCCATCTTCGCAGACGCAGTTAACTCCTCATACCCTATACGCCCAATAATATATGTAATCTCCTCCCGAGCGTTCTTCCCAACAAAAACACGATCGTGCGCTTTAAGAAGAACCCCCTCCTTAACAAGCGCCTCCAAAAGTGTAAAAAACTCCTCACCAACCAATTGAACAAGAGCTCCCGCTCTATAACCAGCCCTTCCTGAAGGACGAACCCCAGGACGACCATGCGGCAAGAAATCTAAAATATAAGCATACTCTTCGTACCGTTTTTCCATCATGCTCGCCCTACATTTTATCCATATGCTGCTTAAAAAATAGTAGCAAAAATACCTATTTCACTTTTCGATGTTCATTCAGGAGGGCAACAATAGCTTCCAATTTTGTCGCCTCGATAATTTTGCGACCACCAGCCAAAAAAACCCTCAACTCCTCAACACTTTTCGGCATACAATTAACTATTTGAACAGCCTCATACTCTTCTAAACCAAATTCAGCCACGAGCTTTTCCAAAAGCTTTTCAGCCGCATCAGCGTCAATCTTGGAAAACTTGAAGAGATAATCAAGCGTGCGACGTTGGAACTGGTCGAGATTTTCTTCACCCAGCGACTCTAAAAGCTTCTTAACCAGTGGAAGAGTAAGCACTTTTTCTTTTTCATCCTTTTCTGACATTTATAAAGACACCTTATAAGGTTCTAAATGTTCGGGTCTAACAATTATTTCTTTTGTGGCATTTCCCTGCGTAACACTTACAGAATAACTTTGACCAAGTTTTCTAAGCACAACACCGACTTTACCATGATAACGCCTATGCGGCATTCCCTTTTGAATACTCGGGTCTATTTTGATAACAACTTGATTCCCAGGCTGATATTCATACAACAATTTGCTTATTCTTGTTTTGCCCCGCTCTCTTGGCGCCTTTTTAAAAAGACGGCGTGTCCCTGCACAATAACCTTTTGATTTCTTCATTTTGCCACCTTCTCAGTCTCCCATGATAACATTTAAAACATCAAGTTTTATAGGCTTCGCTCTATTTTGGAGAATTTCCGATATGCTGGGTGTAGTTCTCTCTTCATCGCCGGTCACCAATTCTTTAACGTATAGCCCTCCTTGGCATCTTATCTTCATTTCAATCTTTTTAGGCGACAATTTCTTTACTTTAACCTCGTATATGTACTTTTCCCGTGTCAAATCCGCTCGCCTATGCAAAACACGAAGCGGTGTCCTTTGTTTAACCATGACATTTGTCAATTTCTCCTCCAAAGTACGCAAATCTTTTGCACCTATTTCATTTTCAAACTCTATGATTACATGATACTCTTTTTGTGCTGCTTCCGCTTTTTTCAATTTTCTAATAACTGTTTTATCAGCAAATTGTAAGTGCGAAACATTAACCTTTCCATTAGCATAAGCATTAATGCACTTCTCAAGCTTCTTAAGATCTAAAAACCGCTTAAGAGGTCTTGCCACCTCTATCACAAAAGGTCTACCTTTACCTAACATGCGAGCATCTATGTCTTCTCTCCCAGAAGCATGAAAAGACACCTTCGCACCGCTCGTTAAATCTAAGAGCGGTTTTGCAATTAATTCTTCCACCGATTCTGGATACATTTTACCAGTCCAATTACATTTTTCACAACCCTTTCCCCGACAATCAGAACAGACCCATTTTGACTGAGGAATACCTCTAACTAGTTTCTTATAATGTCCAGCAATGTAAAGTGGGTTTATTTGAAGATTTATTTCCTCAGTAAAGGGGTTGACAAGCACAACAACTTCTGGCTTTTTATAATCTGCAGTTTTTCCGCTATGCTCAGCAATCTTTTTCCCTATTACTCTTCCAAACTCATTTCGCATGTTTTCGCCATAGACTACACCAAAATCAGCTTTAAACTCGTCTTCACGTTCTTCAACAGCCACAGGCAATTCTATTCCCACTAAAAAGCGATTGAACTCATAATTTTCAAATTTCTGAATAGCCTTTGCAACTAAATTATCAATAATTTTAAACTTATCTTCACACAAAAAACATTCTTCAGAAAAATTTTTACTTTTAATATGCTTTTTTATGTTTTGCAGTATTTCTTCGGCTGGCTGGAAAAAGCCATTCATCGCAAGAATTTTGAGAATCTTTACACCTTCACTTTTTTTGGAAGAAAGCATCTCGTGAGACTTGAGCGCTAAAGCTAGTTTTATTATTCTCCCTCTCTCATTATTCTCTAAATTGTACCCCAGCAAAGCGAATTGTCTTCCTAAACAATGGTCACATAAAGGATGTTGCTCAAGCATCCGCAACGATTTTTCAAAAATGTCCATAATGCAATCCTTCAAATTCTGCAAGAGTCTACTTAAAATCGAGCGGTAACCCTTTACCCAAAAACGGAAATTTCTTCTTTCTCCTAAACATTTTAAGCATACGCCGCATCATCGAATACTGTTTCAGAAGTTCTTTCACTTCTTTTTCGCTTGTGCCGGAACCTCGAGCAACGCGCTTTATTCTCGATGCATTAAAAGTTTTAGGATTATCCTTTTCTTCAGGTGTCATGGACTGAATCATCACACGCCATTTTTCAAGGCGATCTTCAGCCATATTTACCATGTCTTCAGGTATATCATAGGACATGCCTGGCAACATCTTCAAAAGCTTTCGGAATGGCCCCATTCCCTTCATGGCTTCGAACTGTTCATACATATCTGTTAGTGTGAACTTACCGCTCAAGATAGCCTTGGCTTTTTTCCCGGGAACTTTTATTTCTGCTTCCCGTACTTTTTCAATTAAAGTTTCTAGGTCGCCCATGCCTAGAAGTCTGCCGACAAAGCGGGAAGGGATGAAAGGTTCTATATCTTCGATTTTTTCGCCAGTACTAATGAATTTTATTGGAGCACCTGTAGCTGCAACAGCGGAAAGAGCGCCTCCACCTCTGGCTGAGCCGTCTAGTTTTGTTACGAGAATGGAACCTATGGGTGTTGCTTCGTTGAAAGCTTTTGCTTGAAACATCGCTTGTTGACCGATTGTTCCGTCAATTACCAGCATGACTTCATCTGGTTTAATGCGTTGTTCGAGCATTTTCATCTCTTTGATTAGCTCTTGCTCTTCTTTGTGGCGACCAGCAGTGTCAATAATTATCACATCTTTGTCACTAAACTGTTTTAAACCATCAAGCGCAATTTTAACAGGGTCTTTTGCTTTCAAATCACCATGCAGAGGCACGTTGATTCTGCTTGATAACTGTTGAAGTTGCTCATAAGCACCTGGTCTATATGTATCCACGCAGATTAAAGCTGGTTTTAGTCCTCTTTTTTGGAAGTATCGGGCAAGCTTTGCGACAGCTGTTGTTTTTCCAGAGCCTTGTATACCAACAAGCATTATCACCCGTTTCTTCCCAGGCTCTGTTTTCATAGGAACTGGTTTTTCTCCAAGGAAGCGTGTTAATTCTTCATAAACAACTTTTATTATGTGTTCACGTCTTGAAATGCCAGGTGGAACATTTTCTTTTAATGCTCTGTCCTCTATTCGCTTTGAAATGTCAAGTACAAGTTTAACGTTTACATCTGCTTGAAGGAGAGCCCTCTGTACATCACGAACAAGCTCCTTAACGACAGTCGCATCTACAACGGAGGCTTTGAAGAGCTTCTTTAAAGCTTCGTGAAGTGAGGAACCTAAGCGTTCTAATGCCATGGTATTTCTCCAGATTTAAAAGTCTCTACACCTTTAAATAGATATTCTGTCTTTGTGTTTCTGGACCCCGCAAGCTTTTTACAATACAATTTTCAAACAATGATTGGAGAATTAAAATATGAGTGAAGAAGTAAAAATCATTGACAAAGGAAAAGTTCCATCCGATGCCACTATGCTCTTCGGTTTTCCTGATGTTGGTTTAGTAGGTGTTATTGCAGCTTCACACATCATTTCAGAGCTTAACTTAGCCGAGGTAGCCTACATGGATTCAAAATTGCTACCCCCATTAATTGTATTGCATGAAGGATTACCACATTCACCTGTGAGAATCTTCGGAAATCATAATATTTTGCTAGCTGTTTCTGAAACAGCAATACCAGCAGATATAATCTATCCAATAATGAACGCCTTGATTAGCTGGGGAAAAAGCAAAAATGTCAAAATGATGATTTCGCTAAGCGGAATTCCAATTCAGGATAGACAAGATATTCAAGAATTGAAAGTGTTTGCTGCTGCATCAAACCTTGAAACGCTGAAAATGGTTAAGGAAAAAGGCATAGAAATATTGAATGAAGGGTATATGGTAGGTCCTCAAGCGATTATGCTTCAGCACTGTGCAAACATAGGGTTAAAAGCCCTCACATTACTTGGACAGTGTTTTCTAAACTATCCAGACCCCGAGGCTGCAGCTGAGGTATTAAAAGAGTTAGCCCACATCACAGGAATAAAAGTGGATGTTTCAAAACTTCTGGAGAAGGGAGAGGAAATCCGTTTAAAGGCAAGAGATATTATGAAACGAACCCAGCAAGAGTTGACTAAGATGAAGAAGACGCAAGAGTATGACATTCCACTATACGTGTCATAAGGGAGGAAGCAAAAATGTCAACACGAAAGAGACGCTCAATTTTTGACGTAGTAAATGAATATTTCGAAAGTTTAGAAGAAATGGCGGAAGTGCTGGAAAAAAAATTAATTGAACGACCTAGTTGGAACCATAAGACTTGCACAATAGAACCTCTTCGTAACATAATGATAACCCCTATGGAAGTTATAGTGACTGTTGACTTGCCTTACACTAATGAAAATGCTATACAAGTTAAATCACTAGACAAAAGCACCATCGAAATATCAGCCAATATGAGGCAAAAAATACGTTTTGACGATTTTGGAATAACCCACTATAAAGGCGAGTTTCAAAAGTTATACTGTCACACACGCATTCCTGTACCTGTAGACATGGATAAAATGGAAATACGTTTCAAAAAGGGGATATTAGAGATTCGTTTGCCACGCAGGCATGGATATGCCATTCCAAAGGAATAGAGTTGGAAGCCTCAGCCTTATGAGTGTCGTCACAAATCAGACGGCTCTTCTCGCATCATCGGCTCCAAAATGCTAAAAACAAAGACAACAAGATAAACTTTAATAGAAAATCTTAACAACACAAACCGCTAACGTCTACGAATTAAAGGTGAATATTATTGACTGTAGAGAAAGCAATCCACTTCACAATGTTCGTTCTATTAATAGTGGGTTTATGCGGAATAGGCGCATGGATAATCTATACTTATGCAGAAAACGATTTACTAAAGGTAGGAGGCATTGCTCTGATTTGGGGAATAATCCTTCTAATCCTTTACGTATGCTTCAAAAGACTTAACTGGGTTTGGTGGGGCACTAGCCAATAATTAAACCCATAACCAACTCATCGTGATACTTTCCATCCTCTCCAAAATATGCGTCTTTCTTTAACCCTTCGTTTTTAAAACCAAATTTCTGATAAAGATGTATTGCCCGTTTATTATCTGCAACAACACTTAAGCCTATTTTATGTAGTCCTTCCGCTTTAGCAAGCGCAATTAGTTCACTTAGCATTGCAGTGCCCAAACCTACATTATGAAAGTCTTGATGAAGATAAATGATTAAGTCGCCTGTACCTTTTCTTCGAGGATGAGGAAATTTGAAAATTTGGGCATGCCCAACAATCTTGTCTTTGTAAAAAGCAACTATGGCAATTAGGTTTTGCAGATTGCTCAGCCATCCGCTCTCAAGTCTTTCTCTCGTATAAGGAGGCATTGCCCAACGTAAAGCTTCATTAGAAAGAAACTCGTACATCTCGATAAGCTTCTCTTTATCCTCTATCGTGAATTTTCGTATTAGAACTTTCCTACCATCCTTCAAAGTGGCGATACTCAAAAGGTATACCTCTTTAAAACAGTAAAAAGAATAAAGCCTGTAGGTTAAATAAACTTCTCATTTTACTTTGTTCTAATAATTTTTATTCTGCCGAGAATTCGCCAATATTCAATCTCAACGCCTGGAACTAATTTAGCCTTCAAATCTTCTTCTTCAGGAAAAGGTGCATCTAAATATTCATAGGTTTCCAAATCCATTATCTGAATGCCCGTAGGATTAACAGCAAAAACTTGCCCCATTCTCTTATCAATTATCGGAACTTCAGCGTTCAAGTCTACAGGTTTTACAATGCTTCGTTTTACACCATCAAAAATACCAATGGCTACAATCCTTGCCTTAGCTGAACCATGTTTTCCAGGTTTAGACTTGGTTATATCTACTATGCGGCACGGTTCATTATCAACAATCATATATCCGCCTACACGCAAGCTTCCCACATCAACTGGTTTGCTCATACACTCACCTTCTAATTACCGTCTTTATTCAAAGCAATTTAAACAACACCCATATATAGATTAAGGTGCGGGTAATAGAAGAGAGGGTGAAGTTAGTGTTTAAAAGTGTCGGTTTGGTCGCCCGTTTTGACAAAAGACCAGCAATAAAACTTGCACAAGATTTAGCCGAGTTTTTGAAAAGTAAGGGATTAAAAGTTTATGTAGAAGACACGCTGGCGAAGAAAATAGATGCCAAAATTACACCGCTAGAAAAGATGCGGACAGATTTTATAGTCACAATAGGCGGGGATGGAACGATTCTAAGAACATGCGTCGCACTTCCAAAACCAGGACCACCGATGCTCGCAATAAACATGGGTGTTCGAGGCTTCTTAACAGAAGTCGAACCAAAACATGCTTTTGAAGCTGTTGAAAAATGCTTGGAAGGGCGTTTTACAATTGAAAAGTGTATGAAACTATCAGTATGTGCAGATGGAGAAAAGTTTCCAGATGCCTTAAATGAAGTGCTGATATCCACAGATGAACCAGCAAAACTGCTCTATGCACGAATCCTAAAAGATAAAAAGCCAATATTAAATTGTCAAGCAGACGGCTTAATGGTAGCCACACAAACAGGCTCTACCGGCTACTCGCTCTCCGCTGGTGGACCAGTTTTGGATCCAAGTGTAAACGCTTTTGTTTTAACGTCGATATGTGCTTTGAGTATTTTCCGTTCGATTGTTTTTCCAGCGAATTCGAGTCTTACAGTCGAGGTTATCAGACCTAAGAAACTACTTGTAGTAATCGATGGGGCTTACCGCAAAATGGTAAGTTCTAAACTTCCAAGCTTAATGGTTACACGTTCTAAATATGAAGCGTCTTTCATAAGGTTTAGAGAGAATTTTTATCATCGTTTAGAGAGTAGACTTCTTTTTAAGGGATTAGGAGGAAAATCCTAACGTCTAACACGGAAAAGAAGGCTCTGGTTCTGGATACTTCAGCTTTTGTGGCAGGTTTTGACCCATTTTCAATAAGTGAAAAGCAATATACCGTCCCACAGGTAAGAGATGAAATAAGAGAAAAATCCATGGCTTGGGTTAGATTTAAAACAGCAAAAGAAAGTGGAAAACTAAAAGTTGTACCACCAAAAGAAATTTTTATAGATAAAGTGAAAGCATCAGCAACTCTTGTCGGTGACTCCTTTTTTCTTTCAGAAGCAGACCTTCAAGTCCTAGCTTTAGCTCTGGAACTTAAGGCAGAGGGTTATTCCCCATTAATTGTAACAGACGACTATTCAATACAGAATGTTGCAGACCAAATGAGTATAGAATTTACTTCACTAGCTACATTCGGCATCCGTTTCCGTCTACAATGGATAAGATACTGTCCAGCATGCCATAAGAAATATCCAGCTGACTATAAATCAAGAAAATGCGAAGTATGCGACACAGAATTGAGAAGAAAATCCGTTAAGAAAAAGAGCGCTTGAATTCAAATAACCTTCTAAAGATATAAAACAAGAGAATTTAAATTATCACAAGGGTGAACAGTTCATGAATCATGTTAAAAAGGAAATTGTGTATTTTAGAGAAAAAGGCAAGGAGAATACGGATATCCTTTTGAAATTTGTTAAGGGATATGCTGAGAAAGAGGGCGTAAAAGACATAGTGATAGCTTCAACGACAGGTGAAACTGGTGCAAAAGCTTCCAAAATCTTCAAGGGATACAATGTTGTTGTAGTTACGCATTGTTTTGGCTTCCGAGAAACTGGAAAAAGTGAGTTTAAAGAAGAATATAAAAGAGAAATTTTGGCAAATGGCGCAAAGATTTTCACCGGCATCCATGCCTTAAGCAGTGTTGAAAGAGCAATTCGCAAGAATTTTGGAACAATCCAGCCATTGGAGATTATTGCCAATGTGCTGAAACTTATGGGGGAAGGAACGAAGGTATGCGTGGAAATTACATTAATGGCTGCTGATGCTGGTTTAATCACATGCGAACAAGACATTGTTGCCATCGCCGGAACAGGTAGAGGTGCAGATACAGCACTCCTAATACATCCAGTGAATACTGCAAGCTTTTTCGACTTGAAAATAAAAGAAATTATAGCAAAGCCACGTGACTTCTAAAGTAATGGTAGACAGCTGAGTAGAGATTAAAAAATACTCGCCTCTCTATAGCGTGGAGTGGTAGATACTTTTACTTATATACAAGGAAGATTAAATTTCATCACTATCACGTTTGCTAAAATAGATTATATCTCTATGTTCTACAAAACCACATTTTTTAAAAAGCTCTTTTGATATTGCATTGTAATCTTCAATAAGAACGCAGAAGATCCTGAAGCCATGTTTCCTCAACACTTTTTCAGATTCGGCAATAAGTGTCTTTGCAATACCGCGTCTTCGATGAGCAGGATCAACAGCTAAGCGGTTAATCCAACCTTTTCGTGAATCACAGCTGAGTATAACTACACCAATTAACTGGTCATCTTCAAAAGCTCCAAGGAAAAAATCTGGGTTTGCCTTCATCTCAGCCGCTATGGCTTCTTTGCTGTCTCTTCCCTTTGGTTTATATGGCAAATTAGCCTTTGACCAAAGCTTTGTAATTTCTTCGTAGTCGCTTATTGCAAGTTTTCGGATTTCCATTTGAACACGCTTATTATTAAGCTTCCTTCGCGACTTCTTTTACAGTGTCTTCAATTATGTCCATCGCTACATCCACAAGTTCTCTTGAAATATTAAGCGGAGGCACAATTCTTATGGTTGAAGCTCCGCATGTAATAACAGCAACTCCTCTCTTCCAAGCACGCATCATAATCTCCGAGGATTTCGCTGGTGATGCCTTCTTATTTTCCTTGTTTTCCACAATTTCCATACCAATCATCAAGCCCTTGCCTCTTACATCACCAACTATCTCGCTCTGTTCCTTCAATTCTTCAAGTCTTTTCAAAATGTAACTTCCTTGTTTGTTTGCATTGTCTAGTAGCTTTTCTTCATTGATTACATCAATAACAGCACTTGCAGCGACACAAGAAAGAGGGTTACCGCCGAAAGTACTAGCATGAGAGCCACCAACCCAGTCCATTATTTTTGCTTTTGCAACTGTCGCGCCCAATGGAAGACCAGAAGCCAACGATTTTGCACTGCAAAGTATGTCAGGTTCAACACCCCAATGTTCAATTGCAAACCATTTTCCCGTTCTTCCCATACCAGACTGCACTTCATCATCTATAAGCAGTATGCCATATTTGTCAGCAAGTTTCTTTAATCGCTGAAAGTACTCAAGCGGTGGGACAACATATCCGCCCTCGCCTTGAATTGGCTCAAAAAGTATCGCCGCAGTGTCTTCAGAAGGCATATATTTTTGGAATACAAATTCGTCGATGAAATCTACACACCAGTAATGACATTCTGGATAGGTTAGTTTGAAAGGACAACGGTAACAATAAGGATATGGAACATGAGTTACGCCTGGCATTAATGGAAAGAAGTATCGTCTTTGAGTTGGCTTGCTAGCTGTAACAGATAATGATCCCAAAGTTCGTCCATGAAAGGCGCTTATGAACCCAATGAATAATTGTTTGCGGGTATGCCACTTTGCAAGTTTAATTGCCGCCTCCACCGCTTCTGTTCCACTGTTTCCGAAAAACACTTTCTTATCAGCGTTACTTGGGGTAATCTTCACTAATTTTTCTGCTAGGTCAACAACTTCATTGTAGTAAAAATCCGTGTTAGAATAATGTAAAAATCGGTCACACTGATTCTTTATAGCTGAAATCACTTTAGGGTGATTATGACCTACATTTAAGCACGCTAAGCCAGAATTGAAATCTATGTATTCATTTCCATCCACGTCTCTAATTATACAACCTTTCCCATATTCTACCACAAGTGGATAAAACCTTACATAGGATGGCGAAATCAATCTTTCATCTTTTCTAACTAACTCTCTAGCTTTGGGTCCAGGTGGATCAACGACTATTTTAGGAAAGTTACTCATTGTTATCACCAATAGAGATTAGGAGAGATAAAAATTGTCTTTTATATAATTATCTATGTGCTTTCTATGGAAAGCATAGAAGTTTGATTGATAATATAGAATAGCATTTCGTATTAGGGTTTACACTTTAGAGAAGAAAGACGTGTTATGGTTTGGTCAGCGCGATTTCAATGGCTGAAACGTTAGCTTTTCGACCCTCTGCTCTAGTGACTTCCTCTGTGCAAATAACTATGCCTTGGAGTTGCAGGTCTTTAACAAACGCCCGCCTCAACAATTCAACAGTGTCAACAGCTCTGCTAATTGCCCGTCCTCTAGCCTTTACAGTGACTCTCTTGGCGCCAGAATTAAAGAAAGTTAGACAGGCAACTACATAGTTCATTACTGGTTTTTTGCCGATTAGCACAATGTTATTATTAGTTTGTACAGTTTTTGTTGTTCTTGTTGTTTTTTCTTTTCCCGCTAATTCTCTCTTCTGTTTATCTTCTGTCATATTATACCACCCTTTTACGCTGATTGCCTTCGAGAGGTTATGCAAAGCGAGATTATCTCTTTGACTTTAGTCTCTTATATTTTTCCGTACGATGCGAAATCAGACGTACTATTTGATGCTAGTTTGCGGTATTTCTCCCAATCGTCATCTACCCATTTCTGCATTCTGTCTACATCCTCTTCGGTTAAATTGCGGAATCTTCCTTGTAAAGCAAAGTATTCTTTGACGAGTTTACGTTTAGCTTTGTCAATCAATCGGTCGCTTGGAGGATTAAGTTTAAACTTTCCGTATTCAATTTCAAAAAGAGCCCACAACCCAGTTTGCACAGCAAGCCTTCCCATTTCGACAGTTTTGCCTGTATCATAACGCCAACCAGTGGGACACGGTGCCAGAATGTGAATATACTTTGTGCCTTTAATCTCCTTGGCTTTTCTAAGCTTGTTTATGAAATCTATGGGATAGGAAGGACATGCTGTTGCAACGTAGGGTATTCTATGGGCAGCCATGATTAAGGGCATATCTTTTTTCCGCTCCCTTTTTCCAGAAGGTGTTGTGGTTGTCCATGCGCCATAAGGTGTTGCTCCACTTCTCTGCATTCCTGTATTGCCATAGGCTTCATTGTCATAACATATATAGATGAAATCGGTCTCTCTTTCAGCAGCTCCTGATAAAGCTTGAATTCCTATGTCAACTGTCCCGCCGTCTCCAGCCCAACCGACAACCGTTATGTCCGTTAGATTCCTTTGACGCAGAGCAGCAACTATTCCAGAGGCTGCTGCTGCTGTTGATTCGAATAGTATGTTTTGAAGTGGAACGTCAAAGGAAGTGTAAGGATAGGGACCTTGAATTACTGTTGTACAACATGCGGGCACAACTAAGAAAACTTTATTTCCCAAGGCCTTGAAAAGCAAGCGGAGGGAGATGGCAGGACCGCAACCAGCACACGCTGCATGTCCTTTAAGTAAATATTCTTCTTTTGGTAACTCTTTTATTGTCACCATAATTTTCACTTCCTCAAATCAACCCATTCAGTTTCTCTTTCCACTTTGCCATCATGCATCCACTTCAGCGATTTTTTAGCAATTTTTTCAATTGTTTCAAAGGTCACGTCTCTCCCTCCTAAACCAGCAAGGAAACCAGCAACTAAGGGATGGTCTTTTCTGTTGAAAATGGATGCCTTAATTTCTGTGGCAAGAAAACCTTCCATTCCAAAGGATATGTGGCGGTCTATGGCAGTAAACATCTGTACGTTTTCTGCAAGCTTTTCTATTTCTTCTATGGGAAAAGGACGGAAAACTCGAACTCGTACAGAACCCACCTTTTGCCCTTCTTTGCGCAATCTGTCAATTGCTATTTTTGCCTCACTACCCATCGTTCCCATGGTTAGCAATATTAGATCGGCATCCTCACATTTGTATTTCTCAACTAGCCCCCCATGTTCGAAGCCGAAATGTTTACCGTATTCTCTATCAATTTGAGGAATAAGCTGTTTTGCGTTCTCCATTGCTTCTTGAATCATATAGCGGAATTCCATATACCATTCTGGCGAAACCAAGTTCGAATGAGAAAGGGGACGATTTGTGTCTAGCATCCACCCAGATTTGTAGGGAGGCAGAAAATTGTCAATTTTTTCTTGATCTGGAATTTTAACAGGCATATAGGTATGTGATAGGATAAAGCCTTCAAGGCAAACCATTGCTGGTAAAAATACTCGTTCATCTTCGCAAAGTTTGTAGGCTTGAATAATAGTATCAAAAACCTCTTGATTATCAGCACAATAAAATTGAAGCCAACCTGTATCCCGCTGAGAAAGAGAATCGCTGAAGTCTGGCCATATGCTCCAAGGAGCTCCCATGGCACGGTTAGAAACCGTCATTACAATGGGTAGACGGGAACCCGAAGCCCAGTGTAAGGCTTCATGCATAAGAGCTAACCCGTGAGCTGATGTTGCAGTAAATGTTCTGACCCCAGCCGCAGCGGCACCTATGCATGCTACCATTGCACTGTGTTCGGATTCTACACGAATGTATTCAGCATCCATCTCTCCATTTTCAACAAAATCAGCTATTTTCTCAACCACTGTCGTCTGGGGAGTAATCGGATATGCTGCAACAACTTTGACTCTTGCAGCCTTTGCAGCGTAACCAGCAATGTGATTTGCCGTGTCAATAATCATCTGCGCCATCTATTCTTCCTCCCGCTTCATAGTTATAGCTTTAGTTGGACATTCGTTGGCGCAAATGCCGCACCCCTTACAATAATCATAATCTATTATGGGAGAATCGTCTTCTTTGCGCATTATAGCAGCGTCTGGGCAATAAATCCAGCAAAGCGTACATTTTGTGCATTTGGAATAGTCAATTTCAGGACGAAAAGTTCTCCAAGAACCTGTTTTCCCCATACTACCAACAGTTGGATAAGATATTGGTGTCAGAGGCATTTCTTTTCGTGTTTTAGGAGTTACACTCATTCAATATCACCATCCCTTCGTTAAACGCTCATAAGCTAGTTCAGCCGCACGAGCGTTTTTCTCACCTGCACCACCACTCCATGTTTCTCTTATAGCCTTCAGAACACTTGCTAACTCCACTTCACCTGTCGCCCTAGCATATGCACCTACAATAGAAGTATTAACCACCGGCAACCCAGCAACAAGCAAGTTTAATTCAAGCGCAATTCCAGTCGCATCTACAGTGGCGACGCGCCGATTCTGTAACCCTATTTCTGAAGGTTTCTTTGTTGTGTTCATAATTATAATTCCATCTTTTTTCAAGCCTTCAGTTACATCCACAACCTTGTAAATTGCATGGTCTAGCACTATAACATAATCTGGCGTGTAAACTTGGCTATGCACAAGTATTGGTTCATCACTTATTCTAGCAAAAGCTTTAACAGGAGCCCCTCGTCTTTCTGCCCCAAAGTATGGAAAAGCTTGAACCCACTTGCCCTCAATGAAAGCAGCATGAGCCAACAAGTCTGCAGCGGTGACACTGCCTTGACCACCTCGACCATGAATTCTAATTTCCTTAAGCACCGCTATCACTCTTGAAAATGAAAATGGAATGTTTCAGTCTTATTAGTGTTAGCTTAAGCAAACATCAAAATCAACATTAAAAGTATGCCACTTATCCCAAAAATCGGTAGAGCGGCTCTCTTCGCCTTTTGAAGAGTTTTATCTATGAGAAGGCACAATGTTTCCAGCCTTTTTTCTCCTATAACTTTGACATCAGAAATGGTCAAACAATTGCAAGTAGCCTTAGCAGATTCTAAACCAGATAGTGCTGTAAGCGTCAACTCTTTTATGTACGCAATCAATTTTTTATGATCAATAGCTTCTCCAATTGGGTGATAACCCCGGTCACTTAATATTAAGGCATTTACAGAATGAGTATCTGTTGTGAAAATTTCGCTTTCATCAATTCCTTCAACATTTAGGGTTGACAGAATTTTTTCACGCAATCCAGAAACCAGATTGTTACCGTCGATAACTACATAGGCAGTCTTATGCACTCCAACTTTGACCACAACTACAGTGATACCGCCTGGACCAATACCTTCTTTGAGGCTATATTCTTTTGGAATGATTGTGGCTGCCCCAATTTCAAATGATGCTTGTTTAAGAGAAACTGCTTTCTCTAAACATGTTGCGCAGACCTCTTTTAATGCAGTTAAAGCTTCCTGTAGATTTACAGTCCCATCAATACTGTTATGAGCGTTAACAATAACGCAGCATTCTAGCCCATATTTCTCTGCTTCTTGGCGAGCAAATACTCCCAATTCTTGGGGCAAATCTTCAGTTGTTCTCGGCGCAAGAGTGAAGGAAAGAAAGGCAAAATTTCCAAAAATTTGACAACATGCAGTAGCCAACTTGTTACTAACTTTGACTAAAGGCGTTGCCTTCGCCTTCTCAGAAACCGCCAACTTCGCACATTCCACGACTTGATTTATGATTTTTTGATTCTGAATTTGAGAAGCTAAATCAAATTCATGACCAAGTAAACCGTGAGGAGCGCAAGCAACACAGTTAAGCTCCTTTTCCAAGGCCTCTTTAAGCATGGAGGGCAAGAGGCTGCTGCCAATATTCTTGAAAGGTCCAGGATGAATGGATGGAACAACTATAACTGCTTTAGGTTTAGAAGAACTGAATTTTATCAAAGAAACCTCCACATTCTTATTTTCGCCCAATTTTTCGAGAAAGCGTTCTAAAGGAACATTCAAATCGGCTATCCAATTGATCAGAAAGCTTTTGAAAAGAGGTAGAGAGGGCACCCCTATCGTTTTCGCTCCTACACGATTCAAGATGGAGATGAAGAATAAGCTTGAAATGAGACTTAGAATCAATGAAGAAATGAAAAAGAATGTAAGAGAAGTTATGGAATAGTTTAGTTTTGCCCAAAACACAAGAAATGGAATTGTACAAGAAGACGGATTGAGAAGGGAGGCTGTTATAATGCGCAAATACCCTTTAGAAGACGTTGAAAATAGTACTACCAAGCGCAAGATTGCTACCGCAGAAAAGCCTAAAAGGCAAAGTTTAATCGACCATGCCAAATCAAACGATTTGGCAAATGCAACACCAATGAATATAAAAAGAAACCATAATCCCCAACAGAAAAGAGACAGCGCCACAGTTCTTCTGTTATCATAAATTGGATCTTGTCGTAAAATAAGAGCACTTATGACAAAATCAATAAGCAAAGTTGTAAGAAATAAGGATGCCCCTAAAAATAAACCACTAACAATCTCTTCTAAAGAAGGAAAAAGGATAATGGTGGAAAATAATCCTCCACTTATACATGCAAAAGCTAGAAGTAATAGCAGCTTATTGTATGATGGAAGCATGAATAATGATGAATAGTGCTTTACAGCCTTCTCCATGGACTGGTTTAATGAACCTGCAGTTGTCACATTTACACTCTCGTGTAGATTTTGTATGAGAACCCCAAACATATTAAAGTGTCGAGAAAATAGAAAACTTGAAAAAAATTGAAACATCCTTCAAACAATTACTACATAAAAGGACCTTTAGATTTTAACATGAACAATAGAAAATGGTTCGCAATAAATTATAGCGCAGAAGACATCACAACATCTTCACAATATATTTTAAGAGGGCAATCGTTTTATGCTAGAAGCGCAAATTATAATGTTTTGCGAATCCCATGCCGGAACAAAATATACCGCTAACGATCTTTCATATGCTTGAAAAAAATTTAGGCAAGAATATACGTGTGATTTTGGATCCAGCCTATGGTTTTGAAGGGACATTAGCGGCTGTCACTCATGAACCCGCTGGAATATGGCTTTCAAACGCCGAAGCTGTTATACTTCGTGCAACTATTGCTCAACCTATTCCGCAGGTCGCAAGTAGAGAAGAAAGAAGTGAAATATTTATTCATCTTAACTCCGTTCATCGAATAGAAGTTTTACATGCGCCTTCTCGTCGTTAATATTTTTGGTTTAGAAAAATATTTTAGCTAAAATAGATATGATTATCAAGGCTACAGCTAATATTACAAGTAGTTCTGGCTTAACCTTTATTCCCTCGGTTTCCTCCTCGAAAAATCTTAGTAGCCCTGCACTCGCGGCGGGCATCGGAGCCGCTTTCTCTTTCTTCTTCTTGCTCACTTAGGAACACTCTTCCATTAGCTAGGGTAAATGCTGTATTTTTCTCAATATTAATGTTGCGCTATCTCAAAAGCATTTTATTTATGAAAGAGGATAGTGTGACGCAAAAGGTGTTTGCAATATGACAACCTCTCAAGAAGAATATAATCATGTGTTCGACCTTCTACAACAACATCACAGATGGTTTCAAGAATGTATACCACTTATAGCAAGCGAAAACATTCCAAGCCCAGCAGTCCGTGAAGCCCTCATAACAGATTTTGGAAATCGATACGCTGAAGGATGGCCAGGAGAACGTGTATATGCAGGCTGCCGTTTTATAGACCAAGTAGAGTTCAAATGCATTGAACTGATGAAGAAACTCTTTAACGCAGAATTTGTGGATGTCAGACCTATTTCTGGTGTTGTAGCAAATCTCGTTGTTTACACTGCTTTTACAGACCCAGGAGACACTATGATGGCGCTGTCAATACCATGCGGTGGACATATCACAACTGGTAAAAAAGAGCTAGGTGGCACTGCAGGAGCAGTCCGTGGTTTAATAGTTGAATATTTACCATTGGATTATAAGGAATTAAACATAGATGTTGACAAAGCAAAAAGCAGAATAGAAGAATTGGTAGCTAAAGGCAAACAGCCAAAACTGGTTATGTTCGGTGCAAGCGTTTTTCCATTTCCACACCCAGTTAAGGAATTAGCAGAAACAATCCACAATATAGGCGGCACAGTGGGTTATGATGCAGCACATGTAGCTGGTTTAATTGCTGGAAAGCAGTTCCAAGACCCTCTTAGAGAGGGAGCAGATGTCGTTAGTTTGAGCACGCATAAAACATTTTTTGGACCTCAGCACGGTGGAGTTTTATCATGGGAGAAAAGCGCTGAAAAAATAAAGCGAGCAACTTTTCCTGGAATGGTCAGCAATCATCATTTACATGCGGTGGCAGGAGTTACTATAGCGTGTGTTGAAATGCTCGAGTTTGGGGAACACTACGCAAGTCAAATAGTGAAAAACGCCAAAGCCCTAGCCCAAGCACTTTACGAAAGAGGATTCAATGTATTGGCTGAACATAAGGGATTTACACAATCCCATGTAATCCTGATAGATATAACAAAATACGGTGACGGCGGAACAATTGAAGAAACATTGGAAAAAGCAAACGTTATAATAAACAGAAACTTGCTACCATGGGACATTAAGGAAGGAAGGCATTTCATGCATCCAGGTGGCATAAGGCTGGGGGTATCAGAAGTTACAAGACTGGGAATGAAAGAATCTGAAATGGCTGAAATAGCGGAGTTCATAAAACGGGTAATAATAGACAGGGAGCCATTAGAAAAAGTGAAAGCAGACGTGGCTGAATTTAGAAGGAACTATCAAAAAGTGCATTACTGTTTTGAGAATGCAACAGATGCTTACAAATATATAAAAATTCGCTGAAAACGAAGAGGTATGAAAGCGTTAGTCATAGTTTACAGTGCGAGAAAAAGAAGCAACTGTCTAAGTTGAGTAGAACATGCATTAGGAAAACGAAGAGCAAGCGATAAAATTGCAGATTATGATGTGGACTATTGGGCATAGCAACCGTTCAAGAGACGGGTTCTTGAAATTGTTGGAAGAGCATAAAATTCAAGTTGTTATCGATGTGCGTAGTTTCCCAACATCAAAAGTTGAGCATTTTAAAAGGGAGCATATGGAAAAATGGCTACCTGAATATGGATTAGAATACATTTGGCTTGGTAAAGAACTTGGAGGCTATCGCCGCAGTGGATACGAGAAACATATGCGAACCAAACTTTTCAGAGCTGGAATAACTCAACTTTTGGAAATTGCCAAAATCAGAAGAACATGTATAATGTGTATGGAAACAAATCCCAAATATTGCCATCGTAGATTCGTTTCCGCATATCTTGAAAGAAAAGGTGTTAAAATGGTTCATATAATTGCAAAAGGACAGAAAACGCTGTTTTAAGCTTTAAACAGGGACAGAGCATATTCATTATATGTTAAAGGTGGGCTATGAATGCATATACGTGAATTCCAGAGTTTGATGCGGCATTTATATTTTCATAGAGACTCTAAACGGGGTGTAGACGGAACTTACATTTGGCTTATGGACGAAATGAAAGAACTAGGAGATGCATTGAAAATGAACGATAAGAAAGCGCTGGAAGACGAATTTGCTGATGTTATCGCTTGGTTAGCTTCCCTTGCAAACATTACTAATGTAGATCTTGAGAATGCCTCCCTTAAAAAGTATGATAATGCATGCCCCAAGTGCAAACACTCGCCTTGCCAATGCACTCTTTAGCCCGAATTCAATAAACGCTTTTGTCCTAAACCAGTAAGTGCCCATATATGCGGTTTAGTATGCTTCCTTTCAACTATCCCTTCTGCCTCTAACAGCCTCAGATGATGCAAAACAACTCCATAATGCATCCCTGCTTCTTTAGAAATGGTTTTAGCGTCAACAGAATTTTTATCCAAAATGCTGAGCAACTTTGTTCTAGCTTTAAGACCAAGCTTGATGTTTTTGATGTTTGTCAAATAAGCGTTAGGATGATAAGCTTCTTTAACCATTTTCACCAAAAACAATTATGCTATCGCCTTTAGAAAAGTTTTCTTACGCAAAGTCTGTCAGAGTGATCTGGTTTGATTTCTTTCCCTCAAAAAGTGTCTTAATCTCTTCTTTAACAAGTAAGATTCTCTGTGAATAATATCTTGGTAACTCATATTTTCCAATCAAGTGTTGTGCAGCAGCCAAGTATTTTTCGATCCCGCCGCGATAAACAGTTAAGGTCAATTGTCCACCGCAAAAGATGCATTTGCCCATCAGAGGTAAACGACGAAAACGTCTATTGCATGCCTTACATCTGAAACCTTGCGTAGAGAATGCCCGCAGGTTTCCAGCAATATCTCGCATAAAATGTTTAGTTAAAACTTTTAATGCAACTTTTCTAGCATCTACAGCCTCAATTTTTTCGGCTAACTCCAGTTGGCTTTCCAGCTTCTCTGCCATGGTTTTAAGTCGTTTGTACAAGCTTTCAGCATTTCCAACATTAATATCCGAAACGGGTGTAGTGAAATGAAAACCTTCAAACTGCGATTCAGTGCCAAGTCGATACTTAATAAGATCAATGAGACTGCTGGCTTGTTTTGCATCAATACCTTCCCATGTTTTCTCATAAAACTCGAGAGGATAGACTTCGGCAACATCAAAATCGTGTGCTTGTCTCTGCACTTCTTGCGTGTTAACAATTGGGATCAGCAACAGAGGAGCATCCATTATCCCACCTATCTGTGCTGGTAAGTATTCGCAGGAAAAATTAACAAAAGTATCTAACGCTAATATTAAAGCGTCTTCGTCTCCGTCACAATCTCTTCGCTTGGCTGAATGCCAGATTGGATGTGCATAGCAAACATTTAGGTTTGTAAAACCAACAATACGACCCAGAATGCCAACGGAAGTATGAGGGGCTAACCCGACAATCAAATGCCCTAGAAGGTCATCAATTCGCTTTGCATTATAGTATGGCGAAAGCCTATATACTTTCACTAAAAGCTCATCCAAGAAATTCGCTACGTGTGTAAAATATTCCGCACACTTAATAGGAATCACTACATCTTGAAGCTTCAATTCACATGTTTGATTGGAATCCGTTAACGGTACGCCGTAAATATCCTGAGAATATCCAAGCTGCCTAAGCTTTTCAACCGAAACTCTAACTTCAGAAGGTTTAAAATGTGTCAGAGGAGCGTTTGTGGCGTCGAATCTTATTGTGCCATCCTTATAAACTGACAGGTCATATTTTGCACGCAAAATTCCTTTTTCAATAGTTTCTGGAGTTTTCGTTTCGTTCGTTAAACCTTTAACACCCTTTAAAATTTTAGGAACAGAAACTATTAAACGGCTGCATACACTTTCTACTAGTTCTTTAAAATTAACAGATTGCTTCTGATATTTTTTAGCAGGCAACATGCAAACTGGACATTCATCATCCTTCAAGCTTTTTCCGCAACGAGAACAAGACTTTTCATAAAATGTCTCTGAACCACAAGTTGGACATTTAACCCTAAAGGTGGACTTTTGGCAAACGGGACATTTACGTTTAACAATTTCGACGATAACATGTTCTTTTCTAGCTGCCTCCAAAATATCTCGTTGAGCCCCACCAGCCAAGCCTACAGGAAAAAGAACGTGCACCATAGGTTTCATTTCGCGTCTTTTGGCCTTTTCGGGTCTTCCCATCCGTGCACCTACAAGTGTAGGAAGTTTTTCCTTAATTAGCACACCAGACAGTAGACTAATTGCTTCTAAAACAGATTTGGCAGAAACAAGGTTTTTCTCCTTTGTTGGATTATAACCGAGGCTGAAGGCAAAGGCGTGCGCATCTTCACCTTCAATAATAATTTTACCATCTGCAACTTTATGAGGCAAGCATATCACTTCTAAAGCTCGTTTTACATTCACTTCCATTTCGCCAACAATTTCACAAATAACATCATTGTCATAATGTAGTTTAGAGTCATAAAGCCAATTTTGCAACATTTCAATTTCATTTACTGAAGATAGGTTAGACCAGAAATATGTGAAGGATGGGTGAAGAGGAATTTGTAATGCTAACGATAAAGATATTGCCTCTTTAATATCGGGTTTTTTGATAAGAGGATTTCCTAAAAAAGCCTTCAGTTTTTCAACAGAAATGTTAACGGAGTTTGTAGCTCTTTCAAAATCTCCATTAAACGTTTTCATAAGAGCCTTTTGTAGATCCTCAGCCCACCATTCATCAACATATCCAGAAGGTGCAACACCCCTATTATTATACAAAAAATCTCCAAAGCTAATCAAAATGTCACCCAAAAAAAGAATCTTCTCAATTTTATCTTTTATCTCCTTGAAATTTTCAAGAGACACTCGAATGACAGAGCCATCCTTCAAAAGAACAATTGGCTGATCTATAGTGTCGACTGGAACGGCGATGCCGCCTTTTCCCGGAAGCTCCAAACGTAGTTGTGTACCAGCAGCTAAGAAACCTTGAAGCACAAGCATAGTAGCAGGATGAACCCCCACGGCAGCTAAGCCCGTGTTTCGGGCTCTACCATATCTTAAGCGGAACCCGCCGCGCCTAGATGGAAATGAGAATATTGGGCGCCCAGCGATAACGTCATCCATAAATCCAGCTGATTTTCTTTCAGATTTTTTATGGAATTCTTTAAGCCACTCCCACCCTTGAATCCCAAGGCTCTCAATTATAGTTAATACTTTCAAAGCACGCCCAACAACACCGTCATTTACAACCCTAAGTGCTCCGCCTCTCACACGGTTGGTTTCTATCCGAGGAAGATTACGGAAAGAAGAAACCTCAATAGGATCGGATTCGGTACCTGTTACTTCTATAGGAAGCCACTGAAGCGCTCTTCGTAACTCTTCGTCTGAAATGTGATACTGAAAGCGACCTACGGAACGCTCATACAGCCTTATCTCTTCAATGAAACGCGCTATTTCTTCATCTGTAGGTTTGTAACGGTCAAGCCCCAATAGTCGTCTTATAAAGTCTCCAACAACTAAAGTCAAAGCTTGATCGGTTCCACCAGCTGAACGTATTGGGCCGGCAAAATAAATGGCAAGATATCGCGTTCTGTCACGGTTTACCTTGATTTTAACTTTCGCTACTCCTTGTAAGGGCGCAGCTGTAAGTCCTTCTGTGAGGATAGCGAGAGCTGTACGTATGGCTTGTTCAGCAGAAGCTTCAGCTTCCATATGTCCAAATTTGCCATAAACAATCTCTTCAGCAATCTTGAACGCTAACTCTTCTCTGGGAAGTTTTGTACTCAACTCTCTTATGCTTTCAGCAACACCTTTTGGTCCTACTAGCCCTTCTACAAGGTCAGCTAAGTCTCTTGCAATTTTGCATTCTACATTTAAACTTGGATCTAAACCTTTTTTACGAGCTTCTTCACTTATCATGAGAAGGTTTGCCAGTTTACCTTCTAATTCTCTGACATATTGTCGGTATGCTTCGCTCATCGGTTCATTCAAGCTGTGTCTCCACAAACTCTTGTTCTTATTAGTTTATTTGGCTTTCTTTAAACCAAAAAATCAAAAAACGCACTTGCTAAGAGGATTACTCCGTGTGAATTCTACATAAAAATAGTGTATCCCATTTTTCCTTTGAATGTCCAGTAACTCTCTGATAAGCTTCCATAGCAATCTTGCTCCGCCTATCAACGCACTCTTTACAGCGCATATGTCTTAAGTTAGAGGGCCCGTCACACGCTCCACAATTAAGTAGCAAAACTTCACCTAAGCTTCTAAGCGTTGCCCAAGCATATTCTTGCTCATCATAGTGCGGTTCAAAGTCTGGCCAAGCATCATAGATAGTTTCGTCTCCCAGAATCTTCTTTAAAGCGCTAAAATAGTTTTCAAAAGCCGTCAAATGTTTTTCACATCCTACAACGTTTTATACCTTCTACAATCTCGGCAACTTTATTTTTGACGCTAGCATCCTCAATAACATTGCCTGTAACTATAATGTCAGCACCTGCAGAAGCTGAGGCTAATGCTTGACTTCTGGAACGTATACCTCCTCCAACAATCAAGGGAACATCTATGTAACTCTTCACAACACTAATCATCTCTGGAGGAACCGGCTTCTTTGCACCAGACCCAGCCTCCAAATATATGAAGTGCATACCCAAATATTGTCCCGCTAGAGCATGTGCTGCAGCAAGTTCGGATTTATCATATGGGATTGGAACAGCCCTGCCTACGACGCCTGCTGTGCCGCCATCACCAACAATTATATATCCCATGGAAATCGGTTCTAAACGCGCTTTCTTGATAAGTGGAGCCCCCAATATTTGGGCACCAATTAGAAAGTAGGGGTCTACAGAGTTTAGAAGCGACATAAACCATATAGCATCAGCGTAACGACTTATACCAGTCACATTATTTGGAAAGAGAATTACTGGCATTTTGACAGTGCGCTTAACTGCTTTAACAACATCATCTAAATGCGATACAGAAAAAGATGTTGAACCACCAATCATGAAGGCTGATGTTCCGCTTAATTTCGCTTTTCCAGCAATTTTCGAAGCTTGAGAAGGCGTAACTTTTTCAGGGTCTATAAGAGTTACATGAATAGTGCCTTCAGACGCTATTTTCTCAAGCAGATATTTCTCAACACCCCCCACCATAAAGTTTCACCTCATTGAGAGTCCTTAACCTCGAGAGGCTGTGTCTTCTTAGAACCTCTGTAAATTGAATCAGTAAACATGCAATAGATATCAATCTCGGCTTGTGCAGGTTTAATTTGGAAATCTTGCTTTAAGCCGCAACTACTGCAACCCACAATGGCACGATTTTCTTCGCGAAAGATTTCAACCCTGACTGTTTCCTTTCCACATTTAGGGCAAGAGAAAAACTTAGGCAAATGCTTCTTGGGAATTCGGACAACTTTTCTCCTTCTTCGCCCCATTTCAAAGGCCTTCTACGCTTTATAGGTTACCTCCTTTCAATATTTATGTTTGCTCTTAAATACTTGCTTACAACATAAACAATAAGGATGAGACCCATGGAATTGACTTCTTCAATTCTTAACATGGACTGGTTGGATGTAGAGACAAAAATAAAGCGGTTCATAAAAGATTACTTTGAAAAAGCACAAGCAAAAGGCATTGTTGTATCATTATCTGGAGGTATTGATAGTTGCACGGTGGCTGCACTTTCTGCGTTAGCTATAGGTGGAGACAAAGTTTTGGGTTTGATGTTGCCTGAAAAAGAAACATATAACCCCAAAGATGTTAAACACGCAAAACTCGTTGCAAGGAAATTTGGATTTAAAACAGAAATGATAGACATAACCCCCACTTTAAAAGCTCTCTACAAATCAATACCCATATTCGATCCCTCTGACAATATATGTAAAGGCAACATAAAGGCGCGAACGCGAATAATTTATGTTTATTATTACGCAAACAGACTCAATATGCTCGTTTGTGGAAGCACAGACAAGTCTGAAGCCATGATGGGATACTTTACAAAATGGGGTGACGTTGCAGCGGATATATCGCCAATAATGGACCTGTATAAGACACAAATCCGAAAACTTGCACAGCACATAGGCATACAGAAAGAGATCATTGCAAAATCGCCAACACCAGCATTATGGCCAGGTCAAAATGCAGAAAAAGAACTTGGCATAGAATATGACCAGCTAGATCTCATCCTTTACGGGCTTGAGCATTTTATGAAGGTAGATGATATAGCAAGGCAATTAGGTGTTAAAAAGGAGCAGGTGAATAGAATAAAATGCAGGTGGCTTTCAGCAGAACACAAAAGGCGAATGTTATTAACAACAAAACTTGAATATCGAACAATTGGGACAGATTTCAGACTTCCACGAAATCCCCATCAAAACTTTTGAAGAGAGGATAAAAATGAAAGAGAAAATAAGAATAGCACTTGCACAAATAAGCTGTACGCAAGGAGATAAAGCAGAAAACATAGCAAAAATGGAGAAGGTTGCGGCTAAAGCAAAAAAGAAAGCGGTAGACCTCATAATTTTTCCAGAGCTTTCATTAACTGGCTACGTGGTTCGAGACCAAATCTACGAGTTGGCGGAAACAATACCAGGGCAATCAAGCAAAACAATAGAAGACATAGCTAAAAGGACAAAAACTTATATTATTTTTGGCATGCCAGAATTAAGCGAAAAAACGCAAGCAACAATCTACAACACTGCAGTTTTCGTTGGTCCTGAAGGTTTCATTGGGAAATATAGAAAAATGTATCTCCCTACACACAGTGTTTTCGAGGAGAAAAGATATTTCCGCCAAGGATATCAAACCGAGGCATTTAGCACAGTACTTGGAAAAATAGGATTGATTATATGCTATGACCTCTTCTTTCCAGAAGTAAGTCGACTAATACGTTTGAAAGGAGCACAATTAATAGTTTGCATTTCTGCGTCTCCAGCAACCCGCAAAACATTCTTTGAAGCCTTAACTGTTGCAAGAGCCATAGAAAACGCAGCTTTTCTAGCATATGTAAACCTGGTCGGTTTAGAGGATGGATTACAATTTTGGGGAGGAAGCAGACTCGTAGGACCTAATGGAAAAATTCTTACACAAGCAAAATATGATGAAGAAGACCTTGTGATATGTGATGCTAATTATACGGATATAAAACCCATAGAGACTTTTGTCCCAACATTAAAGGATTTGAGACCAGAACTTTTTAGTGAACTAAAAAACTATGCGGAAAAACTTTGAATTTTGATGTCTTTTAGAATCTCTCAGGTTTTTTTATTGCCTTTTCCATACGATTAAGCGCTTCCTCTAGCTGTTCATAAGCGGCAGCATAGGAAATTCTTATGTAGCCATTACCATGCTTACCAAAAGCTGATCCGGGAACCGTGGTAACATGGGCTTCTCTTGCTAAGAACTCTGAAAATTCTTCAGAAGACATACCAAATTTCTTTATGTTAGGAAAGACGTAGAATGCGCCTTTTGGTAAAGTGCATTTAAACCCTTCAATCTCATTAAGCCTCTTACAGATCAAATGGCGCCTTCTACTAAATTCTTGCACCATTTTCCTTACAAAATCTTGCGGTCCTTTTAATGCCGCAAGGGCAACGTATTGGGCTAGGATGTTTACACATGCAACTGTGTATTGATGAACAAGCCATAGGGGAGAAATAAGTTCTTTCGGTCCGTAAACAAATCCAACTCGTAAACCAGTCATTGCATATGTTTTAGAGAATGAATTAACAACAAGAGTACGTTCGCGCATCCCCGGAAAAGTAGCAACACAATAGTGAGTAGCATTATCGTAAACTATTTTTTCATAAACCTCATCAGAAATCACAATCATATCGTTTTCAATCGCTATCTTTGATAAAGCAGCCATTTCACCAAAGGATAGAACAGCGCCAGTCGGATTGTTGGGATAGTTCAAAATAATCACACGTGACTTATCTGTGATAAGTGATGTCACATCATCTACAGACGGCTTAAACCCGTTCTTTTCTAACAAAGGAACAGAAACAGGAGTCCCCCCTGCTAAATTCACGCAAGGTTGGTAACACACAAACCCTGGATCAGGTATTAAAACCTCATCTCCAGGATTTATCAAGCCAATTAGCGCTAAGAAGATTGCCTCCGTGCCCCCGACTGTTATTAAAATCTCACAGTTCGGATCATAATGAAGACCGTAGTCACGATATGCCTTTTGTGCTAAGCCTTCTAAAAGCTCAGGAATCCCGTTGGTTGGTGCATAATGAGTTTTACCCTCTTTGGCTGCTTGCCATCCAGCATTTAGTATATCTCTTGGTGGATTAAAATCGGGTTCTCCTACGCTTAAATTAATGATGTCTGGCATATTTTTGGTTAAAGTGAAAAAACGGCGAATTCCAGAGGGCGCTATGTGTTTAAGGCGTTTTGCTGGTTTAATGCTTAAAGGCAAAGTGTTTTCCTCACTAAGCATTGTCAACATAAGAATAAAATGTTTACGTTGTGGTTTGCGCGTATCTAATATGTTAGATAGCCTTAAAAGGACAGCTTGTATACAAAATTGTATTCGTGAGAGCATATCGTGGAGTGAACTGTTTGAAACTGAAAGAAAGCATTCAAACGTTGTTAATAAGTTCATTAAATGACCCTATTACACAAATACTTTCTAAAAATAGCCATTTAACAAAAACACAGCTCGAAACATTACTTATTGATATTTTAGCCGAAAATGTTACGGGAAAAACAATAAAATATGACGAAAAAGCCAGATTGCGGCTAACAAAGGCGAAATTAAGCCGAGGTTCCTTTAATCGGACATTAAAACAGGCAAAAGAAAATGTCATAAAATCCATATACACAGTGCTACTTTTAGGATATTTAGGTATATTTGAAAGTACAACTCTCGATCCTTATCTCGAAATAGCAAACAAACTACAAGAGTACATAGAGGCGTATAAAAATGTACCTAACCAAAGTGGAGAGCTAAAAGAACATTTAAAAGTCATAGAAATAATAAGAGAGGAACTTGAAACAAGCCTAAAACAGTTTTCAAATCCATGAAAAAGCATTGTGTGATGTCACATATCACGTCAAAAACGAGTTGTGCGTACAACCAAAAAGGTACATTTGCTAATTCGGCAGAATTAGGCTAAAAAGCTAAAAACAGCCCAAAAAATAGGTATTTTTAGACATAACGAGTATTCGAGTATCAAATGTCCACTTTTCATAAAGTGTGACGTGTGACGTCATAGAACTTGAATTACAAAAAAAGACCATAATCTTTAAATCTTTATGATGAAAAATGTGATGTGTGATGCAACATGAGGAAATCACATATAATCACATACGAATCACAGGGCGAGAAAGTTGACTGAGATTGTGATTATTGTTGTGGGAATTTTTCTTGCTATAACTACTGGTGCTGCAATAGAATATTATAAATTACTCCGGAAAGCCAAAGAAGAATACACGAAGGCTAAGACAGCCATTGAAGACATAGTTCTTAGCTTTAATAGGCAACTTAAGCGAGAAACTGAAAAACTGGATTTAGTCGCATATAAAGTAGAGGCTATTTATTCAAAAAGTGATAAAGCTATGAAAAAAATTGAGGAAGCAGACAAGAAGACACTGAATTTAGAAAATAGAATCAATTTTGCTTTGGAAGATAGGGAAAAGATGCTCTTAAGACTCGATGAAATTGATAAGAAGACGCGCGACGTCATTACATCACAGGAAGCTATAGCCGCTAAAATCACTGCAATAGAAGAGCAAACTCGACAATTACCGATGATTCCAGACTCAAAAATTGAAGCAGTGATCCCTATAAGAAGAGAGAAGGCTCTAGCCCCCCTCACAGAGACTGAGTTATCTGTATTAGAAATGTTATCTGTAGAAGGTTTTAAAACAGCACCGGAAATTAAAGATAAAATCAAGCTTAGCAGGGAGCATACGGCAAGATTAATGAAAAAACTTTATGAAGGTGGCTATTTGGAAAGAGACACTAGTAAAATTCCTTTCAAGTATAGCGTAAAGAAAGAGATGGAAAAGCTTTTGAAGAAAAGTGTAAGTGAAACAGCGGCGTCAACTTGAGTCTGCATTAACAGAGAGGTTATTAAAGGTGAAACATTTGTTAAGATATTTTCTGCTTAATCACGGTTTGGGAAACATTTTGGGCAATCTTATACTTTAAGCGATTAGGAGTGCCAGCCTTAACAAGTAAGCCCTTAAGTGCCATCCGAGTAAAATAGGTCGCCACTGTGCTTAGACTTATTGGCTCCTTAAACTCCTGTTCATACGCTACTTGAACCTCCTTGGAGGAAAACCAAACAAGAGGAAAGCTCTTTTGAATTAACATCCAGATTTTTTCATACTTAGAAAGCTCATTGTTTGCTCGTGCGAGATTAATTTCAGACGTTAAATTGTTGCTAACTCCTCCACCTAACAACTCTACAAGATCCAGAAGGCGCACTGCTTTCTCTCTGGTTATTTGTCCTTCAAAGGATACAGTATATTTATTACCTTCACTATCGAACAGTTCAACGCGCATTTTTCTCGCAGGCATTATCACTATACACCGTTGTAAATTGTTCACAGTTTACAGTTCACAAGTTATAGATATTTCGGTGAAATGAGAGATCGAAAAAACGGCTTTATAAATTAAAAAATAGAAAAAAAGACGAAATTGTAGCGTATTTCACATATCAAAGATTACATCTTTTCTAAAAAAACAAAATGGGAAAGCAGTGATGGAGAGATTATAATTCCAGTAGAAATTGTGGGGTGGCTTTTTCACTAAAAAGAGACAAAAATAAGTCAATAATAAACGAAAGAAACATAAAAAGAAACAAAATAAAAATAATTTCACATGATCTTCACAAAAATGTGAAGAGAACGTAAGAAAGGCAGAGATGATGTTACTCTATGCTAAAACATGAATAGATTTTTGTGGAAGTAAAATAAAAATAAAGAAAAAATCTTGTTAATTTTGTATTGCAAAAATGCTAGTGAGCCACCCCTCAATTTCCTCTGGAAGAGGAGAAATTAAAGCTTTAAGTTAAATACTTTTTTTTAAAAAAAAATGTTGTTATTGTCTAAAATGTTTTATGGTAACTTTTTTTATCTCTCTCATACTCTTTACCTTTTAGAGTATATTTTCTTAATGAAAGAAATCAAGATTTTTTTATTTTTTTTTAAAGAGTTCCAATAGAAATTAAGGGGCGGCGCAAATGATTAATAATGCAGTGAAAATGAGATTTTGTTTATACTGTAGGATTGTTGAAGTGTTTCTTTAATTTTTTGTATGGTACATTTTATTTTTAAAAAGCTAAAGCAAATCATTACCTTAAATAAGCGAAGGAATCAAAAGATGAAAAATGAAAAAATACTTGATGAAATTTTCGAAAAATTTTTCAATAACGTGAAAATTTTTAAGGATAGAGATGTTTTACGGCATGATTATTTACCCGATAAGTTGCCGCATAGAGATGACCAGATCAAGCAACTAGGTGAGACGGTTGCCCCTGTTTTGAAAGGTGCAAGATGTTCAAATGTTTTTATTTATGGAAAGACTGGAACAGGTAAGACTGCTGTGGCGAGACACGTTTTAAGTCATCTTGAAGTTAAAGCAAAGGAATTTAATGCACCAGTACGGTTCAGTTACGTAAATTGCCGCATGATAGGTTCTGAATATCGTATCTTCGCAAGTTTATGTCAAAGTATAGGTGTGCATGTTCCCTTTACAGGTCTTTCTACTGGAGAAATCTTTGATAGATTTAAAACTGGCTTGGATTGTTCAAGAATCAACTTCATTATTGTATTGGATGAAATTGATGCGCTGATAAAGGCGAATGGTGATAATCTTCTATATGAGTTAACAAGAATAAATGGGACATTGACTAATAGCAAAGTTTCTATTCTTGGTGTATCAAACGATCTTCGACTCAAAGAATTTCTTGATCCACGAGTTTTTAGTTCGCTAAGCGAAGAAGAAATAGTTTTTAGTCCATACAATGCCAGCGAGCTGCATAACATTCTCCTTGAACGTGCTAAAATAGCTTTTCATGATGGCGCTTTATCAGATGGGGCTCTAAATATCTGTGCAGCTTTGGCCGCCGCCGAGCATGGTGATGCTAGACGAGCTTTGGATTTGCTTCGGGTAGCAGGAGAGATTGCTGAGCGGAAAGGTGCAAACTATGTTTTGGAAGAACATGTTAGGGAGGCTGAAAAACGTATTGAACATAATCGCGTTTTTGAGACTCTTCGGGGTTTGACTTTGCATTCTAAAATTGTTGTTTTAAGCATCTATCATTTGAGAGAAGCAACAGCGCACCGTGCCATTACCGGCGAGATTTATGAAGTTTACAGCGAACTCTGCGCGGAATTGGGTGTTACTCCTTTAACGCAGCGTCGAGTAAGTACGTTAGTGAATGAACTTGATTCTATGGGTTTGCTTAATGCAAAAGTGGTTAGCATGGGACGATATGGACGTACAAAAAAGATTAGATTAGAAATAACGCGTACTCTTATTAGAGATGTTTTCACAAAAGATGATAGGCTTGGGCCTCTGATTGATTATGAACCGAAATGCCTTTCAAAGCATGCCCGTGGTAGGAGTTGAAGATGGAAGTTTCCTAAAAGGAATAACACGAAGAGCTCTCCTTGTAGCAGTATTGTTCAAAGATTTGCAGATTAAAGATGTGAAATTCAAAAAGATACTTGTTGATGGTTTTGATGCAACCCAAAAACTTGCAGAAATACTAGGCAAGTGGAAATTCGAGGTGGTTTTTCTAGCAGGTGTTTCTTTCGCTGGGTTCAATTTGATTGATCCAATAGTAATTCATGAAAAATTTGGTAAACCAGTAGTCGTTGTAACAAAGACAAAACCTAATACCAAAGCCATAAAAAGGGCTCTTCAAAAACATTTTAAGGACTGGAAAATGCGTCTGGAAGTTTTTGAAAAATTGGATACGTTCCACAAGCATATCATTTTGATTGGTAAGTCACAAGTTTATGTTAAAATTATAGGCATAGATGCCAAGCGAGCTTATAATCTCATTCAGGCATTATCTTTTTTGGGCAAAATTCCTGAACCCGTTCGCGTTGCGCGATTAATTGCTCGAGGGCTTTCTTAACTAAATGAGATTACTGTAACTTCTAATGTTTGCAGATTTACCACTGGGACCTTTCCTGGTGTGGGCATTAGTCCAAGCCTTCGCATATAATCTGTTTGCTCCTGCCATCCACCTGAATTTACAATCAAAACGCCACGATAATTACAGTGCCCTATAACGTGCACATGTCCAGCGTGAAAAATGTCTGGGACTCGTTCTATAACTAAAAAGTCTCGGTTTTCTGGTGACAACGGCGTTTTACCACCATACACAGGTGCAAGATGGCGACTTTGCAATAGTAATTTCATCGCTTTTTCTGGGTGATAAGCATCCATGTTTGGAACTGTGGAGACTATGTCATCTAAACTCCGACCATGATACATTAAAATATCGACGCCGTGAAGACTTATGGTGCATGGATTTCCCAGAGAATAGAAGTTTCTTGTCTCCCGTAATGTTTCTAAGAAAGCATTTGTTATTGGTGGCTGAGGTAACGCCTTTCTTGGAGCATCATGATTTCCTGGTATAATTACTACTTCAATGTAGTCTGGAATCTGTTCGATGTACTTTGCAGCCAACTTATACTGCCCATAGACGTCTTTGATTGCTAGTTCTTTTGTCTGATTGGGGTAGACTCCTATTCCATCGATAATATCTCCCGCTATTAGAACATATTTGACATGGCTAGCTATTTCTTGCATCTTTTCGTCTCCATATCTGCCGTTTAACCATAAAACGAATCGGTTGAAAGCTTCTCTCTGAAATTTTGTGCTTCCTACGTGCATATCTGAAGTAAGTACAGCATAAACTGGAACTGAAGCTTTATGTTGAGTCCTTTGAGCAACATCAGGAAATATAATATCTTCAGCGATTAGAAGGCTGCTTCTTGTTTTAATGACAATAAAGCAGGCAACTTGATCAAGTAGCAGATGCCCTGCTTTTTCCAGAAGTTCAGTTGAGGAGCTCTGGGAAATAAGCACCGTAGCGCTTGCATGTAAATCTTCAACAGATAACAGTATTTTTTGTTTTAATTCTCTTTTTTCCGTTATCATACCAATTATTTTAAGCTTTGTGTTTGGCGGTGCCTTTAATGCGTCAATGATAGAAGCTGCACTCTTGACGTCAATTCTTTGTCTCAGCAACTTTTCTATTTGCTTGAACCGATCTCGGAAATATCCTAAATAATCTTCCATTGTTCCGCTTGCACCTAGTTTACTAGCTGAATCTTCGATTATTTTGATGTTTGATTCAACTTGTTTTGCATACGGCTGGAACTGTTTTTTCCCGTTTCTCATGTGCTCTTCTGGTGGCACTTGAAATGGCTCTTTTAACAATTGGGCTAAATTTTCCTCTTGTGATTCTAATGGCTTAACAAGCTTTTCCAAGAAATTTTTATCAATGAACAATGGTTTTTCTTTCAAGGCTTCGATTTCATGGATTGCCATTTTCATTATTTCTGTTGGATCCTGAGTTATGGCTAGGGTTGTTAGAAATTCAAAGGCTTCTTTGTTTATCTGGTATCCTGCTGCAATTGTCAATTCAACAGCTTTCTGCAGTTTTTCAGTTTCAATCATGTCTTTAGGGTTCTCCATTCCTGTTTTTTGGGGACTATTATATAGCCTTCTTTTTCATCACCTAAAGCTTCTGTTAGGTTTTTAATATGAAGGTATGCTGTTAAAGCCGCCAGTATGGCATCGATTTCATGAGATGTCATTAGTTGTGCCTCGAGGGCTCCTTCTATTCCTATTTGTTTCAGAACCGTTTGAATTTTTCCCCAATCTTTTGATGGTATGCTGAGGGCTTTGCAAGTAGATGTGGGATGGGTTTCTATTGTTTTGTATCCTTTTTCCATTATTATTCTATTAATTTTCATTGCGCGTCTTGTAAGTTTTTTCATTGCAGGGAGGCTTGGAGGAAAGACGCGATAGCCACATTGTATCATTTCTTTGTCTGCTTTTCTAAATATTCCACTTTTAGGTAGGCTGAATGGGGCGTCAATTGCTGTAATTTCTGGCTTGTTTTGAGTTATTGTCTCTAGTATTTGGCTATCTGTATAGAGAAGTGTCGTCTTCACTCTTTTGTTTTTCCAGATAGCCACCCCTGTTGGATTTTCTGATTTCCCCGCTAAGTCTATACCCATTATAACTTTAATTTTCAATACAAACACTTCCATGTTAGCTTTATATATTGGAATTTTGTTTAAATCCGTTATACCTTAGGGGAATCTCGTTATTGGCACGGTGATATGAATGAGTGAACTACGCAAAGTTCAGTCTACACCTGGAGGGACGTTTTTTGTTTGCTTGCCTAAATCTTGGGCTGAACAGCAAGGTCTGAAACGGGGGGCAGTGGTTGCTATCACTGAAACTATGGACGGTAGGCTTTTGATTGATACTAAATATGGTGTCGAACCCTCTCCACGAACTATCACTTTAAAGCCTAGTCCATATTTAGGTCGCGAGATTATAGGGAAGTATCTGCTTGGCTTTGACATTATTCGTATAGAGGCAAAGGAACGTATTAGCTTTGAGGTAAGAGATACTGTTAAGAAAGCAGTTAGTCGCTTAATAGGGTTGGAAATTGTTGAGGAAGACTATTCACGTATTGTTTTACAGTGTTTACTTGAGCCATCAAGTTTTCCGCCAGAAAAAATTCTTCGCCGAGGATATACTATAGCCGCGGGTATGCATCGGGATGTTGCCAACTCTTTCTTAGATGGTGATGTGCAATTAGCCAAAAACGTTATAGCTCGTGATGATGAAGGCAACAGGCTCTACTTTCTGTTGGTGCGCATTTTGCGAACAATAATTCAGAATCCAAGCTTAAGTGAGAAACTGGGCACCAGTCCCATCGAATGCCTTGATTACCGTTTAGCGGCAAGCCTAGTTGAAGCCATAGGTGATGAATGTGTAAGAGTGGCAATGAAAACTATTGAATTAAAAGGCGCCAAATTGAAAGAAAATCTAAAGAAAATATTTGTTGACTTTCACATGTCTTGTTTTGAGGCGCATGAAAATGCGTTGAAAGCTTTCTTTGCAGGTGATATAGCGCTGGCAGAGGCTATTAGAGGGATGCGTGAAAAAATAGAAAATGCATTTGCTAACATTGAGAAGATTGCCAAGGCTCAGTCACTTGATATTGTGCCGCAAATCCTGGCAGTGGCTTCATTTTTAAGACAAATCTATGAGCATAGCGTAGATATAGCCGATTTAGTAGCGCCAAAAAATCATAAAACTTTCATTCAATAGGGAATTGTGTCCACTTTTTGAGGAGGCTTAACCATTGATACATTATTTCCTATTCTTAATTCTTTAGTGTACTGAATCCCCCCGCTTATGTGGCAATCAGATTCTATTGTTATGCTTTCACCGTAGATATTTTCTGCGTGTGCTCCATGTTTTAGAAGAATTTGTTCTCCAAAAACATCTTCCACATGAGCTTCTTTGCCAACATGGATTTGTTTCGCCTTTATAGGTCCTCGCACTTCGCCTCCTCTACCTATCTCAACAAATCGCCCTATTGTCCCTTCTACAGTGTTTATTGAACCACCAACTTCAACACTGTTTTTAGCGAGAACCTTTCTTGCACGTAGCTCCCCGCCAATTTCCACATTTTCTGCTTCAACCTCTTCGCCAATTTCCACTTTGCCCCCGACCTCTAGTTTTCCAGACAGCTTTAAAAAACCACCAACTTCCACTTTGCCGCCCACATTGATTTCTCCACCTTCACCTGATCCTTTTATCTCCACCTTGCCGCCTACGTCTATACTTTCAAAGTTTAAGTCTCCTTCTACTCTTAATACACCGCCAACATCTATCCAGTGACCCTTGCTTTTGTCAGCCAAGCGAACACTCCCACCTACGTCTATGCTTTTAAATTCTAACGGGCTAGTTGATTCAAAGCTTCCTCCTATGTCTATTTTATCTATTTTGCCTCCTCCTACTTTAGCTGTGCCTCCAACATCAAGCGTTTTGGCATATACTTTTGACTCGATCAAAGCACTTCCTCCTGCATCAATTGTGTTTACATTTACTTCACCCTTTGCCATGAAGCTTCCTCCCACATCTATGCCATCAGCCTTAACGGCGCCACCTACTTTTAGGCTGCCGCCCACATCGATTTCCTCTGAAACTAGATCTTTGTTAACATACAGAGCGTTATCTATATCAATGCGACTTGCTGTGATTTTTCCGTAAACTTCGAGGCGACCATTTTCCACCTCGATTTTATTTTCTATCGCTATATCACCGTGAATAGTTACATTGGCATCTGCCTCCAAGTTTTCAGCTGACAAGTCACATTCTAAGACGTTTCCGCCTTCACAATGAACAGTGCCTAAAACTTTCAATTTAGGTGGTGCTCCCATTCCCTTTACAATAGCGTTCCTACCTATAATTAAATCTCCATTTACAACATCCAATGTTACTGTGCTTCTGGATGGGACAGATATTTTTTCGCTCATTTTTAACTTCCTCCAAGATATATCTTGTCTTGCTTTAAAAGAGGAACTCACGCCTTGTTACTACCTTACACTATTAGATAATTAGTGTTCCTCTAACCAAGAACGCTTCTACTTTGGCTTTTTCCTGTTCACTTCCTATCTTGTAACCCTTCACTAATTCTATTGGTAAGTGAGCAAGATCAACCTTACTTTTCTTGCTGTGAGCATTTCTAATAGCATCAAATAGTTTTGTTCTTTGGTTCCAATCTAATACATTTCTTATTTGATTCAACATTTTTGTTCACCTCACATTTTTAACTAAAAGGAATGTAACTTTTCATACCTTAAAAGGCGACGCACATTATGAAAACACTTTTTGTAGTTGCAACTTGTTACTACGCCTCATTTTTCTAATGCCGCAAAGAATTTTCGCATCCTTCTATATGTTTCCAGGTATTCTAAACCCCATTTTGTTACACTATACTTCTTTGAGTCATTTACTTTTATTTCTCTGATAAAACCATGTGAAACCAAAAAGTTCAAAACTTTTTTTGTTCGGTCTACGGGCATGTTAGCTCCATAAGAGACTCTCGTCAGCGAACAAACTCTTTTTCTAGCAACTATCCCAACAATATCTGCATAAATGTCATATTTTGTTCTTCTTCGTTCGTCTGACAGAGCCAACTCTCTCCGATTCCACTATTATTAAATGTTGCATGCTTAATCTTAATTGTGGTGAACAACTATGCATCCATCCGCCTTCAAAAGGAAACAGTACCATATAGCATGTGCAAAAGGCGATTTAGCCAAATATCTTCTTATACCTGGCGACCCAGACCGAGTTCCAAAGATTGCCCACTTTTGGGATTCAGCCAAAAAAGTGTCTTGCCATCGTGAATTTTGCAGTTTTACTGGTAAATACAAGAATGTTCCAGTATCTGCTCTTTCAAGCGGTATTGGTCCGGCTTGTATGGCTATAGTTGTTAATGAGGCTTCTTGTATAGGTGTTGATACGTTTATTCGTGTTGGTAGCACTGGCGCCATACAGACGGATATTAGTTGTGGTGATTTGATAATTTCTTCTGCAGCAGTACGCCTTGACTGCTCAAGCAATTGTTACGTTATACCTGAATATCCCGCAGTAGCTCACTATGAAGTTTTGTTAGCTTTGATTGAGGCAGCAGAGCACCTAAACATAAATAATTATCATGTTGGCATAACAGCGACAACGGCAGATTTTTATGCAGGACAAGGTCGCTGGACAAGAGCTTATGCACCTGAAACCATAGATGTGCTGCCCATGTTGCAAAAGGCAAAGGTTCTAAATTTTGAAATGGAGACAGCAACCCTCTTCACTCTTGCAAGCTTTTATGGACTAAGAGCGGGGGCGATATGTGCTGTTTATGCCAACAGATGCAGAAACAAGTTTAGAGAAGGGGCAGGCGAAGAAAACGCCATAAAAGTTGCCAATGAAGCAATAAAAATACTTGACAGTTGGGATAAACAAAAGAAGAAGAAAAATAAACACTGGTTTTTCCCATCATTAACTCACACCTATAAGGTATAGCCCTTGTGTTTGGACGAGGTAAAGCTAAAAGTCACAAACCTAACTTTCGTTAGTGCCGGGGTGGCGGAGTGGTTAACGCGCTGGCCTCGAGATCAATCGTCAAAAAAAGAGGGCTTAGAAGAAAAAAATGGACAAGTAAGCCAGTGGGCCTTTGGGCTCGCAAGGGTTCAAATCCCTTCCCCGGCGTTTTTTAACCAGTCAAGGCTGATTTCTAGACTTTTTGAGACAAAGAACCTTGATTTATGCATTAAATGTTGAGGCTGTTGCGGAACAATATCGTGAATATAGAAACGTTTAAGTGTTTTGTAAACAGTATTGTTTACGGTGATATGCTTGACTCAAGTTCAGCTTAGGTTACCTGAAAAGATGCTTGAGGAGATAGACAAGTGGGTAGCAGAGGGCAGGTTCAAGAGCCGAAGCGACGCAATAAAAACGATACTGGCATTCTATGAGGAACGCGAAAAGACACGTGAATTCTTCAAGATGCTGACAAAACGCAGTGAAGAAGCAAAGAAACATCCCAAATCCCTTATTCCGCTTGAGGAGTTCTAGTGGGTTTCACTGTACTTTTACATCCGAAAGCAGCTAAAGAATTGGAAAAAATCGAGAATGCGATAAGAACAAGAATACTAGAAAGGTTAAGGGATTTGAAAGATAATCCCGAAAGAGTTGGAAAAATTCTGAAGCATTCAAACTTCTGGAGTCTTAGAGTGGGAGATTATCGTGCAATCTACGAAATTGACAGAACCAGAAAACAAGTCATAGTCCTTTTTGTTGGGCATAAGAAGAAGGTCTATGACGATTTTTCGAAACTGTTCTAGATTGTGATCTAGTAGAAGAAAAAAGAATAGACGCGGAGAGGTCTTCTTTTGACCATTGGTGTAAACCTAATCTCCAAAGCCAATATTGCCCCGAGAGTTTGGGCGTCATCCTGACTAGGGTTCATGGTAGCCCGGGATAGCTTCAAACTCTCGCTTCAAAAATTTTCCGCGCACTATCAATTTGCGAGCAAAAACTAGCCTAATTGCGATTGAAAAGACTAGATTTTACTCGCGTTTTCACTATGGAGGCGAGGGTTCGAGAATTTTAGCCTGCATGTTATACCGCAAATATGACGTCTAAAAGAGTTGAGCACAAGTTCCCTAGTTCCATGTACCGAAGGGTTTGAGTCTTTTTCTGCTGCATTCATTCAAATCCTTCAAAATGCAAATCTTATGGGTTCAAATCCCTACCAAGTCTTTCGATGAGCGTTTAGATTCTCGTTTCTTAATTGTGTCTTAGTTAAAGGCAATTGTGAAAAATCATTCACACGAGAAAGCGTGGAAACAATTTTAAGATTGTGTGAGTTTGTAACGGTATAATAGCTCAGCTCGAAAGTGATAGAAGCGAGATAGACGGTGAGATAATGAAGAGTCAAAACGTGGAGAAGTTGAGTACAAGCGAGGTTTCGAGCTGGGCTCTGCCAAGCACCGAAGAACTTCTAAGTTTACCGACTGACGAGCTTCTTGCCTGTTTAAACACTTCCATGTCTGGGCTATCTTCTGAAGAAGCGGAAGAACGCCTAGGAATATATGGTTACAATGAACTTGCTAAGAGAAAGAAAAGAACAGCTATTGTCGATTTTCTTTCTCACTTCCGTAGCCCTTTGATAATTATATTGTTGATTGCAGGTTTGATCGCGGGTTTCCTTGGAGAAATCATAAATGTCGCCATAATTTTTTCCATCGTATTCGTAAGTGTGATACTTGACTATTACCAAGAATCAAAAGCAGAAGAAGCTGCGGAAGCGCTGAAGGAAAAAGTAACTACAACCGCAACGGTTCTCAGAGGCGGTGCTAAACAAGAAGTGAAACTTTCCGAAATTGTCCCCGGCGACATTATATATCTTTCAGCTGGAGACATTGTGCCTGCGGACGCAAGGGTCATCGCTGCAAAAGACTTATTCCTGAACCAATCAGCGTTAACGGGAGAATCGTTTCCAGTAGAAAAGACCTCTATGCCAGTGAAAGCAAAGGGAACAGCACCTACTGAATGGAATAACTGCCTTTTTATGGGAACTTCAGTTGTTAGCGGAACGGCAACAGCTGTTGTGCTGAAAACTGGAAGCCTCTCAGAGTATGGGAAAATCGCTAAAAAACTTGTCCAAAAAGAGCCAGAAACAGAATTTGAAAGGGGAATTAAAGGTTTCGGCTTTCTAATCATGCAAGTTACCTTCCTTCTGGTGATGTTCGTTTTTTTCATAAACACACTTTACAAACGCGATGTCTTAGAGTCTCTTCTTTTTGCTGTAGCTCTAGCTGTTGGTTTGACGCCTGAACTTCTGCCGATGATTATCACTGTAAACCTTTCCAGAGGAGCACTTGCAATGTCTAAAAAGGGCGTTATCGTAAAACGCCTAGCATCTATCGAGAATTTGGGAAGCATGAACGTTTTATGTACCGATAAGACAGGTACGCTTACGGAGAACAAAATAAAACTTGTACTGCATGTGGATATGGAAGGAAAAGATGATGAAAAAGTACTGTTGTATTCATTTCTGAACAGCTATTACCAGACAGGATTGAAAAGTCCACTCGATGAGGCTATACTTGGGTATAAGGACATCAATGTGAAAGATTACCAGAAAATAGATGAAGTCCCATTCGATTTCGTAAGAAGGCGAGTTTCTGTCGTTGTTGAGTGTGAAGGGCAACGCTTTTTTATTGCCAAAGGAGCCCCCGAGGAGATAGTCAAAGTATGTTCCTACTGTGAACATGGAGACAGAGTTTTCGATTTAACAGACGAATTTCGCAGAAAAATTGAACAGAAATACTATGATTTGAGTTCGGAAGGGTTCAGAGTCTTAGCAGTTTCCTACAAGAAACTCAGAGAAGAGAAACCCGTATACTCTGTGAATGATGAGAGCGAAATGGTGTTTCTGGGTTTTGTAGTGTTTCTCGACCCGCCTAAAGAAACGGCTCGAGAATCCCTGCAACTATTAAGCAAGGCTGGAGTGGAATTAAAAATCCTTACTGGCGACAACGAATTAGTTACGAGAAAGACATGCGAACATTTAGGTTTTGAAATCAAAGGCATTGTGCTGGGAAGCGAGCTTGCTCAAATGCATGATGAAGCCCTCCAAAGAATGGTCGAGGAAGCAAACGTTTTTGCGAGAGTGACACCAGCCCAAAAAGACAGAATAATTACCGCGCTGAAAAGCAACGGACATGTAGTTGGCTTTTTGGGAGACGGAATCAACGACGCACCTTCTATGAAGACAGCAGATGTGGGCATATCAGTAGACAATGCCGTGGACGTAGCCAAGGAATCCGCTGATATAATATTACTGCAAAAGAGCTTGAGAGTGCTGGATGAAGGTGTCTTAGAAGGACGAAAAACATTCGGCAACACTATGAAATATGTCATGATGGGTGTAAGCTCAAACTTCGGCAACATGTTCAGCGTCGCCGGAGCATCCCTGTTTCTGCCATTCTTGCCTATGACTGCAACACAGATACTCTTAAACAATCTACTCTACGATTTCTCCCAGTCCACTATAACAACCGACAATGTAGATTCAGAATACGTTGAAAAACCCAAACGATGGGACATTTCCTTCGTAAGGAGATTCATGATACTCTTAGGACCGGTAAGCTCTATCTTTGACTTCCTAACATTCTTCATAATGCTGCTAGTCTTCAGCGCAACGGAGCCACTGTTTCAAACAGCGTGGTTTCTCGAGTCTTTATGTACACAAACCTTTGTCATATTTGTCATAAGAACAAGGAGAACGCCTTTCTACAAGAGCAAACCAAGCAAACTTTTACTTTTAAGCAGCTTAAGCATCGTTGGCTTTGCATTAATACTACCATTCACTCCATTAGGCGAACTGTTCCATTTTGTGCAACCACCAGTCACATTTTTCCTAATCTTAGCGGCGTTGATTGGCGCTTACTTAGTGTTAACTGAAACCGTCAAAAAGTGGTTCTACAAACGATATGCCTACCGCTTGGAACAAGTTTTGATTCCAACAAAACGCGGGGGACTTTATCTTAGCAAGACCGCAAGACTTATTCAAGATATGGTGGCCATAATCTGTCTGCGCCCAGAAGATGAGATTTCCATCGATTCCTTATTAGCTGATCTAACAAGAAGTGAAAGCTACCCTCTTGACCAAGATCAAGTCGGCCATAACATTCAACATCTAAGACATGCAGGGCTAGTCAGCGTTAATTGGCGCCAAAGGACAATAAAACGAGAAAAGCCTATGAAAGACTATGTAACAAAGCAAGTAATGACCAGCCAGTTTTGGCCAAAAATAGCTGAAGATTGGCGAAAAATCAGTGACATCATTCAAGAGAAATACAAGAAAGTGAATACAGAATACCAGAATCTTTTAACTTCATAAAAGTCAGAGAGGTTCCTAACACAATTTTAGGAAAGAAAGAAGAATGTCGAAGTAGCTTCTATGCAAGTTTCGCACGGGCAAATTCCGAAAATTTAAACCGAGAGTTTGAACGTCGTCCCATCGAGTTCTTTGGTAACGCTTGATAGGGCTGTGGATTCTGTCAAATTGATATCGTTTTGCGATAGAAAAGAGATTAAAATATAGCGATTTTGGTAGCCCGGGATAGGTTCAAACTCCCGTTTTTTCTTCGTTAGACCCGCATTTTGCCCCTATCAAACGCTACAATAGGTGTTTGGTAAAGGAAAAGTGATGTACCTTAGTTACTCTCTAAGCAAAAAATTCGCCGAGAATTTAAACCGAGATGTAAAGCTATTTCCCAGCGCTCTTTTACTATTTAAAGCTATTTGCTAGGATATTTTTGGTAAAAGAGTCTAATTTGATGTAAATTATCTTAGTGTAGTCTTTTCACCTGTCGCGAGGTAAATCACTGACTCGCAGATATATGTTGCATGATCAGCTATTCGTTCAAGATACCTTACTACGAGTACGCTGGAGATTGTGCACTTGCTTGTTGCTGGCGCTGTTTCGATTAATCTGTCGAGATATTCAAAATACATTTTGTCTACTTCTTCTTCTGTTTTGGCGATGCTTTTGGCAAGTTTTGTATTGTGGCTCCTGAGTGCGTCAATGCTCGTTCGAACCATATTCAAGACTTTTTCGCTCATCTTTCCAATATACTTGGTTATCCATTCTTCGCATTCCTTCAGCCCGCCAAACTGTTCATTAATGTAGGATATGTCAAGGGCATATCTGCTGTACCGAGCAAAATCGTAGGCTATTTTCATGTAGGATTTTATTGTTCTCAGGTCAGATGCAACTGGTTGAAACCTTGCAATTAGTTCAAAGGTTTTGTCCTCAGCCTGGTCTGACATGGAGACAAGCGCATCCGACATTTTATGAACTTGGGCGTATACCCTTGTGCCGTTGAGGCAGCCTTTTATCGATAAGGAAACAGTTTCGTACGTGAGTTCTCCCATTCTGCAAAGCATTACTGAAAGTTCCTCCAAACCAACGTCTATTATTCTGCTCATCGTTTTTCTCACCTAGCCGAATTCTCCTGTTATATATTTCTCCGTCAATTCACTCTTCGGGTTCTCAAAAATATCCTTGGTTGATCCATATTCTACAAGCTTTCCTAGATAAAGAAAGGCAGTAAAATCTGAAACCCTTGCGGCTTGCTGCATGTTATGAGTGACGATGACCACTGTATAGTCCTCAGCCAAGATTCGTATAAGTTGCTCTATTTTCGCTGCAGCTGTAGGGTCTAGAGCCGACGTTGGCTCGTCCATTAAAATCACTTCTGGCTCAATTGCTAACGCTCTAGCGATGCACAGCCTTTGTTGTTGTCCTCCAGAAAGACTTGCACCTGATTTTCCTAATTCCAATTTAACTTCATCCCACAAGTGAGCAGATCTTAGACTCTTCTCAACTATCTCATCTAACCTTTTTTTGTCATTAACACCATTAAGCTTTAACCCAGCTGCAGCATTATCATAGATTGACATCATTGGAAATGGATTTGGTTTCTGGAAAACCATGCCTATTTTCCTTCTAACAGTCACAGGATCAACGTTTTCGCCGTAGATATCTTCTCCATCTAGCAAAACTTTTCCTGTGACCTTCGTTTTTGGCGTCAGCTCATGCATTCTGTTAAGGCATCTTATAAGTGTAGTTTTGCCACACCCGGAAGGACCTATTATGGCGGTTACTACGTTTTCCTTTATTTTCATTGTGATTTCTTGCAATACCTGTTTGCTTCCGAACCACGCACTTAGGTTTTGAATTTCAATTTTGTAGCTCATGCATAAGCCTATCCGTATTTTTCTCTGGTGGCGTATCTTACAATTATGTTGATAGCGAGTACAATGAAAATAAGGATCAGAGATGCACCCCATGCTCGAGGTAAATCGACAGTTCTGAAGGGTGACTGGGAAAAATTGAATATCGCCAAGGGCAGTGCCGCGGTGGGTTGGGTAAACCCGCTGAACCAGAATCTGCTGCCAAGTATTGTTAGGAGTAAAGGAGCGGTCTCGCCTGATATTCTTGCGACTGCAAGGAGAATACCTGTGGCAATGCCCTTTTTTGCGCTACTTAGAACTACTGTCAGAGTTGTTTTCCATTGTGGCACGCCAAGTGCGATTGCGGCCTCTCTAATAGTCATAGGCACGAGCTTTATTGCCTCTTCTGTGGTTCTTGTGACTATTGGAATCATCATAATTGTTAATGCTATGGCGCCTGCGATGACGGACCAGCCTATTACAACAACTATCAATGTCCAACCAAAGATTCCTAGGACTATCGAGGGCACGTTTGTCAGAACGTCGTTTAGAAACCTCGCTGCCGAAGCAAGTTGGGATTGCCGAAATTCTGCCAAGTATATTCCTGAGAAAACACCGATTGGGATTCCCATAATTGACGCCAATGACACTACAATTAATGTTCCTTGGATGGCTGGGCCTATTCCTCCGCCAGGCTGACCCAATGGAGGAATCTCCTCAAAGAGAAGGCTGAAACTTATTGCTGACAATCCTCTGCCAACTGTTTCAATAAGGATACTGGCAAGCGGGATCAACGCAATGATAAGAGCTGCATAAGCCAGAGAGGTCATTATCCTATCTTCCAATTTTCTGAAGCTGTAACTTCTCAACTCAAAACATCTCCACTTCCTTAATTTTCCGTGTTGAACGCCAAATTATCAGCCTTGCTGAGGCATTTATCACTATTGCAAGAGCAAAGAGTATTAGTCCAACTTCCATCAATGCAGAAATGTAGACTGGAGGAGAACTGGCTTCAGTGAACTCGTTTGCCACAATCGAAGCTAATGTAGAACCAGGTTCAAAAAGAGACGTAAACATATTAAACGAGTTTCCAATGACCATTGTGATAGCCATTGTTTCTCCAACCGCTCTACCTAATCCAAGCATTATCGCTCCTACCACACCAGAGCGTCCATAACGCATGACAATTCTCGCCTTTTCCCACCTAGTAGCTCCTAATGCAATTATTGCCTCTCTTTGACTGTTCGGAACAGCGGCAAAAACATCTCTTGATATGGCAGACACAGTTGGAATAATCATTATCGCAAGAACAATGCCTCCAGTTAGCACCGAGGAACCACGTATTGTACCTTGGAAGAGCGGTAGAAAACCCAACGCTGCTTGCAGATGTGGATATACGTTATTTTGAAGAAAGGGAATCAGAACGAAGATTCCCCATAACCCATATATCACGCTAGGTATTGCCGCAAGTAGTTCTACGAAAAACGAGATCACATAGTTAAAATTCTTTGGCGCAAACTCGGAAAGGGCTAGAGCTATGCCAAGGCTAATTGGGACGCCTAATAACAAGGCGATTGCTGAAGTAATTAAAGTTCCCCAGATAAGTGGTAAAGCACCAAAAATAGGTGGAGTGTTTGTGTTTGAAGGAAATGGCTGCCATGTTGTTCCCCATATGAAGTTTATACCGTAGGTTTGAATTGACAGCCATGAACCTTGAGTTATTTTGAAGATTATTAATCCGAGAATTATGAAAATGTTACATGCAATCAACGCAACGATTGTTCTGAAAACTGAATCTCCTGAAAACCTCTTTTTAAGATTAGTTTTAAGTTTTGAAAGAAAATTTTGGGATTTCTTGTGTTGGCTCATTGTCTTCTCTCTATGTCCAATCGTTGACTTGTTGACCATTGAAAGTTATCATTCGTAGCGTAGCTTCATTATGCGTTACAACTGCCTGAGGCAAAGAAACATATGAAAGTCTAGAAGCATAGTGTTGCCCGTCATGAATTGCCCACCATAAGAACCAAGTCAAAGCCTTAGCTTTTTCCAACGTCATTCCAGGCCTGACATTGAGTTCTTTATAGACCAATATGTAGGAAAAACTGGCGATCGGGTACGCGTTGTCAGCTCCTTCTACATTGTGAAGGTTGAAATAGCTTCCTACTGATGCCCAACTTGCGTCTCCTGGGGGAAGAATCAACGATACGGCGGATGCAGCAGCAGACAATGTTTCTAATGTGGGTTCAACGAAATTGCCTGCTGCGTTCTGCACTTTTCCGTAGGAAATATTACTCTCCAAAGCATAGGAAAGCTCTACGTAGCCTATTGAATTCGGGTTTTGCTGTACTGCGGCTGCTACGCCTGGATTGCCTTTCCCGCCGATAGTTTGTGAAGGCCAGTTGATTACGTTGGCTGCTCCATACATGGCTTTCCATGTTGCGCTTTCGTCTGAGAGGAAGCTTGTGAAGACTTTGGTCGTTCCGCTGGAGTCTGATCTATGGCAAACAATTATTGCGGCATCTGGCAATGTTACACCTGGATTAATAGTTGTTATTCTCGGGTCGCTCCATTTAGTGATATTCAAGCGAAATATGTCTGCGAGCACTTGCCCTGAAAAGTTTAGTCCCTTCGATATTCCTTGAATGTTGTAAATAGGCACAACCCCTCCAACTGTAATAGGGACATGCAATGTTTCAGGTGCTGCGGAAAACTCTGAATCTTTCATTGGTGGATCACTTGCGCCGAAGTCAACTGTTTTTTCGGTGAATTGCTTCACTCCGCCTCCACTGCCTATTCCTTCATAGTTGATCTGCACTCCTGTCATGTCTTTGAATTCTGCACTCCATTTTTGGATTAGTGGAGCTGGGAACGTCGCACCTGCACCACTTAGTCTGATTGGCTGATCGGTGGAATACATGCTATAGACTGCGAAACCTACTGTGACTGCAATGAGGATTACTGCTTCCGCGATAGCAACTATTTTGTAGTTCACTTTTTATACATCTCCTTTTCATACTCATCTTTTTATGTAGCAAAATGTTATCGACGGTTATATATGTTCTCCCAATAATATATTGAGTCTATATAGTAGAAACGTTTATCAATAGATTTGTGATGCTGGTAAATAGGTTAATGAAATGGGAGACATTTCTAAAACAATAGAAGGGGAAGCCAGAAAACTGCAGATAACCGGTGGATCAACTTACATAATTTCACTGCCAAAAAAATGGGTGACGCGCAATCAACTGCGAAAAGGGAGCGTCCTAATTCTCCATGAAGAAGGAGACGGCTCGCTATCATTAGCACCTTCCGAATTGGCAAAGCAAGAAAAGAAAGAAGAAGCAATCATAAAGGTATCCAAAAAAGATGAATCGGGCGTAATAATAAGGAAGGCAGTCTCCGCATACTTGGTTGGGTATAATATGATACATGTGAAAGCGCAAGACCAAGAACAGCTCTCTTCGCTCCAGCGGAATGCTTTGAAAGATTTTGCTAGGCGATACTTGGTAGGCACTGAAATTGTAACAGACACGCCTAACGAGTTAACCTTGCAGATTCTGCTTAATTATCC
>CAYXZM010000036.1:0-25444 GCA_964469615.1 uncultured Candidatus Bathyarchaeia archaeon | reverse complement strand
ATTGGAAGAATTTGACAAAATATTGGATGAAATTGTGGAAGCAGAGTTTATTCGACATAAAATTCACGTTTTAACAAAGGCTAAACCTCTCTCAGTAAAAGCCTTAGCCGAAAAGGTTGAACTGCGACCCGCACTTGTGCTTAAGCACATTGTTAACATGCGTAGAAAGAACATGCTAACAGTAGATCATGTCGAGGGGCAAACTCCGTTTTACAAAGCCTTGGAGGTTAAGTAAATGGCAAACCAGAAAGTTGGAGCAGTTCTCGTAGTTGGTGGAGGAGTAGCAGGCATACAAGCGTCCTTAGACCTTGCTGATTCTGGCTTCAAAGTGTATTTGATAGACCAAGGCTCAAGTATTGGTGGAGTAATGGCTCAGCTGGATAAGACATTTCCGACAAATGATTGCTCAATGTGTATTCTTTCGCCTAAACTTGTAGCAACTGGTAGACATCCGAACATTACGATTTTAACGAATGCCGAGATAACAGGATTAAACGGTGAAGTTGGAAATTTCGAAGTCAAACTTCGAAAACGCAGTCGTTACATAATCGAAGACAAATGCAACGGATGCGGCATATGCGCACAAAAATGCCCAATAGAAGCCATAGACACATACAACGAAGCATTAAGCAACAGAAGCGCAATTTACGTGGAATATCCACAAGCAGTTCCGCTAAAGTATATGATTGCCCGTGAAAGATGCATTGGATGCGGCACGTGCTATGAAATATGCAAAGCAAAAGCAATCGACTATGACCAGAAAGATAGCGAAGCCACATTAAAAGTAGGCTCAATAATTCTTGCACCCGGATTCGAAACTTTTGACGCTAGATTGAAAAGCGAATATGGTTATGGACGATACCAAAACGTAGTGACAAGTATAGAATTTGAGCGCATATTAAGTGCTTCTGGACCTTATGGCGGATTAGTGTTGAGAACTTCAGATGGGGAAATTCCAAAGAAAATAGCCTTCATACAATGTGTCGGTTCACGTGACTTCCAGCTTGGAAACAATTACTGTTCTGCAGCATGCTGCATGTATGGCATGAAAGAAGCCGTAATAGCCAAAGAACATACGCCTTCGAAGCTTGATTGCACAATCTTTTATATGGACATGAGAGCTTATGGAAAAGAATTTGATGCTTATTATAACCGTTCAAAAGAGGAGTGGGGCATAAGATTTATAAGATCAAGAGTTGCGGGTGTAACAGAAGACCCAAAAACTGGTAACCTTTTTGTCCATTACGTAGAAGATGAAACTCCTAAAACAGAAGAATTTGACATGGTTGTTTTATCAATTGGAATGCAGCCACCAAAAAATGTTGAAAACTTGGCGAAAACATTAGGAATAAAGCTTAACAAATACAAGTTTTGCGAAACAGACACCTTCTCACCAATGGAAACATCAAAAAAAGGCATATTCGTCTGCGGCGCATTTTCTGCGCCAAAAGACATCCCTGAAAGCGTTGCGCAAGCAAGCGGCGCTGCAGCAAAAGCCATGAGTGTAATCGCCTCAGAACGCGGAACACAAGTAACTTCAAAGGAGTATCCACAAGAAAGAGATGTTAGCCAAGAAGAACCGCGAATAGGCGTTTTTGTCTGTCACTGCGGCATCAACATAGGCGGAGTTGTAAACGTACCTGAAGTAGTAGAGTATGCCAAAACATTGCCAAACGTGGTTTATGCAGAGGCAAATGTTTACACATGCTCACAAGATACACAGAAACTCATTAAAGAAAAAATCCAAGAAAACAAGCTAAACCGTGTAATTGTAGCTTCATGCACCCCACGAACTCATGAACCACTATTCAGAGAGACAGTGCAAGAGGCTGGATTAAACCCATACTTATTTGAAATGACAAACATAAGAGACCAATGCAGCTGGGTGCACATGCATGAACCTAAAGAAGCAACGGAAAAAGCAAAAGACCTTGTGCGTTCAATTGTTGCAAAAGCTAAGCTTCTCAAACCATTGAAGAAACCACTGATAAATGTTACACCAACAGGCTTAATCATCGGCGGCGGAGTTTCAGGCATGACTGCAGCACTGGAGCTTGCAAAGCAAGGGTTTGAGGTGCATTTGGTTGAAAGAGAAAAAGAGTTAGGTGGACACTTGCGTACGCTTCACTATTTGCTGGGGGGTGAAGACCCTAAGGAAAAATTGAATACTCTCACTAATGCTGTGAAGGAAAATGAAAAAATCCACGTTTATTTAGGAGTAGAAGTTGCTGATGTGAACGGTTTTGTTGGCAACTTCAAATCTCACATTAAACTGCAGAATGGCGAAAAGAAAGAAATTGAACATGGAATAGTTATAGTGGCAACAGGCGCAGTGGAATACAAGCCCACAGAATACCTTTACGGCAAAGACCAACGAGTTATGACGCAGCATGAGTTGGAACAAACAATTGCAAATGGACAATTTAAGGCAAAAAATGTCGTCATGATTCAGTGTGTAGGAGCGAGAAATGAAGAAAGACCCAATTGTTCAAGAATCTGCTGCGGACAAGCAATCAAGAATGCATTGAAAATTAAGGAGATAAGTCCACAAACAGAAATTTACGTCCTATACAAGGACATGCGAGCTTACGGCTTCAAAGAAGACTATTACCGCGAAGCCGCAATTAAAGGAGTGCTCTTCATAAATTATGAAGATGAAAGAAAACCAAAAGTAACAAATGAAAATGGAAAGCTCAAAGTAACATTCTGGGAACCAGTAATAAAGGAAGAAGTTGAAATTGAACCAAACTTACTGGTTTTAAGTGCAGCAACAATTCCAAACCCAGACAATAAGCATGTAGCAGAAATGCTTAAGGTTCCATTAACAAAAGACGGCTTCTTTTTGGAAGCACACATGAAGCTTAGACCAGTAGACTTTGCAACTGACGGCGTTTTTCTCTGTGGAATGGCGCACTCACCAAAATATATCGATGAAAGCATAGCACAAGCTTGTGCTACAGCTGCAAGAGCAACCACAATACTTTCAAAATCCACACTTGAGATGGAAGGAATTATAGCAAATGTAAACGAAGATTTATGTAGCGGTTGTAGGATTTGTGAATATCTATGCCCGTACGGTGCCATCGAAATGAAAGATAAGGACGGCAAAATTACCGCACATGTAATTGAAGCCTTATGCAAAGGCTGTGGAGCCTGCGGCACAGCATGCCCCACAAAAGCAATCACTATGGGTCACTTCACAACAGAAGAGATACTTGCACAGGTTAAAGCTGCACTTGTAGAGGAGGTAACTGCATGAGCGAAAAAAACGGGTTTGAACCAAAAATAATTGGTTTTCTATGCAACTGGTGCTCCTATGCAGGTGCAGATTTGGCTGGAGTTAGCCGAATTCAATATCCACCTAACATACGCATTATCCGTGTAATGTGCAGTGGCAGAATAGACCCCACGTTTATTCTTGAAGCTTTCAAGGATGGCGCAGATGGTGTGCTTGTGGCTGGATGTCACTTGCCATCAGACTGCCATTATATTAGCGGGAACTTTAAAGCCTTAAGAAGAGTAACTCTTCTAAAAAGAGTCTTAGAAGACTTTGGAATTGAGCCCGAACGCTTGCGGCTGGAATGGGTCTCAGCCAGTGAAGGTGACAAATTTGCAGCAATTGTACGGGACATGGTGGAACAGATAAAAAAGCTTGGTCCGAGTCCACTTAAAAATTTGGAGGTTAAAAGTTAGTGTCCGAAACTGAAGAGAAGCGGATTAAAGCTTCTGAACTGGATCCTAAATTCAAGTATGAAATCGCAAAGATGCATGGAGGAGAAAAGTTGATGCGCTGTTTTCAGTGTGGAACATGCACATCAGACTGCCCAGTTGCAAGATTCAGTGAAACTTATAGACCGAGGCAAATAATCCGCATGGCACAGTTAGGCTTAAGAGAACGAGTATTAGGCAGCGATACATTGTGGTTGTGTGCTGCATGTTTCACTTGTACAGACCGTTGCCCACAAGATGTTGAAGTTGCAAGTGTCATACGTGTTTTAAGAAATTTGGCTGCTGAGAAAGGTTATATTCCGCAAGTATTCAAGGAGCAAGCGGCAAGCATCCTTGAATCTGGTTACGCTTACAAAATTCCCGAATTGAGAATAAAAAAGAGGGAAACATCAGGGCTTCCACCTTTACCAAAGGGCAATTCGGAGAGCATAAGGAAATCTCTTGAATGTGTAGGTTTTCTCAAATTTCTCGAAAACTCGGGTGAGAAGAAATGAGTGGAAACAAAAACAAGTATTTGATGTTTCTTGGCTGTGCAATTCCCTATCGTGTGTCTGCTTATGAAATATCAGCACGCAAAATGCTTCAAAAATTAGGTGTAGAACTTGTTGAAATGCCAGAATTCAACTGCTGCGGGCTTCCACTTGACCCAGTCAGCCACGAAATGATGCTTATACTTGCAGCCAGAAACCTTGCATTAGCCGAACAAAAAGGCTTAAACATAATAGCCTTATGCCCAGGCTGTGCTGGCACCTTAAAGAAAGTTAATAAGATTTTGAAGGAAGACAAGATGCTAAGAGAGGAAATTAACAAACATTTGAAAGAGGCTGGACTGGAGTTTAAGGGAACAATCAATGCAAAACATCTTATGCAAGTGTTAATTGAGGATGTGGGCTTGGAGAGAATAAAGAATTCTGTTGTTAAGCCGCTTACAATGCTTAAAGTTGCAGAGCACAATGGCTGCCACATTCTAAGACCTAAGGAGTACATAGGATTTGATGACCCAGAAGACCCTAAGACACTTAAGACGCTTATTGAAGCAACTGGTGCCACATGCTTAGATTACATGGATGAAACTGAATGTTGTGGTGCACCAAGCGTTGGTGTAAGTGACAAGGTTGCATTACAATTAGCTAGAGACAAGCTTAATCATATAAAAATGGTTGATGCAGAAGCCATGATAACAATTTGTCCATTCTGCCACATCATGTATGATACAAACGAATTACGCATTGAAAAAATGTTCAACGAAACCTATGGCATCCCCATACTACATTATCCACAATTACTCGGTTTAGCAATGGGAATGTCACCAGAAGAGCTCGCATTTAACGAGCTTAGAGTTGATGTTTCAAAAATATTGAAAAAAGTTGTGGAGAGTGAAAATTAAATGGTTAAGGATAAATTGAAACTAGCATTCTATTGGGCTGCAAGCTGTGGCGGCTGTGAAATAGCGGTTTTAGATATAAACGAGAAAATACTGGATGTCATACAAATTGCAGACATTGTCTTCTGGCCCGTAGCCATGGACATAAAATACAAAGATGTTGAAGCCATGCCAGATAAGTACATTGACATCTGCTTCTTTAACGGTTCAATTAGAAACAGCGAACAAGAGCACATGGCCAAGCTTCTAAGACAAAAATCCAAAACACTGGTTGCTTTTGGTTCCTGCGCTCAAGAAGGATGTATACCAGGATTGGCAAATCTCCATAATCGCAAGGAAATTTTCACCAAAGTCTACTTGGAAAGCAAATCCATCTCAAATCCAAATGGAGTTGTTCCACAAACCGAAACAAAAGTCAAAGAAGGCACTTTAGAGCTTCCAGAATTTTATGATACTGTAAGGACACTAGACCAAACGGTTGATGTGGACTATTATTTGCCTGGTTGTCCGCCACCGGTTAAACTGATAGTGAATGCTATAGACGCTATAGCAAAAAATACGCTACCGCCAAAAGGTTCAGTGCTTGCACCCTTAAAGTCTGTATGCGATGAATGCCCAAGAAAGAAGGAGAATAAGAAAATCTCCAAAATATACCGTGTTCATGAAAAAGTTCCAGAGCCAGAAAAATGCTTGTTAGAGCAGGGAATAATTTGTATGGGACCAGCAACACGCAGCGGATGTGGCGCCCAATGCTTGACTGTTGACATGCCGTGTACTGGTTGCGGTGGACCATGCCCAAATGTTCCAGAACAGGGTGCAGCAATGATTAGCGCTTTAGCTTCTATTCTAGGGTTAGAAGATGAGAAGGAGAAATACTCTGATGAGGATGTAGAAAAATTGTTAAGTCAAATTAAAGATCCAATCGGAACATTTTACATGTATTCATTGCCAGCTTCTATTCTTAGGAGGAAAGTGATGAAATAATGAAGGAAATACAAATAAACCCAATAACAAGACTGGAAGGCCATGGAAACATTTCGATATTTCTTAACAATACTGGAGAAGTGGAAAATGCTTACTTAAAAATTCCTGAGCTAAGGGGATTTGAGCAGTTCTGTGTTGGAAGAAGGGCAGAGCTTATGCCCATTCTAACAACGAGAATTTGCGGGGTCTGCCCCGTCGCACATCATTTCGCCTCAGCAAAGGCTTTAGATGCTGCATTCAATGTTGAGCCTCCACCTGCTGCAAAGAAGCTTCGAGAGCTTATGTATGCTGCGTACTTCATTTATGACCATATACTCCACTTTTACTATCTTGGCGGTCCAGACTTCGTTGTTGGTCCAGATGCTCCACCAGAAAAGCGGAATATTTTGGGTGTTATTGAAAAGGCTGGTTTGGATGTTGGCAAGGAAGTTATTAAGCATCGTGCTTATGGACAAAAAATGACTGAGCTTATCGGTGGCAAGGCAACGCATCCAGTTTGCGGTTTGCCAGGTGGTGTGTCAAAACCATTAAGCAAAGAAAACAGAGCTGAAATCGAGCGAATGGCTGAATCTACAGTGAAGTTTGCACAGTTTTCGCTTAAACTATTTCATGACATTGTTTTAGGTAACACTAAATATGTGGATTTGATTAAGAGTCAAAGCTACACGCTGAAGACTTATTATATGGGTTTGGTTGACAAAAACAACAAAGTTAATTTCTATGATGGCAAAGTGCGGGTGGTTGATCAGAAGGCAAAAGAGTTTCTGAAGTTTGAGCCTCAAGAGTATTTGAACCACGTTGCAGAGCACGTGGAAGAATGGTCTTACTCAAAAATGCCATACTTGAAGAAAATTGGCTGGAAAGGCTTGGTAGATGGCGCAGACAGCGGCATATACCGTGTAGGTCCGTTAGGCAGGCTTAACGCTTCAGAAGGCATGGCTACTCCGCTTGCTCAAGCTGAATATGAGCTTATGTACAAGACTCTGGGTGGAAAACCAGTGCACAGCACATTGGCTTTTCACTGGGCAAGACTGATTGAGCTACAATATGCAGCTGAAAGAGCATTAGAATTAGCGAGAGACCCAGAAATTACAAGCAAGGATGTACGAGCCACACCGGGTGAGCCAAGCGAAGGTGTTGGTATAGTAGAAGCTGCTCGGGGAACTTTGATTCATCATTACGTGTTGGATAAGGATGCATTAGTTAAAGATGTGAATATGATTGTTGCAACGACTAATAATTACCCAGCAATTTGCATGTCTGTTCGCGATGCAGCAAAAGGCTTGATTCACGGCGACAAAGTTGACCAAGGCTTATTAAATATGGTTGAGATGGCGTTTAGAGCTTATGACCCATGTTTTGCATGTGCAACACATTTTGCTGTTGGACAAATGCCACTTACAGTGAGCATTTATGACAGCGAAAATAAACTAATTAAGACTGTGCAGCGGTAAACCTTTTCACTATCCTATTTTTATTGGCGGTTCACGTGTGATTGAAAAAGAATTGAAAAAATGGCTTTCTGACGCAGAAAAAATCGCCATTGCGGGCATTGGAAATCCTATTCGCATGGACGACTTTGTTGGCGTAAAAATAGTTCAGGATTTGCATGGAAAAGTTTCTGATAAGGTTTTGTTGATTGAATGTGAAACCGTTCCAGAAAGCTATTTACAGCAAATAATAGACTTCAGTCCAACACATATCCTTCTAATAGACGCTGCAATTTTAGGATTGAACCCGAGCGAAGCAAAACTTGTAAAACTAGAAGAACTGGCAAATTTTCCTGCTTTCACTACACATATGCTTCCTTTGCGCATCTTTTGTGAATATCTTGTCAAAATGACAAAGGCGAAAATCTCTTTACTGCTAATAGAACCAGAAAAAACTGATTTTGGTGAAGGCCTGACGCCTAAACTTGCAGATTTTGCAAAAAAGACCACGGAAACATTGGTTAGGTTACTAAATTAAAATCTTCGTCTCTTGCTTTTTTCTGTGCCACAGCTATATTCAACATTAAGGGTTTTGGCTAAGCGTTTCAATTCTTCTTCACTCATCCATTCTGTTTTTAAATACTGCAATATCCTTTTATCGCTTAATCCCAGACGCCTTGCTTCTTCAACAGCTATGCGGTAGGCTTCTATCTCTGTTGGTCTATCCACATAGTCGAAATTATCGTCGAAAAGTGCCTTCCCATCCATAAACTGCTTGACATGCACAAGCTCGTGAATAACGTCAAGGTAAATGTCAACTAAATCTCCATTATTCAGATAATATGCGCTAATCAGCAGATGCCCATCATCATCGCTGACGCCCATATAGCCTCGTCTTCCAAAGAATTCAACTTTAAGATTGCGAAGCACTTCGTCTGTTTTCTCTCTGAAAATTTGTCTAACAGCTTCAACTTTCTCGAAACCCTTAAAATAATCCATAAATGAATGCATTGTAACTTTAGCTTCGCGTATAACCTTAACATTCAACTGCATTTTCATCCGAGCTCAGTTCCAAATTTTATTATCTTTCAGTAGAGCATCAATTGTTTAGTAAAAATTCATGTCAATTATAAGACTTTTTATACAGGAGCCCTCAAATTCCGTAATACACCATTAAGGATTTGCGTATGCACATGTTCTCAGTGAAGAAAATGTCAAATAAAGATTTCAATTTCGCTGTTCGCCTTACTGACACAAAGGATTGGGGATTTGTGGAAGATGATTTCCAATTTATGATGAAATTGGAGCCAGAAGGCTGTTTCACATTGTTTGAGAACTCTGAAAAAATTGGAATAATAACCTCAATAAGCTATGGAAGAATAGGCTGGTTTGGAAACCTAATCGTAGAAGAAAAACATCGAAGAAAAGGTGCAGCCTCACAATTGGTCAAGCATGTTGTCAACTACTTAACTGAAAAAGGTGCAGAAACAGTGGGCTTATACTCTTACATGGATGCCGTACCTTTCTACGAGAAGCTCAGCTTCAAATATGACTCCAAATTCACAGTGCTAGAGGGAAAAGCCTTCAAATCCCATGCTGAATGCAACATTAAAAAGGCGAAAAAAGAGGATTTGCAGACAATCATTAATTATGACTGCTCATGCTTGAACGCATCGAGGAGAAAGTTGTTGGAAGCAATTTTCCACAATGCTAATAACTTGTGCTATTTTTCTACTGAACATAAGCAAGTGCGCGGGTATATTATGGCAAAGGTTTACAATGGCTTAGCTGAAATAGGACCTTTAATTTGCAATCGAGAATGCAACGACATCGCCATAAACCTCATTAGAACAGTTTTAAATGAAATTGAAGGCTTTGATGTGACATTTTGCATTCCAGAAAAGGAGTCAACGATAAAAAATTTTCTCAACAAATCGGGAATCAGCAAACGTTTCAATGTTGCCAGAATGTTTTTGAAACCAACAAGCATTAAAGACTGCATTTACATTGCGGAATCTCTAGAGCGAGGCTGAAGCCTAATTGTCTGCTGATAATTTAGCAAAAATACTAGTCACAGACTTTCTCAAATGCTCATGGCAAAGCATAGAAGTGCTAGTCAACGAACTTGCAAACTTTAAGGAAAAAGATGACGCATGCAAAAAGAGAAATGTTAACCTTTTCTACTTTAAAAATGGACAAAAAATTAACATTACCATGGGAGGGTGGCATTTTTTCCTCAGAACTTCAGTTGAATATTCAAATCCCCAGTTAACTGTGGAAGAGGCTCAAGGAATTATTGCAGCTCGGCTACTGGAGGCTTGTGGAAACCATTTCTACGCAACTGGACTTCATGAAACTGATAGTAGAGATGTTGAGGAAATATGTGAACGACTTAAAAGACCACCAATTGGCTTTATTGTTCCCTTTCTGCTTAACACTGATGACATTGAACCCGATAGATATTCTATGAATCCACTCAAAGACTCAATCGTTGCAAGTGGCCAAAGCGCATTTCCTGTAGCCTCAGTAACGACAGAAAAATTAGAGATTGACCAGAAATTTGCTCAAAAATACGAAGGCTCATTAATTTGCAAAGACGAAATAGAACTAATAAAATATCAACTTGCGCGCAACACCAACTATATGGATATGGTGGATGCAGTAAAATATGAGCTTATGGAAAAATTCTCAAAATCTTTCGGAATCAACCTTAACTTATATGCAATGCGTATGCCAATTGCTGTTATGCAGAATGAGCCGCTAGAAGGATTATTACATTACATCATGCGTGAGGTGCACAGGGACTACGAGGCTGTGGAGCGTGTTTACAATTGTGTAGGCAGAAGCATAAAAAATCGAACAACACTGCTCACAATTCCACATTCACAAAAAGGTTTCGGTTCAAAACGTGCAGCAAAAGGAAAAATATACTTCGATGGAAAGGCTTTGAAAAGCGTCAAAGTAGATTATGAAACAACCCTGCTTTATCCTAATGCAATTGACCCTGCAGACATCAGCATTGCAAGAGCTGATGACCATTTCATAGTTGACGGCAGCAAGCTTGTCAATTACAGTTACGTTGAGACGCCTTCTTCGCCACAATTCTTTCTATACATGTTAGCTTCGCCAGAAAATGCAGCTTTATGGCATGGCATAGGAGCCTTCGGCGCCTCGCAACTTGTGAAAAGCTACATAACAGTGCGATTTGCATGCAATAGGGGCACATTAATAAAAAATCTCAAAGAGAAATATGGCATATACGCAGAGATTCCGCTACAATTTAATCTAGTGCCAGAGCACATGTGGGCACACCCAACACATCATAACATTGACGCAAGCATAGGCTGTGTAGCAAATTTGAGCGACTTGACGCAAAGAGGCATGAAAGTGGAAAACCTTCCAGCCTCAAAGTTCATCCGCGAGTGATTCAAAATGTTGTTTAGACAAATCAAACAATATGGCGACAATTTCTCCTACATAATTGCTGACGAAACAACGAACGAAGCGGCAGTTGTTGATCCGAGTTTTAACGCAGAAGCAATAATGCCACTTTTAAAGGAAAAGTTTCAGTTAAAATACATTCTCAACACGCATGGTCATAGCGACCACACAGCAGGTAACGAAGAAATTAAACATGCCTTTGGCGCTAAAATAGTTGCTCACAAGCTATCAAACATCAACAAAGACATTAGTGTAGATGATGGTGACATAATAATGATTGGCAAAATTCCCATAAAAATCATTCACACGCCAGGACACACTCGTGACAGCATATGCCTTCTCGTGAATAACAGGCTGATACTTACTGGTGATACGCTTTTTGTTGGAGAATGTGGTAGACCCGATTTGCCTGGTGGAAGCCCAGAAGAAATGTACAACAGCCTTTTCAACAAATTGATGATGCTTAATGATAGCGTGTTGGTTTATCCCGGGCATGATTATGGTTTAAAGTCATATTCAACAATTGGGATTGAAAGGAAAACAAATTATACACTTGAGAAACGCACACTTGAGGAGTTTATAGAGTTTATGAGAAGTTGATGTGTGTCTAGAAAATGGAAAAATTGGGATGCTATTAATGATTATTTGGTTTTCATGACTTCTTGGAATAGTTTCTTGGTTGCTGTAAATCTTGCTTTCTGCGCCAGAACGTCAGCGGTAACTAAGTCTAAGGCTTCTTCCGGACACCATTTAACACATTGTGGTTCGCCTTTATCTTTGCATAAATCGCAGACGTAAACAACTTTGGTCTCTGGATGCAGCATAATAGCTCCATAATCGCATGCTTCAATACACCATCCGCAACCGTTGCACTTGTCCTTATCTACATTTATCAAACCAGTTTCTTCAGACTGTGTTAAGGCATCTCTTGGACATGCTGCAACACAAGGCGGGTTTTCACAAAGCCTGCATGTGATTGAAATGTTTACTAGAGGATTTAGTCGGACAACTCTTATTCTTGATTTCAACGGGTTAAATGCCTTCTCCTTCTCCCAAGAGCAAATATACTCGCATACTTGACAGCCTACGCATTTGTCTGGGTCTGCGGAAACGAATTTTCTCTCGTGAATCTTCACCATTGTCTATTCCTCCGCCTTCTTCTCAACTAATTGAATCAAATCGTCCATACCCAGTTCTTTCAATTTGGCTATTGTTGGTACGCCTTCTCTTGTCCATCCACGTGCCTCATAATAATCATCTAGGAGCAAGTCTAATTCTTCTTGTGTTACGTAGGCTCCTTTAGATGGCCCCTCGTCTGGAACTGGTTCGTTCATAACTTTCCATGGCAAGTTGTCATCTTTTCTGCTTAAGCCTTCTCTGACGTTGAACAGTCTTGCCACATTGTTTATTCTTTCACCAGTTCTTTTCATCTCTTCAGCCGTAATGTTTGCGCCTGTTACTAAATTGTAGAGTTTAGTCATATCCTCAAGCTCCTTGTAATATGTTCCCCTCGAGAATTTGCATACAATTAAAGAATCAATGAGCGTGTACATGTCCTCCATGTCCTTAACCATTTTCCCTCTGCCCTTTTCAGCTTTTAACCGGTTGACTTTTCCTTTCACATCAAAAGCATAAGCCCCATGCCTATTATGATCTGCACCCCTGAAGGAAACAGCAAAACCTAATGCGGCTGTTTTGAGAGCACGAAGGTCATAGCCAGTTATCTCAACACCTTTAATGTGTTGAGCAAGTTTTTCTGCACCCTTGCCAATTTTTTCCGCAGCAACTTTTACGCCTTCGGCAAGTATGTCGCCTATGCCTTCTCGTTTGCCCATTTTCTCGATAAGCTTTACTAATGCTTCACAGTTGCCAAAGCGTGCATCAATCCCATCCATATCTTCTTGAGTCAATATGCCACGTTCATAACAGTCCATAGCAAATCCAACAATTGCACCTGCACTTATCGCATCAATTCCATAATAATTGGACAAGTCCATTCCCTTTATGATAGCGTCAAGACGATCTATACCACAGTATGGTCCCAAAGCCCACAAAGGCTCATACTCCATTCGCGTCATAGTGCCCTTATATTGCCCCTCATCAACGACGCAAATATGCTCACATCGCATTGCACATGAACTGCAACCAATAATTTTGGCAACATACCTCTCGTTTAGGGCTTCACCACTTACTTTTTCTGCACCTTCGAAAGTAGCATTGTTATAGTTTCTTGTGGGCATACAATGCAGAGAATTGTGCACAAGAACGTTTTCTGGAGTGCCTAACGTTCGATATTTCTGTGTTGCTGGTCCTTTCATTCTTTCATGAAACTCTTTAACATACTCCATGAATTCGTCTGGCTTAGCAACTGTTACATCATGTGTTCCACGCAAGGCAATTGCCTTTAAATTTTTCGAACCCATAACAGCACCCATTCCAGTTCTGCCAGCGGCTCGAGTTTTCTCGTTAATTATGCAGGCTATACGGGCAAGCTTTTCTCCAGCGGGGCCAATGGCTGCAACCCGGATGTAATAGTCGCCTAACTCTTCCTTTATAATATCCTCTGTTTCTGCAGGTGATTTACCCCACAAGTGAGAGGCATCCAAAAGTTGAACTGAATCATCATCAATCCAAACGTAGACTGGCTTTTCCGCTTTCCCCTTGAAGATTACAGCGTCATATCCAGCCCTCTTCAGTTCTGTCCCAAAAGAACCATGCGATTTGGATTCGCCAACCCCAAAGCTTTGCGGGGATTTGGAAACAAAAGCATGCCCATTTCCGCCTGACGGCCACACGGTGCCAGATATTGGTCCGGTTGTTAGAATCAATGGATTTTCGGGACTGAAAGGGTCAACCCCAGCTTTAGAGTGATCCAGCCAAAGCCTTATGCCTAAGCCTATTCCACCAATGTATTTTTTGGCGTATTCCTCGTTTAAAGGTTCTACATGAGTTTTTCCAGTTGTTAAGTCTATGTGAAGAATTCTTCCTGCATAACCAAACAAGTATTTTTTCCTCCATGCATAGCGCATTTTTGAGAGAAGTATAACATTTGTCCAATAAATATATTAATGTATCTGCATAGGCAAACCAAATTTGCCGAAGAGAAGGATATTTTGAAGCTTTTCACTATCTGCTAAGTGAAAAAGAAAAGGGTGATTTAGAGAGGCTTAGATTGCTTCTTTCAGAAGTTCCAGTATGTCTCTCACTACGATTTTATTCTCCACGTCAAGCACTTTCACTGCATCTTCCAAAGTAGTTATGCAGAATGGACAAGCTACAGCTATTATGTCAACACCGAGCTCTAAAGCTTCTTTAACCCTGTCAACACAAGGCCGTTTTTCTGAAGGCGCCTCTTCCGTCCAGACTCTTCCTGCACCCCCGCCACAGCAAAAGCTACTTTGTCTATTTCTTTTCATTTCTACTAATTCCAAACCATTTATAGATTGTAAAATCTGTCTCGGTGCATTATATACTTCGTTGCGTTTGCCGAGAAAGCATGGATCATGGTAGGCAACTTTTTTCTTTAACGCTTTAGAAGGTTTTATTTTGCCTTGTTTGATTGCTTCTGCTAAGAATTGCGTGTAATGCTGAACGTTAAGTTTTTCATCGGTGTATGGCTTATCATTCTTAAATGTGTTGTAGCAGTGCGGTGAAAGTGTAACTATTGTTTCTGCTTTGAATTTTTTGAACATTTCAATGTTGTGCATGGCAAGTTCTTCAAAAAGTCCCTTTTCACCCATTCTTAGAATGTGATCTCCGCAACACCATTCTTCTGTGCCCAAAGTTGCATAAGTGATGCCAAGTTTGTCGAATATTGAAGCCATGGTTCTGGCGATTTCTCTGTTTCTAAGATCATAGGTTGTTGAACAGCAGACGAAAAGGAGAACGTTGGCATTTGCCGTTTCTGGAAAAGTTTTAACGTTTAACCCTTCAGCCCAATCCATTCTCTTGCTTTGAGGTGTTCCCATTGGATTGTGGTATTTGTAGACGCTTTCAAGTACATCTTTGAGAGTTCTCGGAATGTTTCCAGATTCTACCAGAAGCGAATGATCGTTAACTATTGCGTTTGCACAATTAACCAGTTTAGGACAGAAAAGTGTACATGAATTGCATTGAGTGCACAGCCATACATTGTCTGCCATAGGCTTAAGCCGTTCATTTGAGCCTTCATCTCTGGAATCTGTGATAAACCTGTAATTCGCTGTCAGGGTTGCTGGTCCAAGAAATCTGTCGTCTATTGCAGCTGGACATGCTGAATAGCATATTGAACATTTTATGCATAGTGTGAAATCCCAATATTTTTTAAGGTCTTGCGGCATTTGCGAAAACTCTTCAATCTTCTTCAGCACATCTTCTGGCTTTATCAGATACATTTTAATTTTCTTAAGTGCATTGAAGAAGGGTTGTATATCAACAACTAAGTCCTTTATAACTGGAAAATTCGCTATAGGCTCAATTGTTAGGGAATCAGCCTCTAAATGCAGCACTTGTGTGTAGCATGCAAGCATTGGTTTTCCATTAACATTAATTGCACAACTTCCGCAGATTCCCATTCTACATGAATGTCTAAACGTAAGCGTCTCATCCAAATTATCCTTAATATAAAGCAAAGCATCCAGCAAAGTTGTTCCTTTCCGAATCGGCACCTTGTAAGTTGATATATAATGTCTTTGGCTTTGCGGGTCAAAACGGCTTATTTTAAATTCAACAATCTTCTCAACTTTAACACTCATAATTGCACTCTCCTAATAAGTTCTTGCAACAGGCGACCACTTTGTTATCGTTACAGGGATGTATTCAAGTCTTGGACCATCTTTAGTGTAATACGCCAATGTGTGTTTCAGCCAGTTTAGGTCATCACGCTTCGGATAATCAAGCCTTGAATGTGCACCACGTGATTCTGTTCTAGGAATTGCGCTAACGATTGTAACTTCCGCTAAGTCAAGCATAAAATCAAGCTGCAAAGCGCTAAGAAAACCAGTGTTGAAATCTTTACTTTTGTCCTCAACTTTTATTCTCTTGAACCGCTGCTTGAGGTCGCTTATTTTTTTCAATGCGGATTGAAGCATGTCGCCTCTACGATATATCCACACATTCTCATTCATTACACGACGCATTTCATCCCTTATAATGGGCACTCTCTCAGTACCTTCGCTTCCCAATATCCCATCATAAATTCTTTTTTCCTCAGCTGAAAGCTTATCTTTAGAAATCTCACGAATCATGCTTTTAGCTGCATATTTAGCAGCTTCTTCGCCAGCCACTGCCCCAAAAACCAAGCATTCAGCAGTAGAGTTTGTTCCCAGCCTATTAGCACCATGCACACTGATGCATGAACATTCGCCTGCAGCATACAAGCCAGCGACTGGTGTTTCAGCTTTAACATTAGCCTTAATTCCTCCCATTGAGTAGTGCGCTGCTGGACGTATCGGTATGTACTCTTTAACAGGGTCTACTCCACCAAGTTTTATTGCGACGTCGCGAATTAGCGGTAGTCTTTCGTTAATTTTCTCTTCGCCCAAATGTGTAAGGTCTAAAGCTATGTAAGGTCCATAAGGTCCTTCTAATCCGCGTCCCTCAAGAATTTCAGTTTGCTCAGCCCTTGAAACTACATCACGTGGAGCCAATTCCATCTTTTCTGGTGCGTACTTTTTCATGAAACGTTCGCCTTTAGAATTAAGCAAGTATCCTCCTTCTCCTCTTGCACCTTCAGTAATCAATACGCCTGATGGAACAAGTCCTGTTGGATGGAATTGCACAAATTCCATGTCCTCTAATGGTGCACCTGCACGATAAGCCATTGCCATCCCGTCGCCGGTGGTGGTGTGTGAGAAAGTTGTGAACTCATATATGCGTTCATGTCCGCCCGTTGCCATTACAATGGCTTTTGCAGCTAATGCTTCCATTTTGCCAGTTACCATTTCTATTGCTGTTAAGCCAATAGCCCTATTATCTTCTACAATTATCGATGTGGCAAACCATTCTTCATAGAATTTTATATTCGGATACGATGTTGCTTTGCCATAAATTGCGTGCATTTCATGAAATCCAGTCATATCAGCAGCGAAGCACGCTCTGGGGTATGAGTGCCCACCGAAGGGCCTTTGGTCTATTTTGCCGTCTGAAGTGCGGCTCCATGGACAACCCCAATGTTCTGTTAAAACTATTTCTTTTGGAGCTCTTCTGACAAAAAATTCTACAGCATCTTGGTCCGCAAGATAATCTGCGCCCTTCACGGTGTCAAAAGCATGCAAATCAAAAGAGTCTTTTTCCCGCATGACCGCAGCTGTTCCGCCTTGTGCACACACAGAATGTGAACGCAATGGGTGATGCTTCGAGAGAACGGCGATGTCAAGTTTATCGTTATATTCAGCTGCAGCTACTGCAGCTCTCAACCCAGCTAAACCTGCTCCGACAATGATTATATCATGAATATTCTTCTCCATTTTCTTTCACCAGAGTTAAAGAAATCCATAGTTTTGTAACTTACCTTTATAGTTTTTCCAAAAATCTTATGCCATAAGAACATTTATTTAACATAGTCATAGTTTAGATCGGAAAAAGGAAGAGAGATGTTCAGTAAAATCTTGGTTGCAAATCGGGGCGAAATTGCCATTAGAGTGATTAGGGCATGCAAGGAATTAGGAGTTAAAACTGTAGCTGTTTATTCTGATGCGGATGTAGAGTCTTTACATGTTCAGCTTGCAGATGAACATTATCATATAGGAACAGCAGAGCCTAGCCAAAGCTACCTAAACATTAAAAAAATAATCGAAGTGGCTAAAAGCACAGGTTGCGAAGCCATACACCCGGGTTACGGATTTCTTTCCCAAATTCCAGCATTTGCAAAAGCATGTGAAGGTAATAAAATAGAGTTTATCGGACCAGCAAGCAAAGTTTTGGAAAAGATGGGCAACAAGGTAGAAGCCCGCAAAACAGCTGCCGAAGCCAAAGTTCACATAATTCCCGGAAGCCTAAAACCCGCCAAAAACATAGACGAAGCCCTTGAAATTGCAGAGAATGTTGGATATCCAGTTCTTGTTAAGGCTGTTTTTGGCGGAGGAGGAAAAGGCATGCGCATAGCTGCAGATAAAAATGAAATGCGAAGAACCTTAGGGCTTGCTGCTTCGGAGGCTGAAGCCTCTTTTGGAAATAAAGAGGTTTATGTGGAGAAGTTTCTTCCGAAAGTGAGGCATATCGAATTTCAAGTTTTGGCTGACAAGCATGGAAAAGTTGTCCATTTAGGTGAAAGAGAATGTTCAATCCAGAGGAGATATCAAAAGCTAATTGAAGAAACACCGTCTCCGTTTATGACTGAGGAAATGAGGCGGGACATGGGTGCGGCAGCCATCAAAATTGCAAGGGCTGTAAATTATGTTAACGCAGGAACTGTTGAGTTCTTAGTTGACAAAAACAAAAATTACTATTTTCTTGAATTTAACACTAGGCTTCAAGTTGAGCATATCATAACAGAAATGATTACTGGTATAGACATTGTGAAAGCACAAATCAAAATCGCGGCTGGTGAACGATTAGAATATGACCAGCATAATATAAACATGAGAGGACACGCAATAAACTGCAGAATCAACGCTGAGGACCCCTATAACGATTTCATGCCTGCTCCAGGAAAAGCCATAAGACTCCATATACCTGGAGGTCTAGGAGTTAGAGTTGACACCCACCTATATAATGGGTATTTAATATCAGTTTTTTACGACCCATTAATTGCTAAGCTCGCTGTTTTGGGATTAAATCGTGATGAAGCTATATCGCGGATGAAGAGAGCCCTCCAAGAGTTTGTTATAGAGGGAATAGAGACAACTATTCCTTTCCATAAAAGAATAATGGAAGATAAATTTTTCCACAAGGGTAACATTCACATAAACTTTGTTGAAGAAAGAATTGGAGAAGTTCTACAAAGGCGAGCTTTAAGGGACGAAGAAGTTGCGGCGTTGGTTGCAGTTTTGGCAAGTCAAATGGAAAAAAGAAGTGTTAGAGCAGTTATTCCAAGTAGAAAGCCTATGGCTCTTTCATTATGGAAGTGTGCTGCCACTAGGAGGTTTAAAAAATAACCTTACCAGTTAATGAAGTTTTAGTGAACAAAGAACCGCATAGAATCAAGATTTTAGAAAGTAATGAAAATAACTTTCTAGTTGAGGTAAATGAAACAAAATTTAAGGTTAAAGTGAAGAAGACAGAGCATAATAAAATAGGCGAAATTGAAGTTAACGGCAATTCCTTCCAAATTAGCGTAGAAAGAACACAAGCAAGCTCTTTACAAGTTAAAATAGGTGAAAAACTTTTCCAAGTAGAGATACGACCTAAAATCCTAAAAGGAAATGCAGTAAAATTTGAGCCTACCGCCCTAACAAGAAAACCAGTTTTAAGCTTGCCTAGAGAAAAAAACTTTGTCGTCGCTCCCATTACTGGAAAAATTGTCTCGTTTAAGGCGAGTGTCGGACAAATAATTGAGAAGGGAGAATGCATCTGCATTTTAGAAGCTATGAAAATGCAAAATGAAGTGAATGCAATAAAAGCAGGCATTATTAAGGAGATCAAGGTTTTTGAGGGTGCTATAGTAAACAAAGGTGACATTCTAGCAGTTATTAGTTAGAAATTGTTTTTACATAAGGTGGTTCGCAAGAAGAAATAATGCGCGTAAGAAACTTTTATAACGCACTTGACATGCCTTTAAATGTTCTATCAGGAGTTAGAAGTGGAATGTTTATTGGAGTAGAGCATATTGGTGTTGCAGTTAAGAATGTGGACGAGGCTGTTAGGATTTACCGAGATGTTTTAGGCTTCAAACTCGAAGGAATTCATGTTTTGAAAGAACGAAAGGTTAAGGTGGCATTCTTCTCTACTGGTGGCGATGCACACATTGAGCTTTTAGAACCAATTGGCAGTGACAGTCCAGTTGCAAAGTTTCTTGAAAATCGCGGAGAAGGCATTCACCACATTGCTGTTAAGATTAAAGATATCGAGGCTGCTTTGGAAGAGTATAAGCGCAAGGGGGTAGTGCTTGTAGATGACAAACCGCAAGTGGGTGCTGAGGGCGCAAAAATCGCTTTTGTTCACCCGAAAAGCACTAAAGGCGTTTTATTGGAGCTCGTGATGAAATAACCGGTAGCTTAGAGTAACTTCAGAGAGTCATCCAATGAAATACCTAAGCCAAATCAGAATTGTGCTATTAACCCAGTTTTTCCACTCATTCGTTAGCGGAATCATCGGCATCATTGTGCCTTTAATGATGGAACAGCGAAATGTTGACGTTGTTGTTATAGGATTAGTGTTTGCAGCTATGCCACTGATAATGCAGTTTGGACGATTAATTTTCGCTACGCTTTCTGATTTTTGGGGAAGAAAATTATTTTTCCTATCTAACGGCGTCTTAACTTTCATTTCAAACATAATTTATTATTTCGCCCGTACACCCTTAGAATTCTTGTTCGGCAAAGTTGCTGAAGGCACAAAAGAAGGCACATTATGGGCTGTTAACCGCCCTTTTCTTTTAGAGAAGAGCAATGGACATTGGAAGATTCTTGTTCAATTAAGAAGTGTTGTTTACGTAAGCTATGCATTGGGAAGTTTGATGGCGGGCTTTCTCGCTGCTTGGTTCCTCTTCGAAGGAACAATGCTAATCTGTGCATTGTTCGGTGTGTTTGTTGTTTTTCTGTCACTTCTTCTTATTGGTGAAAGAAAAGCAAAATTCAGTGTGGAGAAAGCGTTGGGCTTCTTGGATTTCAGGAAGAAGACAAAGGTTTTCAAAATATTTTTAGCATTATTTTTCATTATAGGCTTATCCTATGGTTTCCGCGGCGGTTTCATTATTCCACTGTTTTTGAATAGAAATGGCTTTAATGCAGAAGCCATCGGTTTAATTATTGGCATACAAATTTTGTTAGCTGGTTTTTCCTCGATATTCTTTTCCAAGTCTATGAAAATAAGAAAGTTTATACTATTCAATGGAATATTAACCACTTTCACATTTTCCCTGCTGGGCTTCCTAAGCTCTGTATACGCAGCTTTTCTTGTCATCATTTTCGGTCTTATAGAAGGCATGTCATCAATCGGACAAGAGGGCATAATCTCAAAAATCTGTGACAAAGAATCTTATGGCATAGACATAGGTCTATTAATGATGGGCTTGCACATAGGCGAAACCATAAGTTTGGCTTTATCAGGCTTCATCATTGCTTGGTTTGGTTTTGTGGCTACTTTCTTGTTGGCTGCATCCACCTATATTATTTATTATCTAACAGCTTATCATGTGATTAGAGATTAGTGATAAGTTGGTGGCAAAAAATAAACGTTGATAAACTGCAAGAAGGCTTAAACACTAAAAATTTTGGGAAAAAAATAGTTTTCCTATGTAAAGTTGCATCAACAAACGATTTAGCTAAAAATTTGGTCAGCTATGGCGCAGATGAAGGAACTGTTGTTTTGGCTGAAAGCCAGTTTGCAGGTAAGGGAAGACTTGGACGTTTGTGGGTTTCGCCAGAAGGTGGATTGTATTTTTCAGTTATCTTGAAGCCCAAGATTAAACCTGCAGAAGCTGTTGGACTGATTTTTGTGGCTGGCTTGGCTGTTGTTGAGGTTTTGCGTGAACTTTATGGTTTAGAAGTGGAAACCAAGTGGCCTAATGATGTGCTTGTTAATGGGCGTAAAGTTTGCGGTGTGCTTTCAGAAGCGAATGTCACGGGTGAGAAGGTAAATTTTGTCATTGTTGGTGTTGGTGTAAATGTTAATTTTGATGTAGAAAGTAAATTACCTAAAGCCTTGTGGGAGCATGCAACTTCGCTTATGGCTGAAATTGGCAGAAGAATAAGCTTAGATGTTCTGTTCAAGGCTTTGCTTGAAAAACTGGAAAGTTTCTATGAACTATTCTTGAAGGAAGGACTTGCTCCAATTTTGGATGAATGGAAAAAATACGCTGTTTTTTTGGGCAATTTTGTTGAAGTTGTAAGTGAAGATGAAAGCTTTACGGGTTTAGCGTTGGATGTCAAAGATAATGGTTCATTGGCTGTTAAACTTAAAGATGGAAAAGTTAAGCATGTTTTTGTGGGTGATGTCTCTATGCTACAAAAGCAGACATAGACTTATCTTTTTGATTTTCCGGCAATGTGAAAACCACGTTTTTCCAGCTGCTCCAATAGTTCTTTTGGTCCTGGATACCATTGCCCCCACTTGCGGCAAATATGCTCTGTCCAACTATAATTGTCATAGGTGAATGTTTCTTCACGGTCCTTAACTTCTAATGGAATTTTTGCATTCATTTTGCGATAATACTCTTGTGCCAAGTAGCCTTCATCCATCTGCTTCATAGCCGTCAAAATTAATTCTTCACCCAAGTCTGGATATTCATTTTCAAATAGTGTAAATTCCATTGGGTAACGTGGTCTCGGCGGCGGATCTTCCGCTGGATAACCCATTGCCAACTGCACAAGTGGGAATACTCGTTTTGGCAAGTGATATTCTTCTGCGATTTTTTCTGCACGAAACATTGCGCTTCCAAGGAAGCAACTTCCAAGTCCAAGGCTTCTGGCGGCTATGACCATGTTTTGTGCCATGTAAGCAGCGTCTTGAATTCCAAAGAACAGCAATGTTAAATCGTTTGTTACCATTTTCCAGTTTCTCTTAGCCATTATCTTTTCAAACTTGTGGTAATCAACGCAAATAGTGAACAGTAACGGTGCTTTGAAGGGGTTCTGCTCTCTTTTGCGTGAAAGTAGCACGCTGTAGGCTTGTGATGCAAAAGGTGCTTGTTGACCAGCTCGTACAATTGTTCTAATTATTTCATCTGATGGCATTTCATCCTTATACTTACGTATTGACCTATGTTCAAGCATAGTCTGAATGATAGAATTAAACTTCATGATATCATCTTCATGCTTCAAATCAAAACGAGTTAGTAATATAATATAACTTTTCTCCTTGAAAACAACTATTGGATGCCTTTTGCTCTATTATTATTGAATAAACCTTTATCTGGCAATCAGTAAAATAATTTAAAAAAAAGGCATCTAGAATGCAGAAAGAGAAACTATGGTTAATTGCGTTGATACTGGTTGTTGCCGTGTTCATAAGTTTCGTTGGATATTTGTTTGTGCAACTTAAAACAGAATCAAAACCCTCCTGGTTAGATCTAAACGTTTACATGATTTATGAACAGGTTTTTGTTTGGGATTCACAAAATGAAACAGAATACATGACTTGGAACGTTACTGAGATTAACGTGGATTTTGCTAACATACACTTGGTTTCTCACAGTGTCAATATAACTGATGAAAGTGTTGTAATAACACTTGTCGAAGCAGACTGGATAGTAAACATGTTTACTCGTGAAATAACTAATTCTTCAGACTTGAGGTATGTGGGGAAAAAGTGTCCGTTTTGGATTCAGACTAACGTTGAAATTGGGTCTACAGTAGACATATTTTATGGTATTAACAAGATTGGCAAAAGCGAGATTATTGAAGTTCTTGGACAGTCAAGAGATTGTTGGATGTTGGAGTACAATTGGAAGACGGCAAATATGAAACGTTGGTATGATAAATTATCTGGAATATGCCTCAAAATTCAGGTTGCCCTTCATCGTGAAGGCCATACAATAACGATTACAGAAACTGCAGTGGAGACTAACATTCATTTGAAATAGTAAATGTCATTATGTTCATCGGAAAACTTCCATAGATTCTAAATATCGGTTGGAGCGATATATTGATTCAATGTGAGGAAAACACAATGAGAATCATTAAAGAACCTTCCATCAATGAGAAAATTGAGCGATTACGCGAGTTAAATGAGCAAGCTGAACTTGGCGGTGGACGAAAGCGTATTGATGAGCAGCATGCTAAATGCAAGTTAACAGCCCGTGAACGCATAGAGCTTCTGCTTGATTCTGGAAGCTTTAATGAACTTGACAAGTTTGTGGTGCATCAGTGCACAGAGTTTGGTATACAAGACAAAAAATTTCTCGGTGACGGCGTGGTAACTGGCTATGGGACAATTGATGGCAGACTTGTCTATGTTTTCAGCCAAGACTTCACGGTTTTCGGCGGTTCACTCGGCGAGATGTTCGCAAAAAAAGTCTGCAAACTCATGGACTTAGCATTGAAAACAGGTGCGCCAGTCATAGGTTTAAATGATTCTGGCGGTGCACGCATACAAGAAGGCGTCGCAAGCCTAGCTGGTTATGGCGACATTTTCTTCCGCAATGTCATAAGCTCGGGTGTAGTCCCGCAAATAAGCGCTATTATGGGTCCATGTGCAGGCGGAGCCGTTTATTCGCCAGCTTTGACTGATTTTATAATTATGGTGGACAAAACAAGCCACATGTTCATCACAGGCCCAGATGTGGTTAAAGCGGCGTTGGGACAAGAGGTGACATTTGAGGAGCTTGGCGGTGCAATGGTGCACTCGCAAACAAGCGGCGTAGCACACTTTATAGCAAAAGACGAAGAACATTGTATTCAACTGATTAAAAAGCTATTGAGCTATTTGCCGAGTAATTATCTTGAAGACCCACCAGCAGTAGAGCCAACTGATGACCCGAACCGCACAGAAGAAGCATTAGCACATATGCTTCCAGACGACCCAGACAAGCCATACGACGTAAAAGAGGTAATAACTCGCGTAGTGGACAATGGCGAATTCTTCGAAATTCAGCCTCTTTGGGCTCAAAACATAGTAATAGGCTTTGCAAGACTGAATGGCAAAGTCATTGGCATTGTTGCCAACCAACCAACACATTATGCTGGTGCATTAGACATATACAGCAGCATGAAAGCTGGGCGTTTCATACGCTTCTGCGACTGCTTCAACATTCCAATAATCACATTCGTAGATGTGCCAGGTTTCCTACCAGGCTTAGAGCAGGAACACGGTGGCATAATCAAGCATGGTTCAAAATTGCTATACGCCTATTGCGAGGCTACGGTGCCAAAAATCACAGTGATACTGCGCAAAGATTATGGCGGAGCTTATGACGTTATGGGCAGTAAGCATTCAGGCGCAGACATTAACTATGCTTGGCCAACTGCTGAAATCGCCGTGATGGGTCCGCATGGAGCGATTAACATAATTTTCCGAAAGGAAATTGCTGAAGCCAAAGACCTTGAGAAGAAACGTATGGAGCTTGTAAGCGAATACCGCCAAAAATTTGCTTCACCTTACATTGCTGCGCAGAAAGGCTACATAGACGAAGTGATTGAACCAGCAGAAACCAGACCAAAACTAATCAGTGCACTCGAAAGTTTGATGACTAAGCGTGAACAAAGACCGACAAGAAAACACGGAAACATACCACTATAAGCAGTAGAACTCTTGCCTCCATATGCTGTTAAGTGGGGGTTGTTGTTTCCGTAATCTTTTTTCTAATTTCGTTATACTTTTCTTCAATTTCATTTTTCAGAGTTTTTATTTCTGAATAGAGCTTTTCTTTTGAATCAGGAACTAAATCCTTTGATTTTCC
>CAYXZM010000035.1:0-7507 GCA_964469615.1 uncultured Candidatus Bathyarchaeia archaeon | reverse complement strand
CTGTGTAAGAGAGGCGCTATTGCTTGCAGAAATAGGCGGTGTTCATGCCATGCATGACACGACTGAAGGAGGGTTAACAGCAGCTTTGAATGAGATGGCTGAAGCTTCAAAAGTTGGTTTCAAAATAGACTTCGAAAAAATTCCAATGTGCAAAGAAGCGCAGACGCTGCGAAACTGGTCTAAGCTTTCAGATGAACAGGTATTGTCAATGTCTTCAACTGGTACAATATTGGCTGCTATCAGCCCAGAAGCAAAAAACCGAATTGAAGAAGAACTTCGCAAAAACAATGTTGAAGCAAGCTTTTTAGGGATTTTTACAAAAGACATGCGTCATATTCTCATGAAAAATGGAAAGGAAACAGCATTTCCGAAAAAGGCTGAAGACCCTTACGAAAGAATTCTTTCTGGAAAATTATAGACATTCATACGTTTTCCCCGTACAAATCCAATTAATGTCAAGCCAGCTTCCTTAGCGATTTCTATTCCAGAATCTAGAGCAGCGGCTAAAGACGCAACAATTTGCAAGCCCATTTTAGCTGCTTTGAAAACTATGTCGCCTGTCAATCTTCCACTTAGAGCCAAAAAGCATTCGCCCCAATCAGTTTTGCCGAATGCTCCTGAGCCTATAACTTTGTCAACAGCATTATGCCGACCCACATCCTCAGCAAAAGCTATAAGACTTCCGTCACTTTTGTAGATTGCTGCTGCATGCACTCCGCCAGTTTTTCTGAAAATTTCCGCAATGAAATTTAGGTTATTAACGCACTTTTGGATGACTTCAGCTTTAACTTTCAAATTTGACTTAACTTTGGGAAGCTTTTTAGCTGGTTGATGGGGTCCGCCGCATGCTGAAAGAATAATGCGACAAAAATGCTTTGAAATTTTTAGCCTCTTTTCTAAGTTAATATCTGATTTTAGCTTAACATGGCATATGGTATTACCTTTGAAGTTTATTTTGTCGATTTCCCCAATCGATTTAATTATGCCTTCGGAGAGCAAGTGACCTACAGCCAATTCCTTCAGATTTTGTGGCAAGCAGAAAATGGTTGCATAATGAGTTTTATTTAGAAATATGTGGAGCGGTCTTTCTTCGGCAACGTAATCTTTTATTCTACGAGCCTTCTTTGTAACTACGTCAATTTTAACAACTTCAACCCTTCGTATTTTTGCTACCCCCTCTATTTTTTCAACTCAGACAAGATGAAGCTAACAATTTCGTCAGCTATGTTAGCTTGTGTAACAGATTGTAGCCCTCTCCATCCAGGCTGACTGTTAACCTCAACAATCAATGGTCCTCTTGGACTTTCAAGAATGTCCACGCCAGCAACTTTGCATTCGATTACTTTTGCCGATTTAATGGCTATGTCTTCAAGCGTTTTATCAAGTGTTATAGATTCTGGGCGGGCTCCTTGACTGTAATTGGTCTTCCAGCTATTTGCAATACGCCTCATCGCCGCAATAATTCTGTTGCCAACAACAAAAGCGCGGATGTCAGAAAAGCCGTGATGCACGAATTCTTGAAGGTATATTACGCCGTGATAGAATGTTATGGCTCTGAAAGCTGTTGACGCTACTTCTGTATCGGTGATGCGTGTGGACCCTATGCCTCTTGAGCCGAAAATGGGCTTAACAACAACATCCTCGCCTAACTCTTTAAATGCTTTCAGTGCTTCGTTGACGTTTTCGGTTACCACAGTTCGCGGCACTGGTATGCCATTATCCTCTAAAATTGCAAGAATGTCATACTTGTCAACACAGTGTTCGATAGCCTCTGGCGGATTAATTATGTACAAGCCTAAACGCTCAAGCCTATACAGCATGTCCATTCTGAAAACAAGTTCTTCTAATGACCCTCGCCCAATTGGACGAATCAGCAACGCATCCAAGTCTTCTAATAGGCTCGTGTTGCATATGCTTACATATGGTTTATAGCCAATATGCGCTATTAGCCTTGGAAAACTGAAGCACAAATGTGGTATGTTACGCTTAGATAGGGCTTCTTTGAGTTGGGTTGAACTCCAAGAGTTTCTGTTTCGGGTTACTATTCCAATTTTCAAAAATGAACCTTCTTGCATTAAGCTCAGAAAGATGCTACTGCATTGTGTTCTTAAAGTTTTTCCATGCAGAACAAATCACTGCTTAAATTTGCGGATTAGCAAAGTATTTCACAGTCTTGTTAATGACGAAGGAAGCATTATGATAAGAAACCATGCGAAAGAAGAGAGAAAACAGATTGAACAGTTAGTTAGTGCAGTTTTGAAAAGCCCAAAATATAGAAATGTTTGCGAGGATTTGATAGAAAACATTGGCTTACGAAAGCTTTCGAAAGGGCAGAATCTAAAAGCAGCTGTTAAAGCCACTAAGAATAAGCTACATCAGATTGGCGGAGCCTATTTCCTAAAAAAACCGAAATATAATATTTGGCTGGAAACGTTAAAAGAAGCCCAAAAAGCAAAGAGCGAATCTGCTTTTCGCAAATTATGTACTAAAATGATGGGTTATCACTATTCAACAAGGGAACGTTTGGCAATTCTGGACAAATTCTATTCGAAAATTTTCTCGCTTCTTCCACCAGTGCATTCGATAATGGATGTTGCTTGCGGATTCAACCCGCTTTCAATTCCTTGGATGCCGCTTTCTACGGATGCACAATATTATGCTTATGATATTTACAATGACATGATAGACTTCATAAACCAGTTTTTAGCCATCTACAATGTTCAGGGATATGCAGAAGCTAGAGACGTCACACAGAAAATGCCAGAAATCACGGCTGATTTAGCCCTTGTTCTGAACACGATACCTTGTTTTGAACAAATTGAAAAGACAGCTGGCATGAAGGTTCTAGAGGCAATTAACTCAAAGTTTGTGGTGGTTTCTTTTCCTGTGAAAACTCTTTGTGGAAGAGAAAAAAACATGCGAAGACATTATGAGGCTATGTTTAATAGGCTTATGCGAGAAAAAAATTGGAGTTTTCAGCGATTAGAGTTTAGTAGCGAACTGGTTTTTCTAATTAGAAAGCGATAATGATTTTAAAATTTGTGAATGTGTGGCAAAAGCTCTTCTGCATTTTCAAATTTATCAGAAAGCCCAACCCGAAGATATGCACCATGAGCATTAAAGTAAGGCTCTCCTTTTGTTGAAAATAATGTTAAAACTTTGCCATTGTGATTAATTTTGTAGCCGTTCTCGCAACGTTCATGCCCCCTAATCAGAATCTGCACATTAAATCGTCTAAGCACTTCGTTTGTGACTTTTTCACCAAAAAACTTGCCAGCACCTCTCGGTGAAGAACACACTTCTTTAACCGTCTCATTCGGATCGTTCCAAAGCATTTCCTCAAGAAAACTCTGTTTCGGATGCGTCTCGTGAGCATACGCCAAATCCTCTATGCATTTGGCTTGGTAGGGCAAGCCTCCATGAATTATTAAGTAGCGTTCTTCAACTATGACCGCATTGTATAAGTGGGCAAATAAACTGCGAATTTTATTGTAGGCTTCTTCCCATTTTTCGCCAAATTTCGCTTGAAATTCCACAGGCAAATCATGCGGTGAAACCCTAAGGTCTTCTGGAAATTCATGATTTCCACGCATTAGAATCACTTGTTTTGAAAATAGTATTTTCAGCATCAAAACCGTGTAGTAAACTTCTTTTGAATAGATTCCTCTATCACCGTAATCACCTAAAAAAATTAGAATTACATTTGGGCTTTGCTTCATTTTTTGTAGAAAATTGCTTTCTTTTAAGATTTGAGTTAAGCTTTCAATGTCACCGTGTAAATCGCCTACAATCAATGCTTTGCCTTTAGGTTTCAGCTCAACAAGTCTTCCAATGATTTTGAAGCTTCCATAATCACCATTTTCTTTAGAAAGCAGATTTGTAGCATTTTCTACCAACCGTGTGAATGTTTCGCATTTCACGCTAAAAGATTTTTTGATGATTCTTGAAAGAGGCGACTGCAAAAGATAAACCTCAACTTATTCAACGTGAATCTTTTTGCCCATAAAGTTGAACACATCCTTTTCAATAAGTCTTTTATTGTTATGAATCTTTTCTAATGTCTCATTGTGGGCTCGCTCTAACGCTTTTAACTCTGATTCAGCAACATTTCTTTTCCTTTCCAAATCCTCAAGATGTTCGCTAAGCTTTTGCAATCTACTTTTAGTTTCTGCAACTTCGGCAGAAACGGAAAGTTGATTTCTTCGCTTTAGCACATCAACACATTTTTTATGAAGATTTTCCAAAGAATTATTGGTTATGCTCCGTATGGCTTGCTCTGCTTTTCGCAATTTATCAGGCTTCAGTTGCAATTTACCCTCAATCATTAAACGCTCAGTTTTATGCAAAATCTCCTTCAATAAAGGATAACTATTTGCTTCTGTTGCCAATGCTTCTAAAGGGCTTTGCAAATATTGGTTAAGCTTGTTAAATTCATCTGGTGTTAAGCCACTTCCTCCTCCACGAAGACTAAGCGACTGAAGTTTTATGAATGGTTTTTGAAGGTGCCGTAGTGCATGTTTTACTTCGCTTGTTAAGTCTTCTATTTCAATGTCTATCTGGTCTAATTGGCTTATTCCACCTTTACTTTTTAAATCAGCCATTTTTTGATGCAAGTTAGCAATTTCCTTTTCAACAGAGGCTTTTTCATCTTCAGCCTTCGCCCCTTCTTCTTTTAGATTAGCTAACTGGTTTTCTAGAGCATGTAGCCTATCTATAAGCTGAAAAGTTTCTTCCAAAGTTTTGGTTTTAATGTACTCTTTCGTCAAGAAGGCATTCATTTCCTTAAGCGTCATCTTCGCCTTTTCGAAAGCAATTAGGAATTTTCTTCTGTCAAGAATAAAGAATGGGGAGATTCTTGGAAACCAATTTTTAATGTCAACTTCAGTCACGATTAAAGCTCTTTGAGTTTCTTGAAAAAACTCGTTGAAGCTGTCATATGAAACTTTTTCTGGAACTTGAATTTGTTTAAATCTGTCTATAAACAAGCGTGCAAGCTTGTTCAAGGCTCTGGCTCTGCCATAAGTCTTCTTATTCCTTTTCTCAATTTCCTTTGCGCTATTGTCAAGAAGCATTTTACTTGAATCTGAGAGACTATTCAAAGCCTTACGCATTTCACCAATCAATGCTTGAGCGTTTGCATGAACTGGGTTAAAAATTGAGCTTGTTTCTTTTTCAAGCCAAGCTTTAATGTCTTTGGAAGAGAGCTCTGTGGCTTCAGACAATGAAATTTCCCAGTAGAAAATATGCAGAAGCAATATTTTTGCTTTTAAAATTTTAGCGCTTTGATACTCTTTTTTGAGTAGTTACTCTTAAATAAGAAACAGCCATATGAAAGTCCGAGATGAAAACATGAACGCCAAAGCAATCTCATTCGCCCTTATGATGGGTGTGCTTGGAAACGTACTATTTGCAATCTCCTACTACGCGGGAAACCTTATCCCTGGAATAATAGCCGTAGATTTTTCCCTCATAGCTGCTTACATTGCAGGATTTTATGGAGGTCCCATTATAGGCTTTCTCTCGGGACTTCTAATAGGGATAATGCCTGGAATAATGTTCGGTCCTATGGGCACAAGCTCATGGCTGGGTTTATTTAGTCTACCGATAGGAAAAGGATTGACAGGCTTAACCGCTGGATTAATCGGGAAAGGCATAGGCTTGGGACGAAGACCCTATTCATCAATTCTTGCAGCTCCAGCTACTCTGTTGGCTTATATTCCTGAATTCATCTACACATACATTCACTTCGCATACCTGATGCCGCTTTTGCTGGGAATAGACAAAATTACAATAGGGGTTCAGCAGTTTGGATTGGGCGAATTTTTCCTAATCTTCATATTACCAAAAGCCTTCAGCGAAGTAGTTATAATAAGCCTTTTAATGGCTGCTCTAATAGGGAACAGAGGTTTCAGGGATTTCATGGACAGATTTTTCATAAAACAAGGTGCGCCTTTAAAGCTTAAAACAAAAGAGCCTAAATTAGAAACTTAAAGACTTCATCAATGTTTCAGCGTTGACTTCACCAGCTCTGAAAATTTTTCCAGTTCTTGCATTGTTGACTATTAGAACGGCTGGTGCGAAGAGATTCGGGTCAATTTTGTAGAAATCGTAGTTTACTTCCTTGAAGATTTCTATGAAGGGCTTTCCATAATTTTTAGAGGCTTTCGAAGGCGCTTTTTCCACGATTCCTTTCAATTCTTCTTCATCGTCGCAATCAACAATGTAGTAGGCTATTCCGCCATAGAGGATTGCATCGTTTGTTCGTGCCATTGCATGCGCAAATTTTGGATGAATAGGTGGTATTGGAGCTATTCCCCAAGCATGCGAAATCACGTTTGGATTTAATCCAATCTTGCTCAGCTTGTGTATTCCTGTTTCAACTATTCTTCCTGAAACTTGAGTCGCACCTGCTGTGCTCACAGTAGGTGTCAGAATTACTGTTAAATTTTCCTCAGAGACATGGCAATCCTTTGCTAAACGTTCAATCAGTTTTTCTGGCGGATGCTTGTCGGTTTCAAGAACCACTATAGCCTTGTCAAAATAATCTTTGTATCCAATTTTTTCATAAATTTCCTTGGGTTTTTGGGCAAGGGCTCTTCCAGGACCAGAACCTATCGCAAAATAATCGCCCTCTTTTATCTGCCAGCCAGCATATTGGGAGCCTAAAGTTGCGATGACTGGATGGTCGGAGTAAACAAATATTGATGGAAGCTCCAGTCTGCCATATTGCTTATATGTTATTTCTGCTTTTGCACAGCCTCCCATGCAAATTTCAGTTATGATTTTTCCTGTTTGGAACCCACCTTTAGCCTTTATTCCAGCATCAATAACTGTCGCCCCAGAGCTAGTTTTTTCAACTTTTACTCCATAAAAATTTGAGTTCTCGCATAATTTTTCTAGGAGCTTCCATGCCAAGCGATTTATGCTTAAGGCCTTTTCCAAAGTGTTTTCTCCTTAACGATAATTTTAGAGAAGCTTTTCATAGTAGCTTAGATGGGGATTTTTCTCTTTGGCAACATAAAGTTTGCCCCTCCCGTTTTCAGTGAGGTCTCCTAGGAAAAGGTAGAAGGGAGTTTCTATCACTTCGCCTTCTTCAATTTTGGCCTTTTTCTTGATGCTGTCTATTGTGAAAGTTGGCAAAACAGATTCGAGGCAGCCACCAACAACGATGGTGCCGTCGATCATGCACGCACCTGCCCTCCCTCCACAGTCTTTCTGAACATAAATTGTTCCATTATGCATACGAAAACCCACAAATTGGCCTGCATTTCCATAAATTTTGATCATGCCCTTCCGCATGTGGGCTCCTGCTTCGCTTCTAACATCTCCATAAACGATTATTTTTCCTCCCCGCATGCCTTCACTGCTTCCGCGGTAGGGAGCACCCAGATAATCACTAGCATTTCCGTGAATTTCAATTGTTCCACCTTTCATCATTGAGCCGGCCCATCCGCTGACATTTCCATTTACTGTTATTTTGCCGCCTTTCATTTCCTCGCCCAAATGC
>CAYXZM010000034.1:0-35396 GCA_964469615.1 uncultured Candidatus Bathyarchaeia archaeon | reverse complement strand
AAACATTTCGATAGCATCGCCAATTTTAGACGCTTCGCTTCCAGACGGGAGCCGCATACAACTGACTTATGGAAGTGAAGTCACAAGAAGAGGTTCAACCTTTACAATTCGACGTTTTAGAGTTGACCCATTAACGGTTTCAGATCTCATAGCCTTTAACACAATCTCCTCGGAGATAGCTGCATACCTCTGGTACATTATAGAAAATAGGGCATCAATCCTTGTGGCTGGGGGCGTGGCCGCTGGAAAGACCACATTGCTAAACTGTTTGTCAATGTTCATAAAACCTGAAATGAAAATTGTAAGCGTAGAAGATACGCAGGAGCTTAATCTTCCTCATGAAAACTGGATACCCTCAGTTGTTAGGCATGGTTTTGGTCATGAAGACAAGAAAAGTGGCACAATAACCTTATTTGACTTGTTGAAGGCTGCAGTTAGACAGAGACCTGACTACATTATTGTAGGTGAAGTCAGAGGAGAAGAAGCATACACACTATTCCAAGCAATGGCAACGGGCCATCTTGGTTTAAGCACGATACATGCAGAATCTGTTGAAGCTGTGATAAATCGTCTGGAATCTGAGCCTATGAATATTCCGAAGTCACTTATAGCAATGACAAATGTCATTATGGTCATGAACAGAACAGAAATTGAAGAGAAACCTGCAAGGAGAGCCACTTTAACAACAGAACTTTTAAAACTTGACCAGAAGAAAAATGATATTCTAACTGAAGATGTTTTTCGTTGGAACCCAAAAGGAGACGTTTTTGTCTATTCTGGTCACAGCAGTATATTGGAGAAACATATGAAAAAATTTGACCTTAATGAAGAAGACATTAGAAATGAACTGAGGCAAAGGAAGACTGTTTTGGAATGGATGGTGCACAAAGGTATTAGACGCCACATAGAAGTTGCTAACGTGATTCGAGAATACTATGCCAATCCAAATCGTGTCTTTCAAAAAGCTAGGGTTGGATTGAAATGAAATTCAGTAAGATATTGGAAAGACTTGAAAGAATTTGCAATCATTTTAAAATAATGTTTAAGCAGTTATATATGAAACATGAACAAGGGTCAGAAGCGTTTCAAGGAAAGCGCAGACTTGAATTTGAAAAGCCTCATTCAATAGCTTACCGGCTGATTGGGGAAAGAACTGAAAGCGTGTTGCCCCTTTTTTCTGATTTAAGCCAAACCTTGCAGAAGTCTGGGTTAAGGGTAGGTTTCAAAGCTTACGTCAGCCTAACCTTATTTGCTTCAATTTTGATATCTCTTGCAATATTGGTTCTCACTCCGTTTTTGTTGATTCTTGCTTTCAATGTTTCGCCTTTTCCGGCGCTCCTTTTCGGTGTTGGAGGAGGATTATTTGCATTTGCATTTTCAATCATCGGTTTTTATGCATACCCAATTTATCGTGCTGATAAGCTCAGGAGAGAGTTAGAAGATGAACTACCATTCACAACAGGTTACATGGCAGTTCTTACAAGCGCCGGCGTTTCTCCAGAAAAAATTTTTTACTCACTCTCAAACCTAAGTGTGCCATTGGCAATATCTCATGAAGCCAAAAACATTGTTCGAGATGTGAGTCTTTTTGGTTTGGACATAATTTCAGCACTAGAGGAAGAATCAAAAAGAACTCCATCCGAAAGATTTGGAGAAATGCTTGAAGGTTTCATCTCAACAGTGCATTCAGGCAGTAATCTAGCTGCTTATCTTCGCGAGAAATCCAAGCAATATATGAAGTTAAAAAGGATAAGTTTGAAGAAATTTTCAGACACTTTATCAATGCTTTCAGAGTTCTATGTAGCTTTACTATTAACTGGTCCTTTGCTGCTTGTAATAATGCTTGCTGTTATGGCGATGCTTGGTGGAGGTGGTTTAGGCATTTTAAGTCCCGACATTCTTCTCAGCATGCTCACTTATCTAGGGATTCCCATCGGCGCCATAATATTTCTCATAATCTTAGATGCTTCGTCACCACGGTGGTGAAATGCCAAAGATAGAGGAAAAAGTTAAGAAAATAGTATGGATTGCCTCTGTTTCCTTAGCTGTCGCTATAATAATCTTCGCTTATCTAAAGTTTTGGGGAAAAGCAATATTTGACGAATTTGTCTTCTTTGCAATTATTATAGCTATTGCTCCTGCATCTATCTTAAGCTACATGGATTATAAATGGAGAAAAGCCATAGACGAGCATTTACCAGACCTTTTCCGAAGCATCGTTCAAGCCCAAGAAACAGGTATGACTCTTCCCCAAGCGTTAGAAAATGTTTCTAAGAGAGATTATGGTCCATTGACAGTTGAATTGAGAAAGATGACTGCACAAATTTCGTGGGGTATGACTTTTGAAGAAGCGCTTTTAGCTTTAGGAAGACGTGTCAACACTGTTTTGGTGCAAAGAACTGTGCCCATTGTAATTGAAGCCAGCCACTCTGGGGGGCATGTGGAAAGAGTTTTTGACCCTATGGGTAAGTTTATACAAACCACGCTTTTGCTTGAAAAGGAACGCCGAACTCAGACGAGACCTTACATTGCAATAATATATGTAGCCTTTTTCGTATTCTTGTTTACAATTATACTATTGTTTAAATCATTCTTCGTCGGCATCGAAGGCTTACCCATATTTGGAACAGGAGTGATGTCGCCTGAAGAAACTCGCAGGCTATTCTTTCATATTACTGCAATTCAAGCCTTCTTTGGTGGACTTGTCGCTGGAAAGATGGGAGAGGGAACAATAAACGCTGGATTGAAGCATAGTGTGATAATGATGTTTTGCGGTTATATTGCGCTAAAACTTTTCTTGTAAGGTGGATGAAGATTCATGGCTAACTTGTTTTGGAAAATTCTCAAAGACAAACGGGCTATAACCCCAGTTTTAAGCAATCTTTTGCTTACGATTGTGGCTGTAGCTGCCATGTCACTTGCTACAACAGCAACCTACATCATAACAAACAATTTGCGGGAGAACATGAGCGAACGCGTTATGATAGAAGATTTATGGTTTGACAACTCAACCAACAACATAAAAGTCTATCTTCACAATATAGGGAAGGTTACAATTCACGTTGCCGCAGTCTATATAAACCACACAACCCAAACTTTCAATTCGCCCTTCAATTTAGAGATAGGCGCACACCGCTGGCTTAACATTTCATACAGCTGGATTTCAGGCAGTCAATACTATATAGATATCGTTACAAGCAGGGGGACTCATGTTGGAGGCTATTATAGGGCGCCTTAAGCATAGCAAGCAAGGGGTAAGCAATGTAATAGTCGTCATGCTAAGCCTAGTTTTGATAGTGATTGTAGTTGGCAATGTTGTTCTTTGGAGTTACCAAATGAATCAGTTAGATTGGGAGAGGATGCAGGAAACTGTAAAAATTGCTGATGTTGCACGCATTACGCGGTCTTCATGGTTTACTGCTCAAAATGAGTTCACAATTATTGCAGGAAGCTTGTTGGGCGGCACGTATACTGATACGAAAATGTTTGATGGTTTTTATCAGACTTTTAGAGAAGAAAAAACTCTAATTTTTAATCCTTCAAATTATATGCTAAGTGGCTTCACGAAATATGTTTCAGGGGGCATCACAAACCTAAATTCAAATAATGACGCTTATATGAATTTTCTAAGTTATCCTAACTATGAAGTTAGATATCAAGAAAGCCTAGCAAGCTCTTTAACAACAAGCACTACATATCAAGATAAAGTTGCAATAAGTTTCACGCCGCAAATTACTGCAGATTTCGTTATAATCGCAACAGCCGAAGTCCAAGGTTCTAGCACAAGCTATCAAACTAAAGCAAGGCTTGCAGTGAATTCAACAACATATCAGGAATTGTTGTATAGGGTTAAGGATATAACTGATTGGTATCCTTTTTGTGGACTAAAACGCTTAACACTAAATGAAGGCACAAACTATGTCATCACAATTCAGTTTTGCACAAATAATGCTGGGGGAACAGCCTACATAAGAAATGCTCGAATAATAATCATGAGCATCCTATCTGAATATGCTGAAAGCGAAGAGCTTTCTACGACAGATGAGACAAACTGGCAAGATAAGGTCAATTTAGCTTTCACACCTTCTACTGACGGTGAATATCTCATAATTGCCACAGCAAACTACAGAGGCTCATCAACAAACCGTGATACTAAAATTAGATTGATCCAAGACGACACAATTGTGCATGCGGATACTATTGGAAGACCCGGATCTGGCACTACTGCAAATTACTACGTTTTCGGAGCTATTAGACAGATAACTCTTGATGCTGCTCCTCATAATTTTAAAATTCAGTTTTGTTCCTCGGGCACTCCTGGAGTTGCTGGCATAAGCTATGCACATATAGTTGCTATAAGACTAGATCAGTTTGGCGGTGTGCATTATGCTGAAGATGAAATTGAGTCAAGTCCAGCCGTCACCAATACATGGTATGACAAAGTCACGAATACTTACATGGCTGACGATGGCGATTATCTAATAATTGGCTCAATTTTATACAAATCTGGTTCCACATCCAATTCAATAGGGTTAGATTTTCAAACACAATTCATTTCTAGGCAGATGCTATCAGTAGAGCATCGTGATTCAACAACTTATGAGTCAGCCTTTTTCATGACTAAGCAAACTTTGACCCAGGGAAGCAAAACTGATAGAATAAGATGGATGGGTGAAAGCACAAGCGCGAGAGTCAAAAATGCACGGCTAATTTCGTGCAAAATGCCAATATTAACACAGACTGCTGTAGTCGAGTTTACAGGCACATCAAACACACAAAACTGGACAAGGCTTGAATGGACAATAGATTCTTCATTTACAACAACAAGTGTGACTACAGTCTTTCAACTCTACAATTATCAAGCAGGTCAGTATCCATCCAGTGGAGATGGATACTTGATGGCAACAATTAGTGTAGAAGATGTAACCCATAACCAAACAATAATAAGCAATCCTACAAATTTCCGAGATTCTGAAGGAAAATGGAAAATGAAAATTCAAGCTGTAAAAACTACTCAAGCACAGTTTGAGCTTAAAGTTGATTGGGTTGAGTTCAAGGTGACAACATCTGATTTTTATCGACTTTGCATCAGCAACAATATCCTCATAGATTTATCAATATATCCTCTAAACTACATCAATGGAATTGAAATACTAATAAAATATAATATCACTGAAGACGCAGAAAGATGGTTTCTAAAAGCATACAATTGGAGTGCGTCAAGCTTTAGCGATGCAAACTTCAACAACACTGAAGGAAATCAGCCTATGCGCAATGAGTGGAACAATTACGCGATAAAAGTTACTGGCAATTGGATGAATTATGTTAGAGGCGATGGAACTTTACTTATCGAATTCTTTGATGAAGGATTAAACACAACACAAGCAACTGTAGAAATAGATTTTTTGGGTGTAAGAGCAATAATTGATGGCACACGCTTAGATTTGAAAAACTCTAGTCCACTGACAATTCATATAGTTGCCATCTGGATAATTAACTCCACGCAGCACCAACGCTATACTGCTAATTTTTTCATAAATTCAGGTGAAGATAAAACATACATCAGAGTAGATATACGCTTACCAAAAGAAGAATTCATAGTAAAGGTTGTTACGGAAAGGGGTAACATGGCTGTTTTTACAGGTGACTAAAACCCTTTTTATTTCTTCATTTTTTCCTTTAATGCCCTTATTGCCTCTTTCTCATTCTTGGCCTCGATTATCTGTATATTATATAATTCTGCCATTTTCTTTCCGTTCTCACTTATCTTAGGGATTGCAATTAAATAAGCATGTTCTGGCGAGACATCGAATATTTTGGCAAAAAGAGCAATTACAGGTTGTTCAGATACGGAATTCTCTGTTGAAGACGCCAAATCAATCACTGTTATCTTTTGCACCATTTCTCCTCTGTAGGCAACAATGTCAAACATATGATTTGCTCCTGATTTGCCTTTAAGAAAGGCTGGGCTTTCAACCTGAAATCCTTCTTTTGTGAGGAACTCTCGTAATGGAGCAACTAATATCCAGCCCAAAGCAGCTTCTTCTTTTACCTCTTCTCTTAAGCTGTAAGAATAAACATCCTTAATTATGGCATTTTCAAAAGCAAAGTTTTCATGGCAGTTTCGGCAAAAGTGTGTAGAAACTGGAATGTCGAAGCTTTTGCTGCAATCCTTGCAAGTGCACCACATTCCAGCCTTTCTAAAATCAACATCAATTTTTCTTAGTTCTTCATGGCATTTTGGACATACAAGCTTGCTTCCTTTCATGAAGTGTTCTTCAACATCCATATAACCGCATTTTACATGCTCAATTAGAGCACTTCTTTGAATTTCAAACGATTTGCAGTATGGACAGCAATAATGGATGGAAACGTTTGCAGAATCACATTTTGGGCAATAAATGATTTTGTCATAAAGTTTTCTTTTTAATATGCCTGCATCATAAAGCTTGTTCAAGAATGCTTCTGCACTGGAAGCCTCTTTTTCGACTATTGCTTCGACTATAGGATAACGATAGCCAACATTGGGGTCATAAATTGGCTCAAGCTCGCTTAATTCGCCGCTTAGAAATTTACTTAAGAAAACTTGCGTATTACGTTCTTTGTATAGTTCGAATCGTTCCTTTTTTTCTATCTTCTGCATTTCATTCCCAGATTAATTGTCCTCTGCAAACAACTTTCATATGCGCTAAATTATAATATTTAATATTTTTCAGAAAAGTTTTTAAAATTTCGCTCAACGGTTGACTTATGGAAAGCGGTGAATAATGAATTCCCAATCTAAGCATTTGGTGAAATGTCCTAAATGTAGTTTTACTTTCGACATAACCTATGGCAGAGCATTTGCTTGCTCGAGTTGTCCATCCTCTGTGCAATGCAACATGGCAAAGTGTCCTAAATGCGGACATGAATTTCCACTTTCGCAGTGATATAATTGAATGAATTCTAAAATGTCTAACCAGATTTAATTTCAAATTCACATGCCTCATCTCCATTAGCCATACACTTCAATTCAACAGCTTCCAAAGATTTTCCTTTGACAGCACCTAAAAATCCTGCAAGAAAACCCCGCGTCCAGTGACATACTTTTTCTTTCCGAAACCCTCTTAAAAGAGCCTCAAAACACATTCGAACCTTTACATTTCCCTTTCCTTTTTCATCTACATTGAAGTCTTCTATTTGACCCCATCCTATGGCTTTAGTAGCTTGGGATAAGGCCAATATGAGCGATTCGCCTTCCAAGTCATATCTTTGTTTAAATAGCCTAGTTATGAAGGCGCCACTTTTCTTTCCAGCATTGTAGAAAACTGCCTCGAAACCGGATGGAGTTAATATCTTTTCAATCTCGTCAAAGAGGCTACCGAAGAGTTCAACAGGCATGATTGTTGCTATTGATTCGCAATGCATTACTGGAAAATGTATAACGTCATAAGGTAATGGCTGAGGCTTTATAATTTCCACATTTTGAACTACGTCAAGTTTGCGGAGTTTTTCTTCGGTTTCTTTAATGGTCATAGTGGCTTTTGACAAATCTATAAAAGAAGTCCAATACCCTATACCTTTTTTTTCCACTGCATCAAAAAGAATTGATGTTCGGAGATTGATATGGGCGTCTGAAAGAACTTTTGCTGTGTCTGATACTGCGCCATGAATGTCTTTTAAGGTTATGCAAATCTCATAAATCTCTTCATGTGGCTTCTTATCGAGCAATGAGAAAACTCGTTTGGGAACAAAATCTCTCATATTCTCACACAAGTGTTGCTTTTAGAGTTTCTTACGTTTTAAAATAAAGCGTTTGAGTCTTGATAATTCAAAGCTGAAATCTTTATGCACAATTCACAGTCACATTTTTTAATGAGAACCGCATTATTCAAGTGCACAAAATATAGTATAAGACATAAATGCTAACGGTGAACTATTTGTCAACCCAAAAATCCCCAAAACGTCTGATGATTCGCTGGACAACATTAAAAGGAGTAGTTGCGATACTTCTATTTCTAATCATAGCAGCACTAATCCAATACTCTATTATCATTTACGCGATAAACATTGGAGTTAAAGAAGAACCAGAGAATCTTTTACAATGGAATTTGCCAGGAACCAATTGGACCATAACAATTAGTCCCCTATTCCATTTAGTTCCAATAACAGTTATAATTACGCTTCTCTTCTGCTGGACATATTTAACAAGGCATATCGCCATAAAACCTTATGATTTACGAAGAGAAAAAGTTGAACCCATTACTAAAAAAAGAAAAGAGCAGACGATAAAGAAATTGTTTGGCAAAATAAGGTCTGGATTATTAAAAGTTAAAGGTATTGCATATCTCTGGCAAAAGATACATTTCGCGAGAGCAACCATAAAAAGCGCTTTGACTATACTCTTAGTTTTTGCAACGTTCATCCTCCTATTCTCCCTTCTAGCATATCCCAAACTAATTTACCAAACAATATCAAGTGCCTACCAAAACAATCCTTCACTACTTAGCTTTGTAAAAAACACTGCGGATGCTTTGGCTCCTATTGGAGAAATCTTCTCTCCCATAAATGGCGCTCTGATATCTGCTGCCCCAAGCTTTAGGGATTTTGTTTTGGGTATTGGAACGATAACTAAACCTTTGACTGATTTAGATAATGTTGGAAAATATTTGGCCTTTCAAAACTTTGCTGCTTGGATCTCCGCCTTTGCAGTACTATTTTATGGCGAATATATACGAAAGGGTTATCAATACAAGAAACGCAGAAAGCGTTAAGGGAACTTTTAATGGCTGATCATCCCAGATTTGGTCCCGCAGGTGTTCCTCCTACATTTAAAGTGTTAAAGGCAAGTTTAGTAGATGTTCCTAGATTTTTGCGAGAAGAGGGTCTCGATGCGTTTGAATATCAAGCTGTTCGTTGGGGTGCAATACCTCAAATAAGACGCGAAGATGCTGAAAAGCTTGGTTTAGAAGCTAAAGAAAATGATGTTTGCCTCAGTCTTCATGGTTCCTATTTCATAAATTTCTGCGGCGAAAAAGAAGTGATAGACGCAAGTAAACAACGATTAATTGCATGTGCGACCGCAGCAGAATGGATGAATGCCTACGTCATTGTTTTTCATCTTGGATTCTATGGGAAAAAGACGCCTAAAGAGAGTTTCAAGAGTTGTCTAAAAGCCTTAAAAGAAGTTGCTGAAACCATAGATGCATTAGGCATCAAGAACGTTAAAATCGGACCCGAAACAATGGGCAAATCTTCCCAATTTGGGAGCTTAGATGAGATCTTAAGTTTATGTGAAAAAGTTGAAAGAGCATTACCAGTGATTGATTGGGCACATTTGCATGCGAGAGATGGAGGAAGTTTTAAAGAGATTGATGACTTTCGCAAGGTTGTTGAAGAGATTGAAAAGCGTTTGGGAACAGAAATCATTAAACACATGCACTGTCACTTCACGAAAGTTGAATTCACTGATAAGGGTGAAAAACGTCATCACATAATAGATGAGGCGGATTATGGACCGGATTTTGCTATGCTTGCAAAAGTTATAGCAGAGTTCAAGTTAAAGCCCGTTATTATAAGTGAAAGCCCCGTTTTAGACATTGATGCGATAAAAATGCGTGACATGTTGCAAAAGGAAATGAAATGCTAATTACTGTGTTATTACGATAGTTTTTTATGACCTTCTGCGATGCTTTTTATGGGTGCATATTTTGGTGCGGCTTAAAGGATTTCAAAAATTAACATCAATCGACGAAGCATTAAAGATATGGTTTGATGCTTTACATATTCAAAGCTTAAAGTCGGTTACTGTTCCTCTGCATTCAGCTTTAAACCGCATTCTAGCAGAAGACATCATTGCAAAAGAGGATTTACCAAGGTTTGACAGATCAGCAGTTGATGGATACGCTCTAAGAGCCCAAGATACAATTGAGGCATCGCAGTTCAAGCCAAAAAAACTACCGATTACGGAGGAAGACGAAATACGCGAGAAACAAGCAAAACAAGTGTGGACTGGCAATCCCATTCCAAAAGGCGCAAACGCCGTCGTAATGCTGGAAAATGCAAAAAGAATTAACAGCGAAATCGAAGTTTGGTCATCTGTTACACCAGGGGAGAACGTTTCAAGAAAAGGTGAAGATGTTGCAAAAGGCGAGACTGCCATAGAAGCGGGAACACGTTTAAGACCTCAACATTTGGGATTAATGGCAGCCTTAGGCATTGCTGAAGTCAACGTTTTTAAAAAACCTAGAATTGCCATTTTAGCTACTGGAAATGAGCTTATAAATGTTGGTGGAAAACCACGAGAAGGTCAGGTTTTTGAGGTTAACAGAGTTATCCTTTCGGCTCTGTGTTGCGAATTGGGCATTGAACCTGTAGACTTAGGCATCGCAAGAGACAATATTAATGAAATCCTCGCAAAATTGAAAATGGGAATTGAAAAAGCTGATGTGATTATAACTACTGGCGGAACAAGTGTTGGCGTTTCTGACCTTGTTCCTGAGGCAGTTAACAAAATTGGGAAACCAGGCGTTATAGTTCATGGAATTGCTATGCGTCCTGCTATGCCTACAGCCCTCGCTATTGCAAATAGAAAGCCAATATTAATTCTTTCTGGCAATCCGGTGGCCGCTATTATTGGGTTTGAAGTTTTTGCTAGACCATTGATATTTAAAATGTTGAGGCTGAAACAATATGAGAATAGGCGTATGGTTAAAGCGCAAATAATGAGGCGAGTGAGCACTGTCCTTGGAAGAAAAACTTTTGTGCGCGTCCATGTGTTCCAACGTAATGGAGAGTTTTTTGCAGAGCCTATAAGTGCTAGAGGTTCTGGCATAATCTCGACTATGACGAAGGCTAATGGTTATGTTATTGTTCCGGAAAATCTGGAAGGCTTAGAAGAAGGAGAATCTGTTTATGTGTATCTTTTTGATAGTGTTGATGGCGGTTGATGAAAATGTTTAGGAAACTTTTAACTTTAAATGAAGCAAAACATCTTGTTTTGCAACATTTTAAGCCTAAACTCTTAGGCGTCGAGGAAATCCCTATTTTGGATGCCTATCATCGTGTTTTGGCAGAAGATGTAATAGCTACTTTAAACATTCCACCTTTCAATCGCTCAACCGTTGATGGATATGCAGTAAAAGCCCAAGACACTTTCGGCGCAGACGAAAACAAGCCCGCAAGGCTGAAGATTCGCGGATCAGTGAATGCGGGAGAAAAGCCAAAAATAGCGGTTACACGTGGGACTGTAGCAGAAATTGTTACAGGTGCGCCTTTACCAAAAGGCGCAGACGCTGTCGTAATGTTTGAACATACTGAACGGAAAGATGATACTCTTTACATTTACAGTGCAGTAGCAAAGAATGAAAATACTATGAAAGCTGGAGCAGATATTAAGAAAGACGAAACAGTTCTTAAAGCTGGGCAGCTATTAGGTTCGAGAGAAATTGGTATCATAGCCGCGTTAGGCATTGTAAAAGTTAAGGTTTACGCTATTCCATATGTTGCAGTTCTATCAACAGGCGCCGAAATAACTGAACCAGGTAAAAAGCTTTCTGCTGGGAAAATTTATGACATAAACGCTTACAGTTTGAGCATAGCGGTTCAAGAAAGCGGCGGGAAACCAGTCTATTTAGGCGTTTTTCCCGACGATATGAATGAAATTCAGAAAGCATTGAAGCAAGCATTAACATGTACAGACATGGTTATAACCTCTGGCGGAGTTTCAGTGGGTCCAAAAGATGTTTTACCGAGAGCTTTGGATTCGCTTGGAAGTCCAGGCGTTATCATCTGTGGAATCGCTATTAAACCTGGAAAGCCGACGACAGTGGCTTTAATAGATGGGAAACTGGTTTTTTCGCTTCCTGGTCATCCAACCTCTGCACTGCTGGCTTTTCATCTGCTTGTGCATCCGATGATTCAGCGTATGGCTGGAATAAAGGAGAGTAAAAGCCTGCAAGTAGAAGCTGTTACGCGCATGAGGTTGTTTCCTGCAAAGGGAAGGCGAACATTTATTATGGTTAAACTTAGGCGTGAGAAATCGGGGCGATTTGTTGCTGAGCCTATTCCTACTGGGCTTTCTGGAGCTATAACAACTCTTGCGAAGGCTGATGGGTTTATAGAAATTGCTGAAAATCAGCAGTTTATAGATGTAAATGAAAAAGTTATTGTTCATCTTTTCAAGGGTCTTGAGGAGGGCTATGTTTAGCTTTCTAAAGTTTTCCTTTTCGTTGCTATGTAAGCGGTAAAAATCCATGTTAAAACGAGATATGCAGTTATGCTTATATCGTAAAGTATGTCTTTACCAAAAAAGCTGTAGAGCGTAATTGCTGAAAATGTTGTGGCAATAAAAAATAACATAATAACAAGCCAGATTGTCCAAACTCGTTTTCTCATTAACCCATATGCGGTTATTAAGCTTAATATGCCAATTATGCCAACATGAGGCGGTAAATCAGTCAAGGGTATCGCAGCAAGGAATACTATTCCGATAACCGCATAAAAAACGAAAGACACAAACAGTCCTAATTTTTCAATTTTAAGTATAGATTTAAATGCCATTCATTACCGCCTTTAACTTTAATGCATTGACAGTAACATTAATAAATTTAATGTTTTCTTTGCTGAATGAGCTATCATGTTGATTCTATTCCTTCTTTTTGGAGTAAAAACAACGAAAACGTTTAGAACTCGACTGCAAAAATAAGCAGAGTAAGCAGGAAGAATAGCCATGATCCATCATGAACTCTTTGCATCTCAATCGAATATTTTCAGTGGTTTCCAAAAACCCTTTGAAAAGGCTGACTACATAATTTTGGGTGTCCCCTTCGATGTTACAAGCACATATAGGACTGGGGCAAGATTCGGACCTAATGCAATTCGACTGGCGTCACTTAACATTGAAACCTATAGTTTCCGCACAGGCATAGATGTAGAAGACTTGAAGCTGCATGATTTAGGCGATTTACACATATCCACAGATACTACTAAAATGCTTGAAAGAATAGAAATTGTTGTCAAAGACCTCTTTGCAGCGAAAAAAATTCCAGTAATAATCGGCGGAGAACACACAATCACATTAGGCATTGTAAAAAGCCTAGGTTCTTGGATCTCAAAAACAGCAATAGTAAGTTTTGATGCACACCTTGACCTGCGCAACGAATTCTTGGGACTTAAACTTTCCCATACAACTTTTATGCGAAGAATAAACGAGAAAGCGAAACCTGCGAAAATTATCGAAGTTGGCACAAGAGCAGTGTGCAAGGAAGAATTAGCCTATGCAAAAAAATCTGAAATAGAATTTTTCACTGCACAACAAATTAGAAAAGAGGGAGCTGAAGAAATTGCGAGCCAATTAAAGAAAAAACTTGCAAATTACAAGCACATCTACTTATCCGTTGATATGGATGTTCTTGACCCAGCATATGCCCCTGCAGTGCAAAACCCAGAAGCAGAAGGAATCGAAACGCATACACTACTGAATATCCTATCCAACATCTGCGATAGACGTTTAGTAGGTTTTGATGTTGTAGAGATTGCACCAGACTATGGTAATGGGGCATCAGAGATTCAAGCAGCAAAAATAATTTTTGAAACATTATGCTTGTTGGAAAAAAATCGCAAGTAGAGCCGAAATGGAAAAAATTGAATCATAAAGAACAGCATTTGTTTTACTCTCTTTCTTAGCTATTATTTCTTAATAATTTTGCAATAAAAAACCCATTACACCCATGTAAGTGTGGGTAAAGTCTGCAGCATTTTTCCATTCCCCTTAAGCCATGTAAACCTATTTTTGGCGTTATCTCAGCCAACGAAAATTCTGGATGCCACTTCAAAAATCTCTCTATAAGCGCTTCATTTTCTTCAACAGTTATGCTGCATGTAGAATAAATGAGGGAGCCGTCCAGTTTCACATTTTCTGCACAATTGTTCAGCATCTGCCACTGAATTTCAGCCATCTTGTCAATCGACCGTGGCGTAAGCCTCCACTTTGCTGATGGTAGTTTTCCTAAGGCTCCGGTGCTTGTGCATGGAGGGTCTAAAACTACGATGTCTGCTTCTATATTACATGGTAATGGATTGCATGCGTCAGCAATAATTGGTATGGCTATTTTGACGCCCATACGGGGAATCTCTGTTTTCCAAACGTCAGTTCTACGTCTCGAATAATCCATGGAATAGATTGTGCCTTGGTTTTGCATAAGTTGCGCCAAATACGTGGTTTTAGCTCCTGGAGCAGCACAAACGTCTAAAACTGTCTGGCCAGGCTTTGGATTTGCTGCTTCTGCTGCGAAACAGCTTGCTTTGTCTTGGATATAGAATAAGCCTTCATGGAAACTTTTTGTTCTTGTTAGCGGGTTTTTCGTAGCTAGAAGTTTGTACGCATATCTTAATCGGTTAACTTTCTCGGCTCTGATTCCTTCTTCTGAAAGCTTCTTTAAAATTTCATTCTCTGAAGCTTTTAGAGTGTTGAGTCTGATATATGTTGAAGGCGAATGCGAATTTGCTTCTAGCATTGCTATGGCTTCTCTTCGACCAAATTGTCTAATACAATATTTTACGAACCATGTTGGATGATAAGTCGAGAGCCCAATTCTTTCCTCATCGCTCAAGTCTTCAAAAATAGACGCCAAGCTTTGTGTTAGCAAAAAGCCCAGATAGGGTTCAACGTTTTTTAGTGTCTTCCATCCCAGAATGGAACGGGCTTGTTTTGCTATGTTTTTCGCTTCGTTCACATCGATTTTAGACCAGTTCTTAGCGATTCGCGTCTGGTAAACGTAAAGCCGCAAAAATGCTTGAACCCCGAGAGTAAATTCGTTTATAGATTTTGGCTTTAGGATGTTATTGATGAATTTGTCAATCAAGTTTCGGCGTCTTGCAGTTTCGCATACAAGCATATGAGCAAATCGCACAGCATTAGCGTCCTTTATGCCTAACTGCTTAACGGTTTTTGCAAAAGCAAGGCGTTCGCTTAATCTTTGCATCTCCATCCAGCTTAGGGTTTCAATGGCGAGCATCCATGCTTCCTTAAGCAATCTTTCCTCTCACATCCTAAATGCAACAATGTTATAGCGAAAAGGGTTAAAGGTGTTTCTTTCATTCAGCCCAAGTATGTTCAAAATTTTCTGGAACAAAGAATAAATAGATTGACACACTCATATCTACACTTGGTGTTTCAACAATGGGGTATTTAGAAACACAACTCTAACCGAATTTTAAAACGAAGAAAGCAACTCGTAAAGCCTACGAACACGAAAATTTTGGAAAATAAAAATAAAGAAAGAGAACTTTCAAAAGCAGATCATAGACTGCTTGGGCAACAACTGGATTTGTTTTCAATAAATGAGGAAGTAGGTATCGGCTTAGTGCTTTGGCATCCTAAAGGAACTACAGTACGCAATCTAATACGGAATTTCTGGGAAAACGAACATTTAAAGAATGGGTACCAACTGGTTTGTACTCCTCACATAGCCTATAGAGAACTTTGGAAAATTTCTGGGCATTTGGATTTCTACGAGGGGAATATGTATCTTTTCGAAAAGGATGGCGAGTCCTACGTCGTGAAGCCAATGAACTGTCCTTTCCACATACAGATATACAAGTCAAAACCTAGAAGCTACAGAGATCTCCCCATAAGATATGCTGAATGGGGAACAGTCTACCGATATGAAAGGTCAGGCTCCTTACATGGACTGTTTCGAGTCAGAGGTTTCACACAAGATGATGCACATATCTTCTGCACGGCTGAACAAATCGACAAGGAAATACTCAGACTACTAGATTTTACAAAGCACATTCTAAAAAAATTCGGCTTTCAAGACTATAAAGTATATCTTTCAACCAGAGACCCAAAACAGCCAGAAAAATATATGGGTTTCGAAGAAAATTGGAATTTAGCCCAAAAAGCCCTAGCTGAAGCTCTTCAAAAGAGAAGTATAACATACAGTGAAATGCCAGGAGAAGCTGCATTCTATGGACCAAAAATTGACATTAATATTATTGATGCTTCTGGTAGGGAATGGCAATGTTCTACGATACAGTTTGACTTCAACATGCCTAAACGATTTAACATAACCTACACAGGAACTGATGGACAAGAACACGAAGTTCTGATGATTCATAGAGCGCTTCTTGGTGCTATAGAGCGCTTCTTCGCTATTTTGATTGAACATTACGAAGGAAACCTTCCTATTTGGCTTGCGCCAATTCAAGTAAAAATATTGCCCATCAATGATAATTGCCTATCATATGCTCAGACAGTTAATAGGAAACTGCAAGCTTGTGGGTTAAGGTCAGAGGTTGACACTGAGGCTTCTACGATTAGCTATAAGATCAGAGAGGCTGAGGTGCAGAAACTTCCTTACATGATAATCTGCGGTGAGAAAGAAGCGAAGTCAAAGAAAATATCTGTTAGACGGCATGGTGTAGGCAATATAGGTCAGTTTACAATTCAGAAGTTCATGAGAGAAATCAGAGGAGAATGTACTTAACCATTTAAACATGCAAGAATACAGTTAACAAGATCCTTAGAAAAAGCAAAATTCTTGTATTTAGTAAGAGATTTTAGTAGATTTCACCTATATAGGTAGAATAGGTTAAAAATAGCATGGCGCAGCGACATATAGACGAATTCTCTTGTGCAGAGACTAAACCTTCTGAGGAAAGCAAAGTGGAAGCTCCCTCTTTCAAGGAAACCATAGAAAAAAAAGGTAAAGAACATGTTTTTCCACCGTTTGCTCCTGAAAATCTACCGCCTTCATACTTTGTTTCTGCAACGTACAACGGGCATCTAAAGAAAGCCGTGGTCAAACTGTACGAACCCATTTCTGGGAGAATCTACTTCTGGCTTGACAACACTGAGCACAAACCATATTGCTTGACCAATCTCTCGCCAATGGAGCTTGAAAAAATAAGCAAGGTAAAGCAACATCCTGGATTTTATGACTTTAAAATAGTGGACAAATTTGACCCCTTATTAGATAAGGACGTAAAGGTCACAAGCATCATTGCAACAGATCCATTAGCTATTGGTGGTCGTCCAACTGGATGTATCAGAGAAATAATTTTAGAAGATTATCAAGTTGCTGAAACATTTATTATTCAAAAACCGAAAGTTTGGGAGGCTAAGATAAAATATTATCAATGCTATATTTACGACAGACAACTTTTACCAGGAATGATTTATGAGGTTAAAAACCACAATCTTGTTCTAAAAAACTTGGAAGAAATTGAAAGAACAGTTAAGCGGGTATGTAGCATTTTCAAGGATGCTACGAATGAAGAAATGGAGCATATTGAACAATGGTCTAGACTATTAGAGTATCCTGCACCAAAATTTCAGCGTGTAGCCATGGATATAGAGGTTTGTACACCCATTGCTACTAGAGTACCCGATCCACGTGAAGCTGCTTATCCTGTTGTATGTGTTTCACTTTACAGTTCTGATGGGCAAAAGAAAGTCTTGCTTTTGAAAAGAGAGGGGGGTCGTGAAGGAAAAGAGCATCTGCCAGCTGATGTTGCACTTGAATATTTTGACACTGAAGAGGAACTTGTCAGAGCTGTTTTTGAAGTGTTGTGGACTTATCCCTTTGTCGTGACTTTTAATGGTGACGATTTTGACTTACGCTACTTGAGCCATAGAGCATTAAATCTTGGCTTTAAAAAAAGCGAAATCCCAATAGAGGTTGGCAAGCGTGTCTGCTTGCTAAAGTATGGTGTTCATATAGATCTTTACAAGTTTTTCTTCAATCGCTCAATTCAAATTTATGCCTTCAACAATCGTTATCGAGACGTAACGCTTGATGATGTTGGCAAGGCTTTAATTGGAATGGAAAAAATTAGACTGGAAAAGGGCATAGCCGAATTAGCTTACACAGAACTTGCCAAATATTGCTTTAGAGATGCAGAAATAACTTTTATGCTCACAAGCTTCGAAGACGAACTAGTCATGAAACTTATTCTCTTATTAGCCAGAATCAGCAGTATGCCAATGGAAGATGTGAGCAGACAAGGTGTTTCCCGCTGGATAAGAAATTTCATGCACAGAGAGCATCGCAAAAGAAACATGCTGATCCCCAACGCAGAAGATATTTTAGCTGTAAAGGGCAAAACGACAACAAAAGCAATAATTAAAGGCAAAAAATACAAAGGCGCCATTGTTGTTGAACCAGTTCCAGGAGTGCACTTCAATGTTTCAGTTATGGACTTTCCAAGCCTATATCCCTCAATAATAAAAGTCTGGAACCTTGGTTACCAATCCATATTATGTCCCCATCCAGAATGCCGTAGTAATCTTATTCCAGACACTTCTCATTGGGTCTGCACCAAAAAAAAGGCATTAGAAAGTCTTCTAATCGGTTCGCTTAGGGATCTTCGAGTGCAATGGTACAAAACAAAATCAAAAGACAAAACTCTGTCTGCAGAATTTAGAAGTTGGTACAACATCATTCAAGGGGCACTTAAAGTTATTCTGAATGCAAGCTATGGAGTATTCGGGGCTGAAACCTTCGATCTTTATTGTCCGCCTGTTGCTGAGGCCACTGCTGCTATTGGAAGGCATTCAATAACCCAAATACTTGATAAGGCTAAGCAACTTAACATCCAAGTTCTTTACGGAGATACAGACAGCATCTTTCTAAAAAATCCGTCAAAAGAGCAAATTGAAGAATTGACTCGTTGGACGGAACACGAGTTAAAAATGGGTTTAGATGTGGATAAGGTTTACAGGTATGCTGTATTTAGTTCACGAAAAAAGAATTATCTTGGAGTTTTAGAGGATGGAAGCGTTGATGTTAAAGGCTTAACAGGCAAGAAAAGGCACATACCATTATTCATCAAAAAAGCCTTCGATCGAATGAAGGAGCGTTTAGCTGTGGTGAAAACGCCAGCGGACTTTGAAAAGGCTAAAAAAGACATAGGTGAAATCATACGGGATTGCTACATGCGATTAAAGAGACGGGAATGGGAAAGCCTAAACGATTTGGCATTTAACGTAGTTTTGGGCGAAGAATTGGAGCGTTATACGAAAACGACACCTCAGCATGTTAAAGCTGCAAGAACTTTGAAGGAAGGCGGAGCAGAGTTGAAGGCTGGTGATTTGATAAGCTTCGTTAAGGTTGTCAAAGAGCCACATGTTAAACCCGTGGAATTGGCGACTAACAGTGAGATTGACGTTGACAAATACATAGCCTATTTGCATTCAACATTTGACCAAGTGCTCGATGCGCTGGGTTTAGACTTTGATGAAATAATTGGGTTAACAAAACTGGAACGCTTCATGTAGTTTTTAATCCATGAGATTTTAAAGGCTCCAAGATGCTTGGCTTACAAAGTATTGAAAGCAGCAAGTATCCTATCACAGCAATGGCAATAAGACTGCTAATTGTTATGCTGACAATCATGGCAGCCCATACTGGCAATATGTTTAAGGCTTCTGGCGGTGGAAAGAATATCCAAAGGTAGCCGCCTACGATGATGCCTATAGGTAAGGCGCCGAGAACGCATGCCATAAAACGATGTCTTCTTAAAAGGAAAATTACTGTTGCAGCAATCAAATTAGCGATGGGGCCAAATATTACATCTTGAACTCCGATGAAATAGTAAGCATTAGTTAAGAAGCATCCAATGGCCACTCCTGCTATCGCTGGCCAACCAAATAAAGCCGCCAAGGCAACTAGTGAATCGGCAATACGTAGTTGGATAGGACCATAAACTGTTGGGTTACCAATAGAAATCATTTGGATAACATTAATTATCGAATACAATGCCGCAAGAACAGAGGTTAATGTGACATCTCTGCTGTCAATTTTCACTTTTTCACCTCCTACGCCGGGGTTTATTACTGGCGGAACGGGTGGAGGCCCACTCACCCGCCAACAATTATGCACAAAGGTTTGGATTATTAAATGTTGCGAAGATTACTTTTTGCAAAACATCTGTCTTATTTGGTTTCTTCTGTGCTAGGGGCTTGTGCAGCCACTACTTCTGCTGCTTCTGCAGCCATTTCTACACTTACATCTTCAACTGGAACACCCTCTCTATGAGGGAAAAGTAAATCTTGGGGTGGAGGCGGAGAATTCAAAATTGTCGATAAGAGATACATGGCTGTGAATGCGTGTTGATAAACTTTTTGAAAAACATATGGAACCTTTGTTTCTGGGTCTACTTCTAACATTTTGGTTATTTCTGCATCTTTTCCAGTTAGCGTAGCTATACCTTCAACTTCAAACTTTACAATATTCGGCTTAGTAGTCAAAAACAGATTAAAAGCCACAACGACCATTTGGCTTTTGCGTTCCTTTTCCTCCAATTTCGCTTTTACGTCAAAATTAATAGTTTCTGCTTCGGCACTTTTAACGCTTAGGCGAACACCTATTAAACGAGTTATGTCTACTTTAACTGAAACGTTAGGAATATATAATGCTGGGCAAATAACTGATTCCTCACATTAATCAATAAGTACGATAGTTAGATGTCTAACCTCCGCAGTTAAGCCTCACTTTAATCTGATTTTTGCCTTTTGTGTGTAGCGCAATGTTACATACATCAATTAGAATAGACATTATAGCAATAACCATTGAACCAGCACTGCAGCAAATGTTGACGTTACTACGAGAAGCGAGATTATCCCAACTACTTGTCGCTCAGTTAAATGCCGATAGTAAGTAACAAGTGTAATCAAGCTTCTTCTATGAGTTGAAAATAATCTTTTGCCATCAAATGACACTGCTGCTCTATTTCTAAAAAAGAAATAATTCAGCAAAATCAACGAAGAGTTGAATATGAATGGCAAAATGGAGATCAACAAGACGGTTTTTAATTCAGAAATAATTGCAAATGAAGCCAAGGTCATTCCAATTGCAAAAGAGCCTATATTACCAACAAAAATCTTTCCTTGAAAGTTAAAGAAGGCTAGTGAAAGCCAAGCAATCAATGGGACGTATAATAAAATTGCATTTAATCCAGAAGTGAGCATTAATCCGATCATGACTATCCCAGGGCAGATTGTTTCTAAACCATTCAATCCTCCTAGTTGATTCACTGTGTTTGTGGTTATTGTTACAATTAGTGGGATGATTATTAAATAATAGTAAAGACCAAAATCTATGGTTCCTAAAATAGGAATTGTCATATACATGCGCAGTCCAAGTCTGGTTGCCAATGTGATAAGCGGTATCGCAGCAATTAGTGGGAAAAAAGCCTTGAACCGCCAGCGTAAATCCATCCAGTCGTCAAGCAAGCCCATGAAACCTCCGAATAATATGCAAACAGCCAAAGTCAGTGCTGGAGATATGTAAGGAGGTGTGTGGAAATAATGTAACAGAAAAAGGTAGGCTGTGCTTGCTATGACATATAGAACGCCTAGACCATTTGGAACCAAAGGTTTGTTTGTTTTATGCAGATCGGGAGCTTTAGGAAACAAAACTCTAACCTCTATGATGCCTCATAATCTATTTCGTAAAGGCATACTAATGCGTATAAGTATATTGTGTTTCCATAAGAATCTGTTCCCACTGCACCTACAGCGCCTCCGAAAGTACGAAGATTTTTGAAATATGTAAGTGGAGGAGCTCCAACATTAACTTGGGCTGGTCCATACTGTTTTCCGTTTTGCATTAGTTTATAAATTAGCGTCGCGTTTTCTCCGGTATCATTCCATACGAACCCTCTTTCTGTATAATTCCCAAACGTATTGTATTGAAGGTTCGGTCCCCACTCATTATATTCCCATGGTTCCCATTCGGGTACATACAGTTCCTTAACTGTTTTTGAAGAATTGGCAATTCTAGCCATCCACATCCACTTCCCCTCATCTCCGCCGTATCCAGCGTCTTGTCCAGTGCTGTAAAATGTTATGAATGTCAGAATGTACTTCGGGGGTCCATAAGGACCATTAAATTGCTCTTTAAGTATCCTTACTGCTTGGGTTTCATTTGAGACATATACTCTGCCTATCAACCCTATTTGTGTAGTATTTACCGTACCGTTGTCAGCAAGAGTTGTTACATTACCTAGAACAGTTAGCCAATAACCATAATCCCACCAGCTGCATACAACTGTTGTTGACGAAGAGGGAAGATCACTCAACCATTTTAATGCATCCATCCACGCGCTTATAGGCGCGCCAGGCACTAATGAAAGACTTGAAGCTGTAATTGTGACTGGCGCGTAGGCTTGCTGATATACCTTGGGCATGCCGCCGTATTGAGGAGCGAAAGCAAAGTTTGTCATTAGAATGATGAATATTAAGAAAATGGCTGTGCCGCTGAATTCTTTTCCAACATGCTCTAAACTATACTTCTTTTTTGCAAAAATTTTTGGAGGTTCTTTCAACAGCATGTTAAAGGGTCTTATTATGCCTATTATGCCATAAGCTGCTAGGAGACCGAAGAACGGAGCTACAAGTACGAATAAACGCACCATAGAGCAAGCAAAATAAATGGATGTTAAACCGAGAATTAAGAGGAACAGATTTTTATTATTCAAATTTTTCAAGACAAAGAATAGTCCTGCAATAAAGAAAATTATTCCAATGCCAAACTCGAAATATATAGAGCTCCATGCCGAAATTCTGTGTTCTGCAACAGACTCATATAGTGGAGAAGCAGCTCGCGTGAATGGGTTGATTACTGAAACAAATTTTCCAGCTATGCCTTCCATGTAACCAAGTTGCCAAATTACAACAAAACCCCCCATAAGCAAAACAAGAAAAGCTATCGTGAACATCCATTTCATCCTAATTGTTGTTAAAACTCTGAAAACTTCATAGAAACACAGCAATACAAACACCATTGCAACAGGCAAAATGGCAAATGTGGTAATATAAGTTGGCGAAAGTCTGGGAACATTCATCGCGATGAATAAACCTAATCCAAAAGTTAAACTATACGACAATAGTAACCGTTGGGTATACCTCCTAAGCAAAAGCAGAACAACTACAAAAAGGACAGTAACATTAATAGGATAAAATGCGGCTCCCCATCCTGAACAGAAATATCCTAAGATTAATCCTGAAGCAATAGAATATTTCACTGAGGAAAGAGCAGGTCTGGTTTCTTCTATTGCTCTTAAAAATGTTATTAGAAACAAAATTAGCGCAAATATCCCTATTATCTCATCATCATAAAATCCTAGGGAAGTTCGCTGAAGATAGGATGGACTTAAAGCTAAAAAGAGTGCAGCGAATAGTCCCATGGATTTTCCGCCTAACTCTTTGCCTAGGAAATAAATTGCTAAAACGGCTAACATGCCAAATGTTGGTGGAAGAATTGCACAGAAATTCATTAGTGCAACATTAACGCCTAATGCTGAAATTATCTTGTAAAGAAATGCTGCAGTAAAGGGTAACCCTGGAAATCCAGTTGTTCCTTTTATTCCATAAGGATACCATCTTTGTGTGTCGTTCCAGTAAATCCATGAAATGAATCCGTTTTCATTTTTTACTAAATATTCTGTGAAGCGATATTGGAAGTATGGGTCGAATTCTGATAAACGCGTTATATCTCCGCCTAACTGTATTTCCCATTTCATTGGAAACAGTCGTACAGCGAATGCAACAAAAAGTATTAGCAACAATGCTGAAGAAGTTAATAATGACCCATGACTCATCTTAATTCGCAATTTTCCTAAACTTTTCAGACTATTCGCAATGTTTTCTTTCGATAGGATTTCTCTGAGCTTCATTCCAAATACATCTCTCTTACACACATTGCTGAGGTATTTTATTTCCATTGTGGTTAGTTAATGATTAAGTTTTTCGCTTATAACCATATTTCTCTGGATCGTATAATGGAAATGATGCTACCTTTGCTTTCGTCAGTTTATCACGTATCTTTACGTTGACAGTGTTTCCTTCTTGAGCTTGGGTTAATGGAAGGTAAGCCATTCCTATACCACATTTTAGTAATGGTGAAAATGTTCCGCTGGTCAAACATCCAATCTTTTCACCTTGTTCATTATAGATTTCACAGTTTGGTCGTGGTATTCCTTGCTCAATCATTCTTATTCCTACACGTTTGCGTTTAATTCCTTCTTCCTTCTGTTTCTGCAAAGCGTCTTTTCCTATAAAATTGTCCTTCTGAAATTTCACTACGAAACTCAGCGCTGCTTCTAGGGGTGTTGTGGTTTCGTCAATGTCATTTCCGTATAGGCACATTCCTGCCTCAAGCCTTAATGTGTCCCTTGCTCCCAACCCGCATGGTTCGATTCCAAAATTCCTACCCGCCTCAAGAATGGTGTTCCACAACTTTGCAGCGTTATCTGGGTTTGTTAGTGAAGCATTCCATATGAACACTTCAAATCCGTCTTCGCCTGTATACCCTGTTCGGGATAGAAGAACTTCTACGTTTGCCAATCGTGAATTTGCACATTTGAATCGTTCAATTTTGCTTAAATCGTCGGGGGAGATTTTTTGAAGAATTTTTTCTGTGTTTGGACCTTGAACTGCCAGCATTGCTACATTGTCTGAAATTTCATTGATTTTCATGTTGAAGTTTCTAGCATTTTTAACAAGCCAATTGTAGTCCTTTTCTCTATTTGTTGCATTGGAAACCATCATGAACTTCTTTTCTTCTAGACGGTATATTACGAAGTCGTCTATTATGCCACCTTTTTCGTTGCACATGACTGAGTATTGGGCGTTAAGTGGTGATAATCTTGAAACATCGTTTGTTATCACATAATTTAGGAATCTTTCAGCTTCTGTGCCCTCAATTAGCATACGTCCCATATGCGAGATGTCAAAAATTCCGACGCTGTTTCGTACCGCCAAGTGTTCGGGTATCACTCCCTTATACAATAGAGGCATTTCAAAATTGGCAAAGAATGTCAATTTTGCTGTTTTTTGGTGTATTTCATAAAGTTGGATTTTGCGGATTTTTTGTGGCAAAGCTTTTTTGTTCCTCCAGAACTGGCTATTTTATGGGTTTCACTTCGACATTGACGGGTATGAGTGAAAGCTTGTTACCGCATTTTGGGCATTTTCCGTTGTGTTGGTGCAGGATTTCGTCAGGAGGTTTTAGTTCTGCTCCTTCATATAACACGTGACTACATTGTTGACATATGACTCGTTGGGGCAAATTGGTTCGCTCCTTGTGATGTTAGGAAATAGGGTTTATGACGTATTTATTGGTTGCTGATTTAGGTTCGTGTACACATGCAAATGCATCAAGCTCCTTTATATGGAGCCTAATATACGTTTGTGGATTATTTGTTAGTTTAGGCTTGTCAAAATACTGATTTTCATTTTATCAAATGTTTTCTGTTTATAATTCGAGAAAGAAGTAAAATAAAACAGTAAATAAGTCAGCTCGTATGTTTGAAAAGGCGAAACATATACCTGCACGACATTTAGAAATCAGGGACTAAACTTTCTTTCCTCAAGATTCTGTCTTAACAATACCAAGGTATTAGCTGAAACATCGCGATAAACAATAACGCTTGGTCCAATCTGACTATTATTTCCTACCTTAACGCCTGGCATGAACAGTGTATTTATCCCAGCTTTCACCTCGTCACCTAAAACTGCGCCAAGCTTTGTTCTTTCACTATCTATGACCTTGTCCTTTACCAACATTTTTATTGTTCTGCTATCAAGCCGATAATTAGCTGTTATTGTGCCGGCGCCTAAATTGCAATTCTCGCCTATTATACTGTCCCCGACATAGGACAAATGACCAATATGCACCTTATCCATGATTATGCTGTTTTTTATCTCACAAGCATTACCTATCCGAACATTCTTTCCAATACTCGTATAAGGGCGAATGTAGCAGTTAGGTCCTATGTCGCTTTCCTTATCAATAAACACTGGTCCTTCAATGTATGCTCCAGAGCGGATGCGAGCAGATTCCTTAACTGTTACCGGACCAATGATATGAGCACCATTTTCAATAAACCCACACACTTTATGTTTTCTTTTCATTAATGCCCAACGGTTTGCCTCAAGCAAATCCCAAGGTCTTCCAATATCCATCCAATCATCATGTGAAATTTGAACAGCTAAAACTGTCTTTTCCCTTCTCAGTAATAGCGAAATCGCATCAGTCAATTCTAACTCCCCCCTTGCCGAAGCCTTAGTCTCTCTTATTTTGTCAAAAATTTCTTTGGAAAAAACGTATACGCCAGCATTAGCTAAATTCGTCGGTGCTTCCTCATGTTTTGGCTTCTCAACTATACGCTTAACATGCCTTTCATCTTCAAGCTCCAAAATGCCATAATCTTCTGTTCTCTCAACTGGAACAATAGCCATAGTTGCTGCTGGCTTTTCCTTCCCATGTAAATCAATAACACTTTTAACTGCGTTTACAGAAAACAATAAATCGCCATAAACCAGCAGAAAATCCTCTTTCACAAATGGTTCGGCAACGCTTACAGCGTTGCCCGTTCCATGAATCGCTTCTTGTTCCACATACTCAATTTTCAGTCCAAATTTTTTGCCATCACCAAAATACTGACGGATTGTCTCTCCCATATAATGAATGACTATTACAGCCTCTTCTATTCCCGAGGCTTTAATAGTATTCAAGCAATACTCAAGTATTGGTTTCCCACCAACCTTTATCAAATGCTTTGGTCTCGTAGATGTAATCGGCTGAAGCCTAATGCCTTCACCAGCAGCTAAAATTACAGCTTTCATTTCTTCGTCTCTCCAATCAATTTTTTGACAAGTGCCACTTCCTTCTTCATTATTTCTCTTGCTGCTTTTAACGATTCACCCTCTACTGTTAATCTCACTAGTGGTTCTGTGCCCGAAGCCCTAACCAAAATCCACCCGTTATCGAAAGTTAAGCGAACACCATCAATCGAAGAGTATTCTTTGCATGCTGGAAAAGCAGCCTTCATTGCTTTTCCAACTTTTTCTACAACCTTATATTTTATCTCATTCTTACAAGCGATATTTTTTCTAAGAGTTTCATAATTCGGAGCTTTAGCGACAAATTTTGACAAACTCTTATTTTCCTCCTCCAAAGCTTTCAGAAGCATTACAGACGAAAGTATTCCATCTGGACAGTAATGGAATTGAGGATGTATCCATGCTCCGCAAGGTTCTCCTCCAAACACAGCCTTATGCCGTCTAATGGCTTCAGCAACATAAACATCGCCAACCATTGTTCTTATCACTTTGCAGCCGGATTTCTCAACCATTTTTTCTATGCACATAGATGCTTCAACATTTGTCACCAAGACTCCACCGCCTTTCTTCTTAGCAATGCATGCAGCGTAAGTTGCTAAAACACGGTCAAAATCCACAAAATTGCCCTTCTCATCAATGAAGGCTACTCTGTCTCCATCTCCATCATAGGCTATTCCAACATTTGCTTTTAGTTTTTGGACAATTTTAGCTAAAGGGTTCAATGATTCAGCATTTGGCTCGGGGCTTCTTGCTGGGAAGAACCCGTCGGGATGAGAGTTTATGGTTGTTACTTTGCATCCTGAAAACTTGAGAATTAATGGTGCAAGCTTGTAAGTTGCTCCACATCCAGCATCAACCACTACATGCCATTTCCTATCTAACTTTGCCTTCTCTATCATCTCAATATATAACTGGCTCTCATCTATGTAAGTGGCATCGCGAACATTCTGCCAATCAGACAGCGTGAAGTGTTCGTTCATAATGATTTTTTCTATTTCGTCTTGATTCTTATCATTATAAGCCACACCGTTTTCATCGAAAATTTTTATCCCATTATATTCTGGCGGGTTATGCGAAGCCGTAATCATCACACCTGCATTCGCCTCTAATCTTCTTGTTAAGTATGCTAACACGGGAGTAGGCTGTATCCCCAAGCAGTTAACATTGGCTCCTCCAGCCAAGAGACCAGAAACTAATGCGTTCTCTAACATCAAACCTGAAACTCTGGTGTCTCTGGCTACAAGCACCCTTTTTGCTCTGGAAAAAGATGCAATAGCCAAACCTATCTTATAAGCTAGAATCGGTGTCAAATCAACATTAGCTATGCCACGTACTCCAGAACTGCCAAAGAGCTTTGATTTCAAGTTTTTTATTCCACCAAACACGTGTGTTCATGGTTTAATTGAAGAATATTTAAATAATTATGCAATGTGTTCCGAAAGGGTTTTTCGCTTCAACTTTCCACAGAGCTTCATTAGCTGTTTTCGTGTAGGATGAATTCCATATGGGTTAGAGATATAATAAGCTGCTAAAGCATTTGCCAATGCCAGTCTACACTCATCCACAAGTCCAAAAGCGTCTCCTAGAATATTTCCCGCATTCCATGCGTCACCTGCTCCAGTGGCTCTTAAAACTGGAACTTTAAAAGCTGGAATAAAAGTTTCATGTTTCTTTGTGAATGTTGCTGAAAAGCTTGTGGTGTGTAAGTCAATTCTTGTTGAGAGATGATGGACCAAAATTCTTGCTGATTCTTTTGCTAACTCTTCAATTCTTAATTTTTTTGCAAGTTTTTCTATTTCATTGCTTAGGTGTGATGCATAGCAAATTGCTTCATTCTCATTCACACTTAGTACATCTACATTTTTTCCTTGTAATACATTCTTCACTAATTCTGGAATCTTTTCTTTGTTGGGTGTTGGGTCTGCTGTATCATAGTAAGTTTTGCTCCTTCCCTTTGTTTTTGCATGACGAAAAACAGTTTTAGCCAATTCTGTTCCGTAGCGTCTGGTCCCAGCCCAATTAAAAACGCAAACGTAATCCGCATCCTCTATTACTTTAAAATCATCATCATCCAAGTTTTTTGGTCCAAAATTAGCTAATGTACCAACATCTCTAAGCATAGCATTAACTCTCTCGCTGTTGTCCTTAAATTCCAGAGACGTTGTAACGGATAGCTTCTTGATGATTTTAATATGTGAAAGGTTTACTCCTAAAGGCTTTAAGTAAAATTTGATAATTTGCATTCCAAGAGAGTCTGTGCACACTATTGGTGTTACTTTTATGTCTAAAGCTGCCAGAGCAGAGGCTGTGTTTATTGCATTTCCTCCTCTTAACTCTGTTTGCTCTATTCCATCTATGCAGCCACCTTTTCGTCTAATTATTTTTTCAAGGGTTTTAGAAAATTGCCTTCTATTGCATTGTAGGGTTATAAGTCGGTCGAGAAAAAAGTCTGGCATAACAACAACATTAAGTTTTTCAATTTCCTTTTTCAGAAATCTTTGAATTTCTTCGAGAATGTCACCTAACAAATTTTGCTCCCCTTGAAACACGATGGTTGCTGAATGCAGATAACACTTTTCATAAAGCTGTATTTCTATTTTTATCTAAGCAAAAAACTAATGCCCAACCAAATTATGTCGCCAAAGAATAAAGCTACAATTAAACCTGCCGTAATGAATATTAGCATGGGCAAGCCTGGAGTTGCCCAAATCATGTCTTGAATCTTTCCCGCTTCGACTGCTTTGGCTAATCTTTCAACTATTGCATTTCTGTTTTCATCTCTTGGTATTACAACAAGCTTTCTTCTATATTCTTCTCCTTTTTCTTCTACATCTTCCAGTGGATATAAGTGCCATCTTTGCCTCAATTTGTCAAGAGAAACTTTGTAGCCTGTTATTAGTGCAAGAATTTTTTTCCCTAATGGTTCTTTGTTCTGTTCTCCTTCGAAGATTTTTCTGCCAGTTTTTCTGTGCCAGAATATGTTGCGCAAAAACATGTAGACTGCTGTTGCTACCGCTAGCAAAACAGAGTTGCTGAAAATGGTAAATGGGAAAAAAACTTGTGAAATTGGCGAAATTTCCTTAGATAACGGCATTAGTAAAGGTTCTGGATAAAAAGGGAGGGCAAGTGCCAAACACATTAGGGCTTTTGCATCTGCACCTCCAAAACCTCCTGAATAGAAAAGCATTATTGCGAACGCTGCTGTTAAGCTGAAGGATGCGCCATAAAAGAGCATGGTCTGCATGTCTTCGTAAAGAAAAAGTTCAGTGAATGTTAATGCGAATGCTGGGGGCGCATAGAGTATCCAGACATTGTTGCTTACTTCTCTTGTTTTATAGTCGCTCCATGAGGCATAGGATAGAAAGAATAGGCTTATTATGGTTCTTGATAGGCTGAATAGTGCTTGCACAATGCACACCGCTGGGATACAGAATTTGTTTAGTTTATGCTTACTATTTAACAGTTCACATATGCTTTGAATGAAAATATAGATTTTATTTGAATTTAAAAATGGTCATGGAGAATGGTGTTAGGTTGGTGCTTGTTCAGACCACGGCGGGTCGCTCAACACTTGTCCAGTTGTAAATATCACTTTGAAGTAATATATTGTTCCTGCAGTCCAGTTGTAGTTTATCGTTATAGTGACAACAGATCCTGCGGCTACAGTTATTGGCATTGTTTGAATCGGGGTTTGTTCTACCAAGTTTCCTATTGTTGATCCACAGTAGATTTTCGAGATTTTGGTATCTGAACTTCCTCTGTTTCCGATGTCAATATCTATTTTTTTTACGCTGCCATCCGTATAGAAACGTACATTCGCTTTGTACGGTATAACGCCTGCTTGTTGTCCTGCGCTGCTCATGTATGTCATTATCCATGCGTATGTGACAACTATTGCTGCGACGGCTATTACGATTAATAGTAATGTAGCAAGTATTGGTGATATGGCTTTTCTATTTCTTAACATTTTTTTGGTTGTCATAGCTTCACCTTTTGTTGTTTATGAAATCTGGATATTTCTTATTTAACTTATATGAACTCAAAATCCACATTCCAAATAATTTCAAAAACTGAACATCACCTTTCAGCTCTGTGTTGTCACGGTAATTAGCGGTGGATATTCAACAGTTATCCATAAGCCTGATTGGTTGCTGTTATTGTATATTGATGTTGTTCCATCAAAAGTTACTACCGCGCCATACCATGTTACATCTTTGGCGGAGGTAAATGACACTGTTGCCATATTTGAGACTGGAAGTAGTTCAATTGTTTGTGTGCCTACGTTAAGAGCGCCTGTCTTGCTTGTGCTGGTGTCAAAAGTGTAGAGCATTTTGTTAGCCTCATCAGTGAACATTATTCCTGCTCCTTTTGTTCCTGAAACTAGTTGGCTCCAGTGATGTTGCCAAGTTGAAGATGAGGAATTGTAAAATAAGCCTGTGGAGCTTGAAACTATAGGATAACCGTTTGCTATGCCATTCTCTGTTTGTGGGGTTAGTGACTGTCCTGTTGAAACGGTTATTCTAATTGGGCATATATCATTGATGTTTCTACTTTGCTCTGAATTTATGAACATCAGTCTTAGCTGATATGTGTAATAAGTTGCATTTGCTGGCAAAGTCAAAATTATATGAGAATATACATTTGGACAGCCAGTGATACCACCGCTCCATTCAGCTTCTGTATGGACTATGTCTCTTACTATTCCATTGTAAATTACATATGCTGTGGCTGATCCATATGTTGCATTCTTGTTATTGATTCTCATAAATCTTGCAGTAGCGGTGACAGTTGATCCTATGATGTTTGATGTTACTCTAAAAGCGGTAACACCATATTCACTCACTCTTTGCACAGTGAGCTGTAGAAGCCCATTTGTTAGTATTCCGTTATCTGGGTTGTTTACATTGTCTCCAGTGAAATATCTGTTAGTATAGGTGTATGGTGTTTGTGTTGCTGTGTCGCTTCCGTCCCACCAAATTGTAACCTTTGAAACCTTGCTGTTTACTAGAAAAACTAGCATGGTTCTGCTGCTGAAGACGCTCGAGTTACTGGTTAAGCCTAAAGGAATTTGGTAGTCTGAACCCCAGTCTTCAATTTGGAATGGCACTTCACGATTTATGCCGTTTTCTGTTTGGTTCACACGAATGGATCTAACAGGCACAGGTGGAATAGGTTTCGCTTGTGTTGCTAATTGCAGGTTTTGTCCAAGCCATCGCATTGTACCATTTTGAAGTAATTCTATCATCAAAGTTGCATCTTGCACTAATGCATACAGATCTTGAGTTGGCCACACTTTTAGCAACACAGCGTCTATTCTCCAACTGTCTTGAAATCCGTCTGCGGATTCACTGCCACCCTTAAATCTAATCGTGAATGTTGGTCCATTTAGGTATGAGAGAACAGAAATGTTGTTCCATCCATTTACAAGATTTGGGAAAAGATTTTGCCAAGTGCCGTTATGCCACACGTCCACCTTTAGGCTTTCTGTGGCGCCGCTAACATCAGCGTAGATGGCTAGCTCTTCTGTGGTTCCATTGAATTGGGCGTTTGTCCATTGCACTTCCAGATCAAGTTCGTAATTGTCTCCTCCAAATGCAACATAAATAATTTGTCTCGCACTTGTTTCCACATTAGTCCAGCTTAATCTAAACCCATTTGATAGAAAAGAAGCAAAGTCCGCTGAACCTCGAAGAGTAAATGTATTGGAGGCAGTTCTGTCTCGCCACTGGACAATTTTTGTTTTTAAAGTTTCCATTTCGTTATCTGAAGTACCTAAATTATCTGGGTCTTCAAACCATGTTACGCCTCTCTCAGTTGCTGATGTTGCTGCACCCAGCGACAATTCAGCGGTCGAGCCTATTCCAGTTGCTGCAGTGCGTCCTTGAGTTGCCAGCATCACTAGTGCAGGCTGAAAACCAAGAGTTCTGATCTCTTGATCTCCTGCTGAAGTTGGCGAGTTAAAACTTCCTACATCGTAATTTCCACCATCCAATGCAAGATAAAAAATGGGAGTTGCAGATGCAGGAGCATCATTTTTGGTAACTCGAAAACCGTCAGTTAAAAATTGGCTGAAGTCAACACGAGCATCTTGGCTACCACTTGTTGGGTCTAAGAGAAGGATACACGCATCGGTTCTTTGTTGTTGCCACGTATCCATTTGTCCCCCATTATCTTCAGAAACGACAACAAGTGCAGCTCTTTTCGTCGAAGATACTGCAAACCCAATGCCAACTTCTCCATTAGCCATGTTTGTGTCGACCGATTCTGTAAAAGTCCATAAAAACATGGCAAAGTCTGGTCTAAAACCAACACCTGTCACATCTTGTGTTCCGCCTGATGATGTCAAACTAAACGTGTCGGCTCTTGCATTAACGAGGTCATCTCCGCCTAATGCAACATATTGTATTATGTCTGCTCTGCCATCATTTGTCTGCCAATTTAGGACAAAACCATCACTGTTGAATGCCGTAACACTTGCTTGTGCTCCTAATGTTGGATTGCCATTAGATAAAATGATAATAGAATAGGTTTCTGACCTTCGTCTTCCCGTATTTGAGGTGCCAAAACCATCATCTGATGCGAAGGCGACTCCCCGATTTTGGAACGTTCCTCCATAGTTTGTTGCAAATCCGTAACCTACACTAATTGATGCTAATTCGCCTAATGATGTTTGCCTTGTCCACCAGAAAATAATTGCTTTAGGCTGAAAGCCAATGCCCGTTACTGTTTGGCTCCCAGTAGTGGTTATTTTTGTGAATGTTCCTGTTTTTGCCAGAAAGTTTTTGCTCGTTTTTCCTTCTGTTAGCGTGTCAAAGACCCCGTCAAATGATTGTTGATTGGCAAAATTGCTGTGTGTTCCTATGTCTTCAGAAGAGTCTATATTCGAAATATTATCAACATAGTTTTGTGCTGATGTTAATGCTGAATTCCATGTCAACGTGCATGTGTATCGGCTGAAGGATGAGGCAACAACTATTATGCCTCTCGAGTCCTCTACTTGAATAAGGAAAGAGGAGGAATCCACTTGTGGTGGAATGTCTATGAGGTATGTGCCATTTGCAAAGGCTATTGGTTCATTGCTTGGATTGACCAGTTCCCATGTTGAACTTGCATATAAGTAGCGGTAAAACTTGAAATTTTGTTTTCCAAGCGTTATGAATGGTTCACTGTTATCCTTAAGAACTTCTAAACTGACTTGACCACCCACTGCATTGCCTATTATATTTACGTTTAGTCCACATGAAGTTGCATAGGTTACGTTGTAAACTCCAAGACCTATCAAATCATATTTTACAGCCAAGTTTCCCATACTATAACTTGCGTTTGTAAACCAGTATGCACGCAAGTCTGGTGTGGTCACATTAAAAGATGCTCCCCAGTCTGGATGCATGTTTGCAATGTTTTCTAGTCCACTGTGAAGATAATTGACAGCCAACATTTTGGCGTATGACGTGTTTCCAGTAACTTGCATTACAGAGCCATAATAGCCGATAGTAAAGCCTAAAATCTGTTTTAAGGCAAGATTTGTTTCGTCTATTGCGCTCAAAACTTGGGGTTGTTCCTGAATGGGGCTACTGCGTATTGTAGAGTAAGTCACTATGACTGTGGCTATGAGGATTACTGCAACAAACAAAGCCGCAATAATTGAAAACTGTCCCTTCTTATTCACTTATGTTCCTCCCACCTGTCCAAGTTGCAGAATAACAAGCCTAGACGTTCCTGTGGCTGTATATTCAGACCTGTAAAGCCTAGGCTTAAAAGCACATAGAAGACCGAGAGCTGTGAGCCTAATATCTGGGGTTCTTGTCAAACCCAAAGCAAAAAGTGACCCTGTGACTTTGTTATCACCAGCCGCAACGTGTCTGTAGATTGCTCCCGGTATCCAACTGTCTTTTTTATTAAAGATGTATGTAATGAAAGACGCAGGTAGATTATATGTAGTTAATATAGAGTCTGGTAAGGCTCTTGTTGAAGTTTGATATGGTGACGGATAAATGCCATAATAGTTGCAATAATATGTGGCTTCCTGTGAAAGATAAACGACTCCTGGGATTCCTGTTATTGAATTAGGGTTATACGAGTATGATTGACGATCTAAACCTTGTAAAAACGCGTTGAGACCAGATGGTCCTCCGCCAGTGCCATCTGTTCCCATTATCCGCATACCATAAATTCCCCAGGTGTTATGAGTGTTCTTAAAAGTTTCCGTATTAGTAACATAATAGAATGGATAACCAACAATACTGACCCAAGTCCAATTATACTGGTTGACCCTTAGACCTAGAGTGTAGGTATAGTTTGCATATGACCTGTCACTTGATCTGTAACCTATGGTTGTATAGTAGCCTGCAGGGATTGGCACCGCTTCTCCGAAAGTGTTTATGATGACAGCATTCTGCAATACTTCGCCTTGAAGGGATGTGCCATTTAATATCTGCCCAAGCTGTGCTGTGGTTTGCACCATTATTGTTGTTTTGAAGTAGGGCGAAAGTAGGTTGTACAAGTCTTGTGCTAGGCTTTGGGCTGTATAGCCTGTAATCCACCAGCCATTTGCGTCGCTGCAATTTAATATGTATAGTGTTCCTCCACCTCCAAGTTCACCAATCTTTTCTGGAATCACACGGAAAGTCACATTTGAAGAAGCTACCAGATAAGAGGAAGCATCTGAGGCTATGCCTAAACTCTCAGCATTTGAAATAGATTTAATAAAACGGTAAAGCTCTGTTTCGCCTCCACTTTGCACCTCATAAACTGTCAAGTTATAAATAATGTTGGGTGGCAAACA
>CAYXZM010000033.1:0-24920 GCA_964469615.1 uncultured Candidatus Bathyarchaeia archaeon | reverse complement strand
CAATAACGAAAATAAATGACAAGTCAGCAACCTTACATGTCATAACAGTTTCTGGGACGATAAAAGCTCTTTACAGGAAAATGAAAAGACAATCAATTTAAGAGTGAAGAAACTCTACACTTTGGGGGATGATGATGCCTTTCCCTAATGGTCTCTCTTTTTTGGACAATTTCCTTTTGACCATTTTAAGCCTCTCCCTTCGCTTTCGCATGATTCTAAAGACTAAAAACTAGCCTAAAAGGAATGATAGAAGAAAGCTCTAGTAGTCTTCATCTTCTTCTGAGTGTTCAAGAATCCATCCTATCGCTTTAGCAACATCTTTTAGTTGATTCCATTGCTGTTTACTTTGATTAGCCAAAAGTTTCTGTCTTTCTAGGTCTTCGCTTGTTTTGGACTGTTTTCTGAATAATTCTAATTCTTCTCTGAGAGTATTAACCAGTTTTGCCATTGACTTGTTGAATTCTCTTTCTGCTTTCAGTCTTCTTCTCATGTCAAGATAGGCTATGATTACCGCAATAATTGAAACAGTCAATGAAAGGACTGCTACTAAATCATAGTCCATTTTGACCACACTGTCCTAGGATATTAATGAGAGAATATATTTCCAGTTTACTACATAGCGATAAACAAGACCTACTTGTTTCCACTCACTTAGAATGTTCAAATCTCTCAGAATTCTTGGAATGTCTTGTAAGTCTCTCATGACATTAGTGTTTGAAGTTGCTAACTTCTGGTTTATTATCTCCTCAATTAGGTGATTCTTGAATTCGACAACTGAAGAAAAACCAGAGTACTTGTCATTTAAGCTCTGGATAATAGTCACAATATCTAGATAGTTAGCATTAACCAGAAACAGTTTAGCCAATTCATTCATGAAAGGTTGTTTGTCTCGAAGCTCTCCAAGTTGAAAAAGTCTAATGCCATCACTTGTTAGAGAATAGTCACTAGGGTTAATCAGTTGAAGGTCTCTCAGCAATAGGCTAATGTTTAAAATCCATGAATTCTTTTGCCTTTGACTTTGAATGTTTCTCATTCTACATACTTGTTGCCATATGGCATCCTTCAATTGCTGAACATTAGGCGTTCTCTGTCTAGCTCTGGTTCTCTCAATAGCTTTTAGAATCGCATGAATTTCTAAAGGTTTAAGGTCTCGATAGTAGCCATAACCTCTAACTCTAGGTTCTTCTCTTGTGACTAGGACTTGTGACTGAACCGCATTTCTAAGAAGCTCCACAGACATGTTGTCTTTTACAGAGAGCAAACCTACATCTTGAATCCAGAAATATTGTTCATGCTCTTCCATCTCTTTTTCTGGTAAAGCTAGATAGGAAAAATCTGCAAAAGTCAAATATGCAAGTGACTGACCAAGACCAGTTAAATATTCTCTTCCATCTGCACCACTTGGCTTACACTCAACAAAAGCGATTTTATTGTCTCGATACTGGACTCTAACATCTGGACTTGGAAAACCTCTTCCATAGCCTTTAGAAATCAAAACCACTTGTGAATTGGATTTAAACCAGTCTGCACATGCTTCAACTACATCCTCATGCTCCATTCCTTTAACCTCTCGGTTTTCTAAAAACTAATACATAGTCATGGATGCAGATAAAAAAGTTAGACCTTAAAGACCGATACTTCATAGTGTTAATGAAATTCATTCTTGAAGTTGCTAATCTAGTGTACTTCACTATTTTAGTGTAGAATTCAAATCCCATTTTCAAAGCTAAATCGGTCAAGTAGTAGTCTAGCGAAACCACTTTTCCCCCTTTAGTGAAAGATTCACCTATCAGAACACAGCAATACCTTCCAGACTTCAGAACCCTTTTGACTTCGCTAAAGTTTTGAGTCATGCCTTCTAGAAACTCCTCTAGAGTCTGAGCAGTTGACAAGTCACCTTTCACATGTCCATGTTCTTCGCTATAATTAATTAGATTCCAATAAGGCGGATGCGAAAAAACCAAGTCAACAGATTCATCTTCTATTCCTAAAGCCTTCAGATTTCTTGAATCTCCAATGATAAGTTTCTGCTTCTGCATCCATCCATTAAGCTCTGGGTCTAACCGCATGGAAAGGTTTTCTCGAGCAACTTTTCCAATTTTAGGATTAATCTCAATGCCTATACCATATCTCTTCATTCTTGCACAAGCTACTAGGGTTGTTCCACTAGCAACAAAAGGGTCTAACACAACCTCATTCTCTTTTGAAAATCTCCAGATGCATTGTCTAGGGATTTCAACTGGACAGCTTCCATGAATAGTTTTTAGTGTCCATCCTAAAGGGTCTCTTTCTGGAGTATCCCATACAGAAAAGAATTGAAGTCCTTCTTTTTCATATTGTCTCCATTTTTTAGGGTCTAAATCATTAGGAATCTCTTTCTTGTTGTTTGTGTTCTTTGAGTTTTCACTTGTCACTTAGGGATACCCAAAAATAGTATGAGAAAAAGTCATTTAAGAGCTTTGGTTAGCCTCACAACTCATTTAGTATTTCTTCATTTTGTGGAGTTGCAACTCGCTTCTCTGGAACAAGAAAACAAGTAGGCAAAAACCACTTTCCCTTTTTAGTTAAATATAGTCCAGTATTACCATGGATGCGGTCAAGTTGATTTGATGCTTCATATTCTCCTATCTGGTGTAAGGCATAGTGGAGAGTTTCATGTTCGAGGATTAAAAGCATAGTTGCAATTGTGAAATGTTTCTGCAAGTCTGGTTTCTCTAAAGTTTTACTCCATAAGTAGAAGTCTCGAAGCCAAACCAAATAGATATAGCTTGTAGTCCATCCATTAATTAGCCATCCACCAATACCATGAACAATTTTGATTCTTCCACTTTTTTCACTTTGTCTTTTCAAATGGTCTAAGGCTTCTCTTTCAGTCGGAATTTTCACATCAAGCCTTCTTTTCTTAGCCTTCTTTTCAAGCCATTTCTTCATTGGTTTGTCTCCTCTCTCTTAATCGGTCTAAAAATCCTCTAAGTTTTTGCTGTTCTGGTTGTTGAGGTTGTTCTCTTTGAAGTTGTGCTAGCCTCTGAGCTTCTTCATGCAGTCTAACTTGTTCTCTTAACCTTATCTGCTCATCAACTGGTTGCTGAGGTTCTGGTTTATACTCAACTGGAATGTTTCGAGTGTAAGGGTCTTTCTGCATTTCTTCATAAACCATAGGCTTTGAAAAATCCGATTTGAGCCATTTGCACAACACTTATTTTTGGGGAATCCTTCTCCATTTGGGGGATGATGATGCCGTCCCAGTCTGAGCATTGCAGATGAGGAACTCATGACGGACAGACCCCCTCACAATTTATCTATAAATCCCTAAACGTGCATCTCGGAGTCTTCTGCGTTTTAAACCAAAAATCAAAGCCAAAACCATTCCAGCAATAAATCCGCCTATATGAGCAAAGTAGGCAACTCCACCAGATATATCCGTAACCCAAAAAATCCATTGCAGCAAAAACCAGACACCTAGAAAAATGAAGGCTGAAATAGGCAATATCACATATAACACTATCGAGAGAATCTTGGCTTTTGGAAAAAGCACAATATAAGCCCCTAAAACACCTGAAATTGCTCCCGAAGCGCCCAGAACACCAGAAGTCAAGTTTGAAGCTAAAGGTATACCAATTATTGCGCTTATCAACGGTGCATATAAGTTGACCAGTATGTAAGCAAATACTGCTGCCAAGCCACAGCCAAAATAAAAGATTAGATAACCAAAATGACCAAAAATGTCTTCAACATTGTCTCCGAAAACATAAAGGAAAAGCATGTTCCCAAACAAATGAAACATGTTTGCATGCATAAACATGGATGTAAACACCGTGTGAATCCGCTCTCCACGAAGTATTTCAGCCGGAACCATCCTAAACTCTTGCATTAAAAAGTCTGCAAACTGACCGCTCGAAAAAATGTAGGGTGAGAGAGCATAGAATGCAAAAATAATCATATTTACAATTAACAAGAGTCGGTTTACATGTGGAATGGTTAAGGACCTGTTTATATCTTTTATTGGAAACAATATTTTTCATTACAAAAAGATAATGGCTTAATATTTAATCTTTTAACGAAGTAGGCATTCAATCATCTTATCACATGTTAAGCATTCATCTGGAATAGACATGTCCTTTGGACGCGTCTTCAAGTAACCTACAAAATGTTTGCATATGGCATTCTCTTCATTGCGTTTTTGCGACTTAGCTTTCTCAAAATTTCCTATAGGTAAGGTCTCTTTTTCCTCGTCACCTTCATGCTGCCTTACAATTGTAACTTTTGAAAGACAACGCGGACATGCATTATACTTTTGAACATAACCTCGAGAGGAAAAAGTTGTTGCAAGCGGTTTCTGAAAAGTTCCCTTGCATTCGTTGCACCTGAAAAATGGCTGATTCTCCTTGCTTTCACCATCTAACTTAATGCTGTACAAGCTTTTTTCCATTAGTGTCCACCACTAATAATTATAGTAAATATTGATATTTAATAAATCTTTTTGCGTACACGTTCAACAAAAAGACACAAAAATGGGCCCGGCCGGATTTGAACCAGCGACCTTCGCCGCGTGAGGGCGACGTCCTAACCAACTAGACTACGGGCCCCCTGTTTATTTTTTATCTTTTTATTTCATAATCTTTGCTGTAGAGATTTGAAATACTTATTCTCGTTTCATAAAGTCTTTCCCTAAAGTTTCCTCAAAAAAGTCTGTGGATTGATTTGAATAGTTTGGAAAATTGTAGGGATTTAGAAGAACAGAAGAAAATTGACAGATTTCTAGTGGTTTTGTGCTTTTTTGATTTCGCTCTTATCGGTTATCTATTATCCATTTATCTTCTGATTTAACAGTCTGTCACAGTAATATCTTTAACGTTTTTAACCCATGGAATAGAAGTGACATCCTCTCGGAACCAGTCAAGCAATTCCCGCTCGATTTCCTTGTCAGCTTCTAGGACGCTCTCATCAACAAGTTCAACTATTATTATCGCCTTTTTCTTCTTCATGCTTAAGCCTCCCACATCACCCAAACTATTCCTAGCCTTTTAAGAGATGTTTCTTTTCCTGATGTATCTTAAATTATGACTCAGAATCTGATTTTATGAAACATTTTTCCACAAAATTTTTCTATTTCATTGACATAATTAAATGTGGGGTGCAAGTTTAAAATTCACAAACTCTTTTTTCCCTTCTCCTCCTATACAGCGAGAAGACTTGCATCCCCAACTTTTCCAATAATTAATTCAGAAAACTTAAAAGCACATTCCTCATTCTCTTTGAATTACCAGCCTTGCCGAGGTAGCTCAGCCTGGGAGAGCGCCCGGCTGAAGACCGGGTTGTCGCCGGTTCAAACCCGGCCCTCGGCACCATTATTGTTTTCTTCTTATATTATGAAATAAATGAGAAGTGCAGTTGTGAATGTTGCTATGAATGATGGTATTACGTATCTGTAAATTTTGCTAAGTGGACATTTGAAGTAGTCTGCTGTAAATATGAAGCATAGATGTGTTGGCGCAATTATGTATCCTAAATAGGCGCTTATATAAATTAACGCGGCTGTTTTTGGTGAGAAAGTCAAGATTCCAGCCAAGATTGAAACGCTTATGGCTACTCCGCCAGAAGGCGAACCTGTAAGGAATCCTAGAATGGCTGGTATGACCGTTAAAAATATGATGATGTTTATGCTTCCATTTGCCCCAAGTGTTTGGAAGATTTGTGAAATTCCCGCTGCGTTCATTGTGTTTCTGAGCAGAAAGGCGCCATAAGCGGCAAGTGTTATTCCGTAAATTCCTTTATTTTTTAGAGGAATTGCAAAAATTCTTAGGTTCGGCTTAGCAATAACTATTAGAACAATTATTCCGGCCATGGAGGCTACTAGAACATCAAAACCATGCTTAGCCAATCCAAAACCGACCAGTTCTGAGCCTATTGTTACGATTATTGTTGCCAGAATAGGCGAAAATGAAGTTAAGAAAGTTTTGATATCTAGATTCATTTCGCTTTTTATCTCTGCCCTTTCCACATTTTTGGGATTGGAAACTTTCCAAAAACCAACAAGATAGCCAACTATTACCATAATTATGACCGCTGGGATTTGGCGCAAAATTATCAGAGGCATTGCTGTCGCCGTGAGTGCCGCCGTGATTATCAACACTTGACTTAGCGGATAAACGGGGAAGATTGTGTGTCTAAACCATAAGTTTACATAAGCCTTCTTTTCTGGTTTCAGCTTCAATTTTTCTGCTTCAGAATCAACAAGAGGCGCTGACATTAATGCGCCGCCTGCAACTGGAAGAAATCCAATGATTGCTGGAAGCACACTTAACACTACTTTAGGATTTCTGACAATTCTGCCCAAACTTTCGCTAAGGCGGTTTATTTCTCCAGTCTCCCTGTAAAGTTGGCTTAACAGCATTATTCCAAATGTGGCTAACACGACAGAGATTGCAAGCAATCCTTCCGATGTTGTGTAATCAACCGTGTCATAAATTATAAATGGAATTTCCTGCCATGGAAGCGAAAGCAAAGCTAAGAGTAATGCTGTAGCGTTCAATGTTATTCCAAGGTTTACACGTTTGTACAGCATTATTCCAAGAAAGCAGAATGAAACTATTATTGCAGTTGCCGGGTCAAGGATTCCCAAATGTTAAGCGTCCTTTTTCTTTAAATATGCTTAGAAAAACCAAAATATTTAGTCGAATTTTTAATACTTTTCTTTGAGGGTAATGCTTTGTTATGAAGAGAAAAGTCTTTGTCTCAGGTCCAATTCAAGGTGTGGAAACAGAGCAGTCATATAGAGATGCTATCCGTGAAATCTGTCTAAAATGCGGTTATGAAGTTGTTGACCCTTGGGAAAGGGAAAAAATCATGTATAACGGAACTGAAATGGGCTGGTGGGATAGAATCCCTGCAGCAGATTTTATAAGAAGAGATTTGGAGGACATAGAAAAATGTGATATTTTGGTTGCATATATTCCTAGGCTTTCGGCTGGAACGTGTATGGAGCTTTTCTATGCCAAGCTTAAGGGTAAGAAAACCGTATGCATATGCGAAATTAAGAACCCAAGCCCATGGATAATAGTTCACTCAGACGTAATTCTAAAAAAGATTGAAGAACTTGGAGATGCGCTTAAACGAAAACGTTAATGCTTTAATGCACCATTTAGAAAAAGAAAATAAGAACCTCAGCAAAATCTCCCTTAGCACTATCAGCAATTGCGGTTGTAGTCTAGTTTGGTCTAGGACATCAGCCTGCCACGCTGACGACCCGGGTTCAAATCCCGGCAACCGCACCATAGTTGAACTCTTTCTCCTGGAACTTTCATTTATGATGCAATAAACGCTTCTGAAGCCACGTTAATGTATGGTAAGGGCATTACACCAAATAAGTTTTGACTCTTAACAAACTATCGAGGCTTTCCCATAAAGATAAAAGCTGCAACAGCAGCCACGCAAACAACCGCGATGATTATAGTCATAAAAAGCATTTGCGGAATCCCAAAAATGTAATGCTCAACCTCATAATCCAACGCCACAAACTTTTCTCCAGAAGAATGTTGGTTGGAGAAATGCAGAATGTACATGCCTTCTACATTACAAACAAAGCTGTAATGAAAATCGCCAACCATACCAAAATCTTTCACAGTTCCATTAGGATAAGTAATATAAAAATTCAAGGCATTATCAGGAAGCCCAACCACAGTGAACCTTATTAAGACATGGTCCTCAACTGCAAGATTAATTGTTCTAGTTACTTCTTCACCAGCAGGTACTGTGAAATTTGTAGTTGTTGCTTCCGCAAGCCGAACAGTAATCAGAGACATCACTATTAAAAGGAAAAAACGAGCAATGAACTTCTTTAACTTGAACATCAAATAATCTTTCATTTTGCCATCAATAACCATTATGAATAGAAAATACTAAGAGCACATAAGAATTAGAAATATAAGAAGTGATCCGATATAACCTGCTGTTTCAGACACTTTCAACTAATTTTCAGAAAGGCTGGAATAGAAGTTACAAACAAGAATAAAAAAAGAAGTTGACAGAATTATTCACAGCATTATAAAAATTAATTACAAAAATTGCCCAGCAACTTGGAGAGAAGTGAAAAAGAAAATAGCGGAAGAGGAGAAAAAATTCGTTACAATGCTAAAGGAAGAATGGAAAAAGCAACCACAGCATGCGATTATGAGATTTTTCTTAAGAATATTAAATTATTCAATTGATAAAATTTATAAGAAAAACTGGACATAAACGCCAAAAAATAAGGTATTATAGGCGAGGTTAATTGCTATGGTAAAACTGAACAAAATTGATGAATTTGTGCTTTCAACTTTAAAAAGCTCTGACAAGGGATTGACACTTAGCGAAATTGCTGAACGAGTTGGAGAATCTGAAAAGAAAGTTTTCAAGTCTCTTCGCAAGCTATTTGAAAACGAAATAATCGATTGCAGAAATCGTCAATACACAATTGCAAAACCCTAAACCATGTTTTCCAATACACTTCTCTTACAAACATGCTCTTTTGATATAATCGTTAGTTGATTGAAGTCTAGGTCGTTACAAGGTTTTTTGATGTTTTCTTCTGTAAGCTATGATTGTCAGCAGTGTTGCTGTAATGAACATTGGCATAATTAAGAATGATGAAAACTCTGGAATTTGTTTTTTGGACATTTTAAAAACTCTATTTTAGAAATGAAACTCAAATCTTTCTGCTTTTACTACCTCACTTTTTTGCGTGTGTCGGCAAAAAATTTTTGCGACCTCTTAAATATACCATTCATCACATTGCTCACAATAATAATGATAGCCTTTCCCATCTTTGTTTTTAAGGATATGCCATTTAATTTCAGAACCACACTTAGGACATGCCCTCAAAAACTCTTTTTGCTTTTTCATCAACCCTCAAAAACAATAAAAGAAACGGGGAAATTAAGACTTATGGATTTAAGTTCTATCAATCTCATTCATTCTCCTCATGCTATCCTATAAAAATGCATTCTTAAGGAATATTCCCAAAAAACATATTACTCCTTTAAGAATGACGCAGATGAACAAAAACAGAACATACCCGCAAACCAGCAGAAACAGAGACCAGATTTAAAACTACAATGCAAAACAATTCATTTCACTAAAAAAGATTTATCCAAGAGTATGGCGCGGGGTGCGGGATTTGAACCCGCGCGGACGATTTACGCCCACAGGCTTAGCAGGCCTGCCCCCTACCAGGCTAGGGCAACCCCGCAAAGTTCTATCTATTTTTACAGTCTTTCAATAGTGTTTGCCTATTAAAATGTGAAGCACGGGTTATTTTTGTTTTTATGCTCCATTTCTCTTCGTATGATTACCGTTAGACTTTTATTTTTAACACACCTTATTTTAGGTAGTGAACGAGGAGTTGTGGTAAACCTTATGTTGCAAGTCACTATTGAACCTCATGATGGAACATTACCTTCTAATCGTTTTAACAATTTTCTTAGGTTGAAAAACATCAGTAATTCACTGTTGAAACATCTGGTGTTGCCTATTCTAAGAGTTGTTAAGGCGTTTATAAATTGGACAATTGATTACACTGGACCATTGGCAGAATTTGTTAAAACCATTCCAATATTGCTAATGTCTGCGTTTGTACTGTTTCCTGTATGGTCTTATCCCTTTTGGATATGGGCTGGTCAGACTATTGGACCGCCTGGCAACTATTTAATTTATGCATTTTGGTGGCTCATGATTGTTGGAAGCCTTGTAGGCGCCGCTATTGTTGGATACGCTCGCGAGTCTCGATAGCCTCTTTTTCTCCAACTGAGAACGCCAGTCTTATATCTGTCCGTTGTTTCATAATGAAAGCGAGCTAAAATCATGATCTATATTAAGTGGCTTGGGCATTCCAGCTTTCAAATTAGAACTACCGACAAGATCATCTACATTGACTTGAAGAAGTATGGAAGGGTAATTGAAACCTCTGAAAAAGCAGACATCATATTGGTGACGCATAATCATGGAGATCACTGTAGTCCGCCCAAAATCCAAAAACTTCGAAAAAAAGACACAGTTGTAGTTGCTCCCAAAAACTGTGCTTCAAGAATCGGAGGAAACGTGAGAACTATCAAACCCGGAGAAAAGATAGCTGTTAATGGTGTAAGGATTGAAGCAGTTGAAGCCTACAATATCAAACGTTTCAAGTCCTCTGGTGCGCTTTGGCATCCTAAAGGATACGGAGTAGGTTATTTGATAAAAGTTGAGGGCAACACGATCTACCATGCAGGTGATACAGATTTCATTCCAGAAATGCGCAAACTCGTAAGCATTGACGTAGCTCTGCTTCCCACAGGAGACAAATATACTATGGATAATGCTGAGGCTGCTGAAGCTGCGATAGCAATTCGTCCAAAAATCGTAATGGCTATGCACACTTGGGAGAAAGATTGTAGTGAGTTCAAGAAGAAAGTGGAAGCCAACTCGAAGACTAAAGTAGTATTGCTGCAAGAAGGCGAGGAATACTGCTTGGCCTAGAAACCCTTCCTTCGATTGAACTATGATTATCATCTTTCACGAGTTCATAAATTTGTATGAAAGAGAATATAGGATTTCTACGCAAATTCTATACAGTATATAGTTCGTTTTAATTGACCAAATTTCCTATTTTGTGTTTCCGTGTTAACAAATCTTTTAGGCTTTTAGAAAGATATTGTGAGTAGTAGGGGTCTTGAATGAATTTGTCTTCGTTAAGTGATGCGGTAAAACGAACCAGCGATATGCTTAAATTAGGAGCTTCAATGCAAGTTTTTGATTATGAACAACGATTTTCATCTCTTAAAAACATTTACAATGAGTTGCTTTTGAATCTTATAAAAATGGATTTTAGCAATGAAAAGGCATTGGAAACAGCAAAAGAGTTTTTTAAGACTTCTAGTGTCCGTTTTGCTGGTATAGACGGCACAATGTATTCAAGGCCATTATTTGATCTTGTGATTTTCTTTGGCGGTGCTTATGCTTCCACTGGTACGATAACTTTTAGAGAGAAAAAAGAGCCTATTGTGAAATATGATGATCGGGTTATTCAGCAAGGCACGGGTATATCAAGTGTCGTGCCGATCTATATTAACGAGATTCCTGATGTAGATCAAGTATTTTTTGATTCAAAGCAACCAGAAGAGGTCAGTTTGGGTAAGCCTTTAGTGGATGAGACAATAATAAGTAATGCTACAATTGCAAATTGGATAATGACTTTTGCTGAGTATTACTTAGCCTACAAGCTTGCTATTGATCAGAGCAAGAATGTACGCATTATTCTTTTGGATAGAAGCTTATCCATTGAGCGGGCGAGTTTGCTTTATGATACTTCGAGACGCGAATTGTGGGAAGAGAAAAGCACTATAATTGGTTATAAGGTGGATGGTGAAGTTATTGATGTTAATGATTTAACTATTGCTAGACAGTTTGTTCGTAATGAAACTTTGGGTTTGCCGCCTCCAAGGGCTGATTATCTGCGGTATAGTATAGTTGATTTAATAAAGCGTAAGGAAGCTTTGACTGAAAAACAGATTCTAACTGAGTTTGGGATTGTGGATGAGAAGAGAACGAGCAGAGTTAAGCGGTATCTTAAACATTTGGTGGATAAAGGTGTTTTAAGCGAAAAGAATGAGGTTTATGTATTGAATCCTAAGTATGTGAGGACTTGGGAGCGTATTAAAAAGCTTGTTACAAGTTTGGGTGACCGCTTCTTTTTCACTAAAATGGTGGAGACGGATACTGGTAATTTGATGAAGATTCTGAAAGATGGGAAGGAACATTGGCTGACTACGTTGGATGTTGCTTTTTTGACGCTTTTTACGTTACATATGCTTATGGAAGAGTGTTGGAATAGACGGATTTTGTTGGTAGGTATTACGAAGGATACTGCTGCGAGGGATTTTAAGCGTCAATTGATTCCGATAATGCACAGTGAAGGATTATTGAAAAAGGGAATTTCACGGGAATTGTTTGAGAAGTTGCCGAACACTGATCGTATGATTCTTCAGTCAGCAAGTATTTTCAATCCTGAAAAGATTAGACCGCCATGGAGTTTAATTGAGTATGATTCTGCTTTTAGGACGCTTGTTCCTGACCGAAAGAATCGTAAGGGCTTTGTTTCTGGTGCCATAAAAAACAAGATTGGTCTCGAAAGAACTTTTTTGAAGACTTATGTACAGTTGAGCCAAGCTGAAGTAGATCCGCTGTTGCGGAGTAATGTTTTGCTTGTTGATCGTTTGGTTTATCCCGAGTTTGATTATATACCTGAGAATGTTGTGGAGTTTTGGAATGAGCTTAGTGATGGCACTAAGGAGCCTATTGAAGTGATTTTGTTTATGGATAACAGCGTTACTAATAGACTTCAAAATTTAGTGATGACTGTTTTGGTGGCTATGGCCCCTTCGAGTATCCCAGAAGCCTTCGGGCATAATAAGCCACTATTTATTGCAGATAAAATTGCTAAATGGAATTATAGCCAATTCAAATGTGTTGTTGATACAACCGCGGATTGGATACTCAATAACCATAAATTGCGAAAGTTCATATTTTACATGAGCACCTTTAGGGAGAGGCGAGCAACAATTGAAGCCGCAAGAAGAGAAAACATTTAACAGTTTCTGTTTCACGGATTTTGAGGGCAGATTCCACGCACGACTTGCTGCTGTAATTCCAAGATTTTTTGCAGTGGCTGAAGAAGCAAAACTTGCCGGCACAAGTGCACGTTATCAATGTCGCATGAAAGTTGAGTATCAAAAGGATTTGATGGGTCTTCTGGAAGAGGGCATGCTTTTGGCTGTTAAAAACTTTAGGCAAGCTGGGCAAGATGAGGAGAGATTTACGCTTATGGAAATTAGCCGAGTCTGGCCTGAACATTTTGGCTTGCGTGGCTTGTCTGACCATGGCTATTATCCCATGCAGTTTGAAATTATTGAGCAGTCTGAGGAGGATTGGCAGACAGATGACAAGTCTACGATGATGATTCAGATAGACGCTATACCGATAAATTATGATCTGATTTTGAATCAGAAATGCGAGTTTGAGTTTGTTAAAGGCTTCTCTTACCCAGTCGTAGGCAGTCCAGTTTACATTTTGAATGGTGAAATGATTAATCGAATGTATAACCAGAAAATAGCTGAAAAACTGGGCATTGACCCTTCTAAAACTGTGGATGATGCTAAAACTGACCCAAGGCTTGGGTTGATTAAAATGTTTCAAGCAAGCAAAACAATCATTCCAATTTATATTGATTTTGAGAAACTTATACGTTATCATTTAGGCGTTTTCGCTTTTACAGGGGGCGGAAAAAGCAATTTAATGTCAAATATTCTAAGGCGTATTTTGCTTCATACAGATGACACGAAGGTTATAGTTTTTGACATAAGTTGCGAACACATTTTCCTGTTGTTAGATTTGCTGGCTGACCCTGATTTTCCTGCAAAGGTGATTCTTGAACGTAAGATAGATTCGCTGGAACAGTTCTTCAACTCTGTTGTTAAGCCAAGAGAATACGAAACAGATGAGCGGATTAAGACTGGATTGCAGTGTATAATTGAGCAGGGCAAGCTTGCCTATTACACTAGACCTAAACAGAAAGTTCCTACGTACAGTCAATTCTTGGATGAGCTTGGCGCTCAAAGAAAAGAAAGTGTGGATAAGCCGCATTATATGAATGCTATTGATAAGATTCATGATGCGGTTCTTGAATTTATGGAGAAGCATGGTTCAAGCGAGAATCAAGAAGTAAGCGAAGATTTTGTTAAATATATTGATCAAACTGCAACTGAAACCATACAAGAGTTTAAGGTTCATGAGAAAAGCGGGCTTCATGCGTGGGCGACAACACGAGCCTCAATTTTGGACGTAATCAGGAAGAAACGTGAAAATGAGAAGGAAGAAGTGGGCGGTTTAACAGTGGAAAAAATCCGAAAACTATTAGAAGACAAAGAAAGACTTGTTTGCATTTCAATCTCCGACCCCTTCACCATAAAAGATCTCGTCATAACCCTTACCCAAGATTTGCTTGCGCGGAGAAAAAGACAATTTCAAGTAAAGCCTTACATTCTGCTGACTTTCGACGAGGCACAGGAATTTATACCAGAAATGGGTGGTTCAACAGGCATAGACAAAAAGTGCAGCAAACAAGTTGAAACATTGCTTAGGCAAGGACGAAAATATGGTATAGGCGTATGCGTAGCCACACAGCGTATTGCTTATTTGAACACTAACGCTTTGCAGCAGTTGCACACGTATTTTGTTGGCACTTTGCCACGTCCATATGACAGGGCATTAATCAGCGACACATTCATGATAGACAAGGGCATATTAGAAAAGACTTTGGAGTTTGCGCCTGGCGAATGGCTATTATCAAGCTACATTGCTACTGGCATAGAGAACGTGCCTATATTCATCAAGGCGGACAATGCAGAAAATGAGATAGAAAAATACCTAAAAGAAAATTGTTCAAAATAAAGCTGAACGCAAAATTCAATCTATTTATTAGGGGGGCTAGCCATTCCAAGAGCAGTAGAGCTATTCAGCTTCTTATTGATAAGTATGTCTTGTATGGCTTGAAGCCAACCTTAGAGAAGGGAACAATGGAAAAATAAAGGTTTAAGAATTTACACTTTTGCAGATTGTGTCACTCCACATTTCTTTAGCAATCTTTGCCATCGCATGTCTGTTATCTGTTGAATTTCCTCAAGCATCTTCTCGAATTTCGGCGTAAACAAATGTCTAAAACGTCCCTGCACCTGCAAATACTCCTTAACTGGCTTCTTTTTCTGCGGAGCCAAAGCTAACACCTTGCTCGGAGTCGAAAGCACATAATCACCATTCACTGCTTCCCACAACGGGAAAATGCATGTTTCAACAGCTAAACGCGAAAGTTCTATTGATTTTGCTGGGTCACTGCGCCATCCACGTGGACAAGGTGCAAACACATGCAGAAATGCTGGTCCATTAACTTCTATACCTTTCCTAACTTTCTCTATCAAATCACGCCAATAATAAGGCGAAGCAGTAGCCACATAAGGCATATCATGAGCCACCATAATATCCGCAATAGGCTTCTTCTGCTCCAACTTTCCAGGAACAACAGTTCCAGCCTGCGAAGTTGTCGTTGAAGCACCATAAGGTGTGCCTCCACTGCGCTGAATCCCCGTGTTCATGTAAGCCTCATTATCATAAAGCACGAATAGAAAGTCGTGCCCCCTTTCAACAGCCCCAGAAAGAGCTTGAATGCCAATATCATATGTGCCTCCATCTCCAGCCAACGCAATAACATCTATTTGCTTCTGCTTTACCCTTCCCTTCTTCTTCAGTATTTTAAGCGCTGTTTCAATTCCAGAAGCATTTGCAGCAGCATTCTCAAAAGCTGTATGTATCCATGGCGTAGCCCATGAAGTGTAAGGATATATTGAAGAGACCACTTCCATGCATCCAGTCGCATTAGTAACTATTGTTGGTCCTCTAACAGCCTTCATAATAAGTCTCAGAACTGTTGCGGGTGCACAGCCCGCACATGCACGATGTCCTGACATGAAAAGGTCTGGTTTCTCAGCGATGTCCTTTGCTGTAAATTTCCATTCAGATTGCATTTCCATCTTTCCTCCTACCCTCTTAATCCAACGTAGCGTATTAACTCTTCAACACGCTTGGTCTCCACAATCTTCTGCAAATCCCTAAATATTTCGCGAATCTGCTTTGGATTTGTGTCTCTTCCGCCCAACCCATAAATGTAATTCACCACCTTAGGATGAGCTGGCAAATCATAAAGCACATGACGAACTTCATGGAACACTGGTCCACCATCTCCTCCAAAGCTCAAACATCTATCCATAACAGCAACAGCATTCACTTTCCTAAGTGCTTCTCTTATTTCTTGAACAGGTAATGGTCTGAAAGTACGAATTCTCAACAATCCAGCCTTAACACCTTCATCTCTTAACTCATCCACAACTGTTTTCACAGTGCCAGCTGTAGACCCCAGACAAACTATGGCTATCTCAGCATCTTCAAGACTATACGCTTCAAGCAATCCATTACCATAACTTCTACCGCTTATCTGCGCATATTCCTCATTCACTTCCTGGATTACCTTAAGGGCATTTCTCATGGCTTCATCTTGTTGCCGCTTAAACTCAAAATAATAGTTCGGCAAAGCTATCGGTCCAATAGTCATTGGATTTGCAGGGTCAAGCCTAAAAGGTGCAGCTTTTCCTTCATGGGTCATTACGAGTGGAAATTGGCGTGTTCCAACAAACCTTTTAACAACATCGTCTGGAAAAACTTTAACGTTTTCAAGCGTATGACTTAATGTAAAACCGTCTAAACCAACTATAACAGGCAAAAGCACTTCAGGGTTTTCAGCAATCCTAAAAGCTTGAATCACAGAATCATAGACTTCCTGCGCATTTTCCACGTAAATTTGTATCCAACCACTGTCTCTTTGAGCCATAGTATCAGAATGGTCACCATGAATGTTTAAAGGCGCCGAGTAGGCTCTGTTGGCAATAGCCATAACTACAGGAGCACGACATCCCGAAGTTACAAAGAGCATTTCATGCATTAAAGCTAAACCTGCAGAAGCAGAGGCTGTAAAGGCTCTTGCTCCTGTGGCAGATGCTGCAAGACATGCAGTTAAAGCGCTATGTTCTGATTCTGTACAGACAAATTCCGTTTCTACCTCACCATTAGCTACATACTCACTGAATTTTTCAACAATTATGGTTTGAGGAGTTATAGGATAAGCTGCAACAACGTCCACATCACACTGCTTCACAGCATAAGCAACAGCTTCGTCACCATTGAGAGCTAAAACCTCTTGTTTAACATTATTCTTCATTTTTCTCATACACTCCTATTCAAGCTTCATTTCAATCGCTTTTGTTGGGCATTCATTAGCGCATATTCCGCAACCCTTGCAAAAGTTATAATCAAATTCTATGTCTCCTTTCTCAGGCTTCCAATGTATTGCACCATCTGGACAGAAGAGCACACATAGTAGGCATCGAGTGCATTTCTCCAAGTCTCTTACAGGAGTGTATGTTCTCCAGTCACCAGTCAGAAACTGCGCGCTGGACTTCCAGCATACGCCAGCAGGCGAAATTTCTTTCCAACCTTTTTCTCTAAATGTCAAGTAGATTCTACCTCCTTGTAAGCATCTTTTATAACAGCAAAATTTTTCTCCGCAATATCCCGCCTAAAACGTTCATTAACAATTTTCTCTACGCTTTCCAAACTGACTATATTAGTTACTCGTGCTACTGCTCCTAGCATGGCTGTGTTAGATATGGGCATTCCCAAAATTTTTATTGCAATTTCTGTTGCTGGAACAGTCCAAACTTTTCGCTTGTCTGAATTGAGCAATTTTCTAATTTCTGATGGATTATCTTTAGAATTAATTACGATTACGCTGTCTTCATCCAATCCTTCCGTAACTGTAACAGTCTTCAGCAATGTAGAGTCTAAAACGGCTACTACATCAGGATTATACACTGCACAATGTATCTTAATTGGTTCACTGCTTATTCTTGTGAAAGCAGTGACCGGTGCACCCATCCTCTCTGGACCAAATTCAGGAAAAGACTGAATATATTTCCCTTCGTAAACAGCCGCCTTTGCTAACAATTCGCTGGCTGTCCAAGCTCCTTGACCGCCTCTGCCATGCCACCTAATTTCTAAGAGCTTCTTCAACTTACGATTCTCCATTAATCTTTCAACTTAATTAGAAAATCTGCAATATACACTTTTCTGAACTAAAACACAAAAACCTAATATACCAACTAGATGATGCACAAGCATCTAAAAGAGCTCTACAATAATGATCAGTAGAAAAATTTATCAAAAAACCAAATACTGTAAATGGAATAATGGATGCAGATAATTTGCTACAACAAGCATGTGACAAGAAAATAGTTCTGACTGCTGATCGCACATTAATGAGTGATTACCATCACAACGAGTTTGTAGGCTTTGGAACGTGCGTTCCTCCTAACATTATTCCAAACTGGTTATACAGCTGGCTTTTCTTTCCGCCAATCAAAACAAACAATGGCTTGCCTATAGCAGCTCCATACGGATTAAGAAAAATTGAAGCTCAACTCCTAATCGAAGGCTTCAACGTATTAACAGTTGACCCTAACCATCTCAAAAAATACATCAAAAATGCAAATGTTTTAGGCATACACGTCATGGATCCTTTTGGCTTAGGTCCAGCATCAAGTACATTTGCTTCCGTTCTGAAGAAAGAACCATTTCTTGCGCAACATTTCCGTGCCTTATTAAGCCGCACAGAAATCAGAGAAGCAAAGAAACATGGATTGAAAATTATTGTTGGCGGGCCAGGTTCTTGGCAATTTCGCTACAGACAGAAATTTGTTGAAGAATATGGCATAGATTGCATAATAGAAGGAGAAGCTGAGAAGATTATTGGAAAAATTTTTCGCGCAGCTCTCAATGGCGAAACCCTTCCAAAACGCTACGAGGTCAGTGTTAAGGAAACGCCCAGCCTAGAGGAGATACCAGACATTGTAAAACCATCAGTTAACGGTTTAACAGAAATAGGTCGCGGATGTTGCCGAGGATGTCAATTCTGCAGCGTAACATTAAGACCGTTGCGGTGGTATCCCTATGAGAAAATCATGCGAGAAATAGACACAAACATAACGGTTGGAAACATAAACTGGGCATGTCTACATGCAGAAGATGTTATGCTTTATGGCTCTAAAAATACTATGCCAAATGAAGAAAAACTTGTTAAACTCCACGAAATAGTTGTAAAAAAATGTGAAGGCATCTGCTGGAGTCACTGCTCACTCGCACCCATAGCAGCACAACCAAAACTTTTCTCAAAAATCGCTGAAATCATACTGCAAAAACAATCTTGGTGGGGCGCCGAAGTTGGAATAGAAACAGGTTCGCCTGAACTAGCTAAAAAGATTATGCCAGCAAAAACTCATCCCTTTAAACCAGAAGAATGGCCAGAAGTCGTACGCACCGGCATGGGAATAATGCATGATAATCAACTCATCCCTGCATGCACATTGATTGTAGGTGTTCCAGAAGAAACAGAGGATGATCTCATAAAGACTATAGAGTTGATGGATGATCTTAGAGGTTTCAGAAGTTTAATAGTTCCACTGTTTTTTGTTCCCATGGGCAGATTAAAAGACAAAGAGTGGTTTAAGGAAACAAAGGTAACTGACTTGCATAAAGAACTTTTGATTAACTGTGTAGAGCATGACTTTTATTGGGTAGAAAAGCTTATTGATTTATCATTTGCTGGAAAATGGTATGGAGGAATAATACGCCAATTCTATAAAGTATTTGCTAGGATTGCTAAGCGAAAGGCAAGACAGGCTGGAATCATCTGAGAGAAAGAGTGTCTTGGAACAAAAAATTTAGCTATAGATAACTAAACTTAAATACCGCCAAAAAGCTCAAAACTTACAAGACATGCAATGCCGCCGTAGCTCAGTTAGGTAGAGCGGCTGGCTGTTAACCAGTCGGTCAAAGGTTCAAGTCCTTTCGGCGGCGCCAAAACCTTCGTTATAATTATGAAGGAAGAGGAAAAGCGCATGGTTTTAAAAATTTAAAATTAAGTGATAAGAGATGTAGCAGATAGCCTAATTTATTATGTGGTTTTCGATGTTAAGATTTTATTCTGACTTGTAGGAAGTATGCAATTTGTCAAAAGCAGAAATTTTTGACTTCTGTGTTTTAACGTGTTGTGCGGGTGCATTAGCTACTATAGGACGTTTTTGTATATGTCTATATCCACACTCACATTCAAAGCCAATTGTTTTGTTTCTATGTGTTATTATTCGCCATTTCTTAGCAGTGCATTGAATATGTTGTTTATGAATCTTCCACAATATTTTTGCTTCATCAGCTGTTATGGGAAAGTAATGTTTTGCTGATGTGAAATACCATATAGAATATGCTGTGAAGCCTACCCAAGATGCTAACATAAGCATTTCTAACATGCTTTTCACCATGTTCTGTTTTTAAGTTCTACATTTATACAGTATGTCTTTTTAGAGACATATCTAGATTGAGAATACTTCTCTAATGATATAAGTATTATCTCAAATTCCGAATACGCGGCACCTACCTTAAAACTGCTCCAAAACATCCTTCTTCTCCATAATAAAGCCACAATAATGACATTTCAACAAAAGCGGTTCTTCACTCTCAACATAGAATTTGGCTTGAACAGGCTCATTACTATTGCTTATACAAGCTGGATTAGCGCATTTCATAATATCCTCGATGACTTTAGGAAGTTGAACTCTCTGCTTTTCCGCAACTCTATAATTACGAATAATGTTTATAGTAGCATGCGGTGCAAGCAAGGCAATTTTGTGCACCTCTTGGGGATTCAGCGCTCTGCCTTCAATCTTTACTATGTCCTTCATTTTGAAACGTTTACTAGGCACGTTAATCGCAATAGTGATAACCCTCTTCTCTAGCCTATTTATCCCCAAGATTTTGGCAACATCCAAAGCATGTCCACCAGTAATGTGGTCAATAACTGTGCCATTCTTAATTTTAGAAACATGCAGCATCGTTTCACTCATGCGTGACTCTCCTTCCTTAAAGACGCTATATACCTACCAAAGATAAAAGATTTTAACATAAAAATCATTGAGACACCATCAAGCATTTCTGACAAAAAGTTATTTAGTAGTTGCATAGAGTTGTTGCTTTGGGTATAAATTTGAAGTTCGAAAGCAGAGACATAATATCAATCAAAGACTTCACGCGAGAAGAAATCGACTACATTTTGAAAATCGCCCAAGCCATGGAACCCATAGCCCAAAAAGGCTCAGACATGCTCAGAGGAAAAATTCTTGCAACTCTATTCTTTGAACCCAGCACACGCACCCGCTTAAGCTTCGAAGCAGCCATGCACAAACTAGGCGGTTCAACAATAGGCTTCGCAGAAGCAGAAATTGCTTCCGTCAGAAAAGGAGAAAACCTCGCAGACACTGTGCGCACAGTTGAAAATTATGCAGACGTAATAGCGGTAAGGCATCCTCTAGAAGGCGCAGCAAGACTTGCAGCAGAATTTGCAAAAGTTCCAATAATCAACGGCGGAAGCGGCGCAGAAGAGCATCCCACACAGGCTTTATTAGATTTGTACACAATCATGAAGGAGAAAAGAAAAATTGACGGATTAAAAATAGCCCTGATAGGCGATTTGAGATATGGAAGAACAGTGCATTCTCTTGCTTATGCGTTTTCTCTATATAACATTGAATTATATCTGATTTCTCCAGAATCTCTGAAAATGCGCAGAGAAGTTCTCCAAACCATAAAGGATAAGATATCTGTAACTGAGAAAACAAGTCTCGAAAACGTAGTTTCAAAAGTAGACGTTTTATACGTTACGAGAATACAGAAGGAACGCTTTCCAGATCCAGCAGAATACATCAAAGTCAAAGGTTCATACAGGATAGACATGAAAACCCTTAGTGAAGCTAAGAGAGATTTGATAATTCTTCACCCACTCCCGAGAGTTGATGAAATTGACACTGAAGTTGATGATACACCCTATGCTAAATATTTCCCACAAGTATGGAACGGCATAGTTGTCAGAATGGCACTTCTCGCCCTAATATTAGGCGCAATAAAATAACAGTTTGCTCATGCCAATGCAAAACGATCAAAGACTGCTAAAGTCCCTGTAGATCCACAAGAAGGACATTTATGCGACGAGCCTATCCAGCTTCTTTTGCAATTGACGCAGTAGGTTAATATGCGATTGTATGTTAAAAACCTGATTTTATAATCTTCAAAAATACGCTTAGTCAATACCATAAGCTCTTCTGGATTTTGCTTAACTTCTCCAATTTCCATTACTGTCAAGTTTCCACCAGCATGAAGCCTATCTGCCTTACGTTCAAAAATCAAAGACTCAGCAGGAAATTTGTCGTCTTTAAGAGTTAGTTTATTGATTGTTGAGTAAAAGGGCTTTTCTCTTGTTCCTGAAAATCGAACCTTTGCAATGCCATATCTTTCAATATCTAAATGCGCAAACTTTTCAGAAGCTTCAAAATCCGCTAGTATCGCCGTTGACAAACGTTTTCCACGTTTCCTGCCAATTTTACGAATGAAGTCATTAGTATTCTGCACTATTTCCTCAATAAACTCCAAACTTTTTTCACAATCACCGATACTTTTTTCGTAGAACGCCTCAATCGCTTCCCGTAAGCCCACCAAGTTTATTAATCGAGAACAATTCTCAAGTCTAAAATAGTGGTCGCCGTTAATATTTTGCATCAGAAATGGCAATAAACCCTTTCCGTGTTGTTTTAGCATTCTATCCTTGATTTCTAAAGCACGAACAGCCATCTCAAATCTTTCTCTGAAAATTGCAAAGAATTTTGTCTTATCTCTAACAGATTCATATGTTATTCTTGGCAAGTTAACACTTACATATCCAAGACAACCAGTACGCAAAGTATCAATTTCCCAATCTCCATTCAACTCTGTGCTAAGCCTAACACCAGAATTTGAGAAAGTAGAGTTTTCTTGCAGATTACCAAAGTATAGTATGCCTTTTTCTGATGCCAATTTATGCGCCTCTAAAAGTATCGCTTTTGCCTTTTCATCCACAAATGTTTCTGGGCGCACTTTTATGATGATTTTTGGATTTAATACGGGTTTACGCACACTTTCTTCAGCAATTATCTCAAGAATAAGCGACGCCAAAAGTTGATTCTCCTCTTTGAAATCTCCATATTTGCCATTATACTTTCCAAACGGTCCAACAGCGGGCTTATCTGATACAAAATCTGGGATTATAAGCTCTAAGCATAAGGAGGCATTTACGTTTTGATTCACGTTAGCAATAAACAAACGCAAAGCCTCCTTTATCTGCGAGACTGCTAGGCCTCTCGCAAAAGGTGAAAGAAAGACGTTAAAGTAATCGATTGTCTGTGTTTCGCCTATTTCTTTAGCGGAATTTAAAAGGACATTGATGACCGTGAACAATGCAGATTCAAGATTTTGAGGAGAATGGTAAGAAGGCAGAAAAGCATTTACTTTTTCCAAGTTGAGACCATTTAGAAAGAAAAATCTTAAATCGTGCATTATTTCGCTTGGCGTCAGAACCCAAGAGCTTAATCCATTTATGTAGAGCGAACCAGATAGGTGCGCATCTGAAATGTCTCTTGGAAAAACGTTCAAAAGCATGTACTCTTTAAGCACGGTTTCTCCCGCCGTTTTATGTACAGAAATTGAACCTTCACAACTCTTACTTTTTGCATCTATAAGAGCGGTCACATCATATATTGGAAGCCCTAAACGAGTTAGTTTGTGCCTATATTCCTCTAAACCTTTTTCAATCAAGATAGCGTTTACAACTTCCCTAACAAGCGGGGCTGTCAAGTATTTCGTTTTTGACTTAAGTAGCCGCTTTTCTGCTTCTTTAGCCACTTTTTGCGCTAGCTCAGCAGGCATTTTCGTCTCTCTTAAAAGAGAATTCGCTATTTTATTTGCATCAAAATCCTCTAAAGCGAATCGGGAAGTGCGCACAAGCATACCCTTCGGCTTAAAAGCTTTCTTTTCAATTCGCTCTGCAATATCAATAACCATCTTACCCAATTCAGTCAAGCAATACTTTTTTGCTTCAGTATCAACCTCAACCAAATCAGCCTTAAGCAAAAACTTCAAATGATAAGCAAACCTTCCAGCATCCCTAGTAGGATTCATCTTCAGCAAACTCATCAACTCAGTATAGGAAAGAGATCCCCTATCAAAAAGCAAATTCAAAATCTGCAACCTAACAGACGAAGAAACAGCCTTAAGCACTCTAACACCACGAATACGTTGTGAAATCGACAAATCCTATCTAACCCCTCCCACTCAACTGAAATAGGGTTTAAAGATTAAGGAACACTTTATTTTTAAGTTTTCAAATGTAAAGATACCGCAAGGGGCTGTCGGCTAGTTTGGTCTAGGCTTGGAGCCTCGGGCGCTCTAGACCCCGGTTCAAATCCGGGCAGCCCCATAACTGGCCCCAAACCCATTCGGGTTCAAAACCTACAGAAGTCCATGCCTCTGCATTATGAGATTTAGTGGTACATATACAAGATTTTAGTAAATTGATGTGTTCATTTTTTCTTATTATATCGTCGCTTTTATACCCAGAAAAGCCTATTCCTTTTTTCTAATTCATGGTATTTCCCGTTTTTGAGATGTTGGACGGATATCTCTTTGCGCCAATTATGTTTCCTGAGATTGTTATCAAAATGTTGTTGCCATTAATTGAGACTACTCTATGTTTTCTTTCCATATTGTAAAATCTCCTGAACTTTTCTGGAATCTTCAAAACCATTTTGCCTTCGGCAGTTTGTATGGGGATTTTTTCCAGAAAACATGATATTTCTTCCCATTCTGGCATTTTGCGACCAGAAATTCCTATTGTTGAGCTATCTAATGCGTAAACAAAAGCATATTTGTCCCAGAGTGGATTGCCAGTCTTCAACAGTTGAGTTGGGATCTCTATAACATCCACGGGTTTCTGTTCTTTCGGATAAACGAGATTTACCTGCCTGCCGTTTCTTTCCAGAACCCTCATCAAAATCCTACCTTCGTTAAGAAGTCTCCTTATAGAACCATCAACGCGACCAGAATTCCATTTTAACTTCTTTCCCAACTCATATTGAGAAAGCCCTGGAAAGTTCTTTATAGTTTCCAATAGAATTTCGTCCGATTCTTTGCCTCGCACGTTTCTTTTTATTTCCTTCATTTTCTCACACAATACTATTACTACTATGAATATGATATGAGTGTTATTTAAAGTTTTGGAATATTCCAAAAATACATACAGCTAAATAACAGAAGATTTAGTAAATACAAACTATGTTCAGGGTCCAGCCGCGCAAGAGACGATACTTTGGCAGCATTATCCTTTGTTCTCA
>CAYXZM010000032.1:0-25938 GCA_964469615.1 uncultured Candidatus Bathyarchaeia archaeon | reverse complement strand
TCATATCCAAACCGCATATAATACCGCTTAGTCCCCAAAGCACTAATAATAAAAACCTTCCCCAAACCAAACTCCTCCCTCGCTATGCGTTCAGCCTCACCCAATAATATACCACCATAACCCTTATGCTGCCAAGCCTTGGCTAAATGTTTACCAACAGGCACTAATGGTCCATAAACATGCAACTCACGCACTATCGCGCACGCTTTGCCCTTCACTTCTGGTCTATGCGCTTTCTCTGAAGGAACACGCAAACGCAAATAACCAACCAAAACATCATTCTCCACATCCTCAGCAGAAATGAAAATTTCCTCTCCTTCGGACGCCTTATAACGCGTACTCAAAATCTTCACATTATCAGCATTAGGCTTAACACCATCCACCGCCACCCTATGACCAACCTCCCTACAACGAATACACCTACACCTTAAGCCCTGCTCCCTAAGCCTCTGCTGCACCAACTGACGCAAATTACTCTGCTTAACACCAGCAACAATCAAAGGCGCAGGAATATCACGCTGAACACGCATAACACGCACCCAAGGAGGCAAAAACTTCTTAACCTCAACAATAAGCCTTGCCGCTTCCTCATTCGAATAAGGCTCATACTTACCCTTCTGATACCAATCATAAGCCTTCGTACCCTTCAAAACCAAACAAGGATAAATCTTAACCATATCAGGCATAAAAGCTGAATTCGCAAAAACCTCCCTAAAAACCCCCAAATCCCCCTCAAAACTAGAACCAGGCAACCCAGGCATCAAATGATAAACTATTTTCAGCCCAGCATCTTTCATTATACGTGTAGCCTCCACCACATCTTGAACACTGTGCTTTCTGCCAACTAAACGGTAAATGTCATCGCTCGGATTCTGCACACCCAACTCAACACGCGTAACGCCCATATCAAGCATGTTGTCAACATGAACTTCTTTAGCCCAGTCAGGACGAGTTTCCACAGTAATACCAACATTGCGGATAAGGCTTGTTTCAGCATTCCTTTTAGCATCTTCAAGACTTGCAGATTCCTTGTTAGTGATTGCATCTAAACACCGCCTAACGAACCATGTCTGATAGTCAAGAGGCATCGCTGGAAAAGTTCCACCCATCACAATCAATTCCACCTTATCAACCCTATGCCCAATCGTCTGCAACTGCTCAATACGACTCTTAACCTGCAAAAAAGGGTCAAACTCATTCTGCAACCCACGCATGGCAGCAGGCTCAAAACCAGTATAGCTCTGAGGAACACCAAAAGGTGGTCCACCAGGACAGTAAGCACATGGTTCTAATTGAGGGCATGGGTATGGTTGCGTCATAACTGCTACAATCGTAACACCTGATATTGTTCGTGTGAGTTTTCTGCGTAAAAGTGGCAGAAGCTTGGATTTTTCTTCCATCTTTAACATTCTTATTATTTCAGCATTTGATGGCACTTTATTAAGCTGATATTTGCCTGCAATCAGCATCTTAACACGATTTACATCGTCAAAAGTAGGTGAATGAACCAGCATTAAACACTCAATTATTTCCCTTAACGCTTCATTCATGCTCAAATTGACAGCAGCCACAATAAATTACCATAAATCACTCAAATAAACTACGCTGAAGACTCTTGTCTATTGTAAACTATTTTTCCATTCACAATCACCATTTCTATCTTAACATCCTTAATTTTCTCTGGCGAGATTCTACTCAAATCTTCAGATAGCACTGTCAAATCCGCAAACCTCCCAACTTCAATCAGTCCTTTCTTGTTTTCATCAAAAGAGGCATAAGCCGCATTCAAAGTGTAAGTTTTCAATGCCTCTTCCAATGTAAGACTTTCTTCTGGATAACTTTTTCTAGCAACCGCAGCCCAAATACCCAACAACGGACTTATAGGTTCAACTGGACAATCAGAACCAGAAGCAACAACTAAGCCCTCACGCATCAACGTTCTAAACGGATAAACCCAGCGGGCTCTATCCTTGCCTACACGGTCAACAACCCAAAAATCAGAAACTACAAAATGAGGTTGAACAGACACTATTAAGCCTAACCGTTTCATCTTCCTAATCAATCTAGGATTAAGAACAGAACAATGCTCAATTCTATGTCGATGATCTTTCCTTGGAAAAACTTGTAAAGCATTTTCAAAAGTTTTTAAAACACTCTCTACAGCACGATCACCTATCGCATGAACCGCCAATTGCAAACCAGCCCTATGAACCTTCAAAACAAGCTCACTTAACCTTTTTTGCGTATAAAGCATCATACCACTTGTTTCTGGCTTATCTGAATAAGGTTTCTTTAAAGCTGCAGTGCAAGAGCCTAATGAGCCATCAGCCAGAATTTTTATGAAACCAATCTTAAGCATATCATTCTGGAAGCCAGTAAGCAACCCCAAATCAAACACATTGTCTAAGAGTTCCACTGGAATGCCCATGTAAACTCTCAAAGGCAGCTTTCCCTCAGCACATAACTTACGGAGCACATATATTTCATCAACAGAATTCAAAATCCAATGAACACCCGTAAGCCCAGCTTCAACAGCCTTTCTGCAAGCCAGAATACAAGCGTTTTCCAAATCTTCCAATGTCGGCTTAGGTATTGCTTTCCACACAAGCTCGAGAGCGTTTTCACGCAAAATTCCATTAGGCTCACCACTGGTTTCGTCCAAGTCTATTTTTCCACCATTAATCATTGTTTCTCTTGTTATATTGGCTAGTTGCAATGCTCTACTGTTGACAACTCCAGCATGTCCACAAACACGAAGCAAAAAGACTGGCTTGTCCGCAACAGCCTTATCTAAATCCCAACGGTTAGGGTAACGCCTTTCAGCAAATTTTTCTTGATCCCACCTTCCACCTAGAATCCATTTACTCTTATTTCTTGCAGCATATTCCCGAAGTCTACACTGCAGTTCTCCTATCGATTTTACATCCCTCAAATTTAAACTCCGCAGAGACCAGCCGAAACCAGTCATATGCACATGGCAATCAACAAATCCTGGAACAACCATCCCATTTTTTGCATTTATAACCTTTGTTTCTCTGCTAACATATTTTCTAACCTCATCGTCGGAACCTACAGCAATTATCTTTTCATTTTGAACAGCCAATGCTTCAGCTTTAGGCTGCTTAGAATTTAATCTTGCAACATTAGCATTTAAGATCACAAGTGTAGCATTCAACATACTGCAAAACTATAACACTTAAAAAATAAAAGATTTAAACCCAATTCTGCCCAGGCTTACGCTGCAACATCAAACGTTTCTCATAATTACGTCTATTCTTAACCCTTGGGCTAGGCCCCTTCTTCGGATTAGCCTGTATTTTAGGAGTCTGAGACCTAACCTTTCCAGCTTTTGAAAGTGAACCATGAGTCGGCATCTCTTAATGCACCCGATTCTAGCAAAAGCATATAGTAACTCTTAAACCTTTTCATATGCAATCTCATTAACGTGCGGGGGTCGCCGAGCATGGTCAAAGGCGTAGGCTTCAGGAGCCTATCCCATAGGGGTTCGTGGGTTCAAATCCCACCCCCCGCATCTGAAATTCAGGCGCATTTTGAGCTTGTTTCGGCTAAATAGACCCAATTTGTGATGTTATGTGCGGACGTGTGCGGGGGGGTGAATTTGAACACATGTTTACCGGTAAAAGTGCTTGACCTATGCAGTTTCGGGATAGTGCTGTGTTTTACTCGTTTTCGCTACGCAGACAAAAGCAAGTCTTTCATCCAAGATTATATGGTCGTCTCAGGCAAAACCACAACAATACTTATCTATCCGTTCAGAACTTTTGAAAGCATGAGGCGATGAGGCTCGCCTTTAACCGCCCTTGTTTCATCATCTGCAAGGGCTGATAGCTTCTACTAACATTCAATACAAACGAGTGGGTGCTAGGTTGCGTGAAGCGGGGCGGTTCGCTCTCAAAGAGAAGACTGCTTTAGATCTTAAACGGATCGTAGATTATGTTGTGAATCGTCAGAATGATGATGGAGGCTACACTTTCTGCCAAGGAGCTGAATCAAACGCTCAAGACACCTATTACGGATTGGCAATTCTAAAATTGTTAGGCTCATCATTTCCTCATGTTGAAAAGACTGTTAAGTGGCTGCACGAGCTTAGCCTCGACAGCATTTACTCCTACTACTACGTTGGCAAAGCTCTGTTGATGTGTGGAGAAAGCCTAGATGATAGCTTCAGGAAACCTGTTACCTCAGCGATTCATTCAGACACCTACTTTGGAAACGTAGATGTCTATGTTGAGGTCTCATCCGAGTTTACGACGACTTTGATGATTTTGGAACTTGCCAACATTTTTAGAATAGAATTTGACGGCAACGCGGTGAGGGACTGGCTGTTACAGTACAGGAATAGGGACTGCGGGTTTGGCTCTCATCGCCATTCTAATCTTAGTTCAACCTATCATGCTGTAGCTTCTCTAAGCTTCTTGAAGCACAACATGAACGATTTGCATTGCACAGAAGAATTTGTTAGACAATGCGAGAAGCCTTATGGCGGTTTCACAATGATTCCCCGTTCTTTGACACCCTACATGGAGCCTACGTACTATGGAGTCATGACCCTCGATTTACTCGGCAAAAACAGCAGATTCCCATCGCAAACAACTGACTTCATATTGAAATGCCAAAGAGCCAACGGAGGGTTCGCACGTACTGATATGGGTATCTCAACCTTTGAAAACACGTTTCAAGCAATTAGCATACTCAGAAAACTGGGGATAGTTTGAGATGCGCCATGAAGATAAAGGCATAATGCACGTTCGCATCTCACAAGCATTAGAGAAAGAAGAGAACTGCTTTTTGTGCCATTTGGAAGGAAGGTTGGAACAGAGATTTATTGAAACATATCTAGGTGAGCTTGTTATGGACCCTAAAGCAAGAGAAAGAATCGTTGAAAGTAGGGGCTTCTGTAACTATAATTCTTACCAGATGTTTGTTTCTGCGAGCGATCCAGCGAGTGAAGACGGTCTTGAAATGGCTTTGATTCTGAAAAACGTCACGGAGCAGCTTTTGGAGGATGTCAAAGATTACAAGAACATCAAGTTTGTAGGAACAAAACTGTGGAAACTGGACTTGAAACATTCTTTAGGTTCGATCCTCGGCACAAGATTGTCTAAGCCAGTTTCTAATGTAGTTGAGTGCGCTACTTGTGATTATGTTTCAAAAATGATGAGGCATTACATTGAAGGATTTCTGAGCGAGATCACTCAAGACGAAGAGATATGGAAGCTTTATGATAAGTCTAAGGGCATGTGCATGCCTCATTATATTATCACTTTGTGCGTCGCAACTAGCATATCCAATGGAGAGTTTGAGCAAGTAATCAAGAAATTAGTCGAAAAGCAGATTCAAACATTAGAAAATCTTCAAAAAGATCTTTCCGAATACATCAAAAAGCAAGATTATCGATTTTCAAGCAGAGAAAGGGCAGAAGTCGAGGAATCCATTGGAAGAGGCTTGAAGCAACTTGTTGGAAAACGAGGTACAGAAAAAATTGCAAAAATATTGAGAACGAGACAGGCGAATTTTCCATGAGATTAGGCTTAAGTAGGAACCCTAAGGAAAAAGACCGAGTTGCCTTAGATGTTTTCCTGGATAGGAAGACGCACAAATTGCTTATGGAATATTGCAAGCAGAACAAATTCGATCTTGCGACAGGTTTCGTCAAAGCAACTGAGAGAGGTATGAAGTTTTTCAGAGCAGTCTACTATAAAGAGATGAAGCAAGACTATTTGCTAATCAAAGAACAGGCAGAAGAATACGAAAGAGACAACAAGCTGCTTAGACAGCTTGTTGATGAAAACGAGAGATTCAGACAAATTCTGAATGGATGTCCAACTCAAAACAAGGAAATAGAAGATGAAAGCTGAAAACAAAAAACCACGCAAGAATCAGAGTCTAGAAAATATCATACCTGAATTATTAGGTATACCTATTCATCTGAAACTTTTTGTTTCAAGAGGCTTTGCTGATACATTAAGGAAGTTTGTGAAAGATCATGGTCTTGATCCAAAATTCGATGTTCGGAAAATACTAGAATACGGTCTTACTGAAGAATCAGATGAAGAGCTTCAAAGACTGGAGAGAGAAAGATGTCAACCATCCTCGGAAGTTCACACAAACTATTCAATAACAAAGTTCAAAGCATACGAAAACCTAATAGATAACAAAGCCCTAACATTAAAGCTTCAGTTCTTGGTTTTAGAAAATGAACGATTACGAAAACTGTTGCACGAAAAAGGCTTGATAGATTCTATTGAAACCGAATGGACAAAAGAGAAAATCAACGAGTTTCAAAGAAAATATCTTTTCGGAAAAAAATAAGTCCAGTACCAGACAATTCAAGCAATAGTCAAGACCCAGCCGTTCATACAAAAGAGTATCAGATTAATGGCGAAGCACAGTGATTCCAGCTACGGTTTTAGTCAAATTATGGTGGTTTTGGTAGCCTGCTATAGATTCAACAGAAAACAATTTCAAATATTCGCACACCTAATATTCCAAAATGTTAAACCCTATTAAGTGAATAATGCTCCCACAATAGTTACATCGTAAAATTAACTTTTCTAAACAGTCCTCCTTCATCACTGGTCTCAAAATCGTATAAACATTTTCTGATTGATCATCAGGAGAGATCTTCACACCACACTTTGGACATTTAAATTCTCCACTTCCCTTTGTTTTTGACAAATCTATGATAAAGAATTTTGTTCTTTCCATTCTCAGACCATTTTGCTGTAGAGAACAAAAATCATGACATACGTCATATTTAAGCTTACCAAAAATACGTCAATCAAAACTTCTGGTTAAGTGCGGGCGATTAGGTTTAAAACTCGGTTTAAATTCTCGAATTTTTTATTAAGTAACCTTGGGTTATCAGTTCTGCGTTAGGAAATTGTAGTTATAAATTAACGTGTGCGCTTTCAGACATCACATCAGCATCGTTTCAAAGGCTTAATGGATGTTTTTCGCCACTTTTGATACGGCATATAAATGAAGAGGAAAACAGCGATGGCAAAGAACGACCATATCAAACCTGAAATAGTAGCAAGCAAAGTTAAATCCCAAAGAAGGAAAAGCAAGGGGAAAGCATAACCAACTAAGAGGATTACAAGCACAACAAGAGCGTTTGTAATCTTTGTTCGTTTTGTCAAATGTGGAATGCCGCCACAATAATAAATTACTTCAATGGCGAAATGACTAGCCAGAAAGATAAGCAAATAGAAAAACACAGTGAAAAAAAGGAAGATAAGCTGTGACTGCACTGTATTTGGATTAGGAAGCCGTGTAAGAAGAATCGTAACAACTGTAAATGTGAAGCCTGCAAGAAATAACATGCCACTCATAAGATTTGAAAGATGCTTAACATAATCTGAATAATTCTTCTCGCCTTCAGACACTTCAGCGCACCTATAACAAGATTATGCGTTCATTATTTTAGTTTTGTTACCTATGGAAAACCAGCACTCGATAGCTTAGATTCCCAACTATTGGCCAAAGATTATTTAATACAAATATCTGTCATATATACAAACCGAGAATTTAAACGCCAACCGCGACACTAAGTGCGTAGTGTGGGTGGGATTTGCACTTCCCATAGAGTGGAGAAATTACCCGCAAAATCTCCTCTTTGTTTTTGCCAAATAATGAGACGATGTGCGTACATGAAATTAACCTGTCATATGTTCTGTTTTGCAATCGCATTTATAAGGAAGTCTGTGTATTATGAGACAGTAACGTTCTGTTAAGAAAACGGTAGCAAAGACAGCAACGTTACACAAATGCAATCAACAACAAAAAAGGAGTGATGGAAAAATGACTGAAAAAGAAACCGTCTTAATCGGTCGAAAACCAGCAATGAGTTACGTTCTAGCAATCATCACCAGCCTATCGGCATCTAACGCTAAAGAAATAACTCTTAAAGCCCGTGGACGAGCAATTACAACAGCAGTTGACGTGGCAGAAATTGCCAGAAACCGCTTTCTGAAAGACCTAAAGATAAACAAAATCACTATAGGAACAGAGGAGATGCCACCGAGAGAAGGCCAAAACAAAGCACGCATGGTTTCAACGATCGAGATAATGCTTGCAAAATAGTAGAAAAACTGTAAAGCAAAGCATCAACAGGCGAATGCCTTCGCTTTTTCTTTTAATTTAATTAGCTCGCTTTTTGCTCCAACTTCTCAAACAGCATCTTTGCAAAGGCTAAATTTATTAAGCGAGACATAATCTGCATATTCAAGAAAAAACTTGGGCCCGTAGCTCAGTAAGGTTAGAGCGGCGGACTAACCGCTGCATGGGGTTGGGTTGAGGCTCTTAACCCGTAGGTCCCGGGTTCAAACTTGAGAGGTAATCCCTCTTAAGGAACAATTCCCGGCGGGCCCGCCAACAAGCTTTCAGAGATCGAAATATCCGTGTGTGGAATAATGATTGATTGATTAGCAATCTTGAAGGGAAGCCCTGTTGGTTGGCTTCTTGAAGAGGTTGACCCTTCTGTTCGCTATTTTACGTTTCGTGACATTCTTGGCAAGAGTGGCGATGACTTTGGAATTGCAGCTTCTAAACAAGCTATTTCAGAGTCTAAAATAGTGAAGAGGATATTACAGAAACAAAAAGAAGGGGGATACTGGGAAGAAAAAGCAAGTCCATATCTTCCTAAGTATAAGGCTTCTTATTGGCAGATTATGATGCTTGGTCAATTAGGCACACACAGAGCAAACCAAAAGGTAGAGAGGGCTTGCGAATACATTCTCCAATTTCAGCTTAAGGAAGGTGGTTTCACGTGCTGTACTATGGAAACAGCCTTCAGAGAGTATAATTGGCTCTTGAAAAAGGGAAAAAAGCTTCCTGCTTTTGAAGATTGGGCTTCCTCTATTGTTTTTGAACAGCAGCTTTCATGTCTAACTGGCAATATGGTAGCAGCTTTGATTAGACTTGGATATGAAGAAGACGATTTTAGAGTGAAAAAAGCCTTGGAATGGCTTGTGAAGATTCAGAATGTGGATGGTGGATGGCTTTGTCCATACTGGAAAGCGCATATAAAAGATAACCATGGCTGTTTTCACGGAACCATATGCTCTTTGGAAGCATTTTCAGAAGTTAAAACTGAACATCTTACAAAAGAAATGAAAAGGACGATTGAAAGAGGAGCAGAATTTTTGCTCATGCATCGATTGTTTAAGGCTGACCATCACAATTATAGAATTATAAATGAGTCTTGGTTAAAGTTTGGTTTTCCATGGTTTTCTGGATACAACATTTTGAGAGGCCTAGATATTTTGACAAAACTTGGTTATGTAAACGATGAACGCTTATTAGATGCTGTTGAGGTTCTCTTGAAAAAGCGACAAGGCGATGGAACATGGATTTTGGAAAATGCGCCTATTGGAAGAATGCAGGTGAATATTGAGGCAAAGGGCAAACCAAGCAAATGGATTACCCTCATCGCCCTAAGAGTATTAAAGCGTCTATCTTCTGCAAAAAATAAAACTGCGTAATTTATGCAATAGTTAACTCATAAAACATATGTCACGAACTGAAATATCATTGATATAATTTGAAGTGCTGATTTTTTCGGAGAAGGCTTTGACTAACAAAAACAAGTATAGCAAAAACGATGAGGAGTCTTCTATACCTTCGAATCGATACACCATCTTTCACGCATTATTTGAAGCTATGAAAGACAAAGATAAGAAACACAAGAAAGGATAGACTGCTGCAATTCTCTTTCTCACAAGCATCAACCGAGTAGCTAAACAGAAAGTAATTCATTGTGTCAATTTATATGCCATATGAAATTTTCGTTGGCATTTGTTGAAATGAAGCGGAATGTGATGATTTAGAAGGTTAAGTTTTTGAAGATTTTACAGCAATCACTGTCCTCTTCAACAATAGTTGAGCTACATCTTGGGTTGGCCAGCCACCCAAACCACAATCTGGACCTGTAAAAGCCATTTTATTTCCATATTTTTCTTTAGCGGTCAAAAATCTTTTTCGTATAGCCTCTTCACTTTCGACCAACTGTTCAACATTAGGTTTTGTTATACCCCTATCATAAAGTTCCGCCATGATTGAGTCAATGTCTGTTCTCGTTATGCCAACTCTTATTTGCTTGTCTGCTTTTTCCAACATATTTTTTGACAAATTTTCAATGTTTCTTGGAGATGCAGCATACTCGAATGATACTACGTCAAGATTTTTAACGTCTAACACATCTGCAACTCTTGATGCAGAATGAAGATGAATTTGCTTCACTGCACCACTAAAATCGAAGGCTTTCTCCAAGACATTTAGCATCATGTCTTTATCTGCTGTTATGTCTTGAAATCCGAAACTCGGCTCATCCAATGATACAACTTCAGTTTTCACATATTTAGAGTTCAAGATTGAATTTTTCGCAAATCGCCGAACAGTTTCTGCAAACATCAAAAGAACATCTTTATAAACAGTTGTTCCAATCTCTTTTAAATATAATTCAATAGGACCAGTAACGCAAACACGAAGCCGCACTTCCTTTCCAATTTCTTCACAAAGTCTCCTTGCTTCCTGCTCAATTACGCAGACTTCTGGTATAATTGCCCTTTTTTCTTCAACTATATAAGTGCCATCTTCCATAGCCTTGTGAATAGTATCCGTAAACTGTTTGTGCATATCGTAATGTTGCGGGTAAGTAACAATGTCTAAGCCTGTGTCAATTTTCTTTCTGAAAGAGTTGACTATAATTTGATGAAAATTTTTTAGTAAAAATTCCTCTTTTCTGACATCTTTTCCGTTGATTATTGATTCTCTGGCAAGGGTGTAGGCTTTATTAAATATTTTTCTTTCAATGATTGATGGTAATGGAAAACTTCCTATATCGTCAACAAGGATGTCCATGCGAGAATATTATTTATCAAATTGTTATAAAACTAACTTTGATGACCCAATCAAATGCACTAATCATTTTCAGCGTTGTTCATTTTATGATGATGAAAATGTGTAGAAAGAAATATAAGTTGCCTTTATTCCATGAACATTATTGGTGTAAAGTATGGGTATATGGAAGCTTCGTTTATCAATGATTGGAACGTTAGCCATGATTCTAGGCCTATCCACATTAGTCTTTACTGTAGTTCTCAGTTTATTCGGTTCTTTAAACCTTGTAACATTAGGTGTTCTCGTTGTTGCCTTCAACATCATGCAGTGGTTAATATCGCCATACCTAATCGATGCTCTTTATCGCGCACGCGAGTTACCAGAAAATGAAAATCCAAAACTTCATGAGATGGTTGAAAATCTTAGCATGAAGAGCGGAATAAAAAAGCCAAAATTGATGTTAGCGGAAATTCCAATTCCAAATGCATTTGCATATGGTTCACCTATTGCTGGAAACCGCGTAGCCGTAACTAATGGGTTATTAAAAACTTTAGAAAGCGAAGAAGTTGAAGCAGTAATTGGGCATGAACTTGGGCATCTGCGTCATAGAGACGTACAAATAATGATGTTTGTTTCACTTCTGCCTGCACTATTCTATTACCTTGGTTTCTCACTTATGCTTTCATCTGGGTATCGCAGTCAAAGAAACGAAGGTAGCGGTGGTGTTTTGTTAGGCTTAGGCTTTATGATGTTTTCATGGATTCTTAACATGTTTATACTCTATCTAAGCCGTCTACGAGAATACTATGCTGATAGGCACAGCGTAACAATAGTTAATGATGGCTCCAGAAAACTTTCAGAAGGCTTAGCAAAAATAGTTCACGCAAATAAGAACATGAGGAAAATCAAGAAGGAAACACAAAATCTAAACGCATTTAAGGCACTGTTTATCGCCGACCCAGATCGTGCGGAAACAGATTCCATAGTAATATCCACTGTAACTGGTTCAGGAGACCAGAAACTGGTTCAAGAAATCATGTCACGGAAGCTAACAACACTTGATAGAATTGTAGAAATCTTTTCAACGCATCCAAACATAGTCAAGCGACTTAAGGCTCTACAAGAATTAAGCTAACAAACTCTTTCAAACTTGTTTATTAGTTTAGCAAAACTTAAGACTTTTAGACTATATTCTATTTTCAGTCTTAAAATGTGATACCCATGCAATATCAAAGCATCTTCTCTGAAATTGAAAAACAAAGAAATGAAATGACTCAAGCCTTAACTGAGATTATTCATATTCCTGCAATTGCCCCCGAAAATGCTGGAGAAGGAGAGTTGAGAAAGGCTGAAAAATTATTGCAATTGCTGAAGACTATAGGCTTCGACAAAATAGAATTTTTCTACGCAGAAGACAATAGAGTTCCATCTAAAAGGCGACCAAATATAATAGCTTACTGCGATGGCGAAAATGAGGCTGAAAGGCTTTGGATAATAACTCATCTAGATGTGGTTCCTTCTGGAGAAGAGTCTTTATGGACTGTTACTAAACCTTTTGAGCCCATAATTAAAGAAGGACGAATTTATGGACGCGGTAGCGAAGACAATGGGCAATCGATGATTGCATCAATCTACGCTGTTAAGGCATTAAAGAGTTTAGGCATAAGACCAAAACGAGCAGTTGTTTTAGCCTTTGTTGCTGACGAAGAGCAAGGAAGCAGATATGGAATCCAACATCTGATAAAGCAAGACCTCTTCAAAAAAGATGACTTGATAATAGTGCCTGACGGCGGAAACGAAAACGGAAGTTTTATAGAAATAGCAGAAAAAAGCGCATTATGGTTTAGGATACGCACAATTGGAAAGCAAACGCATGCCAGCAGACCCCATAAAGGCTTAAATGCCCATCGCATTGGAATGCAATATGCAATAGCTCTCGATAAGCTACTTCATGAAAAATATTCCTTTAAAGACGAATACTTTGACCCACCAGAAAGCACTTTTGAACCGACTAAAAAAGATAAAAATGTGGATGCTGTAAACATAGTTCCAGGAGAAGACATAACTTGTTTTGATTGTCGGATTCTGCCAAACTACAACTTGGAAGAAATATTGAATGATATTTACAGGCTTGCGACGAAATTCGAAAAAGAAACGAATGCAACCATGAAAATTGAGATTTTACAGAAAAATGTTGCTCCAAAACCGACAGATGCTAATGCAAAAATAGTCCAAATGTTAAGGGAAGCAATTATAAAACTAAGAGGAATAGAGCCAAAAGTTGGAGGAATAGGAGGAGGAACATGCGCAGCATTCTTCCGAAAAATAGGCGTTCCAGCAGTCGTCTGGAGCACAATAGATGAAACAGCACATCAACCAAACGAATACGCAAAAATAGAAAACCTAATCAACGACACAAAAATTTACGCTTCCATAATGGTTTCATAGAATCCTTTTAATGCGAAAGTTTTATATGGATGGATTATCCAACCAACAATCATGCAACTTTGGGTCAGAAATTCTCGTGTGATTGCGTTGGTGGTTGTTTTTACAGCTTTGTGTTTGGCGATTCAGTTGTCTCCCAGGCCTCCTAATGTTGAGTTTACTTCGTTTTTTACGTTTACTGTTGGTTTTGTGTTTGGTTCGCTTGTGGGAGTTGTGTTTGGAGGTTTTGTGATGTTTGTGAATGGTTTCTTTTCTCCATGGGGTTTTGCTGGTTTAAATTTGCCTTTTCAGATTGTGGGAATGGCTATTGTAGGCTTGGCTGGAGGTTTGTATAGAAGATATTTGCGAAACTACAGGTCGACTAGTTTTTGGATTGAAGTGGCTATTTTAGGGGCTTTTCTTACTGAGGTTTACGATTTGATAACTAATTTTGGTGTAGCTGTCTCCTACATAATTGTTGGAATGAATCCAGCTTTAGCTGTAATAACTGCTCTTGCATATGGTGCACCTTTTTCTTTGATACATGTGGTTTCTAATGCCTTTGTTTTTGGAGCAATGTTCTTCCCACTAATTAAGGCGTTAAACAGGTTTCCAATGGTGAGAGGTTTTGGTTAAAAAAAGAGTGCTCTTTTTTACGACATTAGCCATGTTTGTGTGGGCAGTTTTGACATCGAGCATTGCAGGATATTTGTATCTGCAGAATACAATGAACAGTGAACAAATTGCTGAAAATCAACTGTTATTGTCTACAATGGCAACAACCTATAATGAAGCAATGGCTAAATACAATATGCTATTAAGTGATTACTCTTTTCTGCAACGAAATTATTCCTCTCCACTGAACACCAATTTTACTTTGCTTACAGTTTCATTCTTAAATCTACTAAATAATGTAGAAGGAAACTTTTCCCTTTTAACAGACCAAAAAGACCTAAATGAAACCTGCTACGCATTGCAGAGTGAATCGCAAACACTTCTTTTAAGAGGTAATGTGACGAGAGAAGAATTCGGAATGTTGCTGGATAAATGCTACGAGTTCTTGAATCTACTTGTAATACGGGAGCTTAGCAGAACAATAAGCGAAGTTACTACGTTAACTGTAAGCATATGTTTTGATTATGGGAATGAAACAGTGGAGTGGCATAATAAAACGGTAATGCCCACTGGTTCTTCACTGTTCCAATTGACAGAAAAAGTGGCTGTGATTAAAAAGATTTATGATGCCTTAATGAAGCCAGGACATATTCGCGTAACTTCTATTAACAATATGATGGAATATACAAATTGTACATTTGGTTATTGTGAAGGAGCTGCATGGCTATGGTATTATTGGGATGACACTTTGCAAGATTGGGTCTTTGGACCAGTAGGTTGCGACGCTTGGATGCTGAAGGATGGCGGCATTTATAAGTGGAGCTTTGAACATTGGCATTGGCCCTAATAGTTTTTAAAGGTCAAATATGCTCATAATAGCTTATTCTTTAAGGTGTCTCAATCATGAGCAGAGTGTCAGAAATCTTTGCTAAAGTCAAGAAAGAAAGAAGAAAATTTTTGCTTGAACCGGAAGCAAAAACCGTCTGCAATGAATATAAAATTCCAATCACCGAGTTTAAAATAGCTAAGAATGAGGCTGAGGCTATCAAGTTTGCAAAACAAATCGGATATCCTGTGGTTTTGAAGATTGTTTCACCTAATATCATTCATAAATCTGATGTCGGCGGCGTCATGGTTAATTTAAAAACTGCAAAGGAAATTCGTGATGCTTACAGGCAAATTTTGAAAAATGTTAAGAAACACAAGGCAGACGCAAAAATTGTGGGCATACTCGTGCAAGAAATGGCTCCAAAATCCACAGAAGTAATAGTAGGCGCCACAAAGGACCCACAGTTTGGTCCAGCCATAATGTTTGGGCTAGGCGGAATTTTTGTTGAGGTTCTTAAAGATGTGAGCTTTAGGGTGGCGCCAATAACAGAAGATGAGGCTCTTGAGATGATTACTGAAGTTAAAGCCTATCCGCTGTTAAAAGGATATAGGAATATCCCACCCACAGATATAGATGCCATTGTGAATATTCTACTGAACACTTCCAAGCTTGTTATGGAGCATCAAGAGATAAAGGAGCTTGATTTCAATCCTATACTGGTTTATGAGAAAGGGGCCAAAACAGTGGATGCAAGAATTATCCTTGAATAAACCAAAAAACGCCTATACAGAAGAGGAAAATAGTTGTCAAAGCAACAATTGACACAAAAAATCGAGGAGTTAATTCAAAAACTTTCTGAATTGAAGACTCAGCGAGAAAAGCTTGATGCTGAAGCAAGCAAGTGCGCTGAAAAAAGGAACAGGCTTAATGAAGAATTTAAGAATTTGCGTGCCGAGATATTTGGTCTCAAAAATGAAAGAGATAAGCTCAACGAAAAGGTTAAGGAACTGAAACAAAAAAGAGAAAAGACTAAAGCAGATTTACACGTGAAAATTGAAGAAATAACAAAATTAAACAAGGAAATTAAGGTGTTAGCCGAGAAAAAACCTTCAAAAAGTCTTAAAACCCTACAACAAGAGATTGCAAACGTCGAATGGAAAATCCAAACATCTTCTTTGGATGTAAAAGAGGAAAAGCCACTTGTGGAGAGGGTCAAGCAATTAGAAACACAGCTAAATATCCATAAAAAGCTTGACCAGCTAAAACATAAAATTCTCGAATTACGAATCGAAGCAAAAGCACTTAAAACTAATATTAAATGTTTCCACGAAAAATTAACTGAAAATGCACAAAAAAGCCAGCAAATCCACACGAGAATGCTTGAAAAAATCGAGGAGTCAAAAAGGCTGAAAATAGAAGCAGACAATCTGCATAAGCTCTTTCTGGAAGCAAAAGAAAAAGCAAAACCAGTCCAAAAGGAATTTTTGGAAATTTCCAACCAACTAAAAATGCTAAAACATGTAATCCAAAAAGAAAGAGATGAAGAAAAAAAGAAAAATGAAAGTATCATCCGTGAAAAACTAGAAAAACAAGCAAAGGAAAAATTGAAGCGCGGCGAAAAATTAACTTGGGAAGAGTTTCAACTTCTCGCTGAGAAGGGAATGACAGCGCAAGATTAAAGTTAGACTCACTAAATAAGTATTGAGGAATAGAGAATCAAATGGCTAAGGAAGAATCTGGCACAACCGCGCAGAAAAGAACTCTTATTTTATGTGTGGACAGAGATGGTGATTTAGGAGAGAAAGGCGGTATTAAAACCCCCGTGGTTGGAAGGGAGGAAAATCTTAACGCCGCAGTAGCCTTAGCCTTGCGAGATCCAGAGGAGCCAGATGCTAATGCTATGTTTGAAGCATTGCGTATATATGATCGATTACAAGGTGAGGGTAAATCGGAGGAAGTTTTTGAAATAGCAACAATATCTGGTTCTGATCTAGGTGGAGTTGAAGCGGACAGAAAAGTGGTTGCCGAACTAAACGAGTTGTTGGGTTCTTTTTCAGCGAATGAAGTTATTTTGGTTACTGATGGATATTCCGATGAAGCAGTTTTACCTCTTGTCGAGTCGAGAGTGCCTGTTTCATCTGTTAGACGAGTAGTCGTAAAACATAGCGAATCAATCGAAGAAACTGCGGCTCTCTTTACAAGATACTTAAAAATAATTATGGAAAATCCACGGTATTCTCGAATAGCATTAGGTTTGCCAGGACTTCTTCTATTAATTTTAGGCGTGCTCTCGATTTTTAGAATGCTTGACATTTTTTGGCAAGTTTCCCTTTTTGTGTTAGGTGTATTTATGCTTGTAAAAGGCTTCGGAGTTGACAAGACAGCTAAAAACTTCTTCAAATGGGTAAGAGAATATTCGCCACCACCCCTTCAAGTGCAAATTTCAAACTTCTCCGCAGTTGCTGGAATTTTATGCATAGGCGTTAGTATTTACCTCGGATGGGATGGTGCAGCAGAAATTGCTATACCACCTGATTTAACTGGTTGGCTTGCCATCTTGCCACAATTTGCTGGATACTTCATTAAAGGTGCAATGGACTTAATGGTGATAGGCATCATATTGGTGTTAATAGGAAGAGCGATGCGCTGGTATTTTGAACGTGATGTTAAACTTTTGCGCAATGCCGCCCTAATAGTTTCAGTTGGATGGTTTAGACAAATCCTTGACGCTACATCAGATGTGCTGATAAACCCAAAAATAGGTTATGAAAAACTCATTTTCTCCATAATCATCGGAATCTTGATAGGCATAGCCTCAATTCTAGTTGTGCTTGTCATCCATAGATCTGCCAAAGGCTTTTTTGAAAAAAAGAAAGAGCAGGCTGAGGATTTTGGAGAAAGTTAAAATTGCAGTGATTGGTGGAACAGGCTTTAAAGGCTTGTTTAAAAATCCTGAACAAATACGATTGGGAACACCTTACGGAATTGCTCCGCCGTTATCAGCCGAAAAAATAGATGGCAAAAAAATTGTTTTTCTTCCAAGGCATGGATCAAATCATTCTGTTCCTCCTCATAGAATAAACTATAGGGCAAACATTTACGCCTTATCTGAATTGGGCGTGGAGAGGATAATAGCTGTAAATGCTGTTGGCGCCATAAACCGCAATTTTAAACCTGGCGATATTGTGATTCCTCATGATTTTATTGATTTCACGAAAAATCGTTTTTCAACTTTTTATGATGAGGCTCCAGTAACCCATGTTGACGTTTCTCAGCCTTACTGCCCTAGGTTGCGCGATGCGTTAATTGAAAACGCCAAAAAATTTAAGTTGCGTGTTTGGGATAGGGCTGTGCTTGTTTGCACTGAGGGTCCGCGGTTTGAAACTCCAGCAGAAATTGAAATGTTTAGGCGGTTAGGTTGTGATGTTGTTGGTATGACGGGTATTCCTGAAGCTGTGCTTGCGAGAGAGTTAGAAATATGTTATGCATCCTTTTGTTTTGTGTCAAACATGGCTGCAAGCATACAAGAGCATTTAACACCTTCTGAGGTTTCAAAAGTTTGCGAAAAAATTATGACCAAATTAGAACAAGTTTTAATTGAAACTATCAAAGCTTTACCCATACAACGAGAAAGCAACTGTCCTTGTGCTGATGCACTTAAAAATGCGAGGATAAAAACATGATTAAAACCTTCCTCTCACTAATAGGAGCATACAAGTTTTATGAAAGGTGGCTTTGGCATCAAGTAAAAGATGGCTTCAAACCAGAGCATATTGCAATAATTCTTGATGGAAACAGAAGATGGGCTTCTAGTAAAGCTCTTGGTCCATGGTTTGGTCATGAAAAAGGAGCTGAAAAAGTTGAGCAACTGCTTGATTGGTGTCTGAAACTTGATGTTAAATCTGTAACTTTATACGCTTTTTCCACAGAAAATTTCAAGCGTCCAAAAAACGAAGTTAAAGAAATAATGCGGATTGCTGAAGAAGAATTTAGGAACATCCTTACAGATGAACGTATACATAAAAACAAAGTTCGCGTTAAATTCATAGGCAGAGTAAAATTATTACCCGAAAATTTGCAAAAACTTATATTAGATGTCGAAAAAGCAACACAAAATTATGATGAACACTTTCTAAACATAGCTTTTGCTTACGGCGGACGAGCTGAAATTGTGGATGCTGCAAAAAAAATTGCGGAAAAAGCGCAGAAAGGAGAACTAAACCCAGAAAAAGTTGATGAACAAACATTCGAAAAATACTTGTACACGTCCCATCTTCCTCAACAAGACCCAGATTTGATAATAAGAACTTCAGGCGAAGAAAGACTTAGTGGTTTTCTACTTTGGCAATCCGCCTACAGTGAACTCTGCTTCTTAGATGTTTATTGGCCAGATTTCCGTGCAATAGACCTCTTAAGAGCTGTCAGAACTTTCAAAAAACGTAAGAGACGTTTTGGTGCCTAACGACACTAATTTCAAGCCCTCTTCTTGGCACTTACTATTGAGATGACATCTCTATCCTTAAGTATGTAGTCTTCTCCAACCCGCTTTCTTTCTCTTGCCTCAACAGCATATATAAAACCTTCACCCAATTCCGTATGTATTATGTAAGCAAGTTGACGGGCCGTTGTTCCATAAGGCACAAGATAAGCATCAGGCAAAACTCTTCCATTATGATCTGCTAAGTGCTCCAAATCTTCAACTGGATAAACAGTAATCATGCTTAAAAGTTCAGAGAAAGCCAGGTTTATTGCTTCTTGAACTCCAGTTGAGCCAAATTTTAACAGAATTTTCTCCCTTATAGTTTCCAATGCCTTGACTTGGCTTTCACTCAGTTTCTCTGGTTTATTTATTTTAAAGTTGCAGTCGCCAGGCTTATAATCTATTAACTGCTTTTCTGCTGCTCTTCTAAGTGCAAGTTCTGCTTCAGCACAACAGGGAACCACAATATAATTTAGCTTTTTTAGTTTCTCCAAGTTTTCTTCCGCTACTGGAATATCCATCTTGTTCGCTGCTATTAGCATTGGTTTAGCAACCTGCCTTAACGTATCCACAAATCTTAGAAAATCCTCTTCGCTCCAACCAGCCGGTTTATCAACATTCAATCCAGCCCTTCTAGCTGCTTCAAAAATGTGACCTCTTTTTATTGCCAATCCGCTTAATCTTTCCCCAAGCATTGTGAAAAGATCTTTTGATTCTGATTCCACCGTTCTGGCAATTTTTGGCCAATCTCTTTTTAATATGTTTGCCATCCACATTGTTATTTCATGCTCTAAGAACTTAACATCCTCTAAAGGGTCATGCTCACCTGTTTTACATAATTTTCCTTCACAATCTGTCCCTCCAGAAGCATCGATTATATGGATTAAAGCATCCGCCTTTCTGATTTCGTCCAGAAATTGGTTGCCTAAGCCTTTTCCTTGCCAAGCGCCAGGTACGAGTCCTGCGCAATCGATGAATTCTACTGGGATTAGTCTTATCCCGTCTAGGCATATAGAGTTTATTGGTGTGTCTTTCACGTTGAACTCTTCATGTACGCATGGTGTCCTTACATAGCCTATGCCTCTGTTTGGCTTTATTGTTGTAAAAGGGTAATTTGCAATTTCAACTGGCACCATAGTTGCCGCGCTAAAAAAAGTCGATTTTCCTGTATTGGGTTTTCCAACTATGCCTAATAATTTTGAATAGGATTTCTGCATGCCACTCCCTCAAAATCACTAGTTACAGCTCTATCAGTTCCCTAAATTAAATTGTGAAGATATTGCTATATGGTTTGTGCTGTGGCTTTTCTTTGGCTTAGATCTAAAGGCGATTGTTTGTAGCGTTGTCTTATATAAACTAAAGCGCCAATCATAATTGCTATTAGAGTGCTGATAAGCAAGATAAATATTTCAGCAATGAGTATCCAAACGGTTTGTAATGCTTCATCAGCACTTTTATAGGCTTCTGTGGCGTTTAATTCGGCAAATTGTGGGAGCGTTTCGAAAAAGTTTACTGCTTTTTGTAGACTAATTTGGCTTTCTTTAAGAGTCTGTTCAATCCTTGCAGTTTCTGATGAGAAAATTAGTGCAGCTCCGAAAATCTTTGCAAGGAAAACTGTGAATTTCGCTTGATTTACTTTTTGAATCGCTTTGTACATGTTTTCTACAAGAGACGAGGCCTCTCCAAAAACATTTGGGGAACATTTTTGTAATATCAAGCTTTGCTCGTCTTCAAGTCCCAAAACACTTGTGCCATTAAAAATGTAATTGGCATATGATGTTAATTCAGGTATGCTTTTAATAGAGCTGAAATGCCTAAAATCCATAGTGTCAAATAATCTCCAAGTGGCATCGACGGGCACCCATCCATAATTTTCCAGGTAATAATCAGCCCACATATGACCATCTTTTAGAACTTCATTTTCATTGCGAAATACAAAGCCAGCTTGAATTCTTGCTGGAATTCCAGCAGCTCTGCACAAAGCAACAAAGAGATAGGAATATTCGGAGCAATCGCCAACCCTATTCTCTAATGCCCAAAGTGCACCTCTTTCCTCATTTTGCGCGGCGTAGTGCAAATATGTGATTACGAAATTATAGATTTTGGAAACTTTTTCATGTATGTCATTTGTGCCACTTACGATGCTTTGCGCTTTTAGAACTATGTCTGGATGATCGGATTGTATCAGTTTTTCTGGCTGTGTATATTTATTATATAAATCAGAGTTTTTGTCATAGTCCACTATCTGATTTGAATCTATTATGTAGTGTGTGCTAAAGGAGAATATGTAATAATTTATTTCTACTGAAAAAGTTTGTCTTCCGTAAATAATAACGTTGTTCCATACTGCATAAGTGTTTTCAGAGTCATCGCTAAGAATTGTTGGTTGCCCAGTTGATGAGGAGATATTATGAACAATCGCATAGTGGCGTGCAGTTTCATTCATAACCAGTGGAACGAAAAGCTTGCCTACGACCCTATTAGATGCTGAATTAGTGATTCGAATATTATGTTTGAGAATTCCTACAAAGGCTTCATTCACCTCATATTTGAGAAAATCTAAATTTTCGTCTTGTGCAGTTGCTGGAAATAATAGGATGAAGAAATAACCGAGGAGAGTGCTAGTTAAACAAAAGAAAACAATAATGTGTTTATGTTTCTGATTCATAGTAATCTCTTTCTTTAACTGTTATAAAATAATATAAAAGCATCAAGTCTATAAGAAAGAGTCGATTCCTTCGGAGGAGAGGGTGAACATTGAACCTAAAAAAAGAGAAGCTTGTAGAAATGTATAGGACAATGCTTGCAATCCGCTTTTTCGAAGAAAAAGTTTTCGAATTATACGCTCAAAACCTTGTTCCAGGCACAATTCATCTTTACCTCGGAGAAGAAGCAGTGGCTGTAGGAGTTTGCAGTGTCCTCAGAAAAGATGATTACATTACGAGTACGCATAGGGGACATGGGCATTGCATAGCAAAAGGCGCCGAATTAAAGCGAATTATGGCTGAGATTCTAGGCAAGAAAACAGGTTATTGCAAAGGCAAAGGCGGTTCAATGCATATTGCTGACTTTAAGATAGGGATGTTAGGTGCAACAGCCGTTGTTGGTGCTGGAATACCTATCGCTGTGGGAGCGGGCTTATCTGTAAAGCTCAATAAAACAGACCAAGTAGTGGCATGCTTCTTCGGCGAAGGAGCCTCAAACCAGGGAACTTTTCATGAAGGGATAAATATGGCATCAATATGGAAGTTGCCTGTGGTTTTCGTTTGCGAGAACAATCTTTACGCTATGGGAACTCGCCAATCCAGAGCTATGGCAATAGAGAATATTGCAGACAGAGCAGTAGCCTACGGGATTCCTGGCATGGTTGTTGATGGAAACGATGTTTTAGCAGTTTACGAATCAACGCAAAAGGCTGTTGAGAGAGCCAGAAAAGGCGAAGGACCAACGCTTATTGAATGCAAAACTTATAGACAAAAAGGACATTCTCGCGTGGACCCAGCGAAATATCGACCTAAGGAAGAGGTTAACCAGTGGCTTACTAAAGACCCAATTAAACGTTTTAGGGAGAAGCTCTTGCAAACAAATGTGTTAACAAAAGTTGAAATTCAACAGATTGAGAAAGAAGTTTCAGCTGAAATTGAAGAGGCGGTCAAGTTTGCCATGGACAGTCCATATCCAGCCCCAGAAGAGGCTCTGGAGGATGTTTACGCTTAACCTTTGAGGGAGAAGCATTGCGCAAAATAACTTATAGGGAAGCCTTAAGAGAAGCCTTAAGAGAAGAAATGCAGAGGGATTCCACTGTCTTTCTTTTGGGAGAAGATATTGGCAGATATTGGGGAGGAGCCTTCAAAGTAACAGATGGTTTAGCTGAAGAATTTGGTGATGAAAGAGTTAGAGACACGCCGATATCTGAATCAGCGATAATCGGCACGGCTGTAGGAGCAGCAATCACTGGCATGCGTCCAGTAGCAGAGATAATGTTTGGAGACCTCACGGCTTTAGCTATGGACCAGATTGCTAATCAAGCAGCAAAAATATGTTATATGTTTGGCGGTCAAGCAAAATGTCCACTTGTTATTCGAACACCTTTTGGTGCTGGAGTAAACATAGCTTCACATCATTCGCAAAGTCTAGAAGCATGGTTTATGCATGTTCCTGGCTTGTATGTGGCTGTGCCTTCAACCCCATATGACGCTAAGGGACTTTTAAAAACAGCCATCCGTGGCGACAATCCAGTGTTCTTTTGCGAACACAAGCTTTTGTATCCAATTGAGGGTGAAGTTCCCGAGGAAGAATACACCATTCCTTTTGGGCTTGCAGACATAAAACATGAAGGGACAGATGTTACGATAGTAGCCACCTTATACATGGTTCATAAAGCTCTCAACGCTGTGAAAGAACTTGAAAAAGAAGGTGTAAGTGTGGAAGTTGTTGACCCAAGAACTTTGACGCCTTTAGATAAGCATGCAATAATCAGATCTGTTAAGAAAACTGGAAAGTTAATCATTGTAAGTGAAGACTGCAAAACTGCTGGAGTAAGCGCTGAAATTGCTGCCATAATTGCTGAAGAAGCCATAGATTATTTGGACGCACCGATAAAGCGTGTAGCTGAACCAGACACGCCTATTCCATTTAGTCCTTCATTAGAGCAATACGTTATTCCAGACGAGAAAGCTATAATTAAAGCTGTTAAGTCGGTGGTTTAGAAATGGTTACAAAGATTGTTATGCCAAAATTAAGCCTAACAATGAAAGAGGGCACAGTTGGTAAATGGTACATGAAAGAGGGAGACGCTGTTGAGAAGGGCGAGCCTATAGTGGAGGTAATTTCGGAAAAAGCAACTTATGATCTTGAAGCGCCAGCATCTGGAATACTTAAGAAAATTTTTGTGGAAGAAGGGGTTGACGCAACAGTTAACGCTATTCTAGCCGTTATAACTGCTCCAGATGAAGTTTTTTCAGAAGCCGAAATACGTGCTGAAGAGGTACCTTTAAGGGTTGAGGAAAAAGAAGAAAGGGTCTTGGCTTCTCCTGCTGCAAAGCGGTTAGCGAAAGAGTTTGGAATAGACTTGTCAAACGTCAAGGGCAGTGGACCTGAAGGAAGAATTGTTGAGGAAGATGTTAGACGGTTTATGGAAGAAGCTCGTGGGGTTCTACCTAAAATCAAGGAGATTATTCCTTTAACTGGTTTCAAAAAAACCTCTGCAGAAAGAGTTTCTATGAGCTTTAGAACAGCTCCACACAGCACGTTAATAATGGATGTCGAAGTTACGAAAGCTAAAGAATTGCATGAGAAACTTCAAGTGTCATACTCAGCTATTCTGGTGGAGGCTGCTGCAAAGGCACTAGCGGAGCAACCAATAATCAATTCAACGTTAGAAGGCGAAAAGATAAAAGTTTTTGAAGATGTAAATGTGGGCGTGGCTGTTGCCACGGACTATGGCTTGATCGTTCCAGTTATTCGGAATGCTGACAAGAAATCTTTGAAGGAAATTGAAGCGCTCATCAATGCGTTGACAAGTAAAGCACGACAAGGAAAGCTAGCGAGGGAAGAATTGTCTGGAGGCACTTTCACAATTACAAATCTTGGCATGTATGGGGTTGATTTTTTCACGCCGATAATTAATCCGCCAGAGGCAGCTATACTTGCAGTGGGAAAAATAACAGAAAAGCCCATAGTGATTGATGGGAAGATTGAAATTAAGCCAATGATAACATTGAGTCTTTCATACGACCATAGAATTGTGGATGGAGCTCCAGCAGCTGAATTTCTGAAAAAAATTAAAGAGAAAATTGAAAAGTAAGCTATTTTCCTTTTTTGTCTTCTAATTTTGCGGTTGTTTCTGCTACTTCTTGAAGGCTTTTTCTGACTAATTTAAGCTTTACATCCTTTATCATTGTGACGCCACGGCTGGAAAGTATCGAGCCTGCCCAAACCATGATGATTAAGATGAAAAATATTATGCAGACATTGCTAAATATCGCCATTGATTTTATGAAATCGCTTGTCTCACCAGCCGGAATAATGATGAGTTCAGGAACTTTCATTGCGCCTAAAAGCATTAGAATAGCAAGTATTACTGAAATTATTATGAAAACTAATCCTATTGCAAGCAATGAGTATCCAAAGATTTTTTCTGCCTTTTCTGTTCTCTTCTGCTGTTTCATGAAGAACGAGTACGTTTAGCGTTATAAAAATTTTATCCCAACCCAACCCATTAGAGAAGCGGACAAGCAGACAAGCAGATGAACCTAAAAATGAGTAGTTGATGGGTTTTGTCTTGACATAACCCACGAAAAAACGACATTGACGGAATGACACTTCTCCCTTATTTTTCCATGACAGCAATGTTGATTTGATGGTTATTCTGTCTTCCGTCTTAAAGTCTTGGTTAATGTCTGGACATAAAAGAAATGTTTCTTTCAATGTCGTTTGTTATGTCAAAGAAAAAACAAACGAAAAAACGGAAATAACTCCATGCGAATTAATCCTCTATTCTCCATGAGAAATGATGGATGGTTTCATGGAGAAATTTGTTCTTTCGTTATTTCGCATGTTATTTCTGGAAATAATTTGGATGTTGCTGAGTTTGTTTCTTGCGAAATTTCGTTTTGTCTTTGAAGCTTAAGGAGATGGCGGTAGATTCGTTTTATTTTTTGTCGAAACTTCAGAAACTCCTTAATCTGTTTGTCTTGTTTTCCATATTTATAAACGACTCTCGGCA
>CAYXZM010000031.1:0-98482 GCA_964469615.1 uncultured Candidatus Bathyarchaeia archaeon | reverse complement strand
CTCTTCGACCTAATAAAGGAAGTCGTTAGACCAGAAATAAGCCGCCTAATAGAGGCTGGAGCGCTGTGGATTCAGATAGACGAACCCGCAGCGACAACAAATCCTTCAGCAGAAGAAATGGAATTGTTCGTGGAAGCTTTTAACGAAACTGTTAGAGGATTTAACTGCACCTTCAGTCTCCACAACTGCTACAGCAATTATAGGATACTGGCGAAATATGCCAGTCAATTGCGAAATTGCAGGCAGCTAGCCCTTGAATTCGCCAACAGAGACAGCAGACAAGCGGGAATAGGAGAAACACGGATAGGCTATAAAGAGTTAAAATTTTTTGAAGACTGTGGCTTTTATGGAAAATATGGGTTAGGAGTTGTGGATGTCCACACGGACTTTGTTGAACCCCCAGAGCTTGTAAGAGATAGAATACTTCACGCTTTAAGTGTTATAAAAGACCCGAGCAGAATATATGTGAGTACGGATTGTGGATTAAGAACTCGAACATGGGAAATAAGTTTTGCAAAACTCAAAAACATGGTTTTAGGAGCTGAAATGGCAAGAAAGGAAATGTCATAGAGAAAATCTGCTAAATTGCAAAGGCAATTGAAGTTATAAAGTTGAGGAGAAAACGCACATTCACGTTTGGTATATTGTAGGAACCAACTTTCTGCTATTAGCCTTCTTTATCTATCCCATCACAAATGGTTATAGCAGCTCTATTCTTTGGTTGAGGTTTTTTTCTATTCTTTAATTATATTTTTGGTTCATCCAAACTTGACACTAATCCCCGTAATAATTTTGGGAAATGTAAATAAGGTTGCAAAATTTATCCAGAAGAGGGTTAAGTGTGAAGGTTGCGGTTTCTGGCAAGGGCGGCGTTGGAAAAACTCTAATTGCTGGTGGTCTTGCCTACGCTTTTTATAAAAGAGGATTTAAGACTATAGCTATTGATGCTGATCCTTCGCCGAATTTGGCTTTGACTTTAGGCTTATCGCCAAATGAGGCAAGGCTGATAATGCCAATATCACAGAATAAGGAGCTGATTGAATCTAAAACTGGTACTGGGTATTCTGGTGTTTTTCGTCTTTCTTTTTCTGTTGAGGATATAATTCGTGATTTTTCCGTGACGACCCCTTTTGGCGTAAACCTAGTGGTTATGGGCACTGTGCAGTCCATGGGTTCTGGCTGCGCTTGTCCAGCGAATGCTGTTGTTCGTGCATTGCTTCGCCATTTAGTAGTGGAGCGAAATGAGGTTGTAATTCTTGACATGGAAGCAGGTGTTGAGCACATTGGCAGAGCAACAGCGAAACATGTGGACGTTATGCTGGTTGTTACTGATGCGAATTTAAAATCTCTTGAAACCGCCAAACGTATATGTGAATTGGCAAAGGAAGGAGAAATAAAACGAGTTTTTCTAGTTGGAAACAAGATTGCAAATGTCACTCAGAAAGAAGTTATAGAAAGTTATGCAGAGAAGAACTGTTTAAAAACATTGAATTTCGTACCCTTTGACCAAAAAGTTGTTGAGGCTGAGATGCAAGGAGAAACTCCACTTAAATTTATGGAGTCAAGGGCTATACAGGCTATTGAGCAAATGTGTAGTGAACTTATGACTACAAACAGTTAAATAAACTGTAAAAACCTTTCATGGGAGGGGCATGAGCGTGAAAAAAATTGTTGTCATTGGCAGGGGTGGAACAGGCAAGACAAGTTTTGTGGCTTTGATGGCTAAGTACCTTATTGAAAATAGTGTTAAGCCTCTATTGTTAGTGGATGCAGACCCAGACCAAAATCTGGGCGAAATGGTTGGTGTGGACTTAAAGGAGAAGGGGAAGAAAACAATTTCTGAGTTGCTTGTTGAAACTTTCCTTGAGCAAGGTGGAACAACAGTAGGTGTTCCTCCCACCGAACGGATTGAAGGCAAGATTTGGGCTAATGGCATGTTCGAAGGTGAATCTTTTGATTTTATTGCCTTAGGGACAAAGTGGGTTGAAGGCTGTTATTGCCTTCCGAATGCAGCCTTAAAAGGTGCTTTGGAATCTTTGACTAAAAATTATGAGTATGTGCTTATTGATTCGCCAGCTGGTCTTGAGCACTTGAACAGGAGGATAACTTCAAAGGTTGATGACATTTTCGATGTTCTTGACCCTTCTAAAAAATCGTTTGAGCATGTTGAACGTGCTTACCGCATTGCGAAAGAAGTTAAAATAGAATTCCAAAACTTTTATCTGGTTGGAGGCTTTCGATTTTCCGAAAGTTTGGAGAATATGGTTAAAGAGTCGTTGAAACTGGAGTTTTTGGGCAAAATTGCCTTTGACGACGAAGTTGAAGAGTATGTTCTTGCTGGAGACTCTCTGTTGGCTTTGCCGCCTGATTCTCCAGCTTATGTTTCTGTGAAAGGAATTATGGATAGGCTGGGTTATGTTAAGCTCTGAGGCGGTACGTTACATTTGAATTATGTTTGATAGAAAAGTTTTCTAGAAAAGCTTAAAATAATTCGGCAGATAAGGATACATTTTCTACACCTCTCGGTTGTGTTTATGCGTGAATAGAAAAGGTGTTAACGTAAAAATCGATGAACTAAAAACTGATGTAGGCTTTATTAAAAATCTTCAACTTTCAATCGGCAAAGTTATTGAAGAAAAATGGACAGAATCAATGGGACCTACACCATTTCCATCATTAACAGCTTTAAGAGAATGGGACATGCGACTTATTCAGCGTTATAAGCCATTTTATCTGCCCTTCTGTGATGTATGCTGCCTATGCACCTTTGGAAAATGCGACTTAACTGGAAACAAACGTGGCGCATGCGGAATTAACATGGCAGCTCAGCAATCCAGAATTGTGCTTCTCGCATGCTGCATAGGCGCAGCAACACACATCGGCCATGCCCGCCACCTTATTGAACACTTAATAGAAAAATTCGGTCATAAATATCCTCTTGACATAGGCGGATTAAATGTTAAAGTTGAGGCACCAGTCACGAGGCTTGTGTGCGGAGTCAAACCTGAAACAATAGGCGATTTAGAAGAAATCTTAAATTATGTTGAAACTCAACTTACTCATCTTTTGTCTGTAGTGCATACTGGACAAGAAGGAAGCAATCTTGACTTTGAGTCAAAAGTTTTTCACGCTGGTATGATTGACCAAGTTGGCATGGAAGTTGCTGATATTGCCCAAATAGCCGTTTACGGTTTTCCAAAAGCTGACCCAGAAGCTCCACTCGTAGATTTAGGCTTCGGAACCATTAACATAGAAAAGCCTGTAATTCTCTGTATCGGTCATAATGTTGTGCCTTCTGTGGGAATAATAGACTACATAAAAGAAAATGGATTTGACGGTGAAATTGAGGTTTGCGGGCTTTGCTGCACAGCTCACGATACAACAAGATACTATAAACGGGCGAAAATTGTCGGTCCAATTTCATGGCAATTGCGTTTCATAAGAAGCGGCGTCGCAGATGTTGTAGTATTAGACGAACAATGCATAAGAACAGATGCTCTCCTCGAAAGCCAAAACGTTAAAGCACCAGTAATCACGGCATCCGAAAAGAACTGCATGGGATTGCCAAACCGCACCAACGACCCTGCAGATGTAATAGTGGACGACTTGGTCAGCAGAAGAATAGCTGGCGCTTTAATTCTTGACCCCGAAAAAGTTGGAGAGGTAGCTGTAAAAGTTGCCTTGAAGGTTGCTCCTTTGCGAAGAAAGTTTAAGGTAATTCCAGAAGTAGAAAATGTCATCCAAAGAGCAAAAGAATGTAAACAGTGCAACGACTGTAGAAAAGCATGTCCACAAGATTTGCATATTCCAGAAGCAATGAAAGCCGCGGCTGATGGAAATCTTGCAAAATTTGTAGATTTATATGATTCTTGTATCGGGTGTGGGCGATGTGAAGAAGCATGCACTGTTGGCTTACCAATTCACAGCTTCATTGTGAAGGCTGGAGAGAAAAAGCTCAAGGAAGAAGTGTATAAGATAAGGGCTGGGAGAGGCGCGATACAAGATGTGGAAATAAGGAATGTTGGAAGCCCAATTGTACTCGGAGAAATTCCTGGAGTAGTTGCTCTTGTTGGATGTGCCAATTATCCTAAAGGCGGAGAAGAAGTTGCTGAAATGTGCACAGAATTTGCCAACAGGCGATACATAGTTGTAACCTCTGGATGTGCAGCAATGTCTGCTGGCATGCATAAGAATGAAGAAGGAAAAACGCCCTATGAGGCTTTTACAGGTGAATTTACGGCTGGTGGCATAGTAAATGTTGGCTCTTGTGTTTCAAACTCTCACATTGCAGGTGCTGCAATGAAAATTGCAAGCATTTTTGCCAAGCGAAATTTAAGGGCTAACTACGAAGAAATAGCTGATTACATTTTGAACCGTGTTGGCGCTGTTGGCATAGCATGGGGGGCTATGTCTCAAAAGGCAGCATCCATCGCAAGTGGATTCTGGCGGCTCGGCGTCCCAGTTATCGTCGGTCCGCATGGAATCAAGTATAGGCGTATGCTTCTTGGCAGAGCTGACCGTGAGGAAGACTGGTATGTTTATGATGCACGTACTGGTGAAAAAGTGTATGTAGGGCCTGCACCAGAACATTTGTTTTATGCGGCTGAGACTAAGGAGGAGGCGATGGTTATGATAGCTAAACTTTGCATGAGACCTAATGACACAATGAAAGGGAGAGCTATAAAACTTACACATTACATTGATTTGCATAAAAGACTGTATGGAACAATGCCTGAAGATATCCACTTGTTCGTGCGCACAATTGCCGATGTACCTGTCACAATGAAGGATGAAATCGTGAAAATTCTTGAGGAAAAAAACTGGAAAGAAAAACTAATCCCTGACCCAACACTTCTCCCGCGGATGATTAGGCAACGTAAGGAGTGAGAAAGAGTATGGCTACCAGTGAGCCTTGGCAAACTGCAGAAATCCCCGGACCAAAAAAAGCTTTGGTTATAACAAAGCCTGAAGTTGTTGCTGCAATGATTAAAAAGGCTAAGAATCCAGTTCTAGTTGTCGGTCATAAGGTTACTGAAACTAAAGTGGGAAACAAAAGATTGATTGATTATATTATTAAGCTGGCAGAGAAAACATCAATTCCAGTAGTAGCCACTGCACATATTATTAGCGAGTTTTCAAAAAGAGGCTACAAACCAGCTGGTTTCATGTCTGCAGTGGACATTGGCAATAGGCTTGTGGATTCTGAATGGATTGGAATTAACGGTAAAGGACACCATGACTTAGCCTTGTTTGTGGGGCTTCCTTACTATATGGAGTGGACCATTCTTTCTGGGCTTAAACATTTTGCTTCAAATCTCAAGGTAATAACATTAGACAATTTTTATCATCCACATGCAAGCTGGTCATTTCCAAACATGTCAGAAAAAGAGTTGGTGGAAAATCTTAAAGCAATAATTAGCAATTTTGAAGAAGGAGGCAAATAAGTAGATGTCAATGTTTAAGGACATACCTGTTGATGTAGGCGTAATCTACGAAGGCGAAAGAATCAGAAGAAACGACATGCACATTGAGCTTGGCGGACCAAACATTAAAGAAAAATTTGAGTTGACCCGAGTTAAGAAACTAGAAGAAGTTGAAGATGGCAAAGTTTCCATCATAGGATTAGACATAAAAGACATGGAGGAAGGAAAAAGTTACCCCTTCGGCATCGTTATCGAAGTTGCGGGCTCAAAGCTTGAGCCAGAACTTGAAGGGGTCATCGAAAGACGCATACATGCTTACTGCAACTTTATTGAAGGCTTTATGCACTTAAACCAGCGCTATGACATTTGGTTAAGACTGAGCAAGAAATCATTTCAAAAAGGCTTGAACTCTTTCAACTACATCGGAAAAGTTTTACACCGACTTTTCAAAAGCGAACTTCCAATAATTGAGAAAATGCAAGTAACTTTCATCACCGACGCTGAAAAGGTGAAACCACTCTATGATGAAGCTTTACAGATATATGAGGCAAGAGATGCCAGAGCAAGAGGATTAAAAGATGAGGAAGTTGACAAATTCTATGGATGCGTCTTATGCCAATCCTTCGCTCCAACACATGTTTGCGTCATAACACCTCAGCGATACTCAAACTGCGGAGCCATAAGCTGGTTTGATGGAAGAGCTGCTGCAAGCATAGACCCGAAAGGACCCGTCTTCACTATTGAGCGAGGCGAACTTCTTGACCCTGTTAAAGGTGAATATTCAGGCGTGAACGAGGCTGTGAAAAAGAAATCTTTGGGAGAAATTACAAGGGTCTGGCTTTACACAGCCTTTGGTTATCCACATACTTCATGCGGTTGCTTTGAAGGTGTATCCTTCTATATTCCTGAAGTGGACGGGTTTGGTATTGTGCATAGGGGATATAAAGATGTGACTGTGAACGGATTAGCCTTCTCAACTCTAGCGGATTCTACTGCTGGTGGGCGTCAAGTAGATGGGTTTCACGGAATATCTATAGAATACATGCGTTCTCCAAAGTTCCTACAAGCCGATGGCGGATGGAACCGAATAGTATGGATGCCCAATGAAGTAAAGGAAAGAGTGAAGGCTTTCATACCCGCAGAGCTTGCTAACAAAATTGCCACGGAATTTGAAGCAAAAACTATTGACGAATTGAAGGCTTTTCTGAAGGAACAGAACCATCCAGTCGTGGCAAACTGGAAAGAGGAAGTCATAGCAGTTGAGGAAGCTGCACCTACTGAAACAATAGAGGAAACCCAAATGATACCTGTTGCAACAGCCTCAACTATACCCATAACTGCAGGCGGTTTCAAAGTAATTTTGAAAGATGCAAAAATCTACGCAAAAAAAGTCATCATACGCTCATTGAAAAGCGATAAATCTGAGAAAAGGTGAAGAAGCTTGAGTAAAAAGGAGAAGCAAGAGAATCTCTTAGGATTGCAGCTTAGCCCACGCTTACTTGAGCTTTTGGCAAAGCTTCAAGAGATAGAGCTTGAAGATTTCGAGATGGATGTGGGCGATTTAGAGATATGGTTTCAACCAAGTGCAGTTTCCACTCCAACAATTACTCTGCCAAAAGTTGCTCCGCCAGTGAAGGCTAAGCCCAGCACAATTATTGAAACAGAGTTTATTCCACCTATTGAAACTTATCCTGGCAAAGTAGTTGAAGTGAAACTAGGTGCTACTAAAGGAGAGGGTGGAACCCGTGGCAAATCCCTTATTATTGGAGGCGAGACTTCACCAGCTTTCTACACCTTTGAAAAACCCATCTTGTATCCGCCTGTAATAACCCTAGACGTTTTTGATATGGAAGTTCCTCTTGCAAAAGCTGTGAAAATGCATGTAAAAGATGTTTTAGGCAATCCAGCGGCTTGGGCTAAGCTTGCAGTAGAAAAATTTGGAGCAGAGATGGTGACTATACACTTGATTAGTATTGACCCGCTTGTTAAGGACGCTTCGCCTAAAGAGGCTGTGAAAACTGTAGAAGAAGTTGCGCAAGCGGTTGATGTACCCCTAGTTATTGGCGGATGCGGTGACCCGGTGAAGGATGCGGATGTTTTTGAGGCTATCGCTGAAACTTTTGCTGGAGAACGTTTTCTGATAAGCTCAATAACAAGGGATATGGATGTTGAGCGTTGCGCAAAGTTTGTCAAGAGAAATGGGCACGTTGCCTTGTCGTTTACTCCTATGGATTTGAACTTGGCTCGGGAGCTTAACCGTAGGCTTTATGATTTTCTGCCGAAAGAGGACATTGTAATGGATTTAACAACTGCAGCATTAGGCTATGGTCTTGATTATGCTTTTACCAACATGGAAAGGGCTAGACTTGCAGCTTTGATGGGTGACCCAGAGCTTGCGCATCCTATGTCTTCTGGAACGACAAACGCTTGGGCTGCAAGAGAAGCGTGGCTGAAGATGGCTCCAGAATGGGAGCCTCGCGAGTTGCGTGGTCCTTTGTGGGAGGTGGTTACTGCTTTGACTTTGTTGCTTGCTGGTGTAGACCTTTTTATGATGATGCATCCTGCTGCAGTGAAAACTCTCAAAGATGTTACTAGCCAGTTGTTGGGCAGTGGCTCTGGAAACGCTGATAGGCTTGCAGACTGGGTTTCCATGAAGATTTAAAGTCTTGGAGCGTTGTGTGTATGAGTGAGAGAGAAGCTAAAGGAAAGGCGGGTATCAGAGAGTTAAGTCCCATTGATGTTTACAAGCTTTTGCCTAGAACAAATTGTAAAGAATGCGGCGAGGAGAACTGCATGGCTTTTGCAACAAAAGTTGTCAACCGTGAAGTACCAATTGAAAAATGTTCCCCACTTCTAACTAAGGAGTTTGCAAAAGCTTATGCACAGTTGAAGGAGATGCTCAAACCCGCTGTGAAAGAGATTGTCATTGGTGCAGGCGATAGAACTGTGAAAGTTGGCGGAAAATTGGTCATGTATCGTCATGAATTCACTTATTTTAATCCAACTGCAATTGCCATAGATGTTACTGATGAAATGGCTGAAGAGGAAATGTTAGAGAGGGTAAAACGAACAGAACAGTTTAACTTTGAATATATTGGGCAAACTTTAAGGCTTGACATGATTGCCGTACGCTCCACTTCAAATAATCCAGAAAAGTTTAAGGCTACAGTGCAAAAAATTATTGAAAACACTAATTTGCCTTTGATTCTTTGCTCACTGAATCCAAAAGTTCTTGAGGCAGGCTTAATGGTTGCATCAAAAACAAGACCTCTATTGTATGCAGCGACAAAGGATAATTGGCAAAAGATGGCAGAACTCGCAATAAAATATAATTGTCCACTAACAGTTTTTGCGCCAGATAATCTCAAGTTACTCAAATCTTTAACAAAGACCCTACTCTCATACGGTGTTGAAGATTTAATGCTTGACCCAGGCACTTTCCCAAGCGACGGTTTGGCCGATGCACTGAATAATTTCACGATGCTTCGTAGAGCTGCATGCAAAAAAGGCGACGAGCTTTGCGGTTTTCCTTTGATTGGCGTGCCTATGGCTGTTTGGATGGAAAAGGGTGAAGCTCCAGAGGAGATTGCTAAGTGGCGAGAAGCCTATTTGGCTTCTTTGCTTATTGTTCGCTTCGCTGACATTATAATATTGCACAGTGTTGACGGCTGGTCGCTTCTTCCAAACGTCATATTGAGACAAAACATTTACACAGACCCAAGAAAGCCTGTAGCTGTTGAACCAGGCTTGAAAGTGTTTGGTACGCCAGATGAAAATTCGCCTGTAATGTTTACGACAAACTTTGCGTTAACATATTACACGGTAGCATCTGATATTGAGTCTGCTAAAGTTAACGCGTATTTGCTTGTTGTGGACACTGAAGGCATAGCCGTGGATAGTGCTGTTGCTGGAAGAAAATTGACAGCGGAAAAGATTGCAGATGCATTGAAGACCTCTGGAATTGAAAGCAAAGTTAAGCATAGAAAACTGATAATTCCTGGCAAATCTGCACGCTTAAGCGGAGAAATTGAGGAATTAAGCGGTTGGCAAGTGCTTGTGGGACCCAAAGACTCTTCAGATATACCGAAATTTCTGCAGGAAAAATGGCAGACACAAGCATAATTTTTGCTTAGTATTGTTCTCTTTTCCATATGTTATATGGACATTGGCTCCAGCAATAGTTGCTTCTCTTGAAAATGCAATTTTGACATTCGATTCTGTCAAAAAGTCTACGCTTACTCACAAACAGTTTCACACTATTATAGTATGTGCAGTTGCACTTTTAACTTTGCGTTTAAAACAACCTTATTCTCTTTACAATTGAAGAAAAAGTTCAATGTATATATAAGGGGGCTAGGTACTTCTGAGAAGAGCCTCGGGCGGGATTTGAACCCGCGACCACCGCCTTACCAAGGCGATGCCCTAACCAACTAGGCCACCGAGGCAATTGGCACAATTATTTAAGTGTCAGAGCAGTTTTTTATGTTTTAAGGATTCCGTTTTGGCTTTAATGGTTAAGTAAATATAAAAGAGAACACAATTTGGGTTTGACTGGTAGGCGGGGGTGTCCGAGTCTGGTCAAAGGAGTCAGGCTTAGGACCTGATGCCACAGGGCTGCGTGGGTTCAAATCCCATCCCCCGCACTTTTATGTTGATCTTGCGGAAAGGTTATAGCTGAAACGAAGCGTTAATCAGAACATAAGAGTCAAAGGGGTGATAGTGTGTCTGAGGAAAAGATTAGGAGTGTTGTGTATGGTTTTGGTGAAGCGTTCGTGAAGAGAGATGTGGAGAAGATGCTTTCTTTCTTTGCAGAGGATGCGGTCTGGGTTTCGCCTGTGGGCACTTTCAAAGGCAAGGAAGAGCTAAGGCGTGTCTTGACTTGGGATACTCAGATTATGCCGACTATGAAATCTACACGTTCTGGAATTGGATTAATAGTAAAAGAGAATAAAGCTGTTGCCGAAGACATCGACGAAGGCTGGACTGAAGGCAAGAAGTTTGAAATGCTCGCCATTACCGTGTTTGAATTCAGCCATGACAAAATTCAGCACATTAGACTTTTCTACGATAGACTATCCATAATCAAACAAGTGACAATGCAATACAAAGGAGTAACGGGATGGTTCGCCAAGAGGCTGATTAACTACATAGTAGGACGTGCCGAAAAGGGACTGCGTTAGGATTTTCCTCAATTGATCTTTTTTGAAGACTTTGGGAAGTGCGGAAAAGTTATAGCCAAACCGAAACAAGACTATTTACAAACTCGCTAAAAAACCGCAATTGGCTGGAGAAAGCATGGAAAACATATGTAGGCAAGTAGAGGAGCATTTGTATTCTCTTCACTGTTTAGTAAACGATGTGAAGGACATTGGTCATGCCATACTCTGCTCCAATGGAGGAATTCCTACTGCAAACCTCAATCATGCCTTTAGAGTAAACGTTACAAAGTCCGAAGCAGACAGGCTGATTGCAGATGTTGTTAGATATTACCAGTCTATGGAGGTTAAGCCCTGCTTTGTGGTTTCTCCATCAACTCGTCCGCAAAACTTTGCCAATTCCCTTCTACGAGCAGATTTTAAACCTGTATTGGAGGAAAGTGATATGGTTTACAGAGGGGAGGGTAAGAGTTTCGAAGTGGGTCCTGATGTAAATGTTGTTGTCGTTGATGGGAGTATGCTTGATGTTTGGACAGATGTTCACATGAAGGCGTTTGGAGTTCCAGTTGTCTTACGTGGCGCTCTGCTAGATATGTATGGAAAAGCGATCCAATACAAGGGAACTAAAGCTTATTTGGGATATTTCCAAGGTAAGCCTGCAGGGGTCTGCGGACTCGTGTCATTCAACCATGTAGGAGGTATTTTCACCGTAGGAACAGCCCCAGAACATAGAAGAAAAGGAGTAGCCACGGCACTTTTGCAAAAGGCAATAGCCGATTCATTGAGCATTGGAAACAATCTGCTATACCTAATTACTACGAAAGGAAGCGATGCTGAGAGACTTTACAAGAGCCTTGGTTTTCAAGTTGCTTATACTCATCACCGCTATGAACTCCAATTGCAAAAACAATAGCGAACGCAAGAATGAAAAACGTAATGGAACAGTTCTCTATCACAGTTTCTATGCAGTTGTTAACTTATTGATGTCTAGGGAAAGCGAATTTCGGAAGAAAAAGTTCTGTTTGTGGGACATTTCCACGTATTCGTTAGCAACCAAATTCCGAGAATTTAAACCGAGGTCTAAACCTAATCCCCCGCACTTATTCCGCAATGCTAAATTCGCTCAATTTTTGCTCATTTTAAGCGTAGAGTAGCAGAAAATTTACTTCAAACTGTAGGTGACTTTTTGATTTCACTTGAGCGTTTAAAACTGTCGGCTGCCTTGTGCTAGGTTCTTTACGAGACCGCTAAGTCTCAACACCCAGGTGATTTCTATTTGCTATGCTTTTATCTTCCATTTGATAAACAACACCCTTATTAAAGAAAACCCAAAGCAAGGTTCAATCTATATAAGGGGGGATAAACTCAGCAGAGAGCAATTGAGTGTTCATACTATCCTTGAGAAAAATGACAGCATAACTGTTTAGCGAGCAAGAGAATCATTATATTGTGAGATATCTGATGCTTGTAGAATTTCTCTTCTTTTGATTATCTCCTCAAAGTCAACGTAGCCTCCACCAACTATCTTTAGTTTTGCATCGATTTTTTTGTTTTTGATTTCCACGACATTATATGAATTACAGAAGAAGCCCCGCAATTTTTCGCATGAAACACTACCTGCATGAACAACAAGCATATCTTCGACTTTCCATCTCCATGGTCTATGACGATGACCGCAGAGAACCAAGTTCACATCTGATTTTATAAGACTTCTTAAAACGTCGCCTGCATCAACGATTGTTATCTGATCCGCACCAGTATCGGGAACTGGTACAATATGATGATGTATTGTCACTATCTTCACTTTGTCTTTGTATTTCTTCAGGGTTTTTTCAAGCCAGAGGTTTTGTCTGTGACCAACTTCTCCATCATCTCTGTCTGGTCTTGCTGAACTAAGTATTATCATCACTGCATCATCAAATTCTGTCACTTGGGAGAATGGGAAAAATTCCCTAAAAAGCAGATATCCTGTAGAGCGATAGTCGTGGTTTCCGCTTAAGTAAATTAACTTTTTTGTCCTTAACTTCTTCAATTCTTTAGATGCCACTTCAAATTCTGATATTAAACCATTTTCCGTCAAGTCGCCTGTGACAAGCACAATGTCAGGTGATAAATGGTTAATCTCTTTTATCGCCGCTCTTAAGGTTTCCTTCCGAAGCATTGGGCCGCAATGCACATCTGAGATTTGAGCAAGTAGCATAATATCCCAGGCGCGTTTTTATTCTCTACTTGCAAGCACAACAATGTAGTCGGCTGTATCAGCGCACATGTCAGCAGCTTGTTCAATAAATTCAATCAAATCATCAAGTATTACCATGGCACCGCAATTCATTTGACCACCATATTTGATGAAGGAAACCTTGGTTTTAAGATAAATATCATCAAGTTCATGCTCGATTTCTTCAACTTTTTCGGCACCTTTCAATGCCTCTGCGGGAGCTGCAGGAATTTTTTCAATGCTTACACGTAGTGCTTGAGCGCAATCCACAAGAATAGAAGCCATACGCACAGCGTTTTCACACAGTTCTCGTGGGATTTGAGCGTCTACAAGCATTTCTATGCATCTTGCTGCATCCTTTACATGATCTGCAAGTGTATCAAGCCTTTTTACAAGGTGAAGCAGATCTTCACGGTAATCGGCAAGCAAAGCAGCGCCTTTTGATAATTCTTTAAAAACCTCTTTTCGCAGTCTATCCACGTCCTCTTCCACTTTGAAAAGATTCGTAATCTGTTGCATTGCTTCTTTTTTCTTTGCTTCAGAAACGTTTTTAATTGCTTGATGAAGTAGAGTTACTGTGTCGAGAGCCTTAGTTATTTGTTCATGGGCTAGGTCAAGGGCTTTTGTTCTTCGACGCCTTTCAAACCACGCGTAACTCTTCTTTTCCAATTTTGTATCTCCATTTCACATTATTTTTTGAAGGCATACTTATAACACTTCTCAATTATAACTCTCAAATATCGTCTTTTTGTTCCGTTAGCCAGTACGCTCTTCTTTTGCCTTTCTCATCTATGACGTATTCTTTCTTAAAGATAGGTGCTTCCTTCTTATACCGTTCTACCGCTTCCTCTAAAACTGAGAAAACATTTTTTCGATGTTCACCAGCAACCAAAACATACACAAGATCTTCACCCACACTAAATTCGCCGAGCAGATGGTGAATTTGAACATCCACAATACCTTGTTTTTTTCTTAGATCATTACAAATATTTGCTAACGTTTCATTTGCCTTTTCTTCATAAGCTTCTAACATCAGTTTTTCTACTTTTTCACGCTTCAAAGTTTCTCCTCGTGCTACACCGATGAACATTGCAATAGCGCCAACTTTTTGAAAGTTACTTTCACTTTTCACTTTGTTTATCATTTCTTTGAAAGAGAATTTTTCTTTTTCATGAACCCCTGAATGAGAGGACACAATAATCACCAATTAATAGAGTAGCTATTTACTCTTAACAAGCATCCCACTTAAATTCTTAAGTAGTTTGCAAAATTCACGTAATTTTTCCTGAGCTTGCTCTATAGTAATTTTGGAAAACTCTATTGTGTCCTTTGGCTTAGCTTGCCCAAGCAAGGAAACGTCTGGGCTAATAGCTACGGCGATTTTTGGATACCCGCCTGTTGTCTGAGCATCCCTCATTATGATAATAGGCTTTCCACTTTTTGGAACCTGAACAGCACCTGGCAAGAGAGCATCTGAGATAATATCTGCCTTAGCCTTATGCTCAATCATTGGTCCTTCAAGCCTATATCCCATTCTATCAGCTTCTAATGTAACCTCATAAGAGTTTGAGAGAAAAGTTCGTATTCCTTTCTTCATGAACATATCATACTGTGGTCCCAATACAACATGCACTGCAAAATGATCACTTAATTGTGGTACAAGCTCTTCTGGTGTCGAGAACCGCGTTTGCAAAGATGGAGCATCGAACCCTTCAATTGTATCTCCAGTTTTCAATTGCCTGCCACATATTCCCCCGAATCCGCCGCGCACATATGTTGATCTACTTCCAAGCACAATTGGCGTGTTTATCCCTCCTCTTATTGAAATGTAAGCGCGGCATCCATTCTCCATTTTTCCAAAAGAGATTACGTCGCCTTCCTGTACTTCTAATGTCTGCCACATGGGAACGCTTTGACCATTAATCTTTGGAAAAGCAACTCCGCCTGTTATGGCTATTTGCGTTTTTGTTAATGCTTGTAATTCTGGACCTATCAGGGTTATTTCAAGGCATGCATTATCAGGACTGTTTGCAACCAAGAGGTTTGCTGTAATAAAGGAAAAGGTATCCATAGCGCCAGAAATTGGAACCCCATATCTTAGATAGCCAAATCTTCCTAAATCTTGAACCGTCGAGAAGAATCCTGGTTTAAGAACATGAAAAACTCGCATTTCTATTCCTCAGAAAAATGCGAATAAACGTTCTTCGACACAGTTTCTTTGATTGTTTCAAATTCACTTTTTGAGATTGGCTTAAACTTAATTCTGTCTCCTGGTTTCAGTAGTGCAGGCGGTTGTTGTAGTGGGTTAAACAGTTTAAAGGGTGTTCTACCTATTATTCTCCATCCACCAGGTGCCTCACATGGGTATATGCCTGTCTGATTTTCGGCTATTCCAACCGAACCTGCCGGCACTTTAAGTCGTGGTGTTTCAAGCCGTGGTGTTGCAATTTCTTTTGGGACCTCTCCTAAATAGGGAAAGCCAGCGACAAAACCGATCATGTAAACCCTATATTCTCTTTCAGAATGTAGTTTGATAACTTGCTTTTCTGATAGTCTATGAAATTCCGCCACGTAGCTTAGATCTGGTCCATACTCGCCTCCGTAAGCTACGGGAATAGTGATTTTCTTGCCCACTTTCTCTATACTTATCTTGCTTAAAGTTCTCTCAAGGTTTTTTATGTGAAACAATAGCTGCTCATATGTAGTTTTCAATGCGTTATAACGAATAAGTAATGAACGATAAGTTGGAACTAGTTCTTCAATTCCCAGAATTTCAGTCTTTTGGATTGCTTCATTTAGAGCGATAACCTTGCTATTTACCTCTAAACTTATTGTATCACCAAATTCTACAAGCAGTGCACTATCGCCGAAAGGCAAGTATCTGGCTGACGCATAGGGTCTGATTTTCATATTAAAGCCCAAAATTGCTAGATAAAGTCGCCTACAGATTTAACATCAAAGCCGTTCTCAATTAATTTCTTCTTCAAATTTTTTGCCAGTTCTACAGCGTTTGGTGTGTCACCGTGCACACAGAGGGTGTGCACTTTGCCAAGCTTTACTGTTTCTCTATTAGCGGCTAAAACTGTTCCATCTTGAACCACATTGATTGTTCTTTCAATAACTTTCTTCGTTTCTTGAATTACGGCATTTTTTTCGTTTCTCGATACTAGACTTCCATCTGGATTGTAGGCTCTGTCAGCAAAGAATTCGTATGCCACACGTAAACCATTCTTAGCGGCGACTTTTGCTAAAGCCGAGTTCGGGGGTGCAAAAACTATTAGGCCACTGTCTATTGTTTTTATCGCTCCAACGATAGCGTTGGAAAGTTTTTCATCCTTCACGGCCATGTTATATAGTGCACCGTGGGGTTTTACATGCTGAAGGACAAGATTGGCTGCTTTCGCGAATCCTTGAACGGCGCTTACTTGATAAATTATGTAGTTCTTGACTTCAACATCTGTTAGTTGCATCTCTCTTCTTCCAAAACCTATAAGGTCTGGATAACTTGGATGCGCTCCAACTGCAACATGATGCTTTTTAGCAAGGCTTATTGTCTGTGCTATTGTCATAGGGTCTCCAGCATGGAAACCACAAGCAATATTTGCTGAGGTTATGTGAGGCATTATTTTCTCGTCGTTTCCAACTTTAAATTCTCCATAGCTTTCGCCTAAATCGCAGTTTACGTCGATTCGGATCTTCAAATCCATCCCATACAATAGTAAAAACAGACTAAGAAGAAATATATTTACTCATATCTTCTATTGCTGCTGATGGAATTGGCAAATCCTTCATTGTTAACAAGCCATGTGGCGCCTTAATCACTTTAGGTATCGAGTTAACAACCATCGCTACTGTGCCTATGTCGCCGTGAACACATGGCTGAATCTTTTGCCTGATGCTTGGAACGCCCTCAATTGTTATGGCATCAGATTCTTCTTCAGCACCAATGTATGCTTGAAAATCAAGAACTATAACCTCTTTATTCTTCATAATACCTTTTGCCTCTTGCCTCAAACCTGCTACTTTTCCAGTTTCCACCTTTATGTCTCTGCTTCTAACAGTTTTGCTGGCAATCACTGGCTCAACAGATTCAGCTATTATCTTGTCAAGTTTCCATGCTAAAGCATCAGCAATCATTGCGACGGATTGCTCAAGCCCAACATGCCCTGTAATCTCTTTCCTTCTGATTTTTTGCTTGAATTCTTCAACTGTTAATCCAGCGCCTATCTTCTTCTGAAAAGGCACCCGCCTTGTAGCAGCATCCATCACTCTAATCGCATGGATTTTTTCTATTTTTTGGCAAACCGTAGTAAGCGTTATGACAAGCGTATCCATTAGAAAACCAGGGTTTATGCCTGTGCCCAAAACTGATGTCTTATATTTTTTGGCTCGAATGTCAAGTTCTTTTGCAAGTTTAGGTGCAGTATAGTATGGATACGTCAGTTCCTCACATGTAGATATCACTTTTATGCCGTGCTTTATGATTGTGGTTATTTGCGGAAATGTATCTTTAAGGAAAGAAGAGGTTGCATGGATAGCGATGTCTGCCTTCACTTTTGAAAGCAAAGCTGTAGCGTTTGCAGTGACTTTTATTCCGAGCTTTTTGTTTATGCCTAAAACTTCACCTAAATCTTTACCAACCTTGTCCTTAGCTATGTCGATTGCTCCAACGATTTCTATTCCTTCTTTTTTTAGCAAAAACTTTGCAATTAGGTTGCCAACGGCGCCAACTCCGTATAAAATAATCTTCACTTTCCGCATTTTATTCTTCACCTTTTGATTTTCTTTTATTGTTTCTAGATTAATAAAAATGTGTTTGAGCCTTCACACATTTTTTATGAGTGGTCAAAACCTTTACGTTTGTAAACCTTTATATTTGTGAGAACCCCAAAACTACAGAGGGCTCACCACTTGGAAACTGCAAAGCCCATAATTTCCAAGGAAGACATTAAGAGACTTCTTGACGTTGAAAAACTCAAATACTGCTATGAATGTGGCATCTGCACAGCCAGTTGTTCGGTAGCAGAGTTACTTGGAAAAGATTACAATCCAAGGAGTTTTCTGGAAAAAATCTTTTTAAATCCAAAAGAAGCTTTAACTTCAGAAGAGCTTTGGCTTTGCGCTTGGTGTTATCGCTGCTACAAACGTTGCCCACAAGCTTTAAGACTGCCTGAAATTTTCCTTTTTATGCGAAAAAAAGCAGCGATATACGGATATACAGAGCCTTTTAAAAAAGCTCTCTCTAAGATTGTAGAAAACATTCCTCTACCTCTTGTAACAATGTTAGTTTGTTTTCATCCAGAACGTGCCACATTGAATATTGGTAAGATATTAGCGGAAACTGAAAAAATGCTGAAAGACCAAATGAAAACAAAAAAGAGAAAAAAAGCAGCAAAGTTTTCTGGTGAAAAAATTGCTGTAATAGGCTCTGGACCGGCTGGGCTTACAGTTGCATATGAACTAGCCAGGAAGGGGCACAATGTCACAATTTTTGAAGCCCTTCATGAACTTGGTGGAATGCTAAGGAAATGTATACCTGAATATCGCTTACCGAAACGGGTTTTAACTAAGCAGATTCAGTTCATTAAAGATTTGGGTGTTGAAGTAAAAACCAGCGTAACAGTTGGCAATGACCTAAATTTTGGAGATTTATGGAAAGAAGGCTATAGAGCGATTTTTATTGGTGTTGGTGCTCATAAAAGCCAAAAGTTGAAAATTGAAGGCGGAGATCTGGAGGGCGTTATTCACGCTCTCAACTTTTTATGGAGCACAAATTGCGGAGAAAAAATGGAAGTTGGAAAAAATGTTATTGTAATTGGCGGTGGAAACGTAGCCATTGACTCTGCAAAAACTGCTTTGGCACTTGGAGCAAAAGAAGTTACCATATTATATCGCAGATCAAAAGAGGAAATGCCTGCAAATCCATGGGACATTAAGGAAGCTGAAAACGAAGGCGTGAAAATCGAATTATTAGTCGCACCTAAAACGATTCTTGGAGAAAAAGGAAGGGTAACTGACATCGAATGTATTCAAATGCAATTAGGCGAGCCAGACGAAACTGGAAGAAGAAAACCGATGCCAATTGAAGGATCAGAGTTCACGCGAAAGGCGGATATGGTTATTCTCGCAATAGGCGAAGTCCCAGACCTAGAATTTTTGCCGAAGGAAATTGAATTGAATGATGATGGCACAGTCTGGGTTAACCCAATAACCATGGAAACAAGTCTGCAGGGTGTTTTTGCAGGCGGTGACGTGGCAACAGGACCAGCAACAGTTATTGAAGCGATTCTAGCTGGAAAGCGAGCTGCTGCATCTATTGAAAGTTATTTAGAGCATCTAGGAGGATAAGGCGATGGCGAAGAAGAAAGAGCTAGAACCTAAATGCGAAGAAATCCGCATCGGAGTTTACGTTTGCCATTGTGGTCTAAATATTGCTGGTTCTGTAGATTGTGAAGAAACTGCAAAATTCGCCGCAACTCTTCCCCATGTGGTTTTAGCCAGAGACAACCGATACACGTGTTCAGACCAAGGGCAAGAACAGATAAAAAATGACATAAAAGAACAAAAGCTCAACCGTATAGTCGTTGCATCGTGCTCACCGCGTCTTCATGAACCCACTTTCAGAAAAGCATGCGAAGAAGCTGGAGTAAACAAGTACCTTTTCGAAATGGCTAACATACGTGAACAGTGTAGTTGGGTTCATTTACATGACCGAAAGGCGGCAACAGAAAAGGCTAAAAACCTTGTGAAAATGGCTGTTGCGAAGGCAGCATTGCTTCAGCCTGCAGAAGAAATTGAAGTACCGATAATTCGAAAAGCCTTGATTATAGGTGGCGGCGTGGCTGGTATTCAAGCAGCCTTGGATTTGGCTGATACTGGCTATAAAGTGTATTTGGTTGAGAAAGAACCGAGCATCGGGGGAATGATGGCGCGAATAGACAAAACTTTTCCAACAATGGACTGTTCAATCTGCATTCTTGCACCTAAAATGTCTGACGTTGGGCATCATCCAAATATTGAGTTGCTAACTCAAAGTGAAGTTACAGAAGTTAAGGGATATATAGGCAATTTTCATGTCAAAATATTGAAAAAGCCAAGATATGTTACAAAAGACTGTTCTGCTTGTGGCGAATGCACAAAGGTTTGTCCAATTATTGCTCCAAACGAATTTGATGTAGGATTGGCCATAAGACATGCAATTTACACACCATTTGCGCAAGCAGTTCCATCAACATATACAATAGACATGAACTTATGTCTCAACAAGGAAGGCATAATAGTCTGCGACAAATGTATTAAAGCTTGTGAGCGACAAGCCATAAATTTCGAAATGAAAACCGAAACTGTCGAGCTTGAAGTAGGCACAATAATTGTAGCAACAGGCGCAGATGTATTCGACCCCTCAACACTGCCACAATATGGCTATGGCAAATATCCAAACGTAATAACTTCACTTGAATTCGAAAGACTAATCAATGCAGGCGGCCCTTCAGGTGGACATCTCATAAGACCTAGCGACATGCAAATCCCGAAGCGTGTAGCCTTTATCCAATGTGTTGGTTCACGCTCAGATAGAAATGGAAGACTATACTGTAGCAATGTCTGCTGTATGAATACGATAAAAGATAGCTTGCTAATTAAAGAACATTGGCCCGAAACTGAAATTTACGTTTTTTATGTGGATATACGAGCTTATGGGAAGGGTTTTGAAGACCTTTACAAAAGAGCGAGAAAAGAAGGTGTCATATTCATTCGAGGGCTTCCAGCAGAAATAATTGAGGATAGGAAAACTCATAACCTATGGCTTGTTGGAGAGAACACTTTGCTAAAGGAAATGTACAAAATAAACACAGATATGGCAATTCTCTCCATAGGTCTGGAGCCGCGAAAAGATAGCGAGATAATACAGCGCTTGTTAACGCTTTCTAGGACACAAGACGGGTTCTTTATGGAGGCACATCCAAAACTGAGACCAGTTGACGCTGCTACAGGCGGAATATTCTTTGCTGGCTGCGCTGAGGCGCCTAAAGATATAAAAGACAGCGTAACACAGGCAAGCGCAGCTGCAGCTCGAGCTGGGATTTTGATGGCTAAAGGAAAGGTAACTGTTGAAGCCATCACACCGATTTCTTATATTGAAAAGTGCAAATTATGTGGGCTTTGTACGAAGGTCTGTCCTTATAATGCCATAACATTGAATAAGGAATTGAAGCGGGTTGAGATAATAGAGGCTGCATGCGGTGGATGTGGAACGTGTGCAGCGGAATGTTCTTTCGGCGCTTTAACGCAGAATCACTTCACTGATGAACAAATTATTGCGCAGATAGATGCTGTTACAGAACATGACGCAGATAAGAAGATTGTCGCTTTCTGCTGTAATTGGTGCGCTTACGCTGGCGCGGATTTTGCAGGAGTCAGTAGAATGCAGTATCCGCCAAACGTGCGCATAATTAGAACCATGTGTTCTGGACGTGTGGCCACAAAATTCGTTGAAAGAGCCTTTGCAAGAGGTGCAGCAGCAGTTTTGGTGGCTGGTTGTCACCCAGGAGATTGTCATTACATAAATGCTAATTATCATACACAGAAGCGTGTGGAACGTTTATGGAAGAAGATGGAGCAAAGCGGATTAGACAAGAATAGGCTACAGTTGTTGTGGGCTTCGGCGGCAGAAGGTGAAAGGTTTGCTTCAAAAATTCTGGAAATGCAGGCAATAGTGGACAAAGTTAAGCCAGAAGAAATAGGTAAGGCTAAAGAATCTTTTGAGAAAGCGTTAGAGGGAAGTTAATATGCCTGAAAGAATCATGCATCCCCCACTTGAAAGCAAAAAGATAAAACAACCTAAGGCTGAAATTCACATAATTAAGGACCAGTGTAAAGGTGCGGTTTCTGCATTCGATACTGCCCAAAAAAGGTTCTTGAAGAATCACAGGAAATAAATGCAAGAGGAGTTCATCCTCCAAAAATTGTGGATGAAAGCAAATGTATTATATGCGGTTTTTGTACTGCAGTCTGTCCGGACTTCGCAATTTTTGTCTTTGAAAAGCCATGTAAGGAGGAATGTGAAGCTTGATTAAAAAAGGAACACTTCCTGCTGGTGCACACTTTTTGAGTGGAGATATTGCATGTGCAGAAGGAGCAATAGCTGGTGGCTGCAGATTTTTCGCAGGGTATCCAATAACACCTGCAACAGAAATCGCTGAACATCTATCCCAAAGAATGCCAGAATTTGGCGGAATCTACATTCAAATGGAAGACGAAATCGCATCTATGGCTGCAGTAATCGGTGCTTCATATGCTGGCTTGAAAGCTATGACAGCAACTTCTGGACCTGGTTTTAGTCTCATGCAAGAGAACATAGGATTGGCTGCAATGACAGAAACTCCATGCGTCATAGTTGATATTATGCGTGGAGGACCTAGCACTGGACAGCCTACATTGCCAGGGCAACAAGATGTAATGCAGGCGAAATGGGGTTCTCATGGAGATTATGCCATTATCGCATTGTCACCTTCCTCAGTGCAAGAAATGTTCAGCTTAACAATTGAAGCGTTCAATTTGTCTGAAACTTACAGGGTCCCAACGCTGCTTATGGGAGATGAAATCGTAGCGCACATGTGGGAAAAAGTTGTAATACCTCCTGCATCAGAAATAAGAATAGTAAATCGCAAAAAACCAAAGGTTTCACCTAGTAGATATAGTCCTTTCATGCCAGATGATGATTTAGTTCCTTCGATGGCTTGTTTTGGCGAGGGATATCGTTTTCATGCCACAGGCTTAACTCATGACGAGCATGGTTATCCAAGAACACAAAGTTCAGAGGTTCAGTCTAGACTTGTCAGAAGACTTTGTGAAAAAATAAGCACAAATGAGGATAAAATTATAAAGGTTGAAGGAGTGATGCTTGAAGACGCAGATGTTGCAGTTGTTGCCTATGGAATAGTTGCAAGAGCTGCTTTAAGCGCAGTAAAGAAAGCAAGAGAAACTGGAATAAAAGCAGGACTGTTGCGCTTAATCACGCTTTGGCCTTTCCCAGAAAGAATTGTCGCGAAAGTGGCGAAGGAAGCGAAGGCAATAGTTGTTCCAGAAATGAATTGTGGACAGATGGTTCGCGAAGTTGAAAGAGCCGCCAAAACAACTCCTGTGGCTTTTCTTTCGAAGTTGGGTGAAGATCCGCATACTCCGAAGGAGATTTTTGAGTTGATCAGGAGGAACGTGTAATGGTTCAGGAAATTGTGCATCCTCTTTCGAAATATTTGCGTTCCGCAATGATTCCTCATATTTGGTGTTCCGGTTGTGGTAATGGCGTTGTGCTGAATTGCTTCGTTCACGCACTAGATGAGTTGCAAAAAGATTTAGATAAATTAGTGGTTGTTTCAGGTATAGGTTGTATTGGGCGCACAGCAGGATACACAAACGCAGATTCCTTCCACACCACACATGGAAGAGCAATCCCCTTCGCCACAGGAGTGAAATTGGCAAATCCAGAATTAGAAGTAGTCGTCATAAGCGGAGACGGCGACCTTTTCGCAATAGGAGGCAATCACTTCATACATGCAGCCCGAAGAAACATAGGAATCAAAGTAATATGCGCAAACAACTTCAACTATGGAATGACAGGCGGCCAGCAAGGTCCTACAACACCTCTTGAATCATTAACAACTACCACACCCTATGGCAATATTGAGCATCCGTTTAACCTCGTTCATTTGGCAGCTGCTTCTGGTGCAACTTATGTGGCCAGATGGACAACATTGCATGTGCGAAGATTAACACAGTCTATTAAGAGGATGCTGGAAAAAGAAGGCTTTTGCTTCATCGAGGTAGTTTCACCTTGCCCCGAAATTTTTGGTAGGAACAACAAAATGCGAACTGGACTGGAAATGATGGACTGGTTTAAAAGAGCTTCTGTGATAGAGAACTTTTCTGATCCGTCAAAGGCAGAGATCAATTCAGAGAGAATTGTTGTGGGCGAATTTGTGAATATTAAAAGGGTAAGCTACGAAAAATTCTTCCATGAGAAATTGGCTCAGATTAACGAGAAAACAGTGGAATGGTGAGTCTGACATGCGGATTGAAATTAGATTTGCGGGTTTCGGCGGGCAGGGAATAATTAGATCTGGAATAATAACGGCTGCGGCTGCTTGTATTTACAGTGGAAAAAGCGCTGTTCAAACACAGTCTTACGGTCCAGAGTCAAGAGGTGGGGCATGTAAGTCTGAAGTTGTAATATCCGAAGAGGAAATAGATTTTCCTAAAGTGGTTGAACCAGACATATTGATTGTGATGTCTCAACATGCCTACAATGACTATGCAGAAGATGTTAAAGCGGATGGGATAATTATCATGGACCCGGACATGATTCCTAATGAAAAAGATTTAACAAGCGTTAGAGTTTTTAGGATACCTGCCACAAAGATTGCAGAAGAGCTTGGGAGAAAAATTGTTGCGAACATAGTGATGTTGGGAGCCTTTGTTGCCATCACAAAAATATTGGATAAAGACGCTGTCAAAGAATCAGTTAAGGCGAATATACCAAAAGGAACAGAAGAATTGAATTTGATAGCTTTTGAAAAAGGTTATGAATACGCTGACAATCTTTTAAAAAGCAATTTATCCCGCCTTTTGCGCTGAGAGTTGTGCCAATTGCGTTACTAGCTTGGATTTTCTAATACCGACATGTCGTAATGGAGCTATTTTTTTGGCTTCGTTATAAATATCAGACGCTATTTTTCCAAGAACTATTTCTTGTGCCAATTGATCCAGCGTTAGAGCTGAAGCCTTTTCTTTAATAATTCTTTCCATAATAGCGCGTATTTCTTTCTCTTGTGATGTTCTAATTCTAGAAAGCGAAAAAGCTGATATAGCAACCCGCAGTTTGTATCCGTCTTTTGTAGTTAAATTAAAAAGTCCATCAACTTTTGTTGTTCGTCTTCTAACTAGACTTCGCAGATAATCACGGGAGTATTCATGCCCCTTAAAAGTAGTTTTAGCAGTTTTGCCATCAATTTCTGTTATTTGGAAATACATTTTCAAGTATTGATGCGCAAAATCATTTGTAACATCATACAGTGTTGCATCAACCACTCTCCCAATAATTTTCTCTGGCTCATCGGCTGGCACAGCTCCTAACTCGACATTCCCGAAATAGGATGGGGCTACGACTGTGTACCATGATTTGCTTCTCCACTTATCTCTTACACGCTTTGTTTTTGAAGACACTTTAATCCTCCAAATGTAGCTTGAAAATCTGCATCAAAGTATTAAAAGTTTTACCGTTTCGGCTTCATTTTCTCAATGCCACCCATGTATTTTCGCAAGACATCAGGAACTACAACAGAACCATCTTCTTGCTGGTAATTCTCTAATATTGCAACAATTGTTCTGCCAGTAGCTAATGCTGTAGAATTCAATGTATGCACAAATCCCTTAGGAGCTTCACCTTCTTTTTCTCTGTATTTTATGTTTAATCTTCTGGCTTGATACTCTATGCAGTTACTACATGAAATTATTTCTTTATACGCATTTTGCGCTGGCATCCATGCCTCTACGTCATATTTTTTGGCAGCAACCGTTCCAATGTCACCCGTACAAACATTAACAACCCGATATGGCAAGCCTAGTTTTTGAACAAGGGCTTCAGCATTCTCTATGAGCTCTTCATGCATTTTCCACGAATCCTCAGGTTTGCAGAAAATAAATTGTTCAATTTTGTTAAATTGGTGTGTTCGAAAGATTCCACGCGTGTCTTTCCCATGTGCTCCAGCTTCCTTCCTAAAATTTGTGCTTACGCCTACAAGCTTGAGTGGTAAATCATCAGCCTTGAACACTTCATCCATAAACATAGCTGCCATAGGATGCTCCGAAGTTGCAATTAAATAAAGATCTTCTTTTTCTATTTTGTACAATACATCTTCGAAATCGCTTAGGGCTATGACACCTTCATAGGGTTTCCGTCTCATAAGAAAAGGTGGTTCAACTGGTTTGTAGCCTTTTTTAATCATTTCTTCCACTGCAAAACTCATCAGAGACATGTCAAGCAAAACGCCTTCGCTTTTCAAGTAAAAGAATCTTGCACCAGCAATTTTTCCAGCCCTTTCAATATCCATAATGTCTAGGCTCAAGGCTAAATCTATGTGGTCTTTGGGTGTAAAGCTAAATTTGGGAATTTCCCCCCAAGTTTTAATGGGAACATTATCGTTTTCATCTTTGCCTATCGGAACTGATTCATGCAGTAGATTGGGCAAGCGCATAAGATAATAATGCACTTTCTCTTCACATTCATTGACTTGCTTTTCCAACATTGCAATCTTTGTATCGATGGCTTTTGCCTTTGAAAGTTCTTTATTAGCTTCTTTTCCCTTCTTTTTTAACGCTGCAATTTCCATTGTTATTAGTCTTCTTTCATGGCGAAGTTCATTCAACTTTGTTAAATGCAGCCGCCATTTTTTGTCATAATCAATCAGTTCTTCAAGCATCTTCAAGTTTTCAGGATTGCCTCTCTTCATTAAATTGTTTTTTACTAACTCTGAATTTTCGCGAATGAGTTTAATATCCAACATTTTTTCACACGCGACAATTGCTCATAATCTGCTTTTTTGCCTTCTAACTTTAGCCTTAAATCAACTATTTAACCTTACGATGAAATGTCATTCGCAAAATCTCTAATATACCCAAAATATAGCATTACGTTGTTTTTTTTTAAGGCATAACCCTCAAGGGTTTTAAAGGAAGCACGGAAAATAGTTAAAAATTGCTGTTCTAGACCTCAGTAAACACCAAAAATTGGAAGAATGGATTGTTGGAACACCACCAACCATTCCAAAATTATCACGTTTATACTCTGAACAGTCCTAATTGCGTTTGTTAATAACCTACACAAAGAGGAATTTTTAGCTTCATGTTGAATGTTATCATACTACACCAATAGTAGAATTAATTCTTTCAGCATGGTTTATTGGAAAATTATGCTTTATCACTCTTATTCAAGTCTCTAAGCCTATTAACACCGTCGATTTCTTTGATAAATGCAGCCACACTTTTTGGAACAAGCTTCTCCCAACTCTCATCCTTAAGCATTCTTTCTCGTATCTTGGTTGAAGAGTAAAGTTTCCGTTCATGAAAACGAATTGCTTTGACTTTGTATCCTGCTTCCATGAAAAGCCTACATGTTAACGGCTCATTTGAATAAACAACATTAAAAGATGGTGTATAACCCTCAACAGCGGAAACCCACATCATATGTAAATGCACGTCAGGCACGGGTACAACCCAAACCCGAGAACAATCTATGTTTGCTTCATCCAGAGCCTTACGAATCATAGTCAACCTTTCGCCTGCAGTGAATGGGTTATTAATGTTATGGCTGTATTGAGCACTACCGATAACGATTACAAGTTCTTTAACTTCTTTCAAAATATCTTTTATCGCTCCAAGATGTCCTGAATGAAAGGGTTGAAACCTACCTACAAAAAGCCCCCGTGTATCCATCTAAATCCTCTCGTGTATGCTAATACATGCTAACAGAATTAACATTTACCCTTTTCTACCCTTTTTAAAACAAGCTCTACTGGAAACACTTGCAATTTTTTGTCATTCACTGAAATTTCTCGGTTAGAAGTGTAACCTTGCTTTTCGCGTTTCAGGAAGGCAAGCTTCACTTTCAAGCCTTCACCATACCCGCCTCCATAACCTCCCAAAGTAAAATCTGAACTAACCACTCTGTGACATGGAACAATTGGAGCGAAGGGATTCGAAGCCATAACACCGCCAACAGCTCTAGGGCTTCCACCAACAGCTTTAGCAATCGCGCCATATGAAGACACATATCCCAAGGGAATTCGACGGGTTATTTCTAAAATAATTCGCGTATAGCTTGATAAGTGCTCCGTTACCAATGAGAAATTTTGTGAAACACTTTTTCCCTCATAAACATTCTTCAAAGCCTTTAAAACACGTCCAGCAAAGGCAGAAGCCTCTTTCGAATGCTGAAACTGAACATTGAAAGGAATGCTTCTTAACAAGCCTTGTAAAGCCCTCTTTTCGCTTGAAGCAAACGTTGTAGCAAAAATTTTTTCTCCTTGATGGGCAACTCCATACCAGACACCTTCCAAATTCTTTGTGTAAAGACTTATCATCTTATACTCAACCCCGAAAAACGTTATAGGAATACCAATGTATTTAGCTCTATGGGATAAAAATGACGGGAGAAATCGAAAGAACAATAATATATTTCAAGTATTGTGGCGAAGTAAACACTGAAAAACTGTTAAATGCTGTCAAATTGCGATGCGAAGAGACAAACATAAACAAAGTAGTTATTGCCTCAGAAACTGGAAGAAGCGCACTAAAAGCCCTCAGCATGCTCAAGGGAACAAACATCCACATCATTGTTGTAACTCATTATCCTGCCACAACATGGGGACCAAAAGGCAAAATTCCTATAGGACTAAAGCGGAAAGAATATGCTGAACACTCGAAAAAGCTTGAAGAAAATGGAGTGAAAATTGTTCAAAGCATCAGACCATTTGCTCCCCCCTCCCGAACAATCAATTGGGACTATCCAACCCCTGAAGCAATTATTGACAAGACATTAGAAGTGTTCGGAGCAGGCACAAAAATAGCAATAGAAGCGGCTATCATGGCAACAGACGCTGGAGAAGTCGATGAAAGTGAAGAAATCATAGCATGTGCCGGTACATATAAAGGATTAGACACAGCTCTCCTTGTGAAATCCACATATAGTGGGGATTTCTTTAGCGAATTTGAGGTTAAAGAGATAATAGCCAAACCAGTATGTCGTGTGAAGAAACTACCAGAATATAAATACAAAAATTGGAAAGGTAGCTTAGAGGAATATTACCAAAAAAAGAAGGAAAAACGAAATGCATCCTCAATTAAAGCTTAGAATCCTTCCAGTTTTGGTCTGCAGGAAAGGGCAAATTGCTGAGAATTTTATGGATGAAAAGCTTAAACAGCTTAAGAAAAACTTGAATGTGGATGTTGAAATATTAAAGGGCATTGTTATCAATGAAGAAGAGGATATTAAACTCTTAAAAGAACACTTAGCAAAAGCTGACACAATTCTCCTATACAAGCCTCACCTAGGTCTGGGCAACTGCATAGTTAATATATCAAAGCTTAATTTTCCCATAATCCTTTTCAACGTAGAAGGAATGGTCAACAACCCACTAGACGCTTTAGAATATATTTATCCAAGAGAAAAAACATGGGTTGCCATCGATTACCATGACTTAAACAACTATTTGGAAGTTATATCGGCAAAGAAAAAGTTGGAGCAAACAAAGATACTGATTCTAAACGCAGACTTTCCCCACTGGGAAAAATTTCTTTGCAGAATTTCTGGTGGTCGCGAAGCTATCAAAGAAAAATTTGGAATAGAGCTAGAATACGTAGAAAGTGTAGATGTAATAAAAAGATGGGAAAAAACTAAGACAGAGAATGCTAAAACTTTAGTAAAAAACTGGATGAAGAACGCTGAAAAAATTGTAGAACCAGAAGAAAAAGACTTGATTGTTGTTGCAAAATTATACCTTGTTATGAAGAACCTTTTGAAAGAAAAAAATGCTCAAGCTATAACTATGGCTTATGGTGAGAGTCCGTTACCAGTTCCTTGCTTTGCCTATACCAACTTGAGGGATGAAGGAATACCTTCTGCTTGTGAAGCTGACATTATCTCTCTGTTATCGATGATTATGCTCAATTATATTGCTAATAAGCCTTGCTTCATGGACAACACCTTTATTGACACAACCGACAAAACATTAATCATCAGTCACTGCGTATGCCCAAAAAAGATGAAAGGGTATCATGCAAAACCAGCGCCTTACACGTTAAGACACTATCATAAAGAAAAATTCACTGGCAGTGTGACGGCGTTTGTAAAAATGGAAGTAGGCAAAAGGGTCACGATTTGTCGTCTAAGTGGCGATTTGAAGAACATGGTGCTCGCAAGAGGAAGCATTGTAGATTGCACAGACTCAGATGAATATTGCAGAGTGAAAGTTAAAGTGAAAATCAAAAATCCCAAAGAATTCATTCATAAAACATCAGGAAACCATCATGTTATGATTTATGGTGATTACAGAGACAAGTTGAAAATGCTGAATGATTTTTTAGGCATTACAACTATTGAAATCTAGGTGCTTCATGATTAAGTTTAATAGGTTGCTTGCGTATATCACGAAAGAAAGGTGAATCACATGGAAAAACAAAGTCAACAAGCTGGATACCTCTGGATTCCAGGTGCAACAACTGTCGGTGTGGTGTGCAAGGAAGGCGTTATTTTAGCCTCTGAAAAACGTGTTTCTTATGGATACCTTGTTGTTAGTAAGGGTGGCAAGAAGGTTTTTCAAATAACTGATCACATTGGAGCAGCATGTGCTGGGCTTGTCTCTGACATGCAAATCTTAGTGAGAGAAATGGAAGCCTATGCGAACTTGTTTGGCTTAGATGTGGGTAGATCAATTTCTGTCAGATCAGCAGCGAAACTTATGTCAAACCTGCTCTTCACACGTCGATTAGCGCCATTGATAACTCAGACGATTGTCGGCGGAATAGATGATGAAGGAGCATCGCTTTATGTACTTGACATCTTAGGCTCAGTGATACCTGACAAGTATGCTGCTGTAGGTTCTGGTACAGAAATAGCCATGGGAGTACTTGAGGAAGGCTATAGAGAAGATTTAACCATGGAAGAAGCAAAAGACTTGGTTACCAGATCAATAAAATCTGCCATAAGTAGAGACATAATGAGCGGTGATGGTATAGATTTTCTGCTGATAACAAAGGATGGAATAAAGGAAGAGTCAATAAAATTCTAAAACAAACCTTCGTAAAAATTTTAAACATTAATCGCTTCATTACAAACTGTTACTGTGTAGAGTGGTGGAGAACATAAATTGTCGTTTGAATTAAGCTTGGAGGAAGGAAAATTTTTAGTTGAGCTTGCTCGTAAAGCAGTGAAAGAATATCTGGAGAATAAGAGGAGAATTAATGTTCCAAGCAACATTCCCAAAAAACTCTTGCAACTCTGCGGTGTCTTCGTTACAATAAACATCATAACAGACAAAGAAAAAGAACTGAGAGGATGCATTGGATATCCCTATCCTATTACACCATTAGCTGAAGCAGTTGTTGAATCCGCTATAAGCTCAGCAACCCAAGACCCACGCTTCTATCCACTTTCCTTAAATGAACTTGACAATGTAGTTTTTGAAGTAAGTGTGTTAACACCACCGCAACAAGTTGAAGCCAAAAAATCAAGTGAATATCCAGAAAAAATCAAAGTAGGAAAAGACGGATTAATCGTTGAGAGAGGCGTGTATAAAGGCTTGCTTCTGCCTCAAGTGCCGGTTGAATGTAAATGGAATGAAGAGGAATTTTTGTGCCAATGCTGCATTAAGGCTGGTCTGCCTCCAGATAACTGGCTTTTAAATGGCACAAAAATTTACAAGTTTCAAGCCATAATTTTTGAAGAAGAGAAACCGAGAGGCGCAGTAAAGCGAAAAGTCCTTAGCGGGTAAGAGTTCTATGAGGGTTTATTTTGCCCCATGTGGCATCGGCTTAGGACATGTTGGACGATGTATCCCCATAGCCAAGAAACTTGTAGAGAAAAGGGTTAATGTACTATTTTCCACCTACCGCGAAGGCTTAAGCTATGTTAAACAAGAAAAATTTTCTCTTTTTGAAGCTCCACCCATCGGTTTTCAAGTCAAACCAGACGGAACTGTAGATTTTGCACAAACAGTAGTCGACCCGGGTCCTTTTTTTGCTTCTTTTACCTTTTTAAAGCAACTTAATGCAGAAATCCAAACAATTGAAAATTTTAGACCAGATATTGTTGTTTCAGACTCCCGTATCTCTCCTATATTAGCAGCGAGGATTTTAGGAATTCCGAGAATTTGCATTTTAAACCAGTTTCAAGTTATAATTCCACGGAAAAAACGTTTTCTGAACTTGGCAAAATTTGCGGATTCTATAACTCTTACAACCATTGGAAAAATGTGGACCAGCGGAAACACTGTCTTAATACCAGACTTTCCAAAACCATACACGATATGTGCGGGAAATCTCAACATTCCAAAATCATATAAGAAAAATGTGAAATTGATAGGACCAATATTGCCGACGCATCCTAACGAATTGCCAACTGAAAATGAATTGCGTAAAAAACTAGGATTACGAGATGATAAACTAGTCATTTTTGCACCTATAAGCGGTCCAGTCAAAGAGAAGGCATTTTTAATAGGAATATTGAGGAGAATTCTGCTAAAGTTTCCAGAAGATTATCAAGTAGTTATTTCACTTGGCTATCCTAATGCAGACTATAAGCCTACGCACTATGGTAATGTAACAATTTATGGGTGGATTCCAAACCGTTTTGAATATTTAAAAGCTTGTGATTTAGTCGTAGGACGCGCTGGACACGGAACTATAACGCAGTGCCTATCTTATGGCAAACCCATGACACTTGTGCCCACACCGGGTCATACAGAACAACTAAGTAATGCAAAGCAAGCTGAAAAACTTGGCGTCGCGAAAATTATTCAACAAGAAGAGTTAAACAAAGAAAAACTCCTCAAAAGTGTTCAGCAAATCTTAGAGATAAAACTTCATGAAAGACTTAAAGAGGTTCAGAAAGAGGTCCTACAATATGATGGACTGGAAAACGCCGTTAAAATAATAATTGAAAGCCGTGAAGAATAAGCAAGTATTTTAAGTCAAAAGTTCAAAGAGTAAATATCATGTTCTTGCCTCGCAAAATTTTGGAGGAAAAACTTCGAAAAATGCTGAATGAAGACTTAGGGCAGGGAGACCTAACAACTGCTTTAACAGTTCCAGAAAACTGTATTGCAGAGTCAAAAGTAATATGTAAGGAATCTGGAATTGCCGCAGGAATTGAGGAGGCAACTGTTCTTTTAGAAAGTCTTGGGCTTAAGGTTGAGGCTTTAGTTGCAGATGGAGAAAAAATGAAATCGAAACAAGTTTTGATGAAAATTTTTGGGGATGTGCGAACAATACTTTCTGTTGAACGGACAGTTCTAAACCTTCTTTCTCGTATGAGTGGTATTGCAACAACCACAAGAGAATTAGTGGAGAAAATTCAAAAGGCAAGGCTTAAAACAAAAGTTGCTTGTACACGAAAAACAGCGCCTGGTCTGCTCTATTTTGATAAAAAGGCGGTTTTGATAGGTGGTGGTGATACACATAGGCTTCATTTGGATGATATGGTTTTGATAAAAGATAACCACATTGCAGTTGTCGGGAGCGTTGAAGAAGCGATTAAAAGAGTTAGAGAAAACGTTTCTTTTAGCAAAAAAATCGAAGTTGAAATAACTGAAGTTAAGGATGTTTTAGCTGCAGCCAAGGCTGGAGTAGACATAGTTATGTTGGATAATTTTTCTCCAAAACAAATTGCAGAGGCGATTAAATTACTTAAAAAGTCTGGTTTATTTGGAAAAGTTTTGTTAGAGGCCAGTGGTGGGATAACAATAAGAAATGTAATAGCGTTTGCTTCTACAGGAGTTGATATTGTAAGTTTAGGTGAAATAACAGACAGCCCAAGGACACTCGACATAAGCCTTGAAATCACAAAGATAAACAAAGGTTGATATAAATTGCTTAACATTGCAGAAACTGACTCTAGCCAAACATTGGCAGAAGATAACTATACGAGAAGAAGTATTATTGCTAGCACTATTAGATTCATGGTTGCATGAGCCGCAGCACAGACGACATACGAACGCCAATGATAATAAAAGTATCCCAATACTAGTCCTATCAAGAAAGCTGAGATGGTATAAAATGCTCGTGGATCAGGATGAAGAAGGATAGCAAAAAGTAGAGATGAAACGAACAAAGCGGTTCGAAGAGAATATTTGCTATTAATCGCTGTCTGCAAGAAACCTCTAAAGGTAAACTCTTCGCAAATACCTGCCAAAGACAAAGCAACGATTGCTAAGAGCAAACCTTGCGAAGAACTACTCAATCCCGCAATCAATTCATTACTTTGTTCAACAACTTCACTTGGTCCAGTAATTCTCAACAGTACGTTAGAGATAGCTACGTTGAACAAAAAGAGAAAACCTCCTAAAACGACACCCAAAAGAATAGTTCTAGATTTCATCTCCAACCTTATATAATTTCTAACACTAACTCTCTTGTAGAGCATATAGCCGAGTGGGACAGCAATCAAAAGAAGTTCCACAGATATCTGGGCAAAAGCATATCCAAATAACACGTAAATAATTGCCCCAAGGAAGGAAGCAAGTAAGAAACTTGCTACGACAGCCAAAATGGCTACAAATGGAGAAATAGTGTTCTTTTCCTGCATGTAAATCACCTTTTTAAAGGAATGATTTTTAGTGTTCTAAAACCTCTGGCACATGGGTTTAACATCTCGCTTATTTCAACTTTTTTCAGAATCTCTTTTGTGTCTTCTGCATAGCCTCTAACATCATGTTCTGAACCGATGAGAGAGTATAGATATACTCTTTTTTCTGCAATTCTTGGCTGACATTTTGAAGGTAAACCCAGCAGAATTGTTTGCTTCTCTTTTACGGCTTTTTCGCTTGCATATAGTATTGCATATGCGCCAGAAGTTAATTCTGCAATTCTTACTGGAACGCTTTCTTTTCCTATCGCGATAACTTCAACACCATATTTTAGAGTGATTTCGTTAGCGATTTTCCTTAATCGTGGAAGAATTTTCAGGAGATGGCGTTTTGCTTTTGAGGAGATTCTTAAATTTGAGAATTGAATCGGAGATAACTGTTCGAGTGGAAGTGCTCCTAATGACATGTCAAGATGCACATAATCGGCTTTTACCTTTTCGAGCAAAGCTTGGCAAAGTTCTGCTTCATGCACTATAACTTCATGTCCATTTGCTGCGTCTGCAAAAATTGCTTCTGCTAAGCAAGTTGTGGGTTCTCTATAAGGTGGGTTAACCAATACAGATGCGACTGCAACAATCGATAAAGGTTCAAACTTGTCATTAAGTATGGCTGCAGAAGAGTCAGCAGCGATAATATCCATATGATTCACCTTGCATCTATAAAATAATGAAATAAGAATATAGCTTTGCCGTCTAATCAGCCACTCTCTTCAAGTGTATACCTAAAATGAATATTTCTGAACTTTTAGCTCTGCTCGCCTTGGGTTTAATCACCTTTACAATTCTAAAATGCTCTTTCATTTTCTTTATAAAACTGTCAAGCATGTCTCCTTGAAAGACCTTTACAAAAAAATTCCCAAAAGGTCTAAGAGTTTTCAAGGCTATCATTAATGATTGGTGTGCCAAGTCTATTTGGCGTGCATGGTCAACTTCCCATATTCCAGAAATGTTTGGTGAAGCATCTGAAATCACCACATCTGCTTTCTTGGGAAGCATACTTAAAATCTCTGTAATGGTTTCCTGCTCACTTATGTCGCCTATTATTGTTTTGACATTACTTTGTGGAAAAGGTTCTATAGGCTTTAAGTCAACTCCTAGAACAAAACCCTTGTTTCCAACAATTTTTCTAGCCGCTTGAACCCAGCCACCTGGTGCGGCACCTAAATCCACAATAACATTGCCTCTTTGGATAAAATGATGTTTCTCTATTGCTTGAAAAAGCTTGTACGCAGCCCTAGAACGGTATTTTTCCTCCTTTGCTTTTCTATAATAATAATCTCTTTTCCTTTCCTGAATCCATGCTTTTGGCAAAATTAGCTGTCACCCATAGTGTCTGACTCATTTTGAGATTTGGACAGGAGCCACTCTGTAAGTTTTTCGCAATTTTGGGGCGAAATTGCGCTTGATGGGTCGCATCTAGGGTTGTCTGGACACATTAGGCATGGAACATCCGCTATCGAATCTATTCTTGCGGGAAGCCTCTTTGGGTAAAGTCTATAAGTCCATCTTCCATCGCAGAGTTCTTTCTCTCTACGGATAAGCTTTTTATCTTCCAGTTTTAAGGCTATTCTAGAACCTTCTCTGCTACTTGCCCCGAGCTTTCGCCACAAGTCAGATTGAAGAATTCCTTCAAACCCAGTGTTTATTATATATTGCAATGCTTTTTGTTCTAAATCGTTGCGTTTAGACATTTTCCTCGGCACTCAGATCTTCTATATTGATATAAGCGCGCTTTTTAAATAAAAAGTTGTATGTTTAAAGTTGTAAAAGCTAATGTTGAAGGACAATAGAATGAAAGGAAATAAGACGAGCAAAGCCTACTGCTTAGGAATTGAATCCACGGCAGACGACTTTAGTATCGGAATATCAACATTCAACGGTGAAATACTAGCAAATATAATAAGTGCTTACGTGCCTGAAAAAGGCGGAATCCACCCAAGAGAAGCAGCAAGACATCACGCAGAAATAGCTAGCAAAATTCTAGAAGAAGCCTTTACAAAATCTGAAATAAAGCCACAAAATCTATCGGTCATAGCATTTTCTCAAGGTCCTGGTTTGGGTCCATGTCTCCGCACAGGCGCTACAATTGCCCGCGCTCTAGCCTCTCATCTTAAAGTTCCGCTTGTAGGAGTAAACCATTGTGTAGCGCATATTGAGATAGGGAAACTGAAAACTGGTGCAAAGGACCCGATAACACTTTATGTTTCTGGTGGCAACACCATCGTTGCAGCTTTTGATTCTGGGCGCTATAGAGTTTTTGGCGAGACGCTTGATATTGCTCTTGGAAACTGTTTAGATGTTTTTGCGAGAGAAGCAGAACTATGTCAAAAAGTAGGTTTACCGTTTGGAGCTATTGTTGAGAAGCTTGCTGGAAGGGGAAAAAAACTGATTTCTATGCCTTACACGGTTAAGGGTATGGATACCTCTTTTAGCGGTTTGCTAACTGCTGCGATCAACATGCTTAAAAAAAAGGAGTATAAACTTGAGGATTTATGTTATAGCCTTCAAGAGACAGCATTTTCTATGGTTACAGAAGTCACGGAAAGAGCTTTGGCGCACACAGAGAAAAAGGAAGTCTTGCTAACTGGAGGAGTTGCAGCCAACAAAAGACTGCAAGCCATGATTAAGGCTATTGCGAAGGAGCATGGCGCCAAATTCTGTGTTGTGCCAAGCGAATTTGCAATTGATAACGGCGCGATGATTGCATGGACTGGGATATTAGCCTACAAGCATGGCATGATTACGCCCATCGAAAAAAGTTTTGTAAAGCTAAGATGGCGCCTTGATGAGGTTGAAGTTCCATGGATAAAACAGAGCCGCTTTTAATCAAGAAGGGCGCAGAAGCCTGCCTTTACCTTGCAGAGTGGCATGGAAGAAAAGTGATAATGAAGAAAAGATTGCCAAAAAAGTATCGCCCATCAAGGTTAGATAAGCAAATAAGAACATACAGAACCATTCATGAACCGCAATTAATGCATGAAGCAAAAAAAGCTGGAGTGCCAACGCCGATAATTTTTCTGATTAACATAAAAAATGCTACGATAATTATGGAGTTTATTGAAGGAAAACAAGTGAAGAAATTGTTAAGTGAAGCAAACGAAAACATGAGACAAGATTTATGCATCCAAATTGGTGAATTGATAGGCAAGCTTCATGAACATGGAATAATCCACGGTGATTTAACCACATCAAACATGATTCTAAATTCTGAAGGAAAAATTTTCTTCGTGGATTTTGGTCTTGGTGAGAAATCAAGGGAATTAGAGGCTAGAGGTGTTGACTTGCATCTTATGAAAAGAGCACTGCAGAGCACTCATTTTAGGTTTACTGAGGAATGTTTCAAAGCTGTGATTAAGGGATACTCTAAGGTTTTAGGAACTGAAACCGTAAAAAACGTTTTAGATAAGATAAAGGAGATAGAGAGAAGAGGAAGGTATGTCACAGAAAGAAAAGGTGAACATGCATGATTAAGACAGTTTGGTGCGTCACATTCTATGTCTCAGACTTGGAAAAAGCTGCAGAATTTTATGAAAAAACTTTGGGCTTGGACAAGAAGTATGAATACTCAAGTTATGTTGGCTTCGAATGTGGCGGCGTAGAAATTGGATTAATTCCAAAATTTTTTCAAGGACAAAAAGTAAGCCTCTTATCACCTTCAGTCGAGTTTCTTGTAGATGATATAGAGAAGACTTATAGTGAACTGCAGAGGAAGGGAGTAAAATTCATCAAAGAACTGCATGATGAACCTTGGGGTGGAAAGCAAGCAACCTTCATGGACTTAGATAGCAACATTCTAGAAATAGTGCAGATAGACTGGGAAAAATACTTTAGTGTCTCAGCTAAAGGGGCTAAGAGAAAGCAGTGAAGCGACATGGGTTTTCCACTAAAGGGAAGAGTCGTATTCTTTGCCACGGACAATGTTAACAAGTTTAACGAAGTGCGCGTAGTATTAGCCGAATACAAAATAGCTGTAGGCATGCTTAGAGTTAAAACCTCCGAAATCCAAAGCGAGAGCCTAGAGGAAATTGCAAAAGCAAGCGTTATAGAGGCTTTTAAAAACTGTAATTTGCCAATCATAGTTGAAGATGCTGGATTATTTGTGGAAGCATTAAATGGATTTCCCGGACCTTATGCCGCATATGTTTATAAAACTATAGGCAATAGAGGCTTATTGCAACTTATGGAAAACAGCGAAAATAGAGAAGCGAGGTTTTGTTCAGTGGTGGCCTATTATTCTGCAGGTTTTAAATTGCCAATATGCTTTAAGGGTGAAGTCTTTGGAGAGATAACAAGAGAAGAAAGGAGAAATAACAATAGACATGGTTTTGGTTTCGACCCAATTTTCAAGCCCAGAAATAGCAATAAGACGTTTGCAGAAATGAGCATAGCAGAGAAAAATAGGTATTCGCACCGTGCAAAGGCTCTGAACAAGTTCGCAGCATGGTATAAAAGTCAAGTTGGACGATAATGTGGCGGTTCTTAGGAGATTTAGATGAAGTAGAAACATATTCTCGAAAAGAACAATATTCTTAAATATCTGTTTTCCTTCGCTCATACAGAGTTTAAGTGATCTAAAAATGCCTAAAAAAGAAAAGGGAAAATCACATCAAATAAGACCCGTGGCGAAGCGTCCTCCCACATGGTGTAAATATCAACCAGAAGAAGTGGAAGCTCTTGTCATCAAACTAGCAAAGGAAGGAAATTCGCCGAGCCGCATAGGAACGATTTTAAGAGATCAACATGCCATTCCTTTAGTGAAGCCAATCACTGGAAAAACAATAACAAAAATACTTGAGGATGCCCAGCTTAAGCCATCAATACCAGAGGATATTGGATATTTGCTCAAAAAGGCTGAAAGCCTCGCTGTGCATCTTGAGAAAAATAGGAAAGATCTGCACAATAAAAGGGCGCTTCAAATTATAGAGGCAAAAATTCACAAGCTTGCAAGATATTACAAGCGTGAAGGTCTTTTGCCGCCGAACTGGAAATATGAGCCCAAGATAGCTTCTTTAACCTAGTTTCTTCTGAATTTTCTATTCCTAAAATTGTGTTTTGAATAAAATCATGTATAACGTTTATTTTAAATCTTTAAATAACTTATTTTCTTAGCCTAATGTGGTTGCTATGGCTTTAGACAAGAATCGCATCGCAGACTTTTTAAATTTAGCAGAACAAGCTGCAAAAGCAATTCTGGAAACTGCAAAGAGAGACGGCTTTATTCATGTTTTTTCGCATTTGGATGCTGATGGAGTTGCAGCTGGAGGAATTATTGGAAAAGCCTTGTTTAGGCTTGATGCTCGTTTTAGAATTAGGATAACCCAATGGGTTGATGAAAAAATTGTAAGCGAAATCCTTTCCGACAAACCGCAACTGATAATTTTCACTGATTTCGGTAGCGGTTATATTGATTTACTAAAAGAGAAACTTGCGGATTTCAAAATTGTAATCTTGGATCACCACCAAATTATAGGCGAAAACTCGATCAATCATATACATGTAAATCCGCATTTACATGGAATAGACGGGGCACGAGACATAAGCGGTTCTGGTGTTGCATACTTTGTAGCTAAAGCCATTGATCAAACCAATGTCGATTTAGCGCCAATTGCGGTAGTGGGGGCTCTTGGAGATTTACAAGACAAATATGACCAGCGAATGCTTGGAGGATTAAATGGAAAGATAGTTGAAGATGCAATAAACACCGGGCTTCTTACTGTGGAAAAGGACCTTATATTTTTCGGTAGGGAAACACGCCCGATTCATAGAACATTAGCTTCTACGACTAATCCGTTTATTCCAGGCATAAGTGGAGAAGAAGACAAAAGTGTTGCTTTCTTGGCAAGTGTAGGCATAAAAACAAGACATGATGATAAGTGGCGGGCGTTGAGAGATTTGTCTGAAGATGAGAAGAAACGTTTGTGCTCTGCGCTTGCTGATTATTTATTGTCTAAAGGTTTGTATTATGAAGTTGCAAATCTTATTGGCCATATTTACATTTTAAATCGTGAAGAATCTTGGACCCCGCTGAGAGACGCAAGAGAATTTGCTGTTTTGTTGAATGCAACTGGACGAATGGATAAACCAAGCTTAGGCGTTGCTATCTCTATGGGTGATAGGGGCGCAGTTCTTGAAGAGGCAAACAAGGTTTTAGAAGAGTATAGACGGACAATTAACAAGTATCTTGGATGGATTATGGAGAAACCTGAAAGAATGAAGGAATTAGATAACATATATGTGGTTTATGGCGAAAATTTCATGGATGACAAGATAATAGGAGCGATTTCCTCCATACTTTCGACAAGTCTTCCAAATCCTGAAAAACCGCTGATTGCGTATGCTAATGTGGAAGGAGAGGGGATAGCGAAATTTTCTGCAAGAACCATTGACATTATGACCAACAAAGGAGTAAATCTAGGAAGTATTATGGAAGTAGCTGCTAAAAAATGTCAAGGAGGTGGCGGGGGGCACAACATAGCTGCAGGGGCGCAGGTTCCACAAGAAAAAATCGCTTCGTTCATCGAAATTGTGGACGAGCTGGTGGGAAGACAGGTGAGGGGTGAAAAAATTGGAAGCTGAAATTATATTGGAATATGATGAAACTGAAATTGCAAAGGCTATCGCTGAAGCGGTTTCGCCAGATAATTACAAGACACCAAGAGGTTTATCTATCAAAACTATAAGTGACCACAAGAAAGTGGTTACAACGATAAAAAATAAAGGCAAACTTGCAACGTTCATTGCTACCATCGATGATTTGCTTTTCTGTACATCTACAGCCGAAAAATCGCTTCTAACAACAAAGAAACTCGGATAAAAAGCATATAAGCTTGGGCTCTGCTGCTTCAGCCTTCCTTCTTTACGGCTGGTAAATGTTAAATTTTCAAGAGCATACTTATTTTGAGGATTCAAAGTGTCGAATACGAAATCTTTGGTTGCAAATGCACTTTTTAGTTCTGGCTGTCTAAAATTTGGCAGTTTTAAAATTAAGTCGGGTTCTCTTAGTCCATACTACATTGATATAGCAAGCTTACTATCTTCTCCACAAGATTTTGGTCTCATCGTAGATATGGTTGCCGAAGAAATAAAAAGAATTATGAGTTTTGATATGATAGATAAGCTGGCTTCCATTGAGTTGAAAGGTGCTCTCATTTTGCCAAGCATAGCTTGCAAGGTGAAGTTGCCATGTGTCGTAGTAAGAAAAGAAGAGAAAGCCTATGGAGTAACAGGTAGAATTGTTGGCGCAAAAATCGCCAAAGATGAAAGCATAGTTTTTTTTGATGATGTCATTAGTGAAGGATTATCTAAGCTGGAAGGAATAAAGCCTTTGGAAGAGTTTGGTGCTCATGTCAAACATGTGATAGTTGTAGTGGATAGAGAGCAAGGTGGCAGAGAGAACCTAGACAATTTAGGCTATAAGGTTCATGCTTTAGCAAAAATTTCCGAAATGGTTACTCATCTGCTTCAATCTAAACGAATCTCAAAGGAACAAGCTGACACTGTTTTGAAATATATTAAAAATCCAGCTAATCCAATCTTGTCTTGAGCCAACGTTATGACATGTGCGCAATTTTTTATGTATACCATCAATTTAAAAGTTGATTCGTCCATCCTAATATCCACAAATATAATTTTTTATGAAACAATGTTCCATAAAACTTTTCTATAACTTTTCTCAATTTTAAGCGTGGTGCAGGAAAACATCACATTTAAAGCTTGGGCAAGGCTTAATAGGGTTTCATCACATAACTCCTGCACCTCCATATCTTCTAATTTTCTTCTAATTTCCGCCACCTGTTAACTCATAAGTCACATGTCACATATAATACACTCTAGTCCATGTTCACTCTAGTGAAAATGAAAGGTCATCTTAACAATTGACATTTTGGACAGATATAAGAGTGTGTGCCTCCAGTCCTTATTTTCTTTATGGGCGTATTACATTCTGGGCAAGGTTTTCCTGTTTTGTAGCCTACAAGAAATTTGTTTATCGTGAGCCTTCCTCTTTGTCCATAAAAGTCTCTTTCATAGGCTAATCCACCTAAGCTGATGCTATGGTTTAATACGTCTATTATTGCATTGTATAGATTGCCTATCTCTTTCTTAGAAAGTGTTGAGATTTTTCGGTTTGGATGCAGTCTAGATTTGAACAAAATATCTTGAACATAAACGTTTCCGATGCCTGCAATATTTTTCTGGTTTAGCAAAAAGTTCTTTATTCCCACCTTTTTATTGGCTAATAATTCGTTGAAACATTGCAGAGTGAACTTGGCATCTATTGGCGATATTCCAAGTTGAGCAGTCATTTTATGCTTATTTAAGGCATTTTCTAGAACGAGATGAATGTAGCCGAACCACCAGAAATGTATTGTAAAACTTGTTTTATCTGAAAAAGTCAGTTTGAACTGATATTTCTCTGGAAGTTTTTGATCAGGATTAAAATAGAGTATTTCTGCGCCCATTCCCAAGTTTATGAGCATGTAATAAGCAGGTTCAAGTTTTATGAATAACCATTTTCCTTTACTTGAAACGTTAGCAACTATTTTTCCTTTAGATTTGCCCAAAAACTCTACGAATGGTATATTCAAATTTTTAGGCTGCAAGGATTCAATGTCTGCAATGCGTTTCCCTCTGATTTCCTTGCTCATCTGCTTGGCAATTATTGTTATCTCTGGTAATTCAGGCAAGACATTCACACATTTTTTCTATCGAATCTACTTGATTGCTTCGTCTAAACTGCAATAGCCAGCGTCCACTTTCTTCTGCATCTCCGCAACCCACTTATCAATGCCTATAGATTTGATTTTCTGCAACTCCCTTTTAGCCCAAGAATAGTTTTCCAGTTTTTCACAAGTCTCCATATCAGTGCATTGCACGCAACTTACATAATTCTTTTGTTTGCAACATTCTCGAACCAAACAATTTGGATCACCGCCTCCTGCTATGCATCCTGGGCATTCGCCAAAAATTTTGATAAGACCATCAAGAACATTTTCGAATTCCTTGTAATGTTGGAACGCTGGTTCCCATTTTGCCAATTCAGAAGTGATTTTGTCAAATCCGTAGTAGCCTATTATTTTTCGCAAGTTTTCTACTGCTTGCCTTATTTTTCCTTGGCATATTCCGCAGGCACCACAGTATAAGCCGCAATAGCCAGCCAAATTTTGCGGATTCACACTCACTAATAAACACCTTCTGTGCGTATCTTAGAAAGTAAAGCGATTGATTTATATATTCTTCAATTTCAAGGGTGCTAGCCTACTTATAATTCTGAATTGCCATGCGTTAAAACCTAATAAAAGTCATTTCACATTTTAGAAGAAATTGTTCAAAGGGATCAGCCATGAGCTCTCAAGATTTCATGTTAAGAGGAATTAATCTTCGCGGGTTAGTCATCATGGATGCTGGCACAGGCGCGGCGAATACCACTTACTGGTTGGCAACTAAGCTGAAAGAAGTTGGGGATGGAAAAATCATTAGCATTGACAACGATCCAGAAACGTTTCCTAATGCAAAGCGAAAATTAGGCGTGCTTGCAAAATTTGTTGAATTTGTGGAGGCGGATCTCACTGATATGCCGCAGATTAAAAGCGATTCTGTTGATCTAATCGTGTGCCATGCCACTATTTGCGCTGTAAACGATAGACCACTTAAAGCTGTAAGGGCATTAGCAGAATTTTACAGAACTCTGAGAAAGAACGGTTGGCTAGTAATCGATGATGAGTATCCTCTTTCCAAAGTGTCAAAGCCTCAAGAAGAAGCTCAAGTGAAGCGTTGGCAAACCTATAAGGCTATAGCTGAGCTTGTTGATGGTGAACATTATACGGAGATATATCCAGAAGAGTTAGAGTTTGTCGCTAGACTGATTGGGTTCAAGGATATAGAGTTACAACGTTTTGAAGGTGAACCACTTTCAAAAGAGGTAATGGAAGAATGGAGAGAAATAATGCCAGATTTAATCAGTAAAATAGATGACGAAGACCTTAGGGCAGCATTTCAAAAAGCAGTTGAAAAGATTTGGCAAAAATTCATAAATCAAGGAGGAGTTTTCCCGGATTACTATGTTATGCGCGCGCGTAAAAGATAAGGAGCTAACCAAACTTTTCAAGTAGTTTTTGAAGAATTTTTTCAGCTGCTTGTTCTGGCGTGTGTTGTGTTGTGTCTATTGTCACTTCGGGTTTTAATGATGGTTCATATGGTTGCCCAATACCTGGCACTGTTGGCGCCTTTCCTTCTTGTGCTTTGGCGTAGATCTGCTTTGGCGCTAAGTAGGTTTTTTTTCTTTTTGCTTCACGTTCAGCACAAATTTTCAAAGGGCACTCTAAGTAGGCTTCTAGGAATCGTGGAATCTGCATTCTAGCATTTTCTCTGTAACATCTCAAGTTACCTGTCGCATCAATCACAACGTTTATGCCATTAAGGGTTAGCAGTTTAGCAATGTAAACAAGTGTAGCATAGACTATGTTGCGTTCTTCAATTGAATAAGTAGGTTTAGGTGTCAAAATCTTGCGCAAGGCATCAGAGGATAATAGCTGGGCATGGATGTTTCTCTTAAGAAGAAGACTGAGCAAGGCTTCAGAAACAACAGATTTGCCACTTCCTGGTAAACCTGTAACCCAAACACACCAACCATCCATTTGACTCATCCTATTTATACCCTCGTAACAAAGAACGATATATGATATTCGTTTGCAGACTTTACTTTTCTGTATGCGCGCTTACTGCTGTAATTTGGTTCTGATAATCTTCTATCCGAAGTGAACAATTGCCCACATTATAAAAGTGTTCATAAGCATGCTTCAATGAATGGGTAAATTTGAGGCTAAAACCTAATAGGACTCCTCGAGTAGATTGCTTCTTAATGTTCTCATAATTAGGCATTGTTTTGCTCATACCATTTCAAAATTTCTTTCACTGCCTTATCTGAGTAGCCCATCTTCCTAAGCATCCTCTTCAAATCTCCAACAGATTTTACGTCCAAATATGAACCTCGCAGATAGCAAGATTTGTTGAAATCCTATTTATTTAGGTTTTCATGCTTAAATCTGAAGTGTCACTAAAGTACATATTTACGTGTTTTAAGTCAAATGTTTCAAAGTGCAGAACGTTTTTCACGAAGTTGAGAAGCTTAACTCGAACACGCTTGTTGAGACTTGGATACCAGATGGGAGATGCTACAACTAAACCGCGCCAAGCATAATAAGGTTGAATAACTTCCAACATTTCCCAGTCATTAGTCTTCTGCAAGTAGTTATCCCAAAAGAGTGTAAACAAGCGTTCAAAGACCCCTTTTAATTCTCCATATTTCTGTACTGAATAGAAAAGATAATTAATCGTCATCGCAGCGACATCATCTGCAGGTTCACCCCATTCGCCTCTACTACGATCTAAAACTGTGAAGTCTGTTCCCTCACGAAACATCACATTCCACGGATGAAAATCACCATGCACTTGACTAAGCCTATGGACTTTACGTTTAAGTCGCCAACGCCAAACAACGCAATCTCGTTCAATATCAATCAAGTTCGACTCATTAACAAAATCAAGATTAGGTGGATAACTATCAAGCAAACCCATCATGCATTCACCATGTCCAATAAGCTCTCTGGCACGTCTAACATAAAGCCATTGAGCATCATGCTTTACTTTATGAATTTCGACAAGATAGTCTGATAAGGCTAAGCATCGCTTTTCATCCAATTCATTTAGAGTTTCGGTCTCCTTAATACGATCAAGATCAACATGGTAAAGCTTGCCGTCTATAAGTTCAGTTAAGATAAAAAATTCACAGCAATCACCCATAGACTTGATTTTCTCGTTATCTGTCGTAAATGCGCCCACATCTATAGAGGATACATGCTTAGGCAACTTATTAAATGCTGAATGCTGCCAAAGAAGAACTTGAGCGCGATCAGCAAAATTGTCATGTCCAAAGCCTTCTGGACGCATAGTCTCAAGAACAACTTTTTTAATTTTATCATTAACGCGAAATTCGATGACGTAGGGAATGCCATAACCAAAACCCTTTAAATCTTTTGAAATCAGGTTCTCGCATCCAAGCCTCCAAACACCACAGATTTCCACCTCTGCCTTACACAATGAAGAAAGATATTCACGCAAAGCATTTTCAGAAGGATCTAGAAAGCCGCTTTTTTTCTTTGTTGCCATCCAATTCCACCCACATAATTATTTTTTTGATGCAGATATAGGCTTAAAGCGAAGGCAACTTAAAAACTTAAGTAGTACGCTATTTGACATCTGTAACGTTTCAATAGTGATTAAAATGGATATTCTCATTCAAGACGGAACAATCTTAACCATGCATGATAGAAAGATAATTCGTCATGGCGCAATTGCAATAGAAGATAGAGACATAATAGACATAGGAAAAACTAGCGACCTAAAGAGAAAGTATGGAAGAGGTTATGAAAAAATAGATGCAAAAGGCAAAATTGTGATACCAGGTTTTATAAACACGCATCAGCATGCTGCAATGAGTCTGCTAAGAGGATATGCAGACGATTTACCACTCCAAGAATGGCTTGAAAAATGGATTTGGCCCATAGAAAAGCACATGTCAGCTCATGATATTTATGTTGGAGCCTTGTTAACAGCCGTAGAATCTATAATGGGCGGAACAACAACTGCCAACACAATGTACCATTATCTGCCTAATGAAAATGAGGCTAAAGCATTTGCAGACGCTGGTTTGAGAGGAGTAATTGGTCATGTTTGCTTTTCATGGAGAAAAGAGAAAGACAAACAAGCTCTTCAAGATTTGGCTAAGAATTGGCACACCAAGATTGATGGATTGATTCACATCAGTGTAGACCCTCATGCACCATATACGGTGGACCCAGAATATATGAAAGAGCTAGTGGAGGTACGAAAGGAATTAAACGAAAAATATGGTTCTAAGGAAGCGCCAATAATTTGCCATACTCATGTGGCGGAAACTGACGATGAACTGAAAAAAATTCGGAAAGCATTTAACATACAACTAGAGAATGGAATCATGGCATACTTAGATTCTTTAGGCGTTTTAGACGAGCAAGTAATTGCGGCACATTGTGTGGCTTTAACAGATAGAGACATACGAATCATGAAAAAGAAGAATGTGAAGGTTTCACATAATCCGATTTCAAATCTCAAACTTGCTTCTGGCATAAGTCCCGTTCCCAAAATGTTAAAAGAAGGCATAACAGTTTCGCTTGGAACAGATAGCCCATGTTCAAACAATACGGCAAACATGTTCGAAACTATGAAAACAGCAGCTATTCTTCATAAAGGAATGAACAGAAACCCAACTTTAATGCCTGCAGAGCAAGTTTTGGAAATGGCTACAATTGAGGGCGCAAAAGCATTATCTTGGGAAAATGAAATAGGCTCGATAGATGTTGGAAAGAAGGCTGATTTAGCTATAATCAATCCTAAAATGCCGCATTTTTGTCCATTATTCAGTGAAATAAGTCATTTGGTTTACGTTGCAAAGGCTTCTGATGTTGAAACTGTAATAATAAACGGCAAAATAGTTATGGAAAAAAGGAAGATGACAACATTAAATACAGAAAAAGTCATGGATGAAGTGGAAAAAGTCAAAAGCAATCTTCTCAGCAAGTTAGAACGCCAACGTTAAAATAGTTAGGTTAAATGAGCATAAAAGAAGGGGAAATTGAAATGGAAAACTACAAAATAAAGGATCCCTCACTGGCTTCGAAGGGAAATTTACAGGCAGAATGGGCTTCTGAGCATATGCCAGTTTTAAACCAAATAAAAAAAAGGTTTGAAAAACAAAAACCTCTAGAAGGGCTAGCTCTAGGCGCATGTCTACATGTAACGAAAGAAACCGCTGTACTAGTTGATGTTTTTCTTGCTGGTGGAGCAAAAGTAGCATTATGCGGTTCTAACCCACTTTCAACACAAGACGAAGTAGCCGCAGCCCTAGCTGAAAGAGGCGTCCATGTCTTTGCTTGGAGAGGACAATCAACAGAGGAGTACTATTGGTGCGTTGAAAGAGTGATTGACCATAAGCCGGTGATAACCCTTGATGATGGAGCAGACCTTGTTGGAGCAATTCATAGCAAAAGGACAGACGTATTGCCTAACATTTTAGGAGGAACAGAAGAAACGACAACAGGAGTCCAAAGGCTTAGAGCCATGGAAAAAGATAGAGCACTCAAATATGCAATAGTGGCTGTTAATGATACTTACACGAAATACTTGTTTGACAACCGATATGGAACAGGTCAAAGCACAATAGATGGAATTCTAAGGACAACAAACATTCTTTTAGCAGGTAAAAACTTCGTGGTCTGCGGTTATGGATGGTGCGGAAGAGGGGTAGCAATGAGAGCACAAGGAATGGGAGCAAACGTTATAGTTACAGAAGTCAACCCGTTAAAGGCACTAGAAGCAGCAATGAATGGATTCCGCGTAATGCCAATAGCCGAAGCCTCAACAATAGGCGATATATTCGTAACAACAACAGGTGACATAAATGTCTTAAGAAAGGAACATATGCAAAAAATGAAAGATGGTGCAATACTAGCCAATAGCGGACACTTCAATGTGGAGATCTGCATAAAAGATTTGGAAGAACTTTCAGTTTCAAAAAGAAATATTAGATCAAACCTCGACGAATATAAGTTCAAAGATGGAAGAAAACTGTATCTTCTGGCTGAAGGAAGACTCGTGAATCTTGCATCTGCAGAGGGGCATCCAGCAGAGGTTATGGACATGTCATTTGCAAATCAAGCTCTTTGCGCAGAATATATAGCCAAAAATGAGAAAATGCCGCCAAAGGTTTACCCAGTGCCAAAAGAAATAGATGAAACTGTTGCAAGGCTAAAACTTAGTGCAATGAAAATTAAGATAGATGAATTAACCAAGGAACAAAAGAAGTATTTAGCGACGTGGGAGATGGGAACAACATAGCAATAAAGCCAAAACCACGGTAAGCTTTTTAAAGTTAAAGAGAGAAACATGGCTTACATATGGTGATGTATAAATGGCTAGTAAAGACCAAGTCATTGGCGGAATAATATTTCTAGTTTGTGTAATAATAGGCGTGTTATACACTATAGGACTATTCTACCTAGGAGGAAACCCGCTCGACTGGACAATTCCATTCTGGCTCATTGCAATTCCTGTATTCCTAGCATTCATTGCAATATTGGCTATAGGTGCATGGATAGGCTGGACTATGGCAACGACACCCCCACCAAAACCGATAGAAGAGATTACAGGGAAAATTGAAGAAACAACTGAGGAAAAACCTTCTGAAGAAACGACCATGGAGACTGAAGAAGAGAAGAAACCAGAACGAAAAAAGAAAAGCTAGAAATAACATTTTTTTTGACACTTTTTTCTTAAATTTAGTGAATATGATGTCTTATAATCCAAGCATTTTAAAAACAAAATGGAAGGCTACAAAAGCAGCAGAAGAGATCACGAACATTATCGGTATGATTTTGGGAGAAATTGAAATGAAAGGAGCTTCCTCACTTTTTGTTTGAATTTCATATTCTTTAATTTCATGGGTTTCTGCGTCGACTCGGACAATTGCAGTAAGTTTCTTCATTTCTACTTCAACAGTGTAGATGCCTTCTTCTAAAGAAACCCTTTTTGGTTTTAAGCCTCCTTTGTTTCCTATTCTCTTGAGAAAACCCGTTGCTATGGCTGTTACAGTTTCAGCATTTAATGTCTTCATTTGTGAAGTAGCTGAAGTAATTGCGCTTGGTGGTCTCTTTTGCAAAGTTGTTGACAACTACATTGTCTCCTATCCAATCTCTGGAAGCGCCTCTGAAAGATTAAAAAGGCATGTGCGTATCATAGATGACCAACTTAACCAGTTACGTTTCTAAGCATACATTGCACTATGTTTTCGCACATCATACATTCTTCTGGTATCTTCTCCTTAGATGACCGTGTACTTAAATATCCAAAGTGATGCACGCATTTCTGCGTCTTAGTGTTTATTTGAGCCGATTTATCCGCGATATTAAGAACACTTGATTCTTTGATTTCTATTTCTCTTATCTCTAATTTTTGCTCCCTCTTCATCTCTGTGGATGCTTTTTCTTCTAGCACGATTTCAGTCAAGCAGTACGGACAAGCATCATAAGATGCTGCATTTTTTAAAGCTAAATTTTTGGCTTTTACTGGAGTAGGGAAAACTCTTCCACAAGATGGGTTAGAACACGTAAAAGTCTGACCTTCTGTTGTTGCCTCTTTCTTTTTTGCGATAGTTAACCCTCCTTCTCTATAAAATCGGATTCCGAGTTTATAGTGTTAATGAATCTAAAATAAGTATCCTAAGTAAAGACAAACACAATGAACAAAATTATGGAGACGCTAATTTCTTAAGGTCCTCTTCCCCCTCTGCATAACCAGAAGCAATTAAAACGTCACCCACTTCAATCTTTGATTCGGGTTTAGGTCTTACACATTTGCCGTCTCTTCTTATGGCGAGAACCCACATGCCTGTCTCTTCAGGAATTCGAACCTCACGAAGGGTCTTATTTGCCAATGGAGAATTTTTAGTTACATGCACATAAGTAACAGTTTCTTCAGCTTCTTTTATAGCAAGTTTCAATACTGGATGGGGTTCTATCCCTCTTAAAACTACTTCAGCTATTTCGGCTGCGGCATCTGCTATTTTTTCTGTTACTACACCCAACCTTATTAATCCAAGGAAACCTTTGGCTTCCTCTTTCTTAAATTTGCTTGATAAGACTTGTAATTCAAAATTTGTATGTGCTTTATCCATATATTCCTCAAGTTTTTGCACTTCTTCGGCTAATTCTTTACTATTCAACAATAATGAAGAGTAAGCCAAGTCCATCATTAGCTCAGAAGTATCTTTAAGCTCGACAAATCGTTGAACAATTTCTTCAAATCGTGTCTGTTGTTTCTGTGTCATTCTAATCCTCCAGTTTCTGCTTCTTCCCCTCAGAAAGTTCTTTAAATTTTTTAATACCTAGAGATGCCCCACGAGCAATAAGGCAATCATTGCCTTTAATCTGTTCCATTTCTTTTGGATTTATTATCCAGTCTTTATTTCGGCGAATAGCAATTATGTCAACGCCCATTCTTGCTACTAGATCAAGTTCACCTATGCTTTTGTCAACAAGTATTGAAGTCTCACTAACTTTAGCTCGTGTTAGACGCTCCTCAACTTTCTCGAAAATTTCGCTTACGATTGGGTGTACACCAATGTTTTGCGTAACTATCGCTGCGATGTCTGCAGCGGCATCTGAGATTTTGTCAGCAGCAGACGCTACTTGAGAAACTCCTGTTAATGCTTGAGCATCCTCAACATCTCTAGCAGCCACCAGAATCTCAAGTTCCAGAAGATACGCTAATGTGTCCACGCGAATTTCAAGTTCCAAAATATCTTCAGCAAGTTCTTTATCATTGAACAAAGCAGCTGAATAAGCTAGGTCTATCATTAGCTCGGAAAGATTCTTTATCTCCAATAGCAGTTCTCTAACGGGTATAGGCTTATATTCTATTTTTTCGAAACGAAGATGCATTTTAGGAATTTCTCTCCGAGGGAGAATATAGAGTAAGAAATATTTTAACCCTATCCTATGCTAATAAGCCTGCTAAAGTCAATGCAACAAATAAAGCGATTGTTGTCATACTGTCAGCAAAGGAGCTTATAATAGGGATTACAAAATTGTCTGGGTCTAAGCCTCTTTTGAAGGTTTGAATAGAAATGCCATAGGAAATTAAGATTATCACGGTTAAGGCGATTATGTTTGCCATCAACAATACAGAAACAAGGGAAAGAAACTTGAATGGCGAAAATATACCGTTTATGAATAGCGACAAAAAGCCGAAAAGAACGAAATAGATTATGGAGGCAAACCAAACGGAAAAAATTTGTATTGAATGATTCCAAAGAGAGGAGAAAGTTGGCTTAAGTAGACCTAAAGCAAGTTTTGTGGTGGTAGTAGAGCCGACAATAGAGCCTACGTCACCCATCATGTCAATCAGTGCAGGGTAAACCGTATAGATCTCTCTCCTTTCTTCAATAAGCAAGCTTATTCTTTTCATAACGGTTCCAGTAATATTGACAACAAAAGCCACAAAAAACATTGTTAATATTGATTCTCTTATGGTTTTGACGAATTCCTTCTCGTGAGTGTTGTGGGTTACAATGTGAATTAGTAGAAAAATATGTATCAGACAAATAGCCACAAGTGTGTGAACGCCGAAGTTGAAGAAAAAGAATAGGTTAAGCACTAAAGCATAGTAAAATGTTATGATTATATCGGCCACGCTAGACATTATAGGGTAGACAATAACATCAGGGTCTAGTCCTTTCTTAAAAGTAGTGAATGCTACGCTAATGTTAATCATGGTGATGGACAGCCCTAAAGTCATTGTTGACATAATAACAACTAGAATTGAAGGAAAGTCCACAAGGAATATTCCCCAAAAAAGAAGACCAAAAACCATAGAAAATAGACTCATTACTACACTGGTTGCGAACGTTACGACTACTATAGCTTCGCATAACTGATAGAAGCTTGATGTGTTCTTGGCAAATCTCGGATGAATAGTGCCGATGTGTAAAGCTGTGCTTAGGCGTCCGCTAAGCAAGCCGCCTATAACGCCTTTTGCGCTTACTATAGCTGGATATAATGCTATTGTCCAAGGTGAAAGGCTAAAGACGCCTAGTTGCGAGGCAATTATGAAGCCAGCAAGTAATCCGCCGATATTAAAAGAAAACGCAATCATGGTTTCTTTGAGTGATTTTGAGAAGGTGTCCAGATTTAGGGCTGTTGTCATAGGCGCATTACCTCCTTTTAAAAGGGAATAGACATTGCGAAGAGAATATCTTATAACGAGTTTTTAGCATGTCTGTCTTAAAAGTAGCAGAAGAGATTGGTGTTACTAATGCTATTGTTGATTGCAGAGTATTTTTGGCAATATGGTGTAGGCTGTTGGTTGACTTCATCGCATTCGCCTTCTACACTTCCATCGTCTCCATTCATCCATAGGCACCCCTTCAACAGAGCTCTTCTATGCGAGCTCGTAACTTTTATTAGGTATTTACTCCTAAATCGTAAAGAGTGATACAAAACTGCTTAAATAGGTTTCCAAGCAAAATTTTGGCAAATTCATATTCAGAATTCATAACCGTTTTAATAACTTGAACTTAAACTCCGATTGAAAAATGGTGACAAATTTGTATGCAGTATGGATAAAGATTGATGAAACATTGCCATGGATTGAATTGCAAGGAGAGTATCAAACAAGGATTGACGCAAAAAAGGCTGCAAGAAACATTCTGGATAAAGCGAAAATAAAAACTGCAAAAATGCAAAGAAAAGCTAAGCAAGTTAAAGTCTTAACCACAATAAATAGGTAACATAAGTAAGATAGTTATCTTCGAGAACTATTTTTTAAAAGATGCGTATTCAACGAAACTGGGCAACAAAAACGAAGAGAACAGTATATAAAGTTATTTGCTACAAGATTATTATCGTTTTATTGAGAAGACTTTTAGAGCCTTATTTTAGTCTGAATCCTATTTATCCATACCAACATAACAAACTATAGGTAAAAAACGAGGCGTTTTAACTAATTGAAGCACAAGAGGATGTGCCGAAATCGAATTAGCTATTATTTAGAAAAAACACTAAAAAACAGAAATATTTGGTCGCTTCTAGATGGCGCTTATAATAATGAGATTGGGACCCCGCATCAAGTCTGCAATATCTCTTACATACTCTATTCTTAATACCTAAATGACTAGCCAAACATATTTGATTTTAAATATAGGAGCTAGAAACAATATACACACAACAATCAAAAACAAACTTCACATAAGCAGAGACGAAACCTTCATAAACAAGTAATGTTGATAAAACTGTGCATTTGATGGGTGAGGCTAATGTCCAAACCATTTTATGTAAAATTTGAGGTCTCAAAAGAAATCACAGACGCAGCCTATGAAGCCCTGCAGATAGCAGCAAAAACAGGGACAGTTAGAAAAGGCACAAATGAAACAACTAAAGCTGTCGAAAGAGGTCAAGCAAAACTGGTCATTATAGCAGAAGATGTTGATCCCCCAGAAGTTGTAGCCCATTTGCCACTCTTATGCGAGGAAAGAAAAATCCCATATGTATTCGTCCCAAGTAAAGAAAAAATAGGCAACGCCGTAGGCATCGATGTTCCAGCAGCCTCTGTATGCATAGCAAAAGAAGGAGATGCAGCAGGATTAATCAAAGAGATAATCGCCAGAATTGAGCAATTGAAAAGAGGAACAAAGTGATGAGCAAAGAAGAAAAAGAGGCAGCAAGAGAGGAACTTACTCCTGCAGAAGTAATTCAAATTATAGGGCATACTGGTGTAACTGGTGAAATCATACAAGTTAGAGTACGCATTTTAGAGGGAAGAGATAAAGGTCGAATAATAACAAGAAATGTTAAGGGACCTATCCGTGTTCAAGATGTTTTGATGCTTAGAGAGACTGAAAGAGAAGCAAAAAAAATCACTAGATAGCTTAAATTCAAATGATTTCCAGGGGGATTATTTTTGCCTAAACCTAGAAAATGTTCATTTTGCGGCAACGAATTTCCAGGCGGCACAGGCGTGATGTATGTTAGAAATGATGGTTCAATCTTGTGGTTTTGTTCAAGCAAATGCAGGAAAAGCTCTTTGAACTTTGGGAGAGATGCTCGCAAACTTAAATGGACAACATACTTCGGCAAAGAGGAAAAAGGGAAAGCTTAGCATTTTGAAATCTTAGGCTTAGTTCTGTACAGCTATTTTCTCTTTATTAGTTTTTCCCAAAGAGGTTTATTGTGAATGCATCCTATATCTGGTGAATTAACATTTCCATTAAAGTAGCTGTATGCTCTTGCTCGGCAGCCTCCACAAATGTACTTTTCTGGGCAGTTTCCGCAACCTACTTGTTTCCCATTCACCGTATAAACTTCGAGGTCTTCTCTTGTCCGAAGTTTCCAAAAGAGCAAATGGTTGTCCCAAACATCTTCAAAACTGTCTCTCAATATGTTACCCAAAATCGTTTCTTTGTTTGTTGGGAAGAAAACACATGGTTTAATGTCTCCATTAGGTTCAAGACAGCAGTAAAGTCTACCAGCCCCGCATCCTCCTAAAAAGTTTGCAGCGTTTTCTACGCCTTTTTTCGCTGCATAGTGAGCTTCAACCAAAAATCTCTCGCCATATGCATGCGAAAGCTCCTTCGTCACTGATGCGTATTGAGGGCATGTACTGAAAAATCTGTCAACATTTATGGTTGTCTTTCCAAATTTTAGTTCTTCCTCTTTTGCTTGTAAATAAAGTCCAATTATCTCTTTTCCGATTGTTTGAAGTACATGATACCTCTCGTCAGGAGTTAAATCTAATTCAACATGGTCCAACGCTCTTCCTGTAGGAATGTAGTTGAAATGCATGTATCTTACGTTCAATTGTTTTGCAAGTTCTATGAGCTTATTCAGTTCAGACAAGTTATCTCTATGTAATACAGTTGCTATGCAAGTGTCTATTCCTTCATCAATACTGTTTCTGACACCTTCAATTGCTCTTTCAAACGCTCCAGATATACCCCTAAACTCATCATGCACTTGTGGCGTTGCCCCGTCAATACTTATTTCCACATAATCTATTCTTGCATCTTTTATTCGCTTTGCATTATCTTTGGTAATGAGAGTTCCGTTTGATGCTATGCTTACATAGCCTACACGTTTCTTGGCGTAAGATGCAATTTCAAAAAAATCTTTTCTTGAAAGCGGTTCGCCACCACTGAAGGATAGGGCAGGTAAGCCTATGCCAGCTATTTTCGAAAGTTTGTCTAAAACTTGTTTGGCTTCATCTGTTGACAATTCTGGGCGCTTATGGCCGGCATTTTCATAGCAGTGTTTGCATCTTAAATTACATTGATAAGTAAAATTCCAAACAATTTCAAAAGGTCCTGCAGGAGTAAAGGGCACTCGCACACCATATTTTTCCACGCCTTTCATCATTAAACCGAATCCTCTTAGCCATGCCTCCCCAAATTGTTTGTTCAGAAATTGGCTGCGCATGAATTCTCTATCTACACGCAGAACACGACTTCCAATTTCATACAAGGGTCTAGCTAAATTGCGATTTATATGCTGGCATGCAGAGCACAAAGCAACTGGCTCATCTAAAAAATCTTTTAAAGAATTTAAAAGCAGGTTTCCATCCTTTTGGCATTCTTTGTCAAGGAGACCTATTAAGGATTTGAGAATGGGATTGATGGTGACTGAAAATAATGTGCTTCCGACAGCATCTTTATGCATAGCGGTCTTACCTTTTTAACATTACAATTCTTTTTCCTATCAGATTTAAATCATTTATTGTTTCATTAAACAAAGGAGATTTTCTATAACGTTAGTCATATCTGAAAAATGGTAGATGAAAAGCTTCAATCTTAGGCAAATTCTCAATTTTATTTAAGAAAAAGAGGGAAAGTGGAGGAAATATATTTCTTGTACGCTTTCGAATTTACTTCAATCTGTTTGCATGGACGTTGGCAACGAAGATTGCTTCGTCTGCTTGCAACCAGCCTGAACCATAATCATGATCGTTCCATTTATAGTACCAGAAGCCCCATGGATCAAGTATGTAAGCACCATCTGATGCTAGTGGAAGTCGCACAGATGCTTTTTTCAGAATCCATTCCATTCTATTTTGGTTCAGTTCTGGATATTGCTCAGCCACTATCGCTGCAATCCCAGACACATGTGGCGCCGCCATGCTTGTACCCCATAAGTAGTAGTAGCCAACTGTAGTGCTGAAATAGCTCTTGTAGGGTCCGACTACTGATGCTCCTGGCGTGCAGACATCTAAGTCTTTCCATGATTGTCCTAAATCTGGATTTGCTCTGGAGCTAAACTCTTCAAGGTACATTTGCCAGTTGTTTCCCCAATAGTCTTTAGTGTTAAGTCTTTCAGGAACATCATTAAGCCACCATCTTGTTTGCGGTGGCCTTGTTATCCATTGTTCTGTCCAGCCGCCTGCAGCAGCAGATATGACTTGTGGATATGCGCCTGGCCAACCCATGCCAGCTTCTCCCGTGTTACCTGCGGATGCCACTACTATCACGCCTTTGCTTATCGCATAGTTTATGGCTTCTTCTATCATTGAACTTGGGCTAGAGCCTCCGAGGCTCATGTTGATTATTATTTTGACGCCCTCGCTTTCGGCTAGATCAGCAACATAACGAATGCCTGCTGAGACCATCTCCCATGTGCCGCCGGTAAAGCGGGCGGCTCCTCCTGGATAGGGGACTTCCCAAGCATCTAAGACAAGCACTGGAATTATTTTTGCTTTTGGCGCAACTCCTCGTACAAAGAAGTCTGCTGTGGCTGTACGGAAGCGATAGCCAACAATTGTGCTTGTTACGTGTGTGCCGTGGCCTGAGCCTTCAAAAGCTTTCGTAATGAAGCCTCTATCATCTCGAAGCGGACCCCACTCAAAATCAGTACCATTCCACCAAACGTCATGCGTGAAACCTTTGCCCCACTCTGATTTTATAGGCGTGTAGCCAGTGACTGGATCCGTGAAGAAAGTTGTCCAAGCTGATAGTAATCCTGTGTCTAAGACTGCTACATAAACACCATCGCCGCCATTATAGTATTCTGCGTCAACTATGTCGACCCAGAACGGTGTTTGACCAGGTGGTAGAGACTCACCTAATGCTTCTAGGTTCGCCGAATCTATGAATTCTTCTTTGAAAGGTGTTATATCATATGCCAACGATATGGAAGTTGTCTCAGTTTTCACCTTTGAGGGTACTGCAAATATGAGCATTGAAAGAAGCATAATCACTAATAGTGCTGTTTTTTTCATTTCTCTCTCCTCTCTTAAATAGACAGTAAATAGTTAGAGCATTTGAGAATAAGAAGTTTGTGGAATTTAATTCTATAGTCTAAGTGTATGCTTTTAAGTATCTAAAAAATGGTTTTAAATAACTCAAAACATATATCTTTTTCTGATATATTTTGACATCCGAAAGAATGGTTTATTACGATACACGACTTTATTTCTAAAGATGATTAGCATGACCCTAAATCGGAAAAAACACAAATCTATAAACCTCCTAGAAATTTCCAATAACGAAAAATTAAAGATATTAAAAGAAGTCAAGGAAAACCTGCAGCAGAAAATATTTGAAGAAAAGCTATTAAAATCATTATTAGAAGCCGAAATTTTAGTAATAAACGGAGAAACAATCTACAACGAAGAAGAGCGCGCCCAAATCTTCATTTCAGGACAAAACTATAAAATAAGCTAAAATAACACTTCCTCCAATTTTTATAGTAACTTGTTTTCAGCTTATCTACCGTACTTGATGTGCAAGAATTTATGGTAGCGGGGAGTAGATTTGAACTACTGATCTCTGGGTTATGAGCCCAGCGGGTTAATCCTGGCTACCCCACCCCGCTGTGTTATTGCTGAATCCTAGGCTTTCTTAAAAGTCTTTTTAGGATACATTGCTTATTAACCTATTTAAATTGTTGTGAAAACATTTTTGTATTTGGCTATTGTTATCGTGGTTGGTGCAGCAAAACAATGGATAAGCCACAGTTCATTCAAATTTTCGAGCCTACATTGGAGAAACCAATATTTGTACAGGGACTCCCAGGGTTTGGTAATGTTGGGAAAATTGCTGTTCATCTTTTGATAAAGTTTTGTGGAGCTAAACCTTTTGCTGAATTGTATTCGCCTTCTTTTCCAGATTATGTTTCTGTTAGTTCTAAAGGAATTTGCCATATGCCCCATTACGAGTTTTATGCAGCGTCCATGGAGAAAAACGATTTTATAATAATGACTGGAGACACACAACCTTCCTTTGATGATGTTATTGCACATTATACGCTCTGCAGCGAAATATTGGATTTTGTTGAAAAGAATAGATGCAGCTTCATCGTAACTATTGGTGGGGCTCCAATGACAGAGGAGAAAACGCAAGTGTATATAGCTGCAACTTCGCCTAGGCTTGCTCTCGAGTTTATGGAAAAAGGTGCAGTAATGTACAGTAGAGGGAGAATTGTCGGAGCCACAGGCCTAATGTTGGGACTTGCAAAAGAACGCAACTTAGAGGGCATATGCTTGCTCGGCGCAACAACGGGCTTGAGAGCAGACCGAGGCGCGGGCTTTACGGTCTTTAAATTTCTTATGAAAGCTCTTGGTAATGAGGTAAAGGAAGGGTTATAAGAGAAAACACTTATTTTGAGTGATTAATAAGGTGTAATGTATGAGTGAAAAGGAGCAAAAGAGTGGAAAAACCTCGTTGAATATAGGTTCTAAATTTCGGAGAACACTTTTAATAATAGTAACGGTTTTTCTGATTTTTGCTGGGCCAACCTATGCGGTTCTTGTGTTGTTAAAAGTTTTGGATGTTGAATATTTTATTTCCATGGGTTCTGGTTTTGCCCTTTTCATAGTTGGTTTGGTACTCTTATTGTATCTGATTAAGAAAGGTGTTATTTCTTAGCTGAAAGAGAAGTGGGTTTGCCTCAGATACCCCAGGGAGCATCATCTTTTCAGCTTAGATAGTTCTTCATCGGCAATTATTATTTTGATTTACTGTGTTAAAAATTGTTCGGTTTTGAGTGACTGATTAGAAAAGCATATAAAATATGCTGGCAGATATAACTATTATGCAAGAAAATAAAGCGAAAAAACTTGAAGAAATAATAAAGAAAGATGAAGAATCAGCCAAAAGGACAACAATTATTCTAGAAAAAGAGGAAAGAGAATTTATCGACTCTCTGATTCGAGAGGGAAAAGAGCCTGGCATAAAACCCCTTATCTCGAAAATGCTTGACGTTTACAGAAGCATGATGATTTATGATTGGCGTTTTCCAGGCGAATATTATTGCGGCATCAGCCGTATAGCATTCGTAAACCTAGAACTTGTTAACACTCTTATTCAGTACATTCCTCAGGAAAAATGGCGTGAAATGGGCAGAAAAATGGGTGAAGCCGCAAAAGTTTCCATGGAGGCAACCCTTAACATTCAGACAACAAATCGTGAAAAATGGCAAGAAGTGTTTAAACGCTTGAGAGTGCAAGGATTTGGAGACTTTTACTTGAAAGATAAATATATCCTAATTAAAACACCCTTCATAAGCGAGACTGATATTTGGGCTGGTTTTTTGGAAAGCTTATTTGGCATAGAATTGGATGTGAAAACATCTGCTCCACCATTCGTCTTCGAAATCAAGAGAGAATCTACTTCTGCACCAAACATGTAACTACACAGAAAGGCAAAAATTTACATTGAAGAATTAAAACTTGAAAAGTTGAAGGAGAGAGCTATTTGTCATCCTCACTACATGAAGCAATGCTCTACGAAAAATTAGAGAAAGGAAAGGTCAAGTGCAACCTATGCGCTAGAAGATGCACTATAAATGACAGTGGAACAGGCTTTTGTTTAGTTAGAAAAAATGAAGGTGGAACACTTTTTTCGCTTGTTTATGCTAAGGCAATTTCAGCATGTGTAGACCCAATAGAAAAGAAACCGCTTTCGCATTTCAACCCAGGAGCCTTAGTCATGTCCATTGCCACGATTGGCTGCAATTTTCGCTGTCAATTCTGTGATAACTGGATGATAAGTCAAGAGAAGAAAATAGGTGGTAGGCATTTTCCTCCGGAAGAGGTTGTTAAGGCTGCAAGAGACAATGGTTGTCAAGGTATAAGTTACACGTATACAGAACCGACAATATTTTTTGAATACGCCTACGATACTGCTGAGCTTGCTCGTCAAGTTGGGTTCTTTAACACTTTTGTGACAAATGGTTATATGACGCCAGAAGCAGTGAAAACTATAGCACCTTATTTGGATGCTGCAACTGTGGACTTTAAGAGTGGTGGAGACCCAAGCTTCTATAAGAGTTTTTCATCTGTTCCTTCGGTAGAACCAATCTATGAGGCATTAAAGGAAATGAGAAGAAATGACATCCACATAGAAATTACAAATTTGGTTATACCAAAATTAGGCGATTCGATTGATAAAATTAGAGAGCTTGTTGCGTGGATAAGAGATAATCTGGGCAAAGATGTGCCTTTTCATTTATTGCGTTTTCACCCCGACTATCAATTGACAACAATTCCTTCCACTCCAATTGAAACTTTGGAGAAGGCTTATGCAGTTGCAAAGAATGAGGGACTAAACTACGTCTACATAGGCAACGTGCCAGGACACCCTTCCGAAAATACTTACTGTCCCAGTTGCAACGAGTTGCTGATTAAACGTTTTAGCTTTGAGATTACTAGGTGGAATTTAGCTAAAGACATGCGTTGCCCAGTGTGTGGGCGGGAAATACCAATAAAAGGTAAATTGTATTCGAGTGGGTATAGTTATCCGTATGCTCTGTTTTAGTTTATAGTTATTGTAAGCCTTTGTGCATGAAATAGTTTTTTAGCCTCTATTTAAAGCCGATGCTTTTGTGTAGGTGTCAATTTTTTTTGTCTAGTTAAAGTTTCATATAAATCAGTGTTTGCACTATTTATTATTAGAGTAGACATGTGGAAGTTTTTGCGGTCTGATGCTTTGGCTGTGTTGAATGATAAGAGGGTTCAGAAGAGTTTAGCTAGATATTTTGCTGTTATGAAAGATAAAAAGCTAGCAAAATTTATGATAGCCAAGAAAATTCCTGCAGATTTCAGTGAACACGATTCTTTAGAAGAACTTTGGCAAAAGCATACCGCCTTAACGCAAGAATTTTACAACATTGAGAGAGAAATTGATGTTGAACATGAGAAATTGCAGGAAATGCCCGCTCCAGAGAAGTCTTGTCTTGATTTGAAAATAGAAATTGCAAATCGAATTCTTTCGAACTGTCATTTTTGTACTCGACGATGCGCTGTTAATAGGTTAAAGGGCGAATTAGGTTTTTGCAGATGCGGCACTAAGATAGCTGTTTCAAGCATTTTTGAGCATGTAGGCGAGGAACCAGAACTTGTGCCATCTGGAACTATATTCACAATGGGCTGTACAATGCGCTGCAAGCACTGTCAAAATTGGACAATTTCTCAATGGACGGAAAATGGCGAAATTTACAAACCGGAAGAACTAGCGAAAGAAGTGGAGCACTTACGCTTAAATGGTTGCAGAAATGCTAATCTCGTTGGTGGAGAACCGACTCCATGGCTTCAGCAATGGCTTAAAATTTTCAAGCATGTGAATGTGAACATTCCAGTTGTTTGGAATTCAAATAGCTATTACAGTCAAGAAACAGCACAACTTTTAGCTGGATTTGCCGACGTTTACCTTTTAGATTTTAAGTATGGACCAGGCGAATGTTCTGAGAAAATTTCGGATGCACCCGAATATTGGGAAGTATGCACACGTAATCATTTAGACGCTAAAAAACATGGTGAGCTCATAATACGCATATTAATCTTGCCAAATCATCTAGAATGCTGCACAAAGCCTATCATAAATTGGATTGCTGAGAATTTGGGGACTGAAACAAGGGTTAATGTGATGTTTCAGTATAGACCAGAATGGCGGGCATACGAGATTCCAGAATTACGCCGAAGGCTTACTAATGGTGAAATGGAGAAGGCTGCAAGACTTGCTAGGGAGGCTAAGTTAACAAATTTCATTACGTAAATGTTTTTTACCAATAGAAGGCGAAACATATTTCTCAAAGGTATTCACTTTTAAAACGTAAGAGTGATTAAAAATGCCCTATTGCCCTGAATGCGGTGGCGAAATGCAATACATGATAGCCACTAAACACTATGTCTGTAAAAGCTGCGGGCTCTCTGTAACACAGCAAGAGCTTATGGAACTAAGAGAGAAACTTAGACCCAAATTTGAAAACGAAGAAGATGAGCAAGAAAAGCGTAAAAAAGAATATTTGAAATGGTGGCTTACCAAGAAAAAATAGAGCGGTACTCCAGCTTTTTAGACGGTAAATTAGCAAACAGCATAAAAGGAGCAATCCAACACTATTTTTGGATAATCTGCTGGAGACATTTAGAAATATGGACAAACAAATGGAAATAATTTGCGTGGGCAACGAACTACTAATAGGCAAGACGCTAAACACAAATGCTCTATGGATAGCTAAACGAGCTACAGCATTAGGCGTATCTGTGAAACGAATAACTATTGTAGGCGATAACATTGATGAAATTGCTAATGCAGTAAACGAAGCTTTGCAGCGAAAACCACGGTTTATAATAACAACTGGTGGATTAGGACCAACTTTTGATGACAAGACTTTAGAGGGAATTGCTAAAGCCCTAAACCGCAAATTGAAAGTTAACGAAAAAGCTTTAGAAATGGTAAAGGAAAAATATGAAGCCTATGTCAAAGCAGGAAAAATGGAAGAAGTTGAGTTAACACCGCATAGAGTTAAAATGGCAACGCTTCCTGAAAGGGCAGAACCATTACCCAACCCAGTCGGCACTGCGCCAGGTGTGATGACGAAAGTTGCGCAGACATTTATTATAGTGTTGCCAGGTGTTCCTTCGGAAATGGAAGCTATTTTTGAAAGTTCTATTACGCATTTGCTTAGGAAAGAAGTGGGTGGAGCCGTATTTTTTGAAACAAGCGTATATGTCGATAACATTATGGAGTCTACGTTGGCTCCTTTAATCGATAAGGCAATGCGTGAGAATCCTTACGTTTACATAAAATCTCATCCGAAAGGTGAAGAGAAGAAACCGCACATAGAACTTCACTTCTCAACTACGGCGATGGATTCAAAAACTGCTAAGAAACGTTTAGAGAACGCCGTGATTCAGCTTTCTAAATTAATGGAGAAAACTGGTGGGAAAATCAAGTTTCTAAAGAGAAAGGCAGTTGCCTAAACTGTAGTTTATAAATATTGATTAGCAATTCATAAATGCCATAAATTATACTCGCAACAAAGCTTTGCATGAAAAAATCGAAAATTCTATTGTTGTCCATTTTGATTATTCTTTCTTATCTAATTCCATGCTGCCACGCAGAAAGCTATAGTTTCTCCTACGAAATTCTGAACCAACCTGGTGGTTCAATACATTATAGGCTGAATGTGATGGTTCAACAATCGCTTTATGATTACTATCGTGAAAAAAGCCATACGCTAAATTCGAATAATGATTTTGCCAAGTTTGTTACGTCATATGCTCTAAAACCTATTGCTGACAAGCTTTGGGAAATTTACACAGATGATGAGGATTTTGCGAACGCGGTATTAATGATTGTGCATCAAATACCCTATGAAATAACTGCACCGCCGAAATATCCCGTGGAAACAATTGTTGAAAATAAAGGAGACTGCGACCTCTTTTCTTACATAGCAGCTTCAATCATAAAGGCAGGTGGGCTCGATGTTGTACTTCTTTACTATGAAACTAAAGCGCATATGAATATTGGTGTCAGCCTTTCACATGTGCCATACGATGCACGAGGGCAGGCATACTATGTGACTTACAATGACATTCGATATTATATTGCAGAAACGACTGGAGATTGGCAAGACTGGCAAAATGGATGGAGAGTTGGCGAATGTCCAGCCGAATTAAAAAATGCTCCTGTGCAAGTAATTACTCTTGAGAATTCTGACTCGTCGACTTTTGGGCAAGTTTCTGCAAGCTATACAACTTTATTATCTTCAGCTGTATCGCTTGCAGTTTCGCCTCCATTTGTTATTCAAGGAGGCATTGTTACTTTTTCTGGAAAGCTTTCGCCGAATTTGCAAAATGAAACCATTAAAATTTACCTGAAAGTGAACAATTCTCCGTGGATTCTTCTAGGCGAAACTACGACAACAAATGATGGAAATTTTGCTTATATTTGGAATGCAGATGTGGCAGGTATCTGTTATATTCGCGCAAGTTGGTCTGGGAATGAAGATTACGCTGGTGCGGACAGCCAAATTCAAACTGTAACAAGCTTATCCATTTTCTTTGTCGTTTTATTGGGCATGACTGTGGTTTTAGTTTGTGTAGGCATAGTCTTGTATGCCATATCTAAGCAATCTCGTCCAGCAATTCAAGAGCCACCACCGCCTGAAATTCCTCAAGTCTGAGAAAAACTTTTAGTTTACATGGAACTTGAATATTTCAGTCAAGATTGTGGATGGTTAGAGAATGTTTATAGTCTTCATAATAGGAACTGCAGGTTCTGGAAAATCTTTGCTAACAGCGGCTTTTAGCGACTGGCTAAAAATGTCCAAACAAGATGTTGCAGTGGTAAACCTTGACCCAGGAGCTTTAACGCTCCCATACTCGCCAGATGTGGATGTTCGTGATTATGTAAATGTGGGCGACTTGATGGAGAAGTATGGTTTAGGTCCGAATGGTGCGTTGATAATGGCTGCTGATTTAATAGCGGATGAAGTTGAGCAAATTTCAAGGGAAGTTGAAGAGTTAAACTCTGACATTGTGCTGGTGGATACTGCTGGTCAGATGGAATTGTTTGCCTTCAGAGCTAGTGGTCCATATATAGCTAGCGAGCTTACGAAGAGACCAAAAGCAATAGTTTATTTATTCGACGCGGTTTTTTCGGTGAATCCGCTTAATTATGTTTCAAATATTTTCCTTTCTGCAGCAATCTACAATCGTTTTCTTATACCCCAAATACATCTGTTGTCAAAATGTGACTTACTTCCGAAAGAGGAAGTTGACAAAATCGTGGATTGGTCGGTTAACCCAAAGGTTCTAGAATATTCAATTGAACAAAAGCTTGAAGGAACTAAGCGTCTACTAAGCAGAAACATGATGTTTGCAGTTTACAAACTTGGCTTAAGGTTTCTGCTAGTTCCAGTCTCGGCCAAAACGAATGATGGAATGATAAACTTTAGCATGGCGTTAGAGCGCATTCTAAATGAAGGAGAAAAATACACTTACTAATAAAAAAGCCATAATCATTCTATTTCAGCAATCATCCAGAAGCGTCCACGCTGCCGCCAATGTGCCATACTCCGCTTCTCCCAAGCTATTGCCACTTCCAATCACTATCACATCATTTTCCCCTGGTTTCAGATGCCTGACTATTTGATTTGCTGCTTTTGGAAAATCTTCAATCATGTTTTTGCTCACAGCTGGAATTATTAAGCGTCCTTCTTTGAAAATTATTGTTGTTGCTCCTTTTGCACCCACCTTTATCGCCGCATCGCGTTGCTCGACGCCTGATTTGATTTTATGTCCGCTATTTTTGATTAAAATTGCAGAATTGTAATCTGTGAGAGTCAGTTCACTCTTTCCAATCTCTGTTCTTCTTAAAATTGATTTATACTCATTCAGCAGTTTTAAGCCCTTACCTGTTAATGTGCATCCTTCTTTTGATGCAGCAACCAAGCCTGCATCTCTTAATCTTTTTATTATGGTGCGTACCGCGCCTTTGCCCACATTTAGACTCTCAGCCAGCTTGTTGCGCCCAATAGTTTTTCTAGCTATTATTTCTATTGCATGTAACATATGAAAAAGTGAGAATGTGGGTGATGGACCTGGAGTTTTCTCACTTGAGATTTTTTCTAGAAGTCGTTTAAATGTGTAGGGCATAAAGCTTTCACAATACAATCTAGAGACTTTCAATTATTAAACTATTATAGTTTGAGAAAAAGCCTTGATTTAAGATATTTAGTGTTTAGAGCTTGTTTTTTATAGCGTAGTATTCCCTGACAATGCCTGCTGTTAATGCGACTAAACCTACTGCCAGCAGATAAATGAGAGGGTAGACAAATATCGAAAGCAAGTTTTCGTATGTGATTTCGGATGGCAATTTTGGAGTGAAAAACACTGAAATCCAAACTATGACAAAAGTTGCGATACATCCAATCCCAAGACCGACGGCTAATCCATGAATGAAATTGCTTCTATTTTCTCCACTATTGTTTGGCATCCAATTTCTCTTTCTTATCTGTTCCTCTTTAGCCACATAATTTTCTTGCATACCCACCTCTGCCACTTCTTGTTCATTTTGAACGTCTTCGATGTACCCTTCCTCTTCATCACCTTGCATGTTTTCTTGTGTCTCTTCCTGATATGCCATGATGCTCGCACCTTGTTTTGTTTTTGTTGTTGCAATGAATTAATAAGACTATTCAATTCTGGATTCTGATTTTTAATAATAATTTAAAATATCATATCAAACAAAAAGACTATTTTGAAACGAGTTTTGATGCAAAATGGCATAGGGTTTCATGATGTGAACCTACCATAAATGTTGAAAAACCCCATTTACAAGTACATTCATGCATAAGCCATTTTTGTCAAAAATTTTCACTGTAGGTTTTGAAATTAGAAAATCCATATGATTTTGGGATTGGTTCTTTCCACCAGGCATGTCTGAATTATTACCGAAAGCTATGTGGATCGTACCCATCTGTTTCTCCGCTTCAAGAAACTCTTCAACAAATCTTGCCTTCGTGTTTATTCCAAAAGCAAACTCGCCAACAACACTTGCCTCTTCATCAGTTTTTAATGACATCCTAACTTTTTCTAGAACTTGCATGTCATCACAAAAAGAATCTTCCACTTTACCCTTCTGAACCGCCAGTTTAACAGGAGACTTTGTTGGACCTATTCCACCCACAGCCATGTTGCACACTACTTTGCCCTCGAGAGAGTTTTCTAATGGAGCAACTATCACCTCTCCTGTCGGAAGATTCATCCACTTCATTGTTTTCCAGTCAATAATAGTGTCTGTAAAGAAAGGTCTCCCCTCAACATTGAAAGAAACATCTGTTCCTGCGGGATTCGTAATTTCCACTTTTATTGCTTTGTTTAATCTCTGTATGAGGTTTCTAGCAAAGCTTTGCATTTTCCTATGTTCTTCAACTGTTAAAGCTAATGCTCCTTCTGTAAGCATATCTAAAGTAACACCTGGACAATGACCCAAACATGTTTTATGGTCTTGGGTCTCCATTTTGATAAGTTTAATTCTGAATGGCGTTTCTTCGCGTATTCCACGCAGAAGATTGATGTAAATATCTGGTTTCTGTTTTGTCAAAATTTCTAAAAGATTTTGCGGAATTTCTTTTCGAAAAACTTTCGCCTCTGTCTTTAACTTGACTAAACGTGTTTGGAGACCAAGCCTTAAAGCGCCAACTGCAAAAGCTTCGCCAATTTTCAGCTTTTCATAGTCGCAGAAAATAACTAAACTTTCGCCTTCTTTCGCTTCTAAAACGCATTGTAACGCATTTTTTGCCGCTTCTGAAGCATCCATATCAGAGCCAACTCATGGCAGATTAGCATTGAACTGGATGATAAAGTTTTGCACCTTATATTACAGTGCAAAATCAGTTCAATCTCTATTTTGCTAATTCTTCAGCAACTTTTTGAGCATATAATTGGACAACCGTGTTCACTTCTTTCTTTTTAGTATGTTTTGATTTTCCCTTGAGCTAATTCCATGCAGAATTCATATATATTTTCAAGTCTATAGTCCAACACTTCACCTATCTTGCGTTTAACTTTCTCTAAAGAGTTATTTCCCTTCATTATCACCTGCGCAGCAGCAACAGTTGGGGCATCTATGGGATTACCTATCTTACTAAGTAGCCAAATGTAGACTTCTGCAACTTCGGGCACTTCTTCATAAACATGCTGGGCTATTTTGTAAGTTAGAACATTGTAGATTTTTCCAACGTGACTGATTGGATTTTTGCCTGCTGCAGCCTCTGAACAGAAGGGTCTATTAAGCGATATTAAGCCGTTTACGCGGTTTCCTCTTCCAACTTGTCCAGAATCGCCGCTATCTGCGCTTGTACCCAAGACCGTTAGGTATACGCCTCCCAAGCCTCTTCCGCGCATATCCAAAGTGTTTAACTGCACATGAATATTTTCAAAATTTGTATTTGCTGAAACGTATTTGTTGATTTCTTCAAGGATTTTTGTTTTCTTCTCGAAATAATCTTCCTCGCTGTTTACAAAGCGGTCTACAAATGCCATTGAAACTGTTAAGTTTAAACTATTATTGGTTCTAAAACCCATGACTTTTATGTCTTCGCCAGATTCTGGAAAGCGTTGCTTAAACTCTTTCGAGTTTAGGTATTGCTCGGTTCCTAGAACTATCTTTTCTGTTCTGGTCATAGGTGCATAACCTACTGCAGCCGAAGTGTCGTTGGCACCCAAAATTTTTCCTTCTCTTTTGAATATGTCCACAAGCCCCACTGAGCCTGGTTTTAGTTCAACTTGATATTTCACATGTTTTTCTGGGTCTACGAAGCGCATGTTTTCCTTAAACCATTGTTTGGCTACGTTTAAGGCTATTTCGGCAACGTCTATTTTTAAGTTGTTAAACTCTGATGTTGCTCTATCGCCGAATACGAATAGCATTGGTTGTTTAACAACGCCTCCGCCAAATTTTGGTTGCGCTTCTCCAGCGACAAGCAAGGATTTGTCAACGTTATGGTGCAATATTGAGCCAGCCGTTTCCATGTATTCTTTACTTAGACGTATGGAAATGTGGTCCATTACTGCGTCGCATATATAGTCTGGATGCCCTAGACCTTTTCTTTCAACGATTTCTAGGCACTGTTTTTCCAAAGGAGTCTGCTTTAAATCTTCCACTATAATGTTCCGCATGACAAGCCTTTCCTTTCATGAAGTTTTATGGTGTATGCACAACAACAGATATATATTTTACTGTATTATTTTATATTTTAAAATAACTGGTGGTTATATTTTGTTAATAACTGGTTCAACGCTTAAAAAGTTAAGGTTAGAGGCTGGTTTAACCCAGAAGAGGCTAGCAGAACTTGCTGAAGTGTCGCAAGCGCACATAGCGAAAATAGAGATGGGAAAAGTTGACCCAAGGCTTTCGACGATTAACAAGATTTTGGCTGTTATTATGGAGGGCAAAAAGATAAAGTGCAAGGACATTATGACTGAAGGTGTGCTCTTTGCAAAACCCAACAATAGTGTTCTGAAGGTAAGCGAAGTTATGGTGCGACATGCCATTTCTCAAATGCCCATTCTAGACAGAAACAAGGTCGTTGGAACGATAACAGAGGAAGACATCATCAGCAATCTTGGCACAAACATAGCAGAAGAAAAAGTGAAAAACGTTATGGGCGCGCCTTTGCCAACAGTTTCTGAAGAAACACCAATTAATGACATCCGTTCACTTCTTGAAAGACATCAAGGAGTGCTAGTAACAAGAGGTAATGAATTAGTTGGAATAATAACACGTTCTGATCTTCTGAAAACAATAAGTTAAGAGGCAATGTGTATGGCACTGGCTGATTTTGAAAAGAAAACAAAGCAAGCCATCTTACAACTGAGGGCAATAAAGCCCAAGGAAGCAGTAATAGTTCATCATGATGACGCAGACGGCTTGTGCTCCGCTGCAGTAACAAAGAAGGCGTTAGAACGTGAAGGGATAAAAACAAAAACGTTTTGTTTGGAAAAAATTTACACAGAAGTCATTAGAGACCTACATTCGAAGGCTGGTCAAACGATTTTTTATGTGGACATCGGCTCGTCACATGCAGACCTGATATCAGAATATAATGATAGCAGAAGCCTAACTATAATATTGGATCATCACGATCCAAAACCATCCAAAGACCCGAAAGTATTGGATTTAAACCTTGAACACTGTGGATTTAAGGGCGAAACAGATTTTTCTGGAGCCACATGCTGTTACTTGTTTGCAAAGGCTTTAAACGAGAAAAATTGGGATTTGGGATATTTGGCTCTGGTTGGAAGTTGCGAAATTCCTGATGGCTTTTTTGGATTAAACAATCTGATTTTGGATGAAGCCTTAAAAAATGGGATGATTCTACAAAAGGGTAAAAATTTTGAAATAGCCAAATTAAAGATGCGCTTAAATGCCTTATTTTCAAAGCTTCAGATTTTGGGTGCAGTGGGCTATTATGAGGGTGGACCAGAAATTGGAATAAACGCATGTTTAGAAGGGGTAACCAAGGAAGTGGACGAAAAGGTTAATGTTCTGGAGTTCAGACGCAAAGAGGCTAATAGACGGGTCTTGGCAAGACTTTACCGTGAAAGACTGAAGGAAACAGAACACATCCAATGGTTTGATGCAGGAAATGCCTATGATGGTATGGGGACAAAGGTGATAGGGCAATTCTGCTCCTTTTTATCCTATCAAACTCGCCTAATAAAACCCAACAAATACATAATGGGTTTTGTAGATGTGCCGCAGAAAATTCCCAACTGGGGAATGCTCATGGAGAAATATGTCAAAGCTTCTGTCCGCGTACCTAAGGCCTTGCATCGACTGATTGATGATGGAAGATTTTTAGGTGCCGTTAATCTCTTGGACAGAGTTTCTGAAGGCTTTGGTTTAGCAGATGGGCATCAGTATGCAGCAAGCATAATAGTACCAAATGACAAGAAGCAAGCGCTCATACAAAATGCTGAAAAGTTAATTGACGCACACAGATAGCAGATCAACTATGCTCTTCTGCTATTTGTAGAAAACACCAAAACAATTAATTCAGATAAACTATATTTAAAGAAAAAAGGGCCCGTAGCCCAGTATGGATCAAGGCGTCGAATCAACACAATGATGCGTAAGCCTCCGGGCAACATCAAATGGAAGAAAGCCGGAGAACCGGGGTTCAAATCCCCGCGGGCCCGCACAAAAATAAACTAAAAGTGAAGCTTGGTGGAAAGCTGCGTTGGATAGGCTTACATGTTGGTTTTCAACTAGGTTTTGCTACGTGAAAAATTAGTTTTACCATGATGTTTGATTATGTTTTCTGGAACATACCAATTTTACTAAATGATTTTTATTTTGACTTGATGTTGAATTTTAGCGTATTTTTCATCATTTTTCCAGTTATTTCAGACTCGCAAAAATTTGTCGCCCAAGAGAGAAAACAAAATTTGGTTTTTTGGAGAGGCAAAATATCTTGTAAATTTAAATTAATATACTTGTGAAGACGTAAACTAGAGTTCCTCGACAGGGCTTCTAACATGGAATTTTTCGTGGAAAGGAACGCTAAAGAAGTTTTGCACTAGTTTGAACACATTTTTGGGTTGAGGCATTGTTTTAATCAGTTTTGTATTGTATATTTTTCTAATTCAATTTTCGAAACCGATGAGAAACAAAGCTTTTTCTGTAACAGGTGCTACTTGGAAGTTGAAGCAATTGTGGGTAGGAAGGGGAAGAGACTTGAAAGAAAAGTTTAGGGCAGAAATTGTGCATATAATACCTATTTTGGCAAGTTTGCTATTTGGGATGGGATGCGCCTTTCTGATTCTAACGTCTGCAATGAAGATTTACTCTATTACACCTTTCCCAGAAAGCACTATTGGATCTTTTGGCAACGCATTCTATTTTGTTATCCTCGTCGGAATGGGTGCTTCATTACTATATATGCTCTTAAAAATGAAACGTAATAAAATGATTAAAATGATTACAGGGTTTGTTTTAACAATTGCTGTTTTCATGCTTTCAATGATTTATCTATTCGCTGCATTTTCAAGATTTGCCATTCCTAACGTAGAGGCGCTAATTTTAATTTTATCAGCATCTATGGCGGTGATTGCTTATTTTGCAATTTTCCGTGTTTATGGCAGATTTTGCGATTTGGCTGTTATATGTTTTGGAGGAGCGTTAGGAGCGTTTTTAGGAGTTTCGATTCCCACTTTGAGCACGGTGCTGATTTTGGGTTTTCTGGCTGTTTATGACGCATTTGCTGTTTATTATGGACCAGTTGGAAAAATAGCTCATGCTGGCTTAGACCAGTTTCGGGGTTTGAGTTTCTCTTTTAGGGATATTCAAATGGGTTTAGGCGATTTGACATTTTATTCAATGCTTTCCGGACACATGCTCATTTATTTTGGGATTGTTCCTTGTTTAGCTTCTATTGTTGGCATTTTATTAGGATGCTTTTTGGCGTTTAAAATGTTGGAAAAGAAGGGAATGTTTCCTGGCTTGCCGTTTCCAATATTATTTGGTTTAGTTTTCAGTTTTCTTGTTTTGCTGTTTAGATTTTGACCTTAGCCTTTTAGTCATGCTCAAATGCTTGATAGGACCATGCGTGTAGAATTCACATCAACTTCTGTGATTTTGCAGTTTTTAAACTCCTTGGTTTTTCCGAGCACGTCTTTAACAGTTATGTTGTTGCTTTCCATCTTTGCGTAGATTACGTCTTTGAACACTGTTTTTCCGTTAAGGATTATGGTGAATTCGCACATTTATTATTCCAACCATTAACTAGTATGAATCGTTAGAGGGGTTATTAAACCTCGCTTAAAAGTCCACGGTTGTGGATTTTGGATAAGTAATTATAATTCATGAGCATTATAATTTCAAATCTGATAGTTGACATAGGATGAAGCGAATGCTTGAAGAAAATAAGCTTAGCAAGCCTTCAACTGTTGACATATTTCAGCTTTTAACAGAAACAACAAGTAAGGAGAAAAGGAAAAAAAGAGAAGAGCTTCTCGCATCTTTTGGCGTAAAAGAATTTTTTGTTGAGGGAAAGATAGAGATTAATAAGAGAACATGCAAGGGCGTGGAATGCAAACTTTGCATAAAGGCATGTCCAACCAATGCATTATTTTGGAAGGCTGGAGAGGTTGGAATAATAGAAGAACTTTGCATATATTGTGGTGCTTGTGTGTTAAATTGTATAGTGGATGATTGTATAAAGATTTCACGGAAAAGAGTGGATGGCGAAGTTGAAAGTTTCAGCAAGCCAAAAGAGTTTACGGCTTTGCAGCACAGCATAAATGTGAAGAAACGGCGTGAACGGGTTCATGAAGTTTTTCCAAGAATTGAGGATTACCTTGAGAGATATCCGAGAAGGAAATAGAAATTTAGTTTTCAATTCTACTTTCTGCTTGCGACAAATATTATTCTTTGACTTTTTAGAGTATATGCAGATTTGTCAAAATCTCCATAGATTTTATCAATTTTAAAGCATGCTTCTTTCAATAGTTTTTCTATATTCTCTTTAGAAAACAGTCGAGCTTCTCCTTACTCATAATATCTTTCTTTCAGTTTGCCTTTTTGATAAACGTCAAAAAGAAATTGAGAGATACGATGTTTGTTTTGGGGGTGCGTCTCGAAAATATTGTCCGAACAACCTCACCACTATCGCCTGTTTCTTTTCTGTCAATCCACCAGCTACTTTCTGGTTTTTCTGGTTCAAGCTTGGGCAAGTCAAATGCTAATATACCTTTGCTTTTGAGCGTATTATGAATGCAGTTTAAACATTTTTTCTGGTCCTTCTCTGAAATGCAGTGTTCAAAAGTTGCAGAAGGAATGTAAATAAGCGGAAATTTTTCTTTTAGCCTAAAACTCCGCATATCAGCAAGTTTCAGAATTAAACGTTTTCTAACAGAAGCTTTTTCTCTTTCCAGTTTTTCTTTTGCTACGTTAAGCATGTATTTGGAATTGCCAATACCCCAAACAGTAACGCCTACACGGACTAATTCTATTGCAACTCTTGCTGTGCCTACTCCAAGCTCCAAAGCTTTCTTTCCATGTTTTAACGCTAATTCTTTGTAAAAGGCAACGTCATTTTTGGAACCGAATAAATCGTAATATTTTGACGCAAGTCCGTAATTCACAATAAGCCTCCTTGCAGAAAGAGTTTGGTTGAAACATAAAAGTAATTGCCCAGAAATAAGTGTGTTTAGAAGTGAAGCAAAGTTGCTCAAGTTAGGTAATATGGTTACACATTGCATACGTAGCATAGAAAGAGGTTCAAACAACAGAATTGGTAATAGGTTTCTGTTGCTCTGCGCATTAGCCCATCCCCTATAAATAGATTGAACTTTTGGTAGTGTTTTTGGGCTTGCTTGCGGCTTTTCAGTAGTAAGGTTTATATGTAGTACTTTTTGATGTGTAGTACGGTGAGAAAGTTGGAATATGAGGTGGTAGTAACTCGGAAGGGGCAGACGACTATTCCTGTTGATTTGCGTTTGAAGTACAACATTGAAGAGGGTACGCGGTTAGAGGTTATTGAGACTGCTGAGGGGATTCTGTTCAAACCCAAGAAGTCTACGGTTGATTTGGCTGGTTCTGGGGCTCGTTTTGCGTCGCCTGATGAGATGAAGCGTGTTTTGGATAGATTAAGGGATTTGGATGTCTAAGGTGGTTTTTGACACTCGGTTTTTTATTGAGCATTATTATTCGGGCAACCAACGGGTTTTGAGGCGGACTAAGGACGAGATTAGACGGAATAAGGGTCGCTTTGTATCAGCTATTGTTTTGCATGAGGTTTATTGGTTAACGCTTGGATGTGAAGGGCGAGAAACAGCCGTGTTGCGGACGGATTTGTTAGAGCAGGATTTTAGAGTTGTGAATGTAGATGCGGAGATTGCGCGAGTTTCTGCTGAGCTTCGGCATAAGTATAAGATGCGTTTGGCTGATAGTGTGATTGCGGCTACGGCTTTGGTGTTGAAGGCAATATGTCTTTCAGATGATCCGCATATTAGTGCTGTTCAAGAGATTAAGACAAAGTGGATATGAGAATCTAGCTTTTTTACATTATTTCAAGCTTAATTTGGAGTCAATATGAAGCCTACTCCTTAGGTTTTCTACAAGGATTTTTTTATTCTAAATTGTTTTCTATTAGAGATATTGCTTAATCTGCATCCAATTATTATGACTTCAAGCGAATAATTTTTGTTAACCTTTGCTCTTTTAATTCATTATTGTCTGGGATTATGCGTTGAGTCTGATAAAGCCATTTGACCCTTGGCATTCTAGACTTTGTACTTGCCTCTCTAAGCTAACCTTTAACCCTTACACTGGTTGCGACCATAATTGCTTTTATTGCTACGCTTCAAGCTATATCCCAAAATTCTATTCTTGCAGACCAAAGAAAGATTTAATCTCAAAACTACGTAGAGAAGCTTCAAGGCTAAGGGGCGAAATAGTTTCGATAGCTAATTCTTCCGACCCTTATCCTAATATTGAAGCAAAACTTGGCTTAACACGCAAATGCTTAGAAATCCTCTCCGTAAGTAATTGCAGAATTCAGATAATCACTAAATCTACTTTGGTCACAAGAGATGTAGACCTTCTAAAGCGAACAGCAGCTACAGTGGCATTAACAATAACAACAGAAGACGACAATATTGCAAGATTAATGGAGCCAAACGCTCCCCTACCCACAAAACGCATAGAAACCGCTAAAATCTTAATCGAAGAAGGCATTCCAGTATCAGCCCGCATAGACCCAATAATTCCATACGTAAACGACAATCCAGAAACCCTAATCAAAACCCTCACAGCAATAGGTATCAAACATATAACAGCATCAACATACAAGGTTAAACCAGACAATTGGCAACGCTTAAGCAAAGTTGTATCATCGCAGACTACAGAAAAACTAAAGCTATTATACTTTAAGAGAGGCGAAAAAATAGCCTCATACACATATTTGCCAAAAGACTTGCGCTTTAAACTAATGCAAAACATGGCAAAATTAGCCAAGAAATATGACATAAAATTTGGCACATGCAGAGAAGGCTTAAGCCAATTAAACACTGCAGCATGCGACGGTTCATGGCTTTTGAGCAGATAGCAACACTTATTTTTTAAATTTTACCCTTCTATCACGGTGAATCCCACGCCATCCAAAAAAGAGAAAGACAAGAAGTTGCCGCCTGGACAGTTTCCAATAAAGCAGCATTTGCGCTGGGGAATAGACCATCCCACAATTCCAAATGCTACCGTTCCAAAAATCAACCTAGACACATACACGCTAATCGTAGAAGGTGAAGTGGAAAAACCCTTGAAGCTATGTTGGAATGACATACAAAAGCTTCCAACAATAGAAGCAATAAGCGATTTTCACTGCGTAGAAGGATGGAGCGTCCTGAACAATAGATGGTATGGCATCCCATTCAAGCACATAATAAGCATAGCTAAACCTAAACCGACAGCAAAATACGTTACTTTCAAATGCGCTGATGGCTACACCACATCACTGAGCATAGAAGAATTGTCACATGACAATGTGCTTTTAGCCACAAAACTAAATGGCGAATATCTCGAAGAAAGCATGGGCTTTCCACTACGCCTAGTTGTTCCGAACAAGTATGCATATAAAAGTGCAATGTGGATAACAAAAATAAAGTTCACTGTGAATAAGGAGTTAGGGTATTGGGAAAAACGTGGCTACAGTGACTATGCTGATGTCTGGAAAAACGAGCGGTATTCTACACAGAAGCATAAACCATAATAAATTGAAATCATAAGAATATAATGGAGAGAAGGAATGAAAAATAAAATTCTATACACATGTCTCATCGTATTTACCTTCACATTCTCGCTAGCTACATTAGCCTCAGCCTCAGCCTCAGATAATTCAGAATACACACCAGTTGACCCATACTATTTAGCAACTCACATTGAAGAATTCTATGGACAAAAGGTAAGAACCAACGGAACAATGTACATAATACCAAGCACTTATATGTACGAAGACTTCTGGCTAGAAAAAATAATCCCTGTTGTAATACGCTTTGCAGAATTGCCCATGCCTAAAGAAGGCGAATTCGTCACAATCTATGGAACTATCGAACACAGCACACTTGAAGGAGGCTTTTACTACCTCAAAGCAGACAGCTACACAGAAACAATAACACCAGAAATCCCATCAATACTAATAGCACCAATATTCATGATAGCCACACTCCTCATACTCATATTACATAGAAAAAACCTAATATAATAGAGCTAAAAAATTGTCTACAAAACATGAGACTAGTCTAACAGAAAGATGCAGATTACGAACTAGAAAAATACTATGAAATGAATTTTCCAAGTATCCTTTCTAAAAGCTAATTAGCTTTTGCACAATGTCTAGAAGAATTTGCGCTTTTTCTTTTCGCTTCGCTTTTTGAGAGCGTCCTCGACTTCTTGTTCAGCTATAAGTGAATCTTCAAGCATTTTTACTGTAACAATTTCTTCTTCTGGCTCTTCTATTGCTGCTTCTACAGTTTCTGGTGCAACTTCTGTCGGTTCAGCAACCTTATCGACTTCTGGCATGATTTTCTCTTGCGGTTCACAAGTTTCTGATGCTTGTGAAATTTTTGTCAACCTCTCTTCCAATTCGTTTATCTTCGATTTTAGCCGAGATATAGCCTCGTTTGTAGCTTTGTTGCTGTTCCGCAATTCTGCAATGGCTATTTTTTCTTCAAGCACTCTTACCCTTTCTTCCATGTTCTTTTGTTCTTCTTTCAAAGAATGCGATTCTTCTTCTAGCTTTGCTCTTATATTCTGAAGTTCTTCAAATTCTTTTGATGCGCTCATTTTACATCATGATGTTACAGTATAAACTGGAAAATAACAAGCTTATGAAAAGAGAATCTATATTAAAGATAAGCATATGCGTTGAAGCCGATTTCTTATGGTCACGGTAGTCTAAAAAGGTGATGACTTGAATATTAAGTTAGCAAAGTTCATTTGTAAGCGGTATTCTTCCTTTGACTAATATGATAGTTAAGAAGGCAAGAAGCACGGGAATTGCTATTAAGAGCATTTCTGCAATGACAAAGAAACCAGCATCTTCTACATCGAGGTCGTCGATTACGTCGCATTCATCATAGAAGCCTATTTCGCCCTCAGTCAGACAATCAGCCCATATATCATAATATCCTGGAGTTGACGAATCCCATATTAAAGCTGGCTGATTTTCAATGTTGTCTTCTAAAGTGTTTCCTATTATGATATTATCTGAAGAACCCTTAAGCCAGATGCCATACCCGAAGCCCTTTGTAATTACATTTTTAACTCTAATGTTGCTTCTTTCGATAAGCTCTATTCCAGTGTCGCCACCTTCTCCTTAAATAATGTAGCCTGCTCCGTCAATTATGATGTTGTCTCTTTCAACCACAATCCCACTACCAGAACTTGTAATATTATCAGTCAAGGTGTAAATGTTACCATCTCGTTCTATAGGCGCCTCTGGTGGGCATATGCTTCCATCAGGCCTTATGTATATGGTTCCGCCAGCCCTAACCACTGGAACATTCAAAATTACACCAAACACTGCCACCAGAAGCAGAACAACCCAAACAATAGAAATCAGGCCAGCCCTAAACCTACCCAAACCTTTTCCCTCTAACAATAATATGACCACACCAACAATAATTAACTTTTTGAAGCACAACTTCTGTCAAAACAATCAACAACAGCTAAAATAGCAACACTTTTTGGCAGTCCAGTTTAGGTTCAAGCACCCTCACAAGTCACGCCCGCTTATCGGTAGGAAAGTCTTAAGAAAATCTTAGTAGCCCGGGATAGGTTCACATATCGGTTTAAAATATCGGAGTTAAGACTCAATTCTATTTTATTTTTGAAAAATAGTTTCAGGATTAGCTTTAAATTGATTTTAACTTGCCTTTACAAGAGATTTAGTCTTTTTCAATTTCAACATCGACTTTGTGATCAGACATCAGCCTTCCTATAGCCTTTGCCTTTTCGATGATTTCTTTTTCAATGTCCTTCTTAGGCTGCCCAAAGAAGCTGAGTTTGATCGGCCCTTTACCTTCCTCAATACTTCTGTTCCATGCTCCTATAATTTCACCGTTAAATAATATGGTCGGCAGTACTCCGCCTCCAACATACGCTTTTTTCTCTAACGCTGAATCGATAAGTCTATCTCTCACTTTGTAGCCTTTTGTATAAGGGTCTTCAAAAGGAAGCAACAGTACGGAATGAGAGTTCAAGGGCTTGAACTTGACGAATTGTTCATAATCAGTTTTCAGCATCAGATAATCTTTTTCAAAACCGCCAATCTTTGTAGAGCGCAACCCCTTCTCTATAGTTGCTAGAGCATTCTTTACTTCAGTCTTGCTGAAGCCAGTCCACCAAGCAATATCACTTTCAGTGACGGGCCCAAAAGCCTCAACGTAACGCTTAACTAACACTGCCTTTGCCTCTTCGCATCCGACTGATTCAAGGTTAAGATTTGGATATTTCTCTTTTATGAGTGCAAACCGGTTCGCCTTCGTAATGCGAAGAGTTTCAGGCCCCTTCTCGCTGATAACCATTCCTTTACGCATCATGGCGCTTAAGACGATGTTTACATTGGTTCCTTTGTAACGCTCTTTGCCAGCTTTCAACTCCACTGACCTTACCATTTCTTTTGGTAAAGCTCTTTTGAGTTCTAGTAGAGTTTTTTCACCGCCTTTCAAAATACCATAAAGTTTTTCGGCAAGTTCATGATATTCAGATAAAGATATTCCCCATTTATGGAGCCACTTTAGCAGATGGGCTTCTGGTAATTTTGTTGCCTGATACAGCAGGGATGCTGATTGGGTGGATGTTATGAAAAGGGTGTCTCTCATGGCTTGAAGGCGTACCAAGTTTCTTTTCACATAGAATTCTTCGTCCAAGTGCTTTCTATGGAAGTTTTTTATTCTGGCAAACAGGGAAATGTATGGGGTTCCTGCACTGGTAGCGTGCAAAGCAATGATATCATTTACGACTTGAAGAATGCTTTCTGCTTGAGAACCCTTTAAAAGATGGTGCTTATGAAGAACATATTGTGTGACGAGGCTTTCTTCAAGTGGTTGCATGAATACTCATAACCTCGAAGTTGTTCTTGCCATGAGCTATATAAAGAAAAGATTAGATTTTAAATTTGACCTTAAGATAGCACTTAGTCTAAAACGCAAGCACATGCTTTTGCACAACAGAATTTGCCATTTATGAATATGAAGATTAGAATGTCGACATGTGCAGGTGTTTGTGGTAGCCCGGGATAGCTTCAAACTCTCGCTTCAAACTTTCCGCTGATACTATCAATTTGCGAGCGAATACTAGCAATATTGCGATCAAAACAGTAAGGTTTTACTCGCATTTTCGCTATTTACCCGAGAGCTCGAGAATTTTAGCCGACATGTTATGCCACAAATATGGCATCAAAGTTTAAGAACATTTTGCCGTTTCCACTATAACCTTTGGCTTTTAAATTTTGTGAGTTCAAATCTTACTAATCGCGCTTTTGCGTTTATCTCATTGTGTATAGAGAATATGGTAAAAGACTGTTCTGGTAAGAAGTCAAAGTCCTCCTTCAGTTGATATCCAGCGTTGTTCATCTCTGTCACGATAATTTCCTTTGGGACAAAATGTCCGAACATTCTGTGAAAGCTAAATCCACCGCCACGTTTATACTCTATGATGGCAATTCTTCCCTCTGGTTTCAACATGTCTCTCAATTTTCTAAAATAGTCTATTCGATTTGGCAAATGATGAGTCACGTTTCGCATAAAGACTAAATCTATGCTTCCTCTAGGTAGAGGCAGCTCATCCTCTGTGGCAAGAATCGTTTCAACGTTATTTAATCCCTTTTCTTTAGCATTATGCTTAATAAATTCCAGAAATCCTGGATCTGTATCAACCGCAAACACTCTGCCTTGTCTTCCGACTGTTTCGGCAAATCGTAGAGAGAAATACCCACCTCCAGCTCCAATGTCAGCAACTGTTTGTCTTGACTGCAATGCCAGTGCCTCCAATATCTGATCAGGTTTGTTTTTGGGAACAGACGCTTTCTTGTTAAACATCTCTGCCTTAGGATTTCTCATACTCCATCCATCTCATCAACTTCAAAGTATCTTTAGCCTATAGAGGTTGCCAACGCTGTTCCATACAAAAGCTTGAGGCAGTGCCTTGGCGATAGCAAAAGCACCTTTCCATCCTGTGCAATGTGAAGGTACAACCAATGCTGGCTTAAGTTCTTTCAGTTGTTTCACTGTTTTCCCTATGGCTTGTTCATATTCTTTTCCAGCAAGGTGAAAGCCTCCCAGTATAGCGCAAATGGTTCCAGTTCTCGTAAGTTCTTTTGCGTATAACATTGTGTTACTGATGCCGGCGTGTGCACAACCTGAAACCACGACTAAACCTTTTTGCTTGACGTTGACTATTAGCGCTCTGTCATCCCAGACCCATTGGTCAGGCTGCCATTGACCATTAATAAAAACGCGCTGTTGTGGATATCCCTTCTCAAAGTCTGTCTTGCGAGGAATTTCTCCCGTAACTAATACTGTATCTTCTGCGAGCAAGTATGGCTGTTTTGTTTTAACAAACTTGGCAGGTTTAACCTTATCTTCTTGTGGGAATTTGGGATATTTTCTTATACTTCCATCTGGGTTGGCTACACCCCTTGTTTTGAACATATCCTCATGTACAATGATAGGCAAGTCTTTCCTGTTAATCGCTTTAACTGTTTTCTGTAAGCCACCGAAATGGTCATAATGTCCATGTGATAGTGCAATAGCTTCGACATGTATTAGGTTTAATCCCATTTTCTTTGCGTTATCTACAACACTTGTCCTGCCTAGTCCTGTGTCAAAGAGAACACAGTAGGATTTTTCATCTGCAAAAGTGCGAATTAGCATGGAAAATCCATGTTCTGCAAATGGATACTGAAAGTGTTTTTTAGTCCATTTTTCTCCTAAACGTTTAGTTACCCATTTTCGAACTTGTTCAACATCTCTTCTTTCAACTGAGGATAGAAAATCAACAGAGTTATCAACCAAGCTTACAATTTCCACGCTATCAACTTGTCTAAGCGTGATATTCTTACTATTCATTTTAACTCACCATAGGACATCACTTTTTTGCTTGGTTTAAAGTATGCCTCTATAATAGGTTGTGGCGGGACATCCGACGCATTTTTCCGTTTTATATCGATTGCAAGTAACGCAATCAACATTACATGGTGTATGAGTCATCCCTTTGCGTGCGAGATATTCTCTGACGGGTAGAAACTGTGAATAATGGATGTTGCCGATCGGGTAAAATTCAGATCTTCGTATTCCTTCGCTGCTTCTTAAAGAGCATTTCTCTACGGATATGCTTTCCAGAGTATCTCGGTTTTCTGCTATCACGACGGCAATTATGTTGAAACCGCCCATTGCAGTAAAGATGTGAACCACGCGCGGACAGTTTTTGAATCTGTCAAGAAGCCTCTGCATTGCCTCAGAGCTTTCTATTTCGATGAGCACAACAGCTGCTTGAAGGTTCAACTCTTCTACATTGACCAACGCCGAAATCTTTAGGATTTCTTTCTCAAAGAGTTTAGCTACTCTTTTCTTTACTCCCATGTTTGAAAGCCCAGTAATCTTTCCCAACTCTTCAAGTGTTGTTCGTCCATCAAGCTGAAGTTGGGAGATTATTTTTCTGTCTATGTCGTCCAAATCTTTGTCACTGAGTTTATTTTTTAAACATAAACTATTTAATATGGTTTACGTATCAAACTATTTTCAACACCAGCTGGAGGCTTACAGTGGTCAGCAAAACTGAGGAGATTGATGAAAGGAGAAAACAAATCCAAGAACAAGAGCAGAATCTTAGAATTAGAATGAGCAAAATCAAACATAAAGTTGCTGTGATAAGCGGTAAGGGCGGTGTGGGTAAAAGCACAGTTACAGTAAATCTCGCAATGGCTTTTGCAATGCATGGACACGCAAATCACCTTGGCGTTTTAGATGCAGACATTCATGGACCCAGCGTTCCAAAAATGTTGGGTTTAACAGGTCAGAGGCTTTCAGTTGGTCCAGCTGGGGTTTTTCCAGCTTTTGGTCCTTTAGGAATCAAGGTTGTTTCCATGGATTTCTTGCTGCCTGACGAAAACGCACCTGTTATTTGGCGTGGACCTTTAAAAATGACTGCGATACGTCAGTTTCTGTCGGACATTGTTTGGGGTGAAATGGACTTGTTGCTAATTGATTTGCCTCCTGGCACTGGAGATGAACCATTAAGTGTTGCTCAGCTTTTGCCTGAAATGGATGGCGTAGTCATTGTCACCATTCCTTCAGAGGTTTCCCAGAGTGTCGTTAAGAAGGCTGTCACGTTCGCGAGAAGACTTGGAATGCCCATTATAGGCATTATAGAGAACATGAGTGGATTTGTCTGTCCAAATTGCGGAGCGAAAGTTGACATATTTCAATCAGGCGGCGGAAAGAAGATAGCAGAAGAATTGGGTATACCCTTTTTGGGAAGCATACCTATAGACCCAAAGATTTGCGAAGATGCAGACAAGGGTATGTCTTTCATTGTTGAACACGCAGATTCCCCCGCAGCAAAGGCTTTTATGGAAATTGTCGGAAAAATCGAACACTTTTTAGAAAACAAGGAGAAATCTGGAGGTAATTGAAATGAAAATATGTGTGTCAGCTACGGCAGACAGTGTAGACGCGCAAGCAGATCCAAGATTTGGCAGATGCCCATACTTGATTATTGTAGATTCTGAAACACTGCAGTTTGAGGCAGTTCCAAACGTGGCCTCTGGAGCTATGGGCGGTGCTGGAATCCAAGCCGCCCAAACAATAGCCAGCAAAGGCGCAAAGGTGCTCATAACTGGGAATGTCGGTCCAAATGCTTTTCAGGCATTGGCAGCAGCTGGCATAAGAGTCGTTGTCGGTGCCTCTGGAACCGTCAGACAAGTTGTTGAAAAATACAAGAAGGGGGAACTTGAAGAAACTAGCTCAGCCACTGTCAGCGGGCATTTTGGAATTGGTAGAGGCGGAGGGCGTGGTCAAGGAAGAAGAGGATGGCAAACCTAGAAGGCTTAACAATGAAAAGGAGGTGAAAAAGTGGTAGCAAGAATTGTAGTTCCTACGGTTGATGAAAGTGGCTTAAATGCTCAACTTGCCGAGCATTTTGGAAGAGCACCTTACTTTGCTGTTGTCGAATTAACCGACAATGGCGAAGTTCCTAACGTGAAAACCGTTCCAAATGTGGGCGAACATGCTGGTGGCATGGGATACACGCATGACAATATTCTAGAATTGAGACCAAATGCAATCATAGTTTATGGAATGGGTCCAAGGGGATTAAGCACTTTCCAAAGCGCTGGGGTGGCAGTGCTGAAGGCTAACGCAAACACGGTCAAAGAGATTGTCGCTGCCTACAAAGATGATAAGCTTCAAGAGCTTACAGAAGGGTGCCATCACGCTCATCATCATTAGGATGCAGTTGAAAATATGGCAACGCACAGTTTTGAAGGTGGTAAAGTGTCAAGAAGACTAGCAGAAGAACAACTGAAATTATTGGCGGAGTCCGGGTACTCTAGGAAAGCTGTTGAGCTGTATATAAAAAGAGTTAACATGGGCACTTTGAAGAATCCTGATGTGATAACAACTTATCTTGGTCCATGTGGCGACATCATAGAGTTATATCTGAAGATTGATAAGGCAGGCATAATAAAAGACGGCAAGTTTTACTATTTAGGTTGTCCAGGCTCAGCAGCATCAGCATCTGCGATGATCGAACTTGTAAAAGGCAAGACTATTAATGAGGCAAAAAAGATAACAGAGAATGATGTGTTAAATGCACTTGGGGGTTTACCAAAGACGAAATTTGATTGCCCTAAGCTTGCTATAACAACACTGCGAAAGGCAATAGCAGAGTATGAGAAAATGAGAGGACGTTCAGAAATATGAGGGAGAGTGTGTGAAAACGACTATTTTTCCTCAATGTGCCAAATGTTCTGCGACTTATTGTAGCAAAATGTCCTTAGAAGAAATCAACAGAGCAATACTCCCAGAATACTGTCCCATGAAAACGAGTGAGAAAGTAATCAAGTCTGTAATTGAGAAGTATGGAAAAGATGATGTGAAAAGGATCTATGTTCCAGCCACTATCACCGAAAAGGAGGCATACGAATCAGTTAGAGGTGTGGTCATGGCAGTGCGCCCTAGACTCAAGGAACTGATAGAGTTTGGCAAGCTGATTCATGCAGAGAAAATTGGAGTTGCTTTTTGTGCTGGAATGCACGATGAAGCAGCCAGAATTGTAGCGGTTCTTGATAAGGCTGGATTTACTGTCGCATCAGTTAGATGCAAATGTGGTGGCACTGACAAGACAAAACTTGATGTTGCAAAAGAATACAAGATTGGCGATTCGTCAAAATTTGAGGCTGCTTGCAATCCAGTTCTTCAAGCTCAACTCCTTAACAACGCTGGAACAGACATCAATGTTATTGTTGGTTTATGTTTAGGACATGACATGCTTTTCACTATGAACTCCAAAGCGCCGGTTACAACGCTTATAGTTAAAGACCGCTTGCTCGGCCATAACCCTGTTATAGCTCTCTACAGTGACTATCACAAAGACATAATAGAATCACAGAAAAGAACTTGACTTGCTATTTTTGGAAAGCTAGAAAGCCTCTAGTAGGCCACTTATATGATAGTTTCAATAGCCAGTGGGAAAGGGGGAACAGGAAAAACATCAGTAGCTGTAAACATGGCGCTTTCCATAGGAAACGTTCAGCTTCTAGACTGCGATGTAGAAGAGCCAAATGCCCATTTACTTTTGCATCCTAAAATAAGCCGAATAGAACCCGTCTATGTTCCAATCCACTTATAAACGAGAAATTGTGTGACCATTGTGGAAAATGTAGCAACTTTTGCCAATACAACGCCATCTTTGTTAGTCCAGAAAAGGTTTTGCTTTTTCCAGAGCTTTGCCATAGCTGTGGTGGATGCACATTTATTTGTCCCAAGAAAGCGATTGCTGAAGATAAACATAAGATTGGAATATTGAAGTTGGTTTCTGCAGGTGGTCTAAGACTTGTTTATGGCGAGCTTGAAGTGGGTGAGCCTATGGCTGTTCCACTTATCAGAGAAGTTAAGAGACAAATTGACAAAAGCAGAAATGTTATTCTTGATTCGCCGCCTGGGACCTCCTGTCCCGTGATTGAAACTGTGAAGGGCAGCGACTTCTGCATTCTTGTAACAGAGCCTACGCCTTTTGGGCTACACGATTTGAAAATAGCAGTTCAGGTTTTAGAAGATATGAAAATTCCTTTAGGCGTCGTTGTTAACCGAGCTGGCATAGGCGACAAAAAAGTTTACGAATACTGCAAAGAAAAGGACATACCCATTCTACTTGAAATTCCCTACCAGAGAAGAATTGCTGAACTTTATTCGAAAGGTGTTCCCTTCAGTCTAGAAATGCCGGAATGGAGCGAAAAGTTCCAGACGTTGTTTAATGATTTAAGAAGGCTTGCTGGCAAATGAGGCAGATAACAGTTTTAAGCGGTAAGGGCGGTACAGGCAAAACAACTTTAACTGCAGCGTTTGCTGTTTTAGCGAAAAAGGCTGTTGTTGCAGACTGCGACGTGGATGCCCCAGACCTTCACATGCTTTTGCATCCAGAAATAATTGAGACACAGGAATTTAAGGGTTCAAAGTTAGCTTTTGTTGATGAGGCAAAATGCGTGAAATGCGGTTTATGCCGAGAAAAATGCAGGTTCAGCGCCATAACAGAAGACTTTAGAGTTGACCCGTTTTCCTGCGAGGGCTGCGGTGTCTGCACTATTATTTGTCCTGCAAATGCCATAACTTTGACTGAGCGAATTTCTGGATACGCCTATATCTCGAAGACAAGATTCGGGTTTATGGCTCATGCTATGCTCACTCCTAGCGAAGCGAATTCTGGAAAACTGGTAACATTAGTGAGGCAGAACAGCAAAATACTAGCTGAAAAAGAGAGGGTCGATCTGATAATAATGGATGGTCCGCCTGGAATCGGCTGCCCCGTTATAGCTTCAGTTACAGGAGTAGATGCTGGTTTGGTTGTTGCCGAACCTACAATGTCGGGGATTCACGATCTTAAGAGGGCGTTGCAATTGTTGGCTCATTTTGATGTGTCATCATTTGTTTGCGTAAACATGTATGATATAAACAAGGATAACACTGGGAAAATTGAGAGTTTTTGCAAAGAAAACGGCATAGAGGTTGTTGGCAAGATTCCTTTCAGCCCTACAGTTACGGAAGCCATGGTGAATGGAAAGACAATAATAGAATACTCTCCAAGAAGTGCTGTTGCTAAAGAAATTGAGGGTATTTGGGAGAAGCTTTCCGCATTAGTATCGGAAAAGTCTTTTACACAAAAGTTATTGACTGAAAGGAGGTGATAAGATTGCTGTCAAAAATTCCGATAAACCTTGAAAGAATAAACAAAGAAATCTTGGATAAGGAAATACTGAGAGCCGGAATTATTGCTGAACTCGACGCCATAAATCTTTATGAACAGATGGCAGCCATGACTCAAAGCGCAGAGATCAAAACAATTCTCTTAGATATAGCGAAAGAAGAGAAAACACATGTAGGCGAGTTTCAAACTTTGCTGTTAATAAACGATAAGGAACAAGAAAAGGAGTTAGAAGAAGGCAAAAAAGAAGTTAAAGAGCTAAAGAGATGGAAGGCATAAAAACCATGAAGTTGTTTGACGAAGAAAACATAGCTTTCGGTCCTGTTCCATCAAGGCGCGCGCGCATTTTAAACCCTTCAATTAGTTTCGATTTGTTTGTTTCTCCAATAAGATATTTTTTCTAACATGAAAGCATTTTCTGCATGCCATTCAGCCATGTTTTGCTCGTTCGATCATAACGCACAAGCCATAGACTACATCAATACCGTTTTCTTCACAGAATTTTATTGCTTTTTCCGATTCTGAGCTCGGCTGCATCCAAACCTTCGTGATTCTAAGGCTCTGGCAAGTTTTAACAGTATGTTCTGTCACCTTCGGAGGAACCACAACATCAACAACATCAGGGTTCACAGGCAAGTTTTCCAGACTTGGATAACACTTGTCGCCCAAGATTTCCTGTGCATTCGGATTTACAGGATACACTTTGTATCCAGCGCTTCTAAGATCTTTATACACTTGATAACCATATTTTCTAGGATCACGACTAGCTCCCACAACCGCAAAAACGTTTTTCTTGTCCAAAAATGCTTTTATCAACTCTTCATTCATTTATTTGCTCACGCACTCCATCAGCACTGCTGACCGTAAGAATTGTGACTCGACATTTGTCCAGATTAGCTATTGATGCTTGATGTGAATTCCATCGAGTTTCTATGGTTTCTTGTGGCATAGCCACCAGTCGAAGCACTCTATCTCTCCAGCTTGTTCCTGTTCCTTCCTTTTCTTGATCATGTCCACAGTATTTGCCGGTGGAATAATAACGTGGTCGCCTATAATCTCGTTGTTTGGCCAATTTGCTGGAATCGCATATCCCTTGTCAGCAGTTTGTAATCCCTTAACCATTCTAAGGATCTCGTCCATGTTTCTACCAAGCTCCATAGGATAGTAAAGTATCGCTCTAACAATTCCCTTAGGATCAACAACAAAGACAGCTCTGACAGTCTGTGTTCCCTCCGCTTGTTTGTGGCGCATGCCAAGTCTTGCAGAGAATTCTCCAGTATTGTCTGCAATTATTGGAAATTGTATTTCAACGCCGATTTTTTCTTTAATCCATTCTTCCCATTTAAGATGGGCAAACACTTGATCAATGCTCAGTCCAATCAAGTCGCATTGCAGTTTCTTAAAATCCTCATACCGCTTCTGAAAAGCAACAAACTCAGTGGTGCATACAGGGGTGAAGTCTGCGGGATGGCTGAATAGGACGAACCATCTTCCATTGTAGTCGTCTGGCAGTTTAATTATGCCCCTTGTGGTTTTAACTTCCAAATGAGGAAACTTTTCACCTATCAAAGGCATTGAATGTTCCACAATTTTGCCTCCAAAATACTACTTATACTCTTTTAGCATAAATAACTTGAGATTGGGTATCTATACTTTAAGTGTAAATTCCCATTCGCACCATAATTCTTTAGGATGCTTGTCTGGTGGGCAAACTAAACAGTTCACTTCTGCTTTGGGATTGAGCGTCTTTGTGAAGTTTCTCAAATATCCAAATCTTACTTTTTTGCATGGGAACTCGCCTAATCCCTTATTGAGGCGGGCTTCTTGGGTCCTACATCTTTTAATGCTCAAAACCGCTCGATTACTACTCACTTCAACGGTTTTAAACGGTTGATCCAAAGCCCAACTTGACTTACGCAACAAATTCATAATTGTGGAAACATCGGGATTTTCGCCGACATTAAACATTTTCTGTAGGCTTTTAGCTTCGATAGCTGCCATTGCTTCCCAGACACCAGCATCAATCTCAGTAGCGGCTTCAGTTCCAAACTTCTTTTCTATGCCTAAAAAGTATAAACCATCGACACGCCAAAGATTCCGAATCTGTAAAAAGAAATAGTCAAGCAACTTCTCCTTCGACATTTCAGCAAGCATATTGCGGTCTTCAACACTTCCAGGTGGATACTCGCTCATATTTTACACCAGCCATGCATGAAATAACGAGTTATGGGCGTCATCTTTTAAATCTACCGTGACATGATTAGCATTTGTTTCATATATTTCTAGTGCACAAACTGTGATAGCACCGATGACAACAGAAGGTCTCCAATCAAATATGGGATCACAGTAGCCAGTATTCCTACAAAGACCATCTCTAAACCTGAACGCAACCAATGTTTGTTAGTGAACGTTGTTTTCCAAACACCTATTAAGAAAAGAGAAACAAAAGTTACAATCGAAGCAACAATCAAACCGGTCTGAGAAGCTGGCAACAGAGCAAATGGCAAAATTGGAACAAGACCACCCATAATAAAAGCAACTAGCATGATCAAGCCAACTTTCACTGGGCTTTCAAAACGCTCTTCAAAAAGCCCAAGCTCCTCTTTCATCATGGAATCCAACCAAACCTTCTTGTCGCTTGTTATACGGTTTAAGATCAAGTTCAGCTCTTCCTCAGTGAAATCTGCCTTTTTCATGTAGATTTGACGCATTTCCTCGCGCTCAACCTCTGGAATCTCTTCGATTTCTGCTTTTCTCTTTCAATCTCACTTTGATGATGCTCAATTTCCGATTTTGAAGATATGTAGGCTCCAATAGCCATTGAAATTGCGCCAGCAACAACGCCAGAAAAACCAGCAACCAATATTTGACCATGAGCAAGAGCACCTCCTGTAACTCCTGCCAAAAGCGCTAAAGTCGAGATTGAACCATCATTAAAACCGAACACTATTTCTCTAACATTAACCTTCTTGTGCCAATGCTCTCCTTCCCTAAGATTTTTTTTTCGCAAGATTAACAATTTCATCCTTCTCCAAACACTTTCCTCCATCATTATATAACACAATAATAGGTGAGGTTTCACATACAAAAAAGTTGGTTAACCAATTAGTACTTGAGTCGTATGCAACTAGATTTAGACTTTTAACTTTGACATGTTCTCCTTTATCGCGTCTGCGACTTTTGTGTTGGGTTCTACTGAAACCATTCTTATATGATGGTGCTCAAGCAATCCTGAAGCGCCTGGACCAAATTCTGCTGCTATCACACGATTTACTTTAAGGTCTGCTAATGTCTTCACTGCAACAGGTCCAGAACCATAATCATAGGATGTTGCAGGGTTGTCAATTATGTGCACTTTTTTAACTTGACCATTCTCAACTTCCACTATTGTAAAAGTTTTAGCTTTGCCAAAAACTTCTGAAACAGTATCTTTTAAACCTGCATAAGCTTTTGTTGCAACAGCTATCTTCAACTTTCCCATATCCTGAATCAACTCCTGACACTTATTTGAGGAACTAAAACAAAATGGGGAAGGATTATAGCGCAGGGCGTTGCCATGGAGGTCTTCTACCCCTTCTTCCTCCAGGCGGACCCTTATCCAATCTATGAATCACTGTGGCCGGCGCCCCACATTTTGGACAATTTGCTGGTTTCGAAACTCCTTGTGGGACTTCTATTACTTGCCCACAGTTGCTGCATTGAAAATGTTTTACTGGTAGATTCAACAGGTTCACAGTCCTATAGCTACTACTTTCTCTCTTGTTCAAGCTTTGCTTTTGCTTCTTTGATTCTCGTTTCAATTTCGTTCATTTCTTGTTCAAGATCTGTTCTTTCTGCTTCTAGCTCTTTTTTGTATTTTTCTAATGCTTCGACCTCTTGTTCTGGAGATTGTGTTGATGTTGGTGGATACGCTAAAAGCGGATAAACATATGGAGTGTAAGGATATTGCTGTGGTGGAATTTGTCCGTATGGTGGATAGGCATATGGATAGTAGAAAGGATACCAGCACCAACCCCTACCAAAACCCCTACCAAAGCCTCTACCACGACCTCTGCCGAAGCCTCGACCCCATCCTCTCCCGTATCCAGGTATCGGATTCATGTATCCTGGAACAGGATAACCAGCACAATAGCCTGCTGCTCTTCCAGTCATGGATCCTAAGCCCCAAGGTCCTGTTCTATCTCCTCTTGGCATTTTTCATTTCACCTCTATTTTTGTGCTTATGCACACATTCAATTATGTGACAACGCACAGAAATATATAAATGTTCCGCTTGACATAACAATAATTAGCCAAAAAACAGGAAGTAAAGAGTGTGAGAAAAGAAGAAGAGATTAGAAAGCGACTAGAGCTTCTGGAAAGGGAGAGAGAAACTGAAGGTCCGTTCATAGAACAGAAAAATATCGCTAGAAAGGCTGCGAAACAAGCTTTACTGTGGGTTCTTGAAGAAAACGATAGTCTCTTAACATATTAAACGAATATACCGACTATCAATCAAATAAGAAAAAAGCGGAGGATGGATAACAATGTGGCGACGAAGACACAGATGTGGCAGAAGAGGAAGATTCCCAAAACCTTTCATGTTGGGGATAACGCCGCCTACAAACAGTTTTACTCCCAACCCCCAAAGAAGTCTCGAACCCATACCATTGGAAATGGCAGAACTTGAAGCTTTTAGACTAGTCGATTTAGAAGGGCTATCACAAGAAGAAGCTGGTAGAAGAATGGGTGTTTCAAGAGGAACAGTTTGGAGGCTTATTCAAGGAGCCAGAAGGAAAACTGCGCAGGCTTTAAGCGAAGGAAGACCAATATCCATTGTTCCACCAATTTCTGAGACTAACCATCAACCTTGATGCTATTTTTCATCTTTTTAGAGTTATTGAAATTAAAAATAGAAATGCACTAGAAACAATGATTAATGGGCCAGCTGGTAACATAGTAAGTTGAGAAAGAAAAATTCCAAAAGCCGAACTTAAAATACCAAAACTCAAAGCTAAAAATTTGTATTGAGCAATGGTTTTAGCCAAGTTTCTTGAGGTAACAGCAGGTATTGCCACAATAGCGGCAGTCAAAAGTCCACCAACAACCTTTACTCCCAACGCAACAATCAAAGCAATTAACAAAAGATAAACCAAGTTGTATTTTTCAACGTCAATCTTTTGAGACTTTGCCAAATCTTCAGAGATATTTATCAAAGTCATTTTAGAATAGATTTCTTTAACAACAAAAAAGATAATTATGCATAAAATGATAGAAAAAACTGCATCATTAAGTTGAATACTTGAAATGTCTCCAACTAAAGCAGCTTCGGCTTGTTCAATTGGCAAAAAGAAAAAAGCAATCGCAACGCCTGTGGCGAAAACAACGGCTGTCAACGCTTCAGTTGGCAGTTTCGTTCTTCTTTCAAAAACCCATATTAAAATTATCCCTAAAATAACAAATGGAAAAGCTCCCAAAGAAATATCAAAACCATAAATTAAAGCCAAGGCAATTCCAGGCAACGCCAAATGCCCTAAAGGACCAGCTGCTAAGGCCATTCTTTTCGGCAGCATCAACGAGCCTAAGAAACCAGCCGCTCCTCCAATAAAAATTCCAGAAAATAAACTAAGGAGAAATTGGCTCATAGACTTTCCTGTCCTTTATGTTTATGCTGGTAAAACTTTACCTGGCCTGCGTAAAGATTTGAAATTGCCTCTGAAGTTAACTTTTCCTTTGGCACACCACTACATAGCATCCTTTTATTCACACAAAGAACTTTGTTGGCTAACCTGTAAACTATTGATAACTCGTGAATGACGAATAAAATTGTTAGGTTCTTCTCTTCTTTTAATCTTTCTAGAAGGTTATAAACTGACTCTTGACCACCAATATCTATGCCAGCTAAAGGTTCATCAAAAAGTAAAACATGCGGATCAGAAGCTAAAGCCCAACCAATGAGAATTCTTTGAAATTGACCGGAAGACAAATCTCCAATTTTCTTTTTTAAAATTTCCTCTTCTAAACCAATTGATTTCAAAATCTCCTTGATTTCATTTTCTGGAGCATTTTCTAAATGAAAAAATTCTTTGACGCTTAAAGGCACATCTCTTATAAAGGGTAATCTTTGCGGAACATAACCAATCTTAATTCCTTTTCTCCATTTAATCACCCCTTCATATGATATGATTCCCAGCAAGGCTTTTAGTAAAGTTGTTTTTCCAGCTCCATTCGGCCCTAAAATTGCTAAAACATCTCCCTCATCCACATCGAACGACAAATCTATGAGAACTGCTTCTCCATTCAATTTCACATTTAAATTTTCCACACTTAAAATAACATTCTCCATTTTCAAACCAACGTTAAGCAATACGTTGTATTCTTCAATTTAGATTTTTCTCAGCATCACTCAATTCTCTATCAAAAAAGTTGCCAACAATATTTCTGGTTCCTTTCACAACTGGCGACTTACATATAGCAAGAACAGAGCTAATGCCACGAAAACTTTCAATTCGATCGCTGACACTAAGCCTTGTTTCCAGCTTTTGTAGTTCCCTTAAAAAATTCCTCAGATTTTACTCGAAGAGTTGCTTGTCATCGCTTCGGATAACTTCGTAGGCATATTCTTCACATTTTTCCCAAGGACCTGTAGCATATTTATCAACTAAAGCCCTTTTAACGCTCATCTTCAATTCTTTACCATCAACTCCGATGAACTTGGCAGCCAAACCATTGCCTTCTTTAACGATTACGACACTGCTTTCCATAACCGTCTTTATTCCATCAACAGTACATAAGTAAGGCTTACGATCAACAGTTTCGACCTCACACTTCTTCAGTGTGTCGCCTAGGAGTTCCTTCGCCCTCAAGCTCATTTTTAGGCCAAGAACTAGAAAAGGACCAAGATGACCATGAAATTTAACAGCTTTTTCCAAGATTTTATCGTCGATTAACGTTATCATCTATTTCTTTACCCCCACTCGCCGTACGCCTCTTGTAGCAAGAGTTGTAACCAAAACTATGCCCACTAATCCCCCGACAACACCGCCGATTGCATGAAGACCAACCCAACTGAGAACACCACCCCACTTAGCTAAAGCATTTGCTGTCATGAAGAATGTGCCTATAATGAAGCCTGCCACAGCAGCTGAAAGAACAGAGAGACAAAACATAGAAACAGTGGTAGACAACGAATTTTTGAAGCTCCTTTCATACCCGATGAGATATGCAGCAACATCAAAAACTATACTGGCCGCAGTAAAACCAAGAAAGTGCACTCCACCTGGATTGAACATAAAGTTTACGAAAGTCGCAATAACTCCAACCACAGCTACCGCCCCCAACTTCCTAATCCACCAAACAGTAAGAGTAAGAATAGCAAACCCAATCATATCACAAAGAATTGGAAGTCCACTAATTCTGAAAACAATAGGAGCAAAAATAGAAGCCAAAACACCCCAAAGCGCCGCAAACAATGCAATAGCAGCAACCTCGCGACTATTAAAGTGCGCCATTACAGGCCTCCAGTATTACAAATCTCAAAAACAGTAATACCAGAATAAAAAGCTTTCTAAAAAAATAATTCCTTATAAGAACCTCGCTAATTCAAATTTTCAATGGATAGACTTTGATTCGAAACTTGGAGCAATATGAATTCACTCTGAAAAAGGAAAGTAACTCGAGAATATTCAGAGAATAACTTTTCACACAATGCGTCATTAGAAATAGGCTTCGAATGCGTGACAGACATAGAAGGAGCTAGAATAATCAGAAAACTAAAGTAGGGGGCTGCTGGCGAGTAATTTATAGGGCTGGTGTGTTGGCTGTTACTCAAAATAAGCGGCGAAATCTCCCGCAAATCCCCTCTTTTTCTGTTTTCGCGTGATTTTAGACGCTCAAAATCTTTTAGGAAGTCACTGTAAGCTTTGTGTAGTGAAAGTTTTTGTTTTTTGGGTGTTTCTTTTGCAGGTTGAGGCTGAATCTGAGGTTTCCGAGTTTCTTTCTGTTTTGAAGTTTGGGACGCATAATGTTTATGGTCGTGGTTTGGCGGTTTTTCAGCAGTTTTACTCTAGTCAAGGTTCAATAAAGGATTTCTTAGATTGTGTTGAGCGAGATAGGCTTCTGCCGAAAAATCAGAGGAAGCGTGTAGACCGCATGACGCTAAACAACTTTCTCGCTTGGCTTCAATATAAAGAGTATATGGCTGGAACAGACATTCAAAGAGTAGAAGATATCAACAGCATGTTTGTGGATAAAAATGTGAATGAAATAGGAAATTTTTTAATTACCACGAATTCATCAGGGGATTGCAGTGGCTTTCCAGTCAAAACCCTTCGTGTAAAGGGTGCACCTTTGAAGTTGTTCCTTCTGCATCGTTGCTTTTGCCTGGACAGAATCTAGAATGTAAAATAAAAGGTTGCTGCTTTGGGAAAGGTTTCCGTTTTTGTTATGAATGCCCTGAGTTCGATGCATGCAGTGAATTGATTAAACTTAGGAAGCACTACCCTTATTGTTTGAGAAATTTGAGGCGAATTAATTATGTGGAAAATGAAAAATGGCTTAAAGAACAACAAATGAAAGTGCGTGCAGGGTTAACGAATCGCAGGTGATACAACTTATCTGAACTGTTTAAAGAAGTTCCACACATTAGCGTTCGCAATTGCTATGCTTTCTTGCGATTATTCTGTTGACCGCATGCTTGTGAGGAATGCCACTTGACATACAATCAAATATTTCTTCCGTGCAGAATAAAATCTCCCAGTCCCAGTAATAACCCAGCAATTCTCCAGATTTAAAGAAAAAAGCGTTTTCATCGGCGTCTGGCGCTCTAGGGATAAATGATTTCTTGACGAAGACAGACATAGCATTTATACCGTTTGGTGACGTGTGACTTTTGTAATTTTGGAATTTCTGTCTCCTAATCTTTGGTGACAAATAATGTAAGGTTCCAGTTGAAAATATAACGTCATAAATCTCTGTTAGTTGATAATCGTTGATGTCAGCGTGAATGGTTCTTACTTGAACGCCCTCCTCTTCAGCGTATTTTTTCGTTTTCTCCAAGCCAACAGCAGAGATATCCAAACCAACCACTTCAAAACCATGTTTCGCAAAATAAACAGCGTTCCTTCCTTCACCACATCCAAGGTCCAGCAATCGAGGACGAAACTTTCCGTTGGAACCCATAATTTGCGTAATCGTATCGCATATCGCTGATGGTTTCTTTCCCCAGTAGTAATTTTGGTCAGCATATTTTTTGTCATAGGTATTGCTTTTTTTCACTTTCATTTCGCTCCTAGAGTCTAAAGTCTGATGCTTCGGATTTATTTGTCTATTGCGCCGTCAAAAGACAGTATAATCATTAAATTCAATGTGGAAATAAAGAACTCTGCATGACTTAATGAGAATCATCTTGATTGCAGTATTGTTTGACCTTGAAGGGACGCTAGTTCAATCAATAGAGAGTAATCAAAGAGCTCTTGTTGATTTCAGGGTTAAAACTAGGTAGAAACTCGTCGATTTAGGAGTGCCTTCGAACATGCTGAAGGGAGAGACAAGATCTATTCTTATGCGTAACAAAGCCATTGAATATGTCGAAAAGAATTTTGGCTACAATGAGGCTAAACGATTTCATGCCTAAATGGACAAGTTTTTGAAGAGTTACGAGTTGTTTTGGGCTAACCGCTCAAAAATATTCTCAGACACTATTCCTACCTTGCGTAAATTGAAGAAACTTGGATACAAAATGGGTTTAGTAACAAGCACTTCCAGAGACGCGGCAAATTGTATACTTCCTATTCATAGAATAGGAAACTTTTTTGATGTCGTCGTCACTCGGGAGGACGTAAAAAGATTGAAACCTAATCCAGAAGCCATTTTACTTGCCTTGAAAAAACTAAATGAACACAATTTCTTCTTTGTCGGATACTCTATTTACGACTCGCAGGCTACAGAAAGAGCTGGTGGCATATGTCTCATAATAAATAGGAATACCTCAAAAAAGCTGAAGGTTAAGACCCACTATACTGTAAGTTCTCTGACGGAAATTCCAAGTCTGATTCAAAAGTTAGTATTTTTGTTCAAATTTAGCATTTAAATGCTAATCAAAAAGCTTTGAAGGAATATTTTGGTCGCGCAAGACTCGTCTTAAGGTTGAATGAAGTTGCAAGTATTACGTAATGTTTTGTTAACTTATTTGTTGATTTTAAGATGTCTGGTGGGCTTAATGCGCCTCCATGAATTGCACATTCCATGGGACAAACAGTTGATGTTCAAATGTCGAAACGTTGGGTTAGGTGCCTTAGGTTTCTCTCCACTTTGCCTTCAAAGCCGTTAAGAATGTAAAAATAACGGTTGTAACAATTAGGGCTAACCAACGGATCAACAAACTTTCAACTAACAACTCTGAAAAATCAACGTGCCCACGGATGATCTCAGCTGCATTCGCAGTAGGTATTAAAT
>CAYXZM010000030.1:0-7650 GCA_964469615.1 uncultured Candidatus Bathyarchaeia archaeon | reverse complement strand
TCCATACACGCCTGAAAATGCGAAGGCGATACTGCTTGACCGCGTGAAGCATGCATTCCAGCCGGACGCTATACCAGAAAATCTGCTTAATGTTGTAGCAAAGCTAACGTCAGAAGTTGGCGATTTAAGGCTTGGCTTCTCCATACTATTATCCGCTGGGCAATCAGCTGAAAGGGCTGGAAAAACAAGCATAACAGCCGAAGACATACATTCAGCCATAGAAGCTGAGAAAACAACTGAAATTCTGAAGGCTCTTGGTAAAATGAGACACCTTCTTGAAAAACGGAAGGAGACAGAGCTTTTCTAAAGGCTGCGGGGCTGGCTGTGACACAGGAAAACACCGGGCAAACGCAAAAACAAGGCAAACAAAAACCACTTCTAGAAGAGCCACAGCCAACATGCCCCCAATGCAAATCAACAAAGATTTGCAAAGACGGCATGCGCTACCTCAAAAATGGAGAGGCAATCCAACGCTGGCTATGCAAAAACTGTGGATATCGCTTCAGCGATTCAAAAGCGGAAAAAGATTGCAACCAGACAAACATGTTGAAATATGCTCAGAAAGTTCAGAGGCAGGTTTTAAATTCGCCAAGCGCATTAACTTTTAACTGCCAAGGGAGCGGTGAAGCGTTAAGCGGAGCACCCTCCGCCAACAAGGCGGTGAAAACCTTGGCCGAAGTAGAAACCCGTATTGGAGAGGCCCAGCGGGAGGGCGCAGCAAGCCGTATAACAACAGACATCATCTTAAACTATGCTTGGAAAGCCAAGAAAAAGGGTTTAGCGGAGTCAACTATCACACAGCGTGTCATCAGACTCAAACAGCTCACCAAGAAAGGCGCTAACCTTATGGATCCAGACAGCGTCCTAACAGTTTTAGCCACGAACAACTGGACGGATAACAATAAAAAAGTCTTCATCACGACATACAAAAGTTTCGCTAAAACCTTCAACATTGTATGGGAACCCCCAAAAGTTAGAGTGCAAAGAAGGCTGCCTTTTATTCCAACAGAGGAGGAGCTTGATCAGCTAATCGCAGGATGCGGAAAGAAAACAGCCACCTTCCTGCAAGTTCTAAAGGATACAGGAGCTAGGACAGCCGAAGCAATAAAACTAAAATGGATTGACATCGATCAAAAAACATGCACAATAAGAATAAACAACCCTGTTAAGGGAAGCCTACCAAGGATCATAAAGGTTCCACCTAAAACTATAGCCATGATCAACAAACTTCCAAAGACAAGCGAATTCATATTCGCCACAAGCGCCAATAGCATCCGAAGAAACTTTTACAAACAGCGCCTCCGAATTTCAGTCAAACTCCAAAACCCCAGACTAAAACAAATACATCTCCACACCTTCCGCCACTGGAAAGCAACGATGGAATATCACCGCACCAAGGACATCAAGTGGGTCCAAAAGCTCTTAGGACACAAGAAACTTGAAAACACGGATCTCTACACACAACTGATAAACTTTGAAAGCGACGAATGGCATGTTGCAACAGCCAAAAACTTAGAAGAGGAAAAGAAATTAATCGAGGCAGGATTTGAATTCGTCCGCTACAGCGAAAAAGACGAGGTAGCTATATACCGCAAAAGAAAATAATTATTCCAGTAGTATAGTCCAGGGCTCCGGTAGTATAGTCCGGCCAAGTATAGCGGCCTCTCGAGCCGCGGACCCGGGTTCAAATCCCGGCCGGAGCATTAAATTTATTTATGGATGTGTGTGTTAATTGGTTAAATAATAAAATTTATTAAGTATTGTGATAACAGACAGTGAATGAGGTAGAAAATTGGGCGGGCCTTCTGAGCGTGAATATGGCGAGAAATTGGGCAAGATAAAAAAGAAACTAATCGAAAAAGCAAGAGACATAAGGAATCAATTTGAGAAAATTGAAAAAGCTAAAGTGGATTTGCTGAAGAAAACTAAAGAAACGAAACACGACATTGAACGTGAAATTTTAAAAATAGAGGATGAAATAGCGAAATCAAAGGACTTGGCACCTGAATCCAAGAGAAGACTCCGCTTAGAGATTGATACTCTCAAAAGTGAAACACGAAAAGAGTATTCTGAATTAGAAACAAGAATCGCTGAAACCGTTACACCCGCATGACCGTTCAAACTCAGAGACACAGGCAACTTCAGCAAATAACTTGCACCCTAAGGTTAGAATCCTAATGAAGAGAACTCTTCGTAAACAGAAATCTACATACGCGCTTAGTTTAATATTTTGCCTAGTAGGAATAGTTTCGCTTTTAAGCACCATATGGAAAACATATCCTCAACTTACTTCAAGCAAGGACCCTTTTTCAACTTTTTTATCACTTCTTTGGACAGAAAAAGTAACTCTAATTTCAGGAGTTGAATTTAAACTCATATACCTTGTTATTCTAGGAGACGTGATGCTAATTTCAGGAGTGATTTTATGGCTCTTGAGCAGACAATGGTTTCTTATCCCTGGAAAAACCGTATGGTTTCAATGTCCCTTCTGCAAAAATAAGTGGAAGTCAACTGGAGACAAAGCTCTCGTCCATTGTCCATATTGCCGTCAACTAGTTCACCCAAAAATAACTGAAAGGTAAGCGCGAGTTTACTGGCAAAAGCTTCATTTGATTCAGGCTTGAAAATTTTTTCAAGACTTAAGCTCTAGGATGCTGTTTATTGCTTTAGCGTAAATTTAGACTTGCAAAATATGCCTATGATATTTTGTCCAATTTATTTCTGTAAAGTTTTTAAGTAGCGCCAATAGGCTAGTTGATTGCACTTTTGGAGGCATATGATGGATTGGGCAGTTCAAGTCGAAAGCCTAGTTAAGGTTTACGATGGGAAAGTGAAGGCTTTAGACAGCGTAGATTTGAGCGTTGAGGCTGGTAAGGCTTTCGCATTGTTGGGTCCTAATGGGGCTGGGAAGACTACGCTTATTAGGATTTTGACGACGCAGATTAAACCCACCTCTGGAGAAGCATATGTTTTCGGTTTAAACGTGGTCCGTGATGGAGACAAAGTTCGGAGGCTAATTAGCTATGTCCCGCAGGAAATGAGCGTCTGGACTGATATTAGCGGATATGAAAATCTTTTGGTATACGCCAAGATTTTCGGTGTCCCAAACTCAGAACGGAAAAAGGTGATAGACGAAGTGTTGGAACATATGGGTTTAACCCCTGTGAAAGACGAGCTTGTAAGCACCTACTCTGGTGGTATGATAAGAAGACTTGAAATAGCCTGCGCCATGCTTATCAAGCCAAAAATAATGTTTTTAGACGAGCCAACCATTGGTTTAGATCCTGCAGCAAGAAAAGTGGTTTGGGAGAGGCTGGGAATTTTCAAAAAGGAGTACGGCGTAACCATTTTCTTCAATACGCATTATATGGATGAAGCTGACTTGTATGCGGATGACATAGCTATAATAAATCTTGGAAAAATAGTGGCGAGAGGAACAAGTGAAGAGCTTAAGCATTCTTTAGGCGGCGAAGTCATATCCTTCAATTTAGGAGAAGCTACGCTGAAGCTTGAGTTGACCGAGGAAATACGAAAACTAGGTTTTGTAAGAGACGTGTTTGTGGAAAATTCAAACATAAATGTGCTCGTCGGAAATGCTGAAGTTGCTTTGCCCCATCTTATGGGAATTCTAAAAAATGAGGGTGTTAATGTTGGTAAAGTTTCTATAACCAAGCCAACTTTGGATGATGTTTTCTCGAAGTATGCCGGAACAAGACTGGAAGATAAGGGAAGGATTAGCGATGTTACACATATACGTTACATGATTAAGAAGGGATGAAGTATGATAGAAGCCTTGAAAAATGTGCTGGTAATGATTGAGCTGGAACTGAGAAGACTGCGCCATGACAGAACAGAAATTTACTTCAGAGCAGTCCAGCCAATCCTGTGGATAGTGATATACGGTCCTGTTATGAGCAGCGTAAGAGCCATACCCACTGGCGGAGTACCATACACGGACTTTATCACGCCGGGCGTTATGATTCAAACAACAACTTTCGTCAGCATATTTTATGGATTAATGATGGTTTGGGAGCGAGATTCAGGTATTCTAAAGAAGCTGCTTGTTACACCAGCATCCAGATATTCCACAGTGATAGGGAGATCTATGGCTTCAGGCGTTCGAGCAATATTCCAAGCCCTGATAATATTACCAATAGCACTAATCATCGGCGAAAGATTCATGGGTATAGGTCAAGCCATAATGATGCCGCTTTTCTTTGCTAGCAACGCTTTATACCCTTTACAGCTCATGCCTCCTTTATTAAGAGAATTTTCAACAGTCAACCCCTTGAGCTACGTTGTTGACGCTGTAAGAGGACTGCTAATCACTGGAGACCTTTCCAACCTACTAGTTGACTTAATTGCAGCTGTAGTTTTTGATGCAGTATTATTTGTAGTAGCCTCAATAAGCTTCAGACGCATCATAGAATAAGGCGATGCAAATTCAAAGACTGGTGGACCGGGCGGGATTTGAACCCGCGACTTCCTGATTGCGAATCAGGCGTTCATGCCAGACTGAACTACCGGCCCGATTTTCTAGGCTATTGAAGAGTGTATTTTCTAGCTGAATTTAGGGTTTCTGATGGTTTAGAATACTGGAGAAAAATTTCATGGGATTGCTATGTAGATTTTCTTTTCGTCTAATTGGTGTTCATGCCATTTTGTTTCGATTTCTCCTCGGCTAGTGTGCAGTTGAATTTTTCTGGTGCGGACAAGTTCTTTCATCTCATTCAAGTAGGGCTTTAGTAGCCTAACGCTTTCGTTGTCAAGCTCAGCTATGTGAACTGCCTCTAAAACGTCAGTAGGCATATAACCTAACTCCTTTCTTAAGGATTGAACTCTTCTGGCTAGGTCCCGCATCAACCCTTCTCCAAGTAATTTTTCATCACGGTGAATGTCCAAGAAAACTTGCACATCATCTTCAGTAGCCACAACCAATTTCTCTTGAGAAATATGTTCTGGAGTTTTCGCTGGATATTCTATTGTTTTTACATTTGCCAGTTCAAGGAACAATTCTTCAACACTCTTTAATGCGGTGCATGTTTTTTCTGAAGCTATAACTACCATTCTGCTGAGGGGCCATCTTCTTTTCAGCTTAGCAGATTGCCTAGCAGAATAAACCAGTGATACACATTTGAACAGTGTTTGAAAATTCTCTTCTAGGCTTCTGTTACGCATTTTCTCATCCACTGTGGGCCAGTTTTCAAAGTTTACTGATTCTGGCAGTGTCTGGTCAAGTTTTCTGTAGACTTTTTGGTATAGCATTTCGCTTAAGTGTGGTGTGACTGGATTAAATAAGAGCGTAACAGCTTTTAGAATGTGCCACAATGTAGCGTATATTGCTAATCTTCTGTTGAGGGTTTCAGGTTCATCAGTCCACAACTCTTTTCGAACCATGGGAACGTAAAGTCTGCTGACAGTTTCAATGACAAAGTCTTCTAATGCTGCAAGCGCAAAGTTGAATTCGCATGTTTTAAGTCTACCAGTATATTCTTCTATTGTTTTTTGAAGTTTTGACAGTAGCCAAAGGTCTGGATTTTTAAGGTGATTTTCCTCTTTTGCCCATTTAAGCGTATGCTTCTGCGGATTAAAATTGTCATATTCAGCATTCTGGGCAAAGAATCTGTTTAAATGATATAGCGTTGACAAGACTTGGTATGAGCGGCGACTTAGTTCTTGAAGGTCAAAATTCATGAAGTCTATTGGTGAGCATTTGCGCATCATGTAGAATCTGCAGAGATCAGCTGAATACTTGTCTAAAAGCTTGTTTGCTTCTATCACGTTTCCGAGGCTTTTACTCATTTTTCTTCCTTTTGCATCCTGAGTTAAGCCTTGAAACAGAAAAGCTTTGTATGGTGATTCTGCTTTTCCAGTTAGTATGACATGCTCCAGCAGAAGTGTGTTAGCCCATCCGCGGGTTTGATCTATTCCTTCTGTTAGAAATTCAACAGGCACATATTTCTTGAATTCCTCATCAGTGAATCTTGCATATGGTGAGGCTCCGCTGTTGTGCCAAGTATCCAATACGAAGGCTTCTCTATACATTGTGCCTCCGCATTTTTCGCATTTTAAAGTTATACGGTCAACCCAAGGTTTGTGAAGCTCAAAATCAGCCTTAGGCTTTTCCAATGCCTTCTCAATCAGTTCCTTTTTGCTTGCGATCAAAGTCTTCGTTCCACATTTTTTACAGGTCCATATTGGCAGTGGAGCTCCCCAGACGCGTTCCCGTGATATGCACCATGGTTTTCCCTCTTTTAGAAAGGATAGAAAACGGTTTTTTGGGCTTTCAAAGAAATATTCAACTTTTTCCGCTGCTTCCACAATTTTACTGTTTATTTTGTCTGTCCTTAGGAAGTATTCTTTTCTGGCAAGCCACACTAGTTTATGGTGAGAGCGCCAACAAGTTGGGTACTCATGCTCTACAGTTTTGGCTAAAACTAGTAAGCCTCTTTTTCGCAGTTCTTCAATGACCATTGCATCCGTATCTCTTGCAAATATGCCCTCAAAAATTCCAGCATCTTTCGTGAATTTTACCTCATCATCGAATGGAGCGAAAATTGGCACTTTCCTTTTTTGCGCTGCAAAAAAGTCTTCTTCACCATTTCCAGGCGATAAGTGTACAACGCCTGTTGCAGTGTTTATATCTACAAAATCTTCACAAATAACTCTATGCACTAGCGGATGCTTATCCAATTTAGCTTGTTCTGGAATTAAATTTTTAAATGGATAATCATATTTTAAGCCTTCAAAACTTCTGCCCATGATTATTTCTGTTACTTCATAGTTTTCTATGCCGAGCTCTTGCATCACAGGCTCTACACGTGTTTTGGCAAGTATCCATTTTTCTTCGCCTACGTTGACTTTTGCATATTCTGCCTCTGGGTGAACTGCAAGCATCGTGTCTGTTATGAGTGTGAAGGGCATTGTTGTCCATACGAGAAAATACTCATTTTGTCTGTTCTCAGCTTTGAATTTAAAATATAATGATGGGTCTTCAACTTCCTTGTAAGAATCCTCATAACCTACTTCAGCACTGCTTAAACTTGTTTGGCATCCGGGGCAGTAGGCAACAACATAGTAGCCTTCTTCAAGCAAACCTTGCTCCCATGCACTTTTTAGGTATTGCCACTCTCGCTCAATATATTCATCCAAGTAAGTCCAGTAAGCTTTGTCTTGGTTTATGAAAAGTCCAAGTTTATTGTCTGCTTCAACCCATTCCTTATGGTATTTCATAACCGTCTTTTTGCACTCTTCTATGAAGCGTTCTTCGCCCACACGTTCCAGAAGTTCCCGCTTATTCCTCACGCCTAACAATTTTTCAACTTCAAGCTCAACTGGCAAGCCTTGACAATCCCAACCAGCCCAGAACGGCACATAATAGCCCTGCATAGTTTTCCAACGATAATAAAGGTCTTTTATCACACGTCCTCTTGCATGACCAACATGTGGTATACCATTAAGTGTTGGTGGCCCTTCAACCCATCCGCTTAAGCCTATGTTATCATTTTCGCGAAGTCTCATTAGCTTTTCTTTTATGCAGTTTTTATTCCAGAATTCACGGATCTGTTTTTCCAGTTCCAGCGGGCGGTAACTCATACTAAGCCATTGTTCAGAATTAGTTTTGAATTTGGCGGTCACCTTGCATCACAT
>CAYXZM010000029.1:0-29289 GCA_964469615.1 uncultured Candidatus Bathyarchaeia archaeon | reverse complement strand
GGCATATACGTTTTCTCCAACGAAATTTTTGACAAAATAAGAGAGACAAAGGCTTCAGAACGGGGCGAATGGGAAATAACAGATGCAATTTCACTTTTAAGTAAAAATGAAAAAGGAGTCTTAGCTGTCAAAATTTCTAGGGATGATTGGATAGATGTAGGAAGACCTTGGGACCTGCTGGAAGCGAACCGTTGGGCATTAATAAAGAGAGAACATAAAGCCTGTGGACTAATAGAAAACAATGCTCATCTTATTGGTCCAGTAACCATCAAAGAAACTGCTCGAATCCGCTCTGGAACCTATATAGAAGGACCAGCGTTTATTGGAGAAGGAAGTGATATAGGACCTAACTGTTATATTCGCCCATACACAAGCATAGGGAAAAAAGTTCGGATAGGCAATGCTTGCGAAATAAAAAACAGCATAATCATGGATAAAGTGCACATTGGACACTTATCCTATGTGGGTGACAGCATAATAGGGGAAAACTGCAATTTAGGTGCAGGCACGATAACCGCTAATTATAGGCTTGACAGTGGAACAATAAAAATGATGATTAAGGACAAAGTTGTGGACAGTGGAAGAACAAAACTTGGAGCAGTTTTAGGCGATAATGTGAAAACTGGAATAAACGCATTGTTTATGCCAGGCGTTAAAGTTGGAAATGACAGTTGGATTGGACCCAATGTTATTGTTCACCGCGATGTACAGGCGAACACTAAGGTATTGCTGAAACAGAATTTCGAAGAGAAAAGACGTAATTCAGAGCAATAAAATCCTAAATATGTGATTCCCCAATTGTAAGGCATAATGGAGGTTGAAAATTGTCAGTAGCACAAAGAAGATTCTTCACAGAAGTCACTGCATTAGTTGATAAAAGCGTAATTGTTTCAACAACAACGGAAAAAACGTATAGCGGAACATTAGTAGGCATCAACCCAGACACCTTAAGCCTGTGCTTAGCAGATGCAAAAGACCAAGAAGGAAAAGCGTTACACAGAGTGTTTCTTAATGGAACAGTCGTTGCACAAATATTAAGCGTTGAAAAACCCTTCAACATTAAGGCTTTGTCAGACCGTTTGGAAAAGGTTTTTCCAACAATGGTTAAACTTTACGAGGATAAAGGTTTCATATGGGTCATGGATAAGGTTAAAGTAACAGAAAAGGGCGTTGTTGAAGGCTCTGGTCCAGCTGCTGAGCGGGTGCAGAAAGTCTATGAACAATTCGTCAGCGAAACAAAAGGCTAAATGAACCAGCGGAACTGCTGTTCCTCTTTCTTCTTTTCTTCGGCGACAGTTCTAATCAAACCAAGAGATTCAAGCATCTTTTTTGTTTCTTCAACTGCAGAATCCAATCTTGCTAAATCAACATTCAAATTTAAATACTTGCATAATGCCGACAGGACATAGTGTGCCGCATTTGCATCAGGATATAATCCTAAAGTTTCCACAAGAAGCGAAAAGCCCTTCCACCCCCTAATCCTGCTTAACCCTATAAGTAAACCTGCAACACCGAAAATTTGTCCAACCATTATTTTTGTTCCAAGTTTCAAAGCATCATCCAGTGCTTCGGGGTCTGTGGCTGCACAGTAAATTTCAGGTGTTGCTTTCACATCTTCCCTTTTGAACCCACCTAGAGATATTGCATATCTGCATCCCAACTCTTCGGCAATGTCCATAACGCGCCCACAAAGTTCATATTGCCCAAAAGTCGTTAGAGCCTGAGTGTTGCCATACCAGATGATTAAGTCGCGACCGCCATTGGCGCTTTTGTGGTAGTAGAGCTCGTTTATTGGGGAACGAGTGCCACCAGTTTTTGTAGTTATCGCATAATCCTGAAAGGAAGCTGAAAGTATTTGGGCAAAACGTTTAGCTTTTAATTCAAGAATTAAATGTAAAGTTGCAATGTTGGCTACGAAGCCTATGCCAGGTAAGCCTTCGATTAGAACTGGATTGTTTAGTTTTGGTTTTTCATAAATCTCAATAGCACAAACCATTGTTTTAGCCTTCTCTTTTTCGACTGGAATTAGTGTAGATGAAAGATATAATATAAGTGTTGACGACTGCTGTATTTGTCTACTTGAAAGAGAGAAGGTTTATTTTTTCTAAATCTTTCAGAAACTTTAGCAGATGTTCTGGATTTGTTTGGTTGTATTCAGCTGAAACTGCTTTAAGGATTTCATAGGCGTTTCGCTTTTCATCCATAAAGTTTACAAACTCTTCAACTTTCTTGCCGAATTCGCTATCTTTTTCATCGATTTCAATATACCATTCATATTCTTTCTCGCCTAAAGCCATTTTCAGTATTTCAAAGTTTAATGTTCCCTTGAACAAACGTTTCGGAACCAATTTTTTCAATTCTCTTTCAGCTTTTTTTTCTTCAACTTCAGTGGGAATGGTTATTGCTAAAGTTTTGGCTATGAAGCTCAAGATTTCTTCAAGTCTTGCGATTTTCTGTTTAGCTTGATTTACTATGTTTTCGCAAAGCTTGTCAATAAAATTGTTGAGCTCCATGTTTTCGCCGAGTTTTTTCACTGATTTTGTTGCTTGTTGCTCACGCCACATTGCATGTTCTATTTTGTTTTTGTAATGTAATGCCGTTCTTGCCAATTCTTCAGCTAACTCTGCGGGTTTTTCCCTCAGTTTCGGGTCTTCTCGCTTATTGAACAGTTCTTCAACTGCTTCTTGAAACACATTTTCAATTTTAACCATGCCTTTAGAAGCAGTTTTGTTTGCCAATTGAAACGCAGTTTCAACCGTTGCATTAGCAAGTGTTAGGACAGCAACTGTGGCTACCCACCCAACACGTTTAAGGGAGTCTTCACTGACCTTATCTATAGAATCCATACTCGTGTGGTAGTACAGGTCGGGCCATTGCAACAGCATAACACATGGAACGCCTATAGTAGAGTTTGTGAATTCTGCATGGTCGCTTCCACCACTGAAAGTTGTGGTGTTGAAGCGGAAGGTGGAAGCAAAACCAAAATGCGTTTTCTTGTCTAATTCTTTTACTGATTGTTCTATGAGGCTGAAGACGTAGTCGTTCAAGAATGATGGTAAAGAGTCTGGTGTGCGGTCCAAGTTAAGCGTGGATTTGCAAAGTTCTTGGTCTTGACCAACCATGTCCAAGTTTATGCCAGCGACAAGTTTTGAACGCATGTTTTCATGGTTGGAGAGATAGGCCACTGTTCCCAAAGTTTCAGGCACCCAGAAGAAACGTATTGTTCTTGCTGGGGGTTCAATTTTGCCAGAATTTATCAGTGCCATAATGGTTCTAGCAATTTCTAATAGTAAGCCACTTCCAGAAGCGTTGTCATTTGCGCTGGGTTTTGGATGACATAAGTGTGCTATTAAAAAGATTTCTTCATCTTGTTTTAATTTGCCAGGTAGAGTGGCTGTAACTATGTCTAATTTGCCAGGAAACAGTTGTGCATCAACTTTGGCTTTGAGTTTTACGGTTTTTCCATTTTGCAATAATGTTCTCAGAGTGTTGCCCTGGCGTTTAGATAGGCTGAACCCAAATGTGACTTTATCCAGTTCCTCAGCTGTTGGCCAAATGCTTTGGTAAGCATGAGCGTCTGGGATGTCTATGCTTTCGCGAACATTCGGCATTTCATAAGTAATAGTGTCCGTAATAACACCCACTGCACCATGTTTGTAAACCGCGTGCTCATGAACAAGTTTTGCTCTGCCAGTGGCTAGGACAAATTTGCCTTTAACATCTTTTCCTTCATAATCTTTCGGTTTGACTCCTTTGCCTACATCTATTAATTCGGCAATCACGCCCTCTGGCGGCGTGGCTTTGCTGTAAGTGTGCAAACAAGTGGGCACATCTTCATAGCGCACAATTAACTTTTCTTCAGGTTCTATAAGGTGTAATTCGGCGCTTTTCACTGTCCAGCCAACAGGCGAAGTATAAGTCCAGTATTTGATTTTGCCGTCAGCTGGAAACTGCTCAATACTTGCATCTTTTAAGCCTATCTTTAACAGTTCATCTTTGACGTATTTTGCGGCTTCATGAAACATTGTTGATGCTTGAATACGGTGAAAACTTGCAATTTGCTCCACAAATGATTTAGCGACGCTCCCAGAAAGCTCTTCTTTAACAAGTTTTCCCAAACTCAATTGAAATCACCAGACTAAGTAATACTATTTCATATTTTATAAGTGTGTTTAGCTGATTTTGTTTAGGTTTGATTATGACTTTCGAAGTAAAAGACAAAGATTTGCTTGCAAGAATTGGAAAAATTAAAACAAAAAGTGGCACAGTGGAAACTCCACTCCTTCTTCCAGTGATAAACCCAATGATACAGCCAATCAAACCACGGAGGATAAAAGAGGATTTCGGATTTGAAGCGTTAATAACTAATGCTTACATGTTGAAGAGGCATTTTAAAGATCAGCCAATACAAAAGGGTTTGCACAAGTTTTTGGATTCTAACAGCGTTATTATGACTGATTCTGGCGCTTATCAAATTCTTGTTTATGGTGACATAGACATTAGCCCAGAAGAAATTGTATACTACCAAGAGCATATAGATACTGACATAGCTACAATACTTGACATTCCAACAGGCTGGAAAGTTTCAAAGGAACATGCAGAGCAAACAGTGAATGAAACGCTGAAAAGGGCTAAACAACTTTTTGATCTAAAGAGTCGAGAAGATATTCTTTGGGTTGGTCCAGTTCAAGGCGGCAAACACTTAGACCTCATCATTAAATCTGCTAGAGAAATGCGAAAACTGCCCTTTCAAATATACGCTCTGGGAAGCCCAACAGAAGTGATGGAAAACTATCGTTTTGATGTTCTTGTTGACATGATTATGACGGCTAAAGTGAATCTTCCAATAGACAAGCCGCTTCACCTTTTCGGTGCAGGACACCCATTCATGTTTTCTTTAGCTGTAGCCCTCGGATGCGATCTTTTCGATTCCGCAGCCTATGCAATATATGCCCGAGAAAATCGGTATATGACTGAGAAAGGCACACAGAGGCTTGGTGAATTAGATTATTTTCCATGCACATGCCCAAAATGCGCAAGTACAACGCCCAAACAAGTGTTGGAGCTAACAGGAGAAGAGAGAACACTTTTCCTTGCTGAACACAACCTTTACATGTGCGCTGCAGAACTGAAACGCATAAAGCAGGCTATAAAAGACGGCAGACTTTGGGAACATTTGGAAATGCAAGCACATGCACACCCTGCATTATTTCAAGCTGTGAAGAAACTTGCAAAATATCAAGTATTTATGGAAAAGCATGCTCCAACGGTGAAAGACAGCGGCTTATTCTTCTTCAGTTCTCTCGGGCTTACGAGGCCAGAAGTAATACATTACAGGAAAAACTTGGCAGAACGATACACCAAACCTAAGCAAGCCCAAATCCTTCTCCTCCTACCGCAAACTCAAACAAAACCATTCCACAAATCACAAGAACACAAGCAAATTGCAAAAGCCATATGGAAATCAAGTAATGTTCACACCTGCTTTTACGCAGCACCATTCGGCATAATCCCAATGGAACTCGACGAAGTTTATCCACTATCGCAACATGAAACCGCCCTACCACTCGACAAAGAAACAATAGAGTATGTAGCCAACCAAATAGTAGATTACATAAATCGAACAAACTACAAGAAAATCATACTGATAAAAAACACGGAACACTGGAACAAAACAATACTAAACACATGCAAAAAAACATGCAAAACAAAAAACATCAAATTCAAGAGTCTCGACGCCAACACTGCAAACTTAACCAAAAGACTTGAGGCTGCACTACAAAATTAAAATTCAACGTGCATAGGGGAGGAATAAACAAAACATGACAAAAGTTGACTTACACATTCACACCTCATACTCAACAGATGCAACCATCAACCCAAAAACATTAGTTGACCAGCTTTATGCACACCCTTTCATAAAAACCATAGCAGTAACAGATCATAACACAATCCAAGGCTATGAGAAAGTGCAAGCTTTAGCATCTGCCTATCCAGACCTCTTGGTAATTCCAGGCGTGGAAGTAAGCACTTTTAACGGTGACCTAATAATTTTGGGCATTGCAGAACTGCCACCAAAACCATGGACAATCGAAAATGTTATTGACTTCACAAAAGAAAGAAATGCGTTAACAATTGCAGCCCATCCATACAGAGCATATGGTTTAGGCGATTTAACTAAAAACTACGCTGTAGACGCCATAGAAACGTTAAACGGCACTTCACAATCTTACGTGAACAAATTAGCTGAAAACTTGGCGAAAGAAATGGGATTACCTGGAGTTGCTGGCAGCGATGCACATAATGTTAATGAGTTGTGGACCGTATACACTGAAGTTCAAGCTTCCTCGGATGTGAATGAAATTTTGAAAGCCATAAAAAATGGGTTGGTTAAAGTTGCATCTGTACAAAAGTCAATACATTTTTAAAAGAGCAGAGGGCATGAATACTGCATTAGCGGATGAAAAACAATGAGTCCATTACAAATAGGGTTTTTAGGCGGAACCCAAGAAGTCGGTAGAATAGCCATAACTGTGAAAACTGAAAAGACACAAATTCTTCTCGATTGCGGAGTAATGCTAAATCATGAACCTGGATTTCCCATGCATATTCCGCCAAAGGAAGTGGACGCAATAATTTTGACACATAGTCACCTTGACCATTCAGGTGCAGTTCCAATCTTTTATATTCATGAACGAAAACCACTTTACACGAACAAACTCAATTTGGAATTAACTCAAATACTCATTTCCGATTTTATTCACCTTTCAAGCTACTATTTGCCATATGAGTATTTGGAATTAAGGTCTATGATGAGAAGCAACAAACATGTGGATTTTGGCAAAGAAGAAATGATAGGTGACATCAAGTTTCAACTTCTAAACGCCGGACATACTCCAGGAAGCGCCCAAATACTAGTGGAAGCTGAAGGAAAGCGACTGCTCTACACTGGCGACTTCAACATTACAGACACAAGACTTCTAGAAGGCGCAAAAATGGAATATGGCAACTTAGATGCAGTCATTATCGAAAGCACCTATGCAGACGAAGATCACACGGAACGATTGGAACTGGAAAAACGTTTCGTAGATGAGGTTACTGATGTTGTGGAAAGAGGAGGCATAGTTCTAGTTCCAGCTTTCGGAGTAGGCAGATCACAAGAAATAGCATGTGTTCTAGTTGCACATCATTTTGAATATCCGATTACAATGGATGGAATGGCACGTGAAGCAAGCAGAATAATATTGAACTATAAAGAATTTTTAAGAGACCCAAAACTGTTTGCTGATACAATGCATTCTGTCGATTGGATTGAAGGGTGGAGAGATAGAAGAAAAGCAATGAAAGCGCCTGGAGTGATAATTTCTCCAGCAGGTATGCTTAAAGGTGGTCCAGCAGTGTTTTACACGTCAAAAATTGGAAAGAAAACACATAATGCCATATTTCTAGTAAGCTACCAAATTCCAGGCACGCCAGGAAGAGAATTACTTGAGAAGGGAGTATGCCTCATTGATGGAAAAATTAGGAAGATTAAGGCTCGTGTGGAGCATTTTGATTTTTCATCACATTGCGGAGCAAGCCAGCTTAGAGAAGCCGTAAAGAAACTTGGCGGAAAACCCAAGATCTATGTAGTTCACGGTGCAGAAGGAAACTGTGAACTTCTTGCAAAATGGGTGAGAAACGAGCTTGGATTAGAAGCAACGGCTCCAAAGGCTGGAGATACATTCAAGGTTTAAAGTGGAAACATGAACATTGGAATTTTACGCATTGGACGAGTGGACACTGAAATAGTTGATAGAATCAAAGAAAATTTGAATGCGGCTTTCCCCAATATTACATGTATACTCATTGATGAAAAATGGCAAGTTCCGTTAGAAGCCTTTGACAAAACAAGACAACAGCACCGTTCAGACTTGATATTAGGCAAGCTTCGAAATTACGCGGAGAAAAAGAAAGCCTTAGACCGTGTCTTAGGAATTTTAGATGTTGATATTTATGTTTCAGAGTTGAATTTTGTTTTTGGAGAAGCTGAATGCCCAGGAAAAACTGCTATAATTTCCCTATGGAGACTGAAGCCAGAATTTTATGGCAAGACTTCCAACATGGAACTTTTTGTGGAGAGAAGCACAAAGGAAGCAGTGCATGAGTTAGGACATACTTTGGGTCTGAAACATTGTTCTAATCCTTTTTGTGTTATGTATTTTTCAAATTCCATTTTTGAAACTGACAGGAAGCAAAGCTTATTCTGTAACAGATGTTATTTACAAGTTGAAGAAAGAGTGAATAGGCTAGGGTAGAGTCGTGAAAGAGAAGTCTGCCGCAGAAATTATTTATTTAGCGCCTATTCTGGCAAGTCTGCTATTTGGGATTGGATGTACATTTTTAATTTTGACATCGGACATACAAATCTATAATGTTACACTTTTTTCAGAAGGTTTAGCAGGGTCTGTAGGTAACGCATTCTATTTCGTCATCTCAGTGGGGGCAGGGGCTTCAATTTTATATGTGCTTTTAAAATTGAAGCATATTAAAATGATACATTTGATTACAGGCTTTGTTTTGGCAATAGCCATTTTTATGCTTTCTATGATTTACCTATTCGCAGCTTTTTCAAGGTTTGACATTCCAAACATGGAAGGATCATTTTGATTTTGTCATCATCCATAGCAGCACTTGCATATTTTGCAATTTTCCGGGTGCACAACAAGTTTTGTGATGTAGTTGTTTTATGTTTAGGTGGAGCATTGGGAGCATTTTTGGGAACTGCAATTCCAACATTAAGTGCAGTTTTGATTTTGGGTTTTCTTGCAGTTTATGATGCGTTTGCTGTTTATTATGGACCAGTTGGGAAAATAGCTCGTGATGGACTTGATCAATTTCGAGGTTTGAGTTTTTCTTTTAAGGATATTCAGATGGGTTTGGGTGATTTAACATTTTATTCAATGCTTTCGGGACATATGCTCTTATATTTTGGCTTAATTCCATGCTTAGCTTCAATAATAGGTATTCTATTAGGTTGCTTTTTGGCTTTTAAAATGCTGGAGAATAAAGGGATGTTTCCTGGTTTACCATTCCCAATATTATTTGGTCTAGTTTTCAGCCTTCTTATTTGGCTATTAGGATTTTAACCATGACATTTTTGAGCAGATTCAAATGCTTGATAAGACCAGCCGCGTGGAGTTTACATCGACTTCGGTGATTTTGCAGTTTTTGAATTCTTTGGAGTTACCAAGCACGTCTTTAACAACCACATTGTTGCTATCCAATTTTGCAAAGATTACATCTTTAAATACTGTTTTTCCATTAAGTATGACGGTAAATTCACACATTTTACATTCCAACCATTAATCAAATAAAATCCAACCATATTAAACTTAGCTTTTAAGCATGCATAACTGTGGATTTCGGATAAATAATTATAATTCATGAGCATTATAATTCCACATTCAAGAGTTAACTTAAAGATGAAGCAAATGCCTGAGGGAAATAAGCCAAGCAAATCTTCAAACGTTGACATATTTCAGCTTTTAACAGAAACAAATGGAAAAGAGAAAAAGAAGAAAAGAGAAGAGCTTCTTGCACCTTTAGGCGTAAAAGAATTCTTCATCGAAGGAAAAATGACAATTAACAAGAGAACATGTAAAGGCGTAGAATGTAAACTTTGCATAAAAGCATGTCCAACTAATGCCTTGTTCTGGAAAGCCGGAGAGGTTGGAATCATAGAAGAGCTTTGCATATACTGTGGAGCATGCGTTTCAAATTGTATCGTGGATGATTGCATAAAAGTTATACGGAAAAGAGCGAATGGTCAAATTGAAAGTTTCAGCAAACCGAGAGAGTTTACGACTTTGCAACATAGCATAGATGCGAAGAAACGTTTTGAGCGGGTTCGTGATGTTTTTCCGAAAGTTGAAGATTACCTTGAAAGATATTCACGAAGGAAACTAAAATTTGATTTTTGACTCTTTAATTTTTAGCAAATGTTTTATACATGGAGTAACCATGATTTAAATGGTGTTTCAGAATGGTTGAAGCTTTTGTTCTTGTCCGCGTGGGCTCAAGTGAAACTTTGAACTTTATGAAAAGTGTCAAGGAGAAGCTTTGTGCGGTTAAGGGTGTTAAAGAGATTTATGGCGTTTTCGGACGTGTGGATTTTGTCGTTAGGGTCGAAACGAAGTCACTTGAGGAGCTGGGTAATTTGGTTGCAGACTGTATTAGAGGCATTGAAGGAGTGCAAACAACTGAAACTTTAGTGATAGGCTTCTAATGCTCTGTAAATTGTGATGGCATTTCCTTTTATAGATTGGATTTTTTCTTTAATTGTAAAAAGAGAACAATGATGCTAGAGCTATCTCATGCTAAGTCTTGAGCCTGTTTAGCTCTTTAGACATTTTCACTGAGGAATGAAGTTATTCAAGCACAAACTAGAAGTGCAACTATGTTCATTATAGTGGTGTGGATTATTTGTGAGCAAGCGGAAGCTTTTTGACAGAACCGAATGTCAAAATTGCATTTTTAAGGGAAGCAATTACTGCTGGAGACAATGTCCATACAACATATGGAAGAGAGAACGAGTCTAAACCAGAATCATGTTTGGGTTTGCCATTTTTCCTGCAGGAATTTTGGAATGTCCGAAGAGTCTCTGGGGCCTACAAGCACTTGCCAACCGCTTAACTCCTCAATTTCCCCGCTTAAACGTGCAGACTTCCCAGGAATTATCAGCTTTCTATGTTTAACTTTACCTTCAATTCCTGAAGTCTTCAGAGCATCTGCCACTTTTTCTGCTGTTAGTTTTCTTCCAGCCACTGCACTGTCTACGGCTATGCCTTCCGTATCCACAACCAGTAAATATGCATTCACCTTCGCAGATTCAATGTCTGAAGCAACAGTATAATATGTCAAGGCAAAGTTTGTCGTGAACATTACAGGTGAAGTCTCGTCTGGTGTACCGAAAACTTTCAATCCTGGCTCAACTGCCACGGGCTTTCTTGGGTCAGTGTAAATATTCTGCCTTAATATAACGTTTGGAAGAAGGGACCACCCATCAACACTATGCAATATTATGATGTCGGCAAAACGAACAATAAGCAACGAAGCCAAATAGGCTTCTCTCCATTTGGCAATTTCCTCAGGAGTTCCGTCCCTTTCCATCCAAACAGTCATAGGCACACCGATTAAAGGAAAACTGCAAAGTTCATCTCCTCTTTTACATGCAGCCCTACGAATCATCGTAAAATTATTCAAAGTATCAGCTAAACCATTGCCTGAAAAAGTGCCAGGATCAAGCACTAAATCTTCAACACCATAATTGAGCAAAGTCTTTGTCAAAGATTTAAGCAGTTTGAGATTGTTTGGTGCAAAAACTGTTAGTGGGCAATTATATTTCATTGCAAGTTCCGCCATCTCTTGCCAATTGTCTTTCGTCGCCGCATACAATAGTGGTCTCGATTTCGACGCAATCATCAAGCCAGCTTCAAGAACATTGGGATTTAACGAGCATAGAATCATTGGTAAATTAGTGTTTTTAACAACCTTTTGTACGACAGCCTTAAACTTTTCAGGAGTATTAGAAGTGGAGCGGATTGCAATCATGTCAAGCCTCAAAGTTTGTCCAATATATTCAAAGCTGAAATTCTCTGTCCGTTTTATCCTCTCTAATATTGCTTCATCAGACATTTCATCAGTAACATCTATAGCAAATGCTGTTGGATTAAAATAAGTAAATTCATGACGGTACATTACCAGCTTTCCGCCAATTTTCACGATCCTATCGCCAGTGCCAATGGCAATCTCTTTTACTGCAGGCTTCAGCATCTCCTTCAATTGTCTATAAGCCTTCTCAAATTCCTTAGTAAGCAGTGGAGGACACTTTTCTATGGGTACTTCACGGTTCACAACTTTGGTTGCAAAAGCCATACAGTTCTCTTCACCGCATTGTTTACAATTTGTTCTAGGCAAAAGCTTGTAAACGTCAATGGGACTTAATTCTCTAATTCCAACTTTTCCTTTAGCTTCCCTATCACTCATGCATATAACACTCCTATACTTTAAATCTTTGTAGAAACCCATTCAACAAGTCTATCAGCGTTGCCAGAACCTTCGCCCAACAGTTGGCTTGTAATGTCCTTAAGAGTTTTCACCGCTGCAGGATGCATCATCATAAACAAGTCAACTCCAGCCAATAAAAGCGTTAAAGCAGTAACCACTTCCCATAAAGGGCCACGCAACTCGCGGGGCTCCCATTCAGGAGCCATTTTCAGCCATGCTTCCCGTGCAGCCCAAGCATTTGTTGTTCCAGAAGACATTGGATGCGCCAATTCTGGATCACCCATTAAAGCCGCAAGCCTAGCTCTCTCCATATTGGTGAAAGCATAGTCAAGACCATAACCCAAAGCGGCTGTTGTCAAATCCATGACAATATCTTCTTTTGGCAGAAAATCATATAGTCTACGATTAAGCTCCCTTGCAAGGTTCAAATCCATAGGCGTGAATGACAAGGCAACGTGCCTATATTTCTTGATGAATTTGGCACAACGTTCAACATCCATATCCCTCGTTACAGAACTCATCAAAAACCGTTCACCAGCAAAAGTTTCAGCAATAGCCTCAAAAACATCTGCATCCTTCACTGGATCACCGCATCCACCAATAACCAGTGGCACATCCACAGCCTGCGCAACCTCTTCCACAGTTTTAACTGCGTCCCTAGGCGAAGCATCCTTAACAAGCGGATCAATACTGATAAGGTGAATAGTTATCATATCTGCACCAAACTTTTCAACAGCAAGCTTAGCCCAAGCTGCAGGATTGCCTATGACATCTTTCACGTGCATTTTAACAGCCTTTGCAAGTGGAACCTCCATATCAAAAACATCCAAAGTAATCACAGGCGAATGCGCAACTGGCCTCTCAAATGTGTAAAAGGCTGGTGATGTTTCACCTCCAATAATATGCATCTTGCCACGGGTCCCGCCTTCAGTTTTAGTAGCGCCAAGCTTAACTTCAACAACTTTGCCAGGATAAGTCTCAACTGGTGGAATAAACTCTGCTTCAAGAATCTCTGCGGGTTTAGCTTTCACTGGCGCAGCAACTTTAGGCAAAACAAAAGTAGGAGTTGCAACAGCACCTGGTTGAAGCCAAATCTCTAAATCGCCTACATTCATCTCAAAATCTTCAAGTTCAATCTCTTGAAGCTTTGCAAGAAGCTCCATCAAACGTGGAGACAACTTAAGCCCAAAAACATTTTCTTCCTGCTTTTTTTCGCCCAAGTTCCTATTCTCCTTTTCCAGTTTTTTCATGTTTCATAGAACGTATGATAACCTTCTTAGCGTAGATTTTTGCATCTTTCAAGATAATTTTGAAGCCGCCAGCAGTTATAGGCAAAGTTGCTGCACTAGCAATTGGAACCATCGGCGCTCTCTCTTCTTCTTTTGCTTCAGCTGGCAAAGCCTCTTCAACTGCAACGACTTCTTCTTTCCAGTTTGCCACAACCGGATGCTCATGATTTTTCAGATAACTCTTTAATTCATCAACTGTTTTTGCTTCAGCTTCTGTGGCAATTTTATCCACAAGCTCAGAAGGAATGAAGCTTTTAACTCTGTCTTTCACTTCGTTTGGCATCCAGACTACTCGTTTCCATCCGCCATCAGCTTGTAAAAATTTGGGAGAACGCATGTATTCTATCGAGATTCCATGAAAACCATCTACTTGGCGTCCACCTGCAGTAGAATCGGCGAGAGTTGAAAAAGGCAATCCATTAACAGTCACATCTTTATAACCCCTGTGCACAATGCCAAATCCGTCCACTTCAGGAATGTAAAAGGCTACACCTTCAAAGCAGCCGCAAGAAGTGTGTGGATAACCAAAAGCAGTGTAAAGCCAGACCTTTGTGATTTCTCCCAAAGATTTCTTCTTCACAATCTCGTTTACACCAGAATACTCACCTTTCACTGGGTCAAGTAATTCTCCACGTTCTATAGTGAATACTGGTCCTTTCGGATCTATGCTTGCTGCAGCTCTCCCATCAAACCAGCTTATGGCTCCACAATTTGAGTAGCGCTGAGGCGTTATGACACAGACATGAGTTGGAGCAAAAGACTGACATAAGACACAGCCGTAAAATTTGTCAACCTCCTCATCCTTCAAGCCTCTTGCCCTAGCATCTCTTGCTTCGTAAATCTGTAATGCTTCAGAATAGAGTTCCTTAACTTTTTCAGCATCTGTGAAGAAAGTTACCTGCATTTTCTCAATGATTGGCAACTCGCTTTTGAAGAGTCTGTGCAGAACCTTTCCGACATATTGAAGTGAATTCAATCCTTTCTGAAACGATTTTTTGCTCAATCTCAGCCAAATGTCATACCGCTGGTTCAAGTGCATGAATCCTTCTATAAAGTTGCAGTAGGCATGTATGCGCCTTTCGATTACACCCTCAAGTTCTGGTTCAAGCTTGGCGCCAGCAACCTCAACTAGTATGCCGAAGGGGTAGCTTTTTCCTTCCTCCATATCTTTTATGTCAGGTCCTATTATGGAAACTTTTTCATCTTCGATTTCTTCTGGTTTTTTCACTCTTGCAAGTTCAAATTTTTCTTTTATATCTGGTCCACCGAATTCAACGTACATATCATTTCTGCGAATTCTTTCGCCTTCATAGATCACGCCTACATCGACTGGTATATCCTTAAACATTGCCATTTTTTCTATTTGCCTCCTTCTTCTTCAAATTTGCTAATTATTGTTTTAAGATTCTCCACCAACTCCTTTTCGGAAATGTTCGGAAAAGACCAACTAGCATGTGGATGATAAAAATTGTCCAAAGTAATAGTCTTAAGATTTGGAGCGAAATGTTTCAATCCAGAAAGAATAGTCCACTCCATATAGTATGGAAGCCCAACAAACAAGGCTAAATCATACTGCCCTTTACCATCAACTCCCATCCATCCAGAATCTACAAGCCTATTACCAATATCCACAGCAGACATCAAACCCATTGGCTTGTAGCCTCTCTTAGAAAATTCGCTAATAGTGTGCGCTGTAGCTATTACAGGAATTGCTGCTCTTTCAGCTAGCTTAATCAAATAATCAATTAACCTTCTGTTTCCAATTCTGGTTTCCCCAGCCTTATGCCCCACAACAAGAATTGGACGTTTCGCTTTCTTAATCATTGCAACAACAACTTCAGGCTTCGTTATAACCAAAGCCTTCTTAGGTCCAGGAATTTCCGCAGTTTGCCAAGGCTCAGCTGTTGCCATGTCTTTTTTCACTCCTTCCGTTGCCTAATCATCCGAGGCAAAAGCGTCGGGTCAGGAATAACAGATTCTTTCCAGTTCTTCTCTTCAAGAATCCTTATAATTTCATCCTTCATGGTTACAGGTATATCAGCAATTGTCCGCACGAACAAGTGTATATCTTCGGGCATTGTTCCATAAAGCCGATTGTGCAAATCTATGTAATGCGTAAGTTTAATGGCTCTACCCTTCGTGGTGTCGTTAGGTCTCATGCAAAACTTGGCTATCATAACCATTGCCTCCTCCTTCGTTTCAGCGGCGTAGAATAAATGCTCTGGCGCAGGTCCAACATATACTTTTTCGCCAGTTCTTGCATCATAAACATACCAGTCTTCTTCGCGGTCTGATCTACCAAGAAGCATACGCCTATACTTTGTGCCATGAGGACCAACAATAACTGGCACGCCCAGACGCCAAAATCCACTTGCGATTGACGCTGCCTTCTGTGACATTGCACCCCACGCTACGCCAACTGCACCAACACGGTTTAATATATAATCAGCTATTTCTTCATAGTTAGCCCTTAAATTTCGCTTAGCAAAAATGCTTGCAATTTTCATTGCTGCCCCCGCAATGTGAGAGTTTGAAACGCAAGAACCAACATTAACAATTCCCCCTGCAGCGAATTCACCTGTAAAAGTCTCATAAGGTGTTTTTCCATCTCCATTCTTGTACATACCAGCAGACATTGCTGCACATCCAGAGGTTACAACTATGTAGCGTCTGTTGGCAAATTCTGTGCACATTTCAGCAACTTCTTCCCCGCCTTTAGGATAGTTGGCACATCCAACAAAGGCGACCACTCCGGGAATCTCACCAAGTACGATTGGGCTTCCAACATTCCTTATTTCAACGTCTTGTATCGCTCCTCTTCCAGCCCTTATCTTGTAAGTTTCTTCCTTCAGTTTTTTCTCTCCAGCCTTCACAATAAAACTGTGAACCGGTAAGCCAACTGTGCACGCTTCTTCACATCGCCCACATCCAATGCACAACTCGTACAAGTCTGCAAACTTCGCCAAGTTTTCTTCCGCTGCAGCTTTCATGGCCTCTGGAATATGCAAATCTTGCGGGCATGCTCTTCTGCAGTCATTACATTGTTTGCATTCTTTTGCCCTTTGAATAACAGTTTCAACTTCAGGAATTGCCTTCAACTTTTTCCGCAGAGGAGCAACCTTCAAAGCAACTTTTACAGCCACCTCTCCAACTTTTTCAGGATCAAGAATTAAAGCTCCAGGTATTTTCCTGCTAATCAAGTCTTCCACTATTGCATCTGTAGGATCGTTTGTACGGTTTGGCAACCCCATGCAGTTCTTCTCTGAGGCAGCAATTACTGGTGCTTTAACGTTTTGACATTCAAGGAGTGTATCTGTCCTTATACATTGCTCGTCTAATACAACGACGTCTGAAACGCCACTTCTTAAAAAGCGCAGTTGCCACGATATTGGACCGACAATTTTTGCCCGTTTGTAATATCTTGTTGTGTCATGTGCTGTACAGCAAAGTCCGCAAACTTCGATTTCGCCGTCAAGTCCATTCTCTTTCATGTAATCTATTATTCCCACGGAGGGCACAACATTATGACCAATACAGAGAATCACAGGTTTTTCTATATTTACGGTTCCAAATCCCAAATCTACAAGTGGAGCTTCTGGGTCAGCTTTTGGGAAGCCATAAGTAGCTATTTGAGCAATATCGGCCACTTCCATGCCAACTTGGTCAACCATACCTGCATGAAAAACTTTTGATTCAAAATCAAGATTACTTCCTTCTTGCCCAGTATGCACAACAGATAAAAGGTGAGTAAGTTGAGTTTCAACATAATTTAATACTTCTTCCAAGTCTCCAAGCGTTTCAGGCTTAACTCCGCAGACAAGCCTTGTAACTGGCGCCTCAACCTTAACATTTAATCCACCTATGTCAATGGGGTATTTGTGACCGAATTTTTCGATCAAGTGTTCAACAAGGTGACGCGCATGACCAATATGCGTTGCTGCACCAATGCAGCATGCTAAAAGCACAATTCTTGACTGTTGAGCCGCCATGTTAATTCCGCATGCACCCCGCTTGTTTCCTGTTAGGTCACATTTTCCAAAGGTGCATAGGCAACAAACATCACAAAAAGGCATGTAAAAAGGCTTATAACGTTGAAGAAGAAGCATGTCCCATTCTCTTAAGGCAGTTAAAGATGGAAACGGTGTTGGCCCCATTGGTTCAGTCCATTTTTCTTCAATTACTTTGCCAATTGAAAGCTGAAAATTTTTAATAAACCCCACATCAGTCTTGAGTTCGTCGATTTTTACGTTAACACCTTTTCTACTCACGCATGAACACAACCGATAGGTTTAGAAAATGTATCCTTACTGCCAGAATTATTAAGCTTTTCTAGAAGACTTTTCCACTAAATATAATTCGAATCTGACGCAAACCTTCAGCGCCTAACATAGCCAACTTTTTCCATAATTCTCTTCAAAGAAACATAAGCTGAAGATTCAGAAGACAAAGTCAGCAAAGATTTTCCCAAAATAACATTCTCCTCAACTTTCTCGTCGAAGGCAATTTTACCCAAAAACTCAAGTTTTAACGACTCTTTAGCCTTCTCTTCTAAACTTTCAGGAAACCGAAAACCACCGACTAAATAAAAGTTTTTAAAGTCTATTTTAACATCTTTTGCTATACGGTAAGCACGTTCAACATGCTCAAACGATTTTCTAGATGGATCAAGAACGTCAAAAATGTCATCAACCTTTGAAGTTATTCTTCTATTCAAATGTTCAAGACCTGCAGGCGAATCTATTAGTACATACTCATAATTTTTAGTTAAAGATTCCAATGCGCCTTTTAAGGCTGCATTCGGAAGACAATAGCATCCCTCAACCCACTTGGTTCCTAATGCAATGAAATCAAAAGATTCACCTTCATACATGCCAACTGCCCAAATCTTACCTTCAATCCGCTCTGTAGGAGGAACACCAACTGTTGTTCCACCTTGTTCAAGAAAAGTCTCCACAAGCAATTCAGAAATTGTCTTTTTCCCCTTTTCAGCTAAGTCTACGCCAACCATTTCGCCCAAGTTCTGATCAGGATCAGCATCCACTAACAACAAGGGCGAGGCACCAATTTCAATAAGATATTTAGCCATCAAAGCTACAAAACTTGTTTTACCTGTTCCTCCTCTGCCTATTACAACAATTTTCTTCACGAGCTTCTATGTCTCCTTACATAATTAATAGGGCTTTTTGCAGTTTATTTAACTGTTTATAGTCATAAGTTCACTGCATACTTGTTTAATAGCATTTACAGCATCAGATTCGCTGTTTTTGAGTGGAGTTTCCCCTCGCATTTCAGCCTCTACGACTTTTTGGTCAAAGGGCACAAAATCCAGTATTCTTAAACTGTTTTTCTCAGCATAATTTTTAATGACTTCTTTTTGAGCCTCATTTGCAATTTTGTTTCCAACCAGAAAAATCCGTTTTATTCCCCCTTTTACAGCCAATTCATAAATGCGCTTAGCGGTTTCAAGAGATTTTAAATTCGCATCAGTAACAATTAGCATGACATCTACATGTTTTGCTGTGGCCCTGCCAATATGCTCAACTCCAGCTTCCATATCAAGAATGACCGCCTCGTTTCGCTCAACTACTAAATGACGAAGCAATGCACGGACAACGGCATTTGCTGGACAAGTGCATCCAGAACCCATAGACTGCACTGTACCCATTATAACTAAATTTACATCAAAGGGAGTTTCAACTGAAAAATCACGGACAATGTCATCAACTGAGAAAGAAAGGCGAAAAACACCAGAATAGCTAGTGCTAGTTTTAGATTCAATTAACTCCTTATTCTCTGATATTGGAATTATCTTTCGCGCATCATTTGGTGATAAGCCTAAAGTCAAGGCAAGATTTGGTGAAGGGTCAGCGTCAATAGCTATTGTCTTTAAGCCTTTGTTAACAAAGGAAACTGCAAGACCGCCAGCAATTAGGGTTTTCCCAACACCACCCTTGCCAGAAACCGCAACCTTCACATTTTTCCCCGAGTTGGTTAAATTTTGCAAGCTTATTTACGTTTCCTAAAATAGCTTGACTTTTGTTTTGGCTAATTAAAAGCAAAGTTACCGCAGAAACGTCCGACAATATTGCAGCAATACTAAGCCGAAAAATGTGCCACAAACTTAAATTGAGATAAGAAAAAGAGGACAAAACTTGCCAACATGAATCATTATGCTTATTCCACTCTAAACCGTCGCTATAACATCACTGGAAATCGCATGTGCATGTTCTGAATTGCATGCATGTCCTTACAATTCATGATTTCCATTTTAAAATGAGGCTCAGTTAAATGTAAGTAAAAGAGGCATATCTATGACGACTCCTTTCTTGCCAGTTCACTTCCCAAAACCATGTTTTTGAGTTTTGCAAAGCTTATTTCCCATGTTCGTGTTCTTAATCCACAGTCTGTACTCGCACATATTCTGCTTGGGTCATCTACAATGCTTACAGCATTGAGTATTCTATCTCTTATAAGCTCTGCCGGTTCAACGAAGTCTGTGTGGACATCCACAACGCCTAACCCGTATTTTCCACGGAAGCCGTAGTCCTCAAAAAATTTTAACTCCTTATAGCCTATCCTCGTTTCCCCTATTCCCACTTGTCTGCTGTCTCTGTTAGCGAATTCAAGGGCTAGCTGACTGCAATTTCGCAATCGACTAGCATATTTCGCCAGTATCTTGTAGTTGCTGTAGCAGTTGTGGAGACTGAAAGTGCAGTTAAACCCCCTAACAGTTTCATTGAAAGCATCCACGAATAATTCCATTTCTTCGGCGGAAGGGTTTGTTGTTGCAGCAGGTTCGTCTATCTGAATCCACTTCGCTCCAGCATCTATTAGACGACTTATTTCCGGTCTAATAACTTCCTTTATTAGATCGAAGATGAACTCCCTTCTCGCCACGGTTTTCCTCTGTTTAAAGTCCTTTATTTTGCCTCCAGCCTTCCGTTCATAGTATTCGTTAAATGTCCAATCGACAAGCGTGTAAGGTCCTGTAAAGGGCACTTTTGCCATTTTCTTGGCGTTCTCTTTCGTGAAAATGAATTCTTCAACATAAAAGGATTTTACATATTTTGGTTTATCTACACATGCAGCCTTGTTAAAATATCTATAGTCGAAAGATTTTACATAACCCAGAAACTCGAAGCCTTCAACATTTCTTATGACGTGCTCATACATCTCCGAACGCCACTGCTCTCCATCAAACACCACATCTAGCCCCACAGCCTCAAAAAAGCGGATGACAAACTTTGCCGACCATTGAAGCAAAGAGCGTCTATCTATAGGAGTTCGCTCGTTTTTCTTCAAAATTTCAACCAACGCTTCTAGATTTTCTATACCTAGTCTTTCACCCCAATTCACCGCTTCTGCAATTTCTTCTTTTGAAAGAGATTCGCCCCTGTAGCCTTTAATCCTCCATGCTGGTTTAGCAAGGCTTCCTATTTCTTGAGTTGGAAAAAGCTTGTTCATTTCAGCTCCACTCGTTCTGGAGGTTTTTCGCCACTTTGGCTATAACCCTAATTTTCTCTTTTGCTCTCTCCCAAGGTAGAAACTCTAAGTCACAGTTTGGACAAATGAAAACGTCGTACGTTTTTGATGGATAGATGGATTCTATAAGCTCCTTAGCAACTGTTGCAAGCTCTTTTTCATCTTCTAATAGAGAACTGCGGGCGTCTATAAGTCCCAAAGCCACGCCTTTATCGAAAGTATACTCTTTTAGTTTTTCCAAACTTGTCTCGTATAGGTCTATGCCAAAATCCCCAACAGGAAAGCCTAGGGCTTCGGGGAGAATTTGAGTAAAATCTCCGAAAAACGTTTGTAAACACACTCTCACAGTTACACCTTTTACAGCCGTTTCTAATGCATTGTTAACGTCGACAAGTGTATCTTTTGAAACTGGATCTTTGAAGGGGTTATAGACAAGTGCCGGGTCGCTTAGCTGAACATATTTGAAATCATTCTCAGCAAGATTTTTAATTTCCTCTCTCAGAATTTCGGCGTATCTAAACAGCAATTCTGTCTCGCCTTTGTAAAAGCTGTTTTCAGACAACTTTGTAAGTGTATAAGGCGCTGGCAAAACTGCTTTCCAAGGAACATTTCTTGGAAGACATTCCATGTTTGACATTTCTACAGTTATGCTTTTTCTGCGCAATATCTCCCCTATGACTATAGGCTTTCTATAAAACGTGTTGTTATTGAACCATCTGGCAAGGGCTCCAATTTTCACACCCTCTAATTTCTCAGTGAAAGGTCTCAAAAGGTCTTGCCACTTGAGCATGCCATCAGTGATGTAACTGACTCCTGCAGAGGTTTGAGCCTCTATGATTTTGATTGTGGCTTCTTTGAAGGCTCTTTCGAACTCTTCTTTACTGACTCTTTTTCTGTCGTAGGCTCTGGTTGTTTCAATAAGCTCTTTTGGTCTGGGAAGAGTTCCCGTAACATAACTGCCTAACATTTTTCACCGCAAGCTCCACACATGTTTCGATTTTACATGGTGAAGAGTAGAATCTGGAATAGAATATTAAACCTTACAGTTTTTGCACTTATATGCAAAAGTTTTAATTATATTATAGTCTTCTCTTAAAGGCGAGATGATGCCTGAATGAAAATATTGCATGAGTTTGTTCCAACACGTAAATTTCTCAAACTCGCTGAAGAAGTTAAGGACTTAGTTGATGGATGGAACATAACTGATAGCGCTGCCGGAATGCCTGCGCCAAGTGGCACAGCCGTTGGTTGCGTTCTTAAAGCCAAATATCCAGACAAAATGGTTATACCAATATTCATACTTCATTATAAGGGACCTGTTGAAGTTGGAGGCTTGGCTTTAGCTGCTGATGCTGTGGCTCTCGATGGGCTTGTGCTTACTATGGGTGATGTTCCCAAATATGGAGAACCCATAAAAATGTTGAAATCTTCTGAAGAAGCTCGAGACTTTTTACGCACAACAATACGCCTAAAAAACGTTAAATTGGGATGTCTGCTTACCGCACGCCGAACCGTTGAAGAAACCATCGCTCGAGTGAAGGATCCATGGGACTTTGTCTTCTTCATGAGAATTGAAGAAAAATCTTTCCCAACACTGGAGAATGTGGCAAAAGAATGCAAACGCCTCAACAAGCCCATATACACATACTTCCTCGTGGGAACACCTAAAAACGCAGAAATGGTGAAAATGATAGGATGGCCAGTCGCAGCAGCCATGAATCGCGTCGAAGAGGTGGTAAGCAAACTTGAAGGCTTTGTGGATGGCGTAATTGCAACATGCGCTGGAGACTATGAAGGAGACAAAGAGCTGTTAACAAGGCTTCAAAAGTTCAGAAGCTAATAGCTTTAAAACGCCATCTTTTATTTTTTATTTACTATAAGACAATGTATTCTTCCAAAGTTCTCGAATAGAACGCTTTTTGGCGATTTATATTTCGCGAATTTCACATTGAAGTTTCTTAATAATTTCTTCAGCTCTATTAGGTTCAACCTTCAATGTGTAGAGCCTCTTTGCCGTTCGAAGTTTCAATTTAACAACAGCCTTAAGCCTTTTCACTGCACAAAACTCTGCACGTCCACTTATCTCTACAAACTTTTCAACATCAAAGATTTCTGAAGGCATAAATCCACCTATCTCTCGTTTTTAGGGTAATATTCACGTTTTTATCTGTTTTGGTTCAGAAAATGCATTCATAAACACTATTGGCCGCTTGTGATCAGATAAAGGATCTATGTCAAAGCCAAAAATGTTTTAGCTATAAACTGGATGATCGTCAATAATAGGCGACAAGCGTCGATAATTATTTATATAAGTTAATACATGTTGATATTTGATAATGATGAGAGTCACCCTCACTGTACATGCAGATGAATTAAAACTTGCGCAGTTGATTGACAAGTTTTCGGAACAATACAAGACAACTTTTGAGCTCAAACGTAAAAACGGGGAGTTCCTTCTACACGTGAATACTGATAATCTCGGCGAACTTGTAAGACGATTAAACCATTTAAAAGATTGCACTTTCAAAGTTGAGGAAATTCATGGTGGAGGTTTATTGGAGAAGTTGAATGTCAAACCATTAAGAACAAATGTAGATGCTCTGTTAGACATGGAGACAGTGGCGAAAACTGATATAGATCCTGTTAATGGGGGGGTAATAAAACTAAAGGGTGAACTATGGTTTTGCCGACCAGAACAAAACAAAGTTATAAAAGAAGGAACAAAAGTAAGGGTAGTGAGGGTGGAAGGAGTCAGCCTAATAGTGGAGGAGGTTGAAGCATAAAATGTTTGAAGAAATATTGATTGCCATAGTAGCCATAGTTGCAGTAGTAGTTTTGATTATGGTCTCAGGAATTAGAAAAGTCAATCAGTATGAGAAAGGCATAATAGAACGATGGAACGCCTACGAAAAGACAGTGGATCCCGGACTTAGATTCGTAATTCCATTTGTCCAAAGAATGTTTCGGGTTAATATGCGTGAACAGGTCATAGATGTCCCACCTCAGGAGATTATTACCGAAGACAATGTAGTAGTGACGATTGACGCTGTAATTTATTATCAAGTTATTGATCCGAGGAAAGCACTTTATGAAGTAGAAGACTTTGAACTTGCCATAGTTAAGTTGGCACAAACCACTCTGAGAAACATTGTAGGTGAAATGTCTCTGGACGTTTGCTTAACATCCCGAGAGAAAATAAATGTTGAACTCAGAAGTGTCCTTGATCAAGCAACTGACAAATGGGGAACAAAAGTAAACAGAATAGAACTGCAACGCATAGATCCACCACCAGACATCCAAACGGCAATGCATAAACAGAAAACCGCTGAACAAGAGAGAAGACAACTGAGGCTTTTGGCAACAGGAAGAAAGGAAGCCGCAGCTCAGGATAAGGAGGCAGCTATACTCAGAGCCCAAGGAGAAAAAGCAGGCGCGATACTGAAGGCTGAAGGAGAAGCGAAATCTATAGAAGTTGTAGCTGAAGCACAGGCTCAAGCGATCAAAATGGTTTCTGAAGCAGCAAACCAATACTTCAAGGAGAATGCACAGCTAAATAAAAAGTTAGATGTGATAAGAGACACCTTTGCACAGCAAACCAAAATTGTCGTTCCCTCATCAGCAGACATACTTAATGTTCTTGGATTTGAAGGCACACCCATAATTCCAATAAAATCAGAAAAGAAAACTGCTGAAACAGAAAAAAGCGGATAACTTATGAACCAAAGTCTAATAATAATTCCCCTAATAATGTGGTTCCTTATCATTTTAGTGCTGATTCTCATTGCCTTATTTGGAATAAAAAAGGTTCAACCAACAGCAAGAAGGCACCTCGGAACATTTGGCAGCGACCAGATGGAATTTGACCTACGATTAACTTATAAACGCTTCAAAGAACTCTACCCATTTTCACAAATAACCTATCAAGAATACAAAAAATTACAAATGGAAAGAGCCTTTAAACGGGCAGTAAGCTCACAAAAAAACAAAAGAATGGTAAGATAAGCTAAACTAAAAATTGGTTTCTGGTGGGCCGGACCGGATTTGAACCGGTGACCTTCCGCACGTCAAGCGGATGTCCTAACCGAGCTAGACTACCGGCCCTTGTATTTTCAGTTAAGGAGCAATTATTTAAGAGTTTTAGGTCAACGTTTCACAATTGAAATCCGTGACACATTTTACTTTTTCCATAATTGTCTTTACGTTAACCGAAATGTACATGATAAAGCAATAATACTGATTATTATCTTAATTTGTTCAAAATATGAAATCCAGTCAGGTGAATTTGGCTTCCACATTTATTACATTGCAGAATTATCTTGTCTAAACAGTTTCCCTTCATCACTGGTTCCAATAGTGTATAAACATTTTCTGTTTCATCATCTGGAGAAATCCTAATTCCGCATTTTGGACAGACAAACTCTCCCCTACCCTTAATTTTGTTTAAGTTAACAGTAAAGCATTTGACCTCTTGCAATTTCAACCTCTTCTCTCAACTAGCAATTAACACGCCAAATCCCTAAATATTTTATGAAAGAATGTTTCACGTTGGACGTTGCATTTGATGATGGCAATTGTTTTCAAAAAGTTAATTGTCTGTAGATGTTTGCATAAATTATAAAAGCTGAATGATGCTATGTATTGAATGATGCAATATGAAAAGTGTTGATTTCCAGATTCTATGTGAATTGATGAAGAATTCAAGACAGAGCGACAGACAACTAGCTAAAAGAATTGGGATTTCTCAGCCAACAATCACTAGAAGAAGAACAATGCTAGAAAAAGAGGTAATTGCTGAATACACAATAATTCCAGTGTGGGAGAAGCTTGGATATGAAATATTTGCAATAACACTGATAAAAATCAGACAGCATATAGGTTCCAAAGAGAAATATGATAATACTCGGATGAAAGGACTAAATTGGTTGAAGAAACAGCCAAATGTCATTATGGCTGGTGGTTGCAGGGGAATGGGAGTAGATTCCTTCATGATATCACTGCACAAATCCTACAAAGATTATGACGACTTTATGCGTAAACACAGGCTTGAATTGGGAGAATTCTGTGAAGATATTCAGTGTGTTCTTGTAAATCTTGCTGGAAAAGAGATTGTAAAGCCATTACAGCTGAAGTGCCTAGCAGAGGACGAACAGACTCAAGAATGAGCCATTAAGCAAACCTTTTTATTCATATCATATTGAGCAGAAAAAGCTCAACTCACTAACGCCTAGGGAAGAATACATTAATGCAACTATTCATATCTTCTAAGATACAATGGTTTGCAAGCATCTATTTTTCCTTCTTCTTTAGAAACGTTTTTCGCTAAGACTTTAGATTCCTGAATAATCTTAGATTTAGAATCCAACCATCACACACCCACTCTAAAAAGTGTGAATCAGAATATTTAATTTCAGAATAGTCGATTAATATTCTAAAGCTGAATTCACAATTACAGATGCTTCATGTAAAAACATGGCGTTTTTGCGTTTTTCTATGAAGTCTTTAATCTGTTTGAGAATTCGAAAAAATAATTAACTCTTAACTGCAATATGATTGTGACTTTAATGAGAGGCATGTATAGAACAGCAGTTTATGTCATAGTTACAGCAATCGCCGAGGGAATATTCATCTGGGGGCTTTTCACTTATGCAGAGGCAGATAAGCTAACAATTTGGCTCATTTTAGCAGAAAACTTGGGTATGCTTATTTTTCCGCCATATCAAGGTCCCAATCCTACGGGATTCTTGGCATTAATTCTAGGAATAATCTGCTGGTTCGTGATTATCACTGCAATTGGTGAATTCATAAACTGGCTGAGAGAAAAGAAATAATCAACCTACAATTTTCCTACACCGAAATAGAAAAAGAACGTTAGTTGGTTTTTATTCTGTTTCTGTATGCTTTGACTTCTTGTCCGAGATCCTTTTGCGTAAGATTCCCTGAAATCTCTAAATTCGTTGACTCAGCATAAGGCACGCATAGTTAAAGCATTTAAACCCATTTAGCTATCTTCATAGTAATTTTAACTGTGGAAGATGAAGAGATATGAATGTAAAAACCTTTGCATATCATGCTGAAAATGGAAATGTATGCGAGATTGTAGATACTTTCGCTGAAATGTTTCCTTTGTGGGCTGGCAGAGTGCTGATTACAGCTGACAGTGAAAAGTGGGCTTTGACAGCAGCTGAAGTTGCAACAGGCTTTGCAACAAGCGTTATTATGTCTCCAGCAGAAGCAGGTATAGAAGGCATGGTGCCAGCGGATAAAACTCCAGATAATCGCGTAGGCATTTTAATTCAAATCTATAATCGTAATAGGTTTGAGTTGAAAAATCAGATGATACTACGTATAGGGCAGTGCATAATGACTTGTCCAACAACCGCAGCCTTTGATGCTATGCTAAACGCAAAAAGAAAATTAAAGGTTGGCAGAAGCATTAGGCTATTTGGTGACGGGTTTCAAAAGAAGGGCTTGGTTGGAAACAGAAAAGTTTGGAAAATCCCAGTGATGGAAGGTAACTTCATTGTGGAGGACACTTTTGGTGCAGCAGAAGCAATAGCTGGCGGGAATTTTCTAATATTGGCTAAAGACGGTGCTTCTGGGCTCAAAGCGGCTGAAGAAGCTGCAAGAACCATAAAGAGTAAGGCAAATGATGTCATCTTGCCGTTTCCTGGCGGAATCTGTCGTTCTGGTTCGAAGGCGGGTTCATTAAAGTATAAACTTAAAGCTTCGACAAATCATCCTTTCTGCCCAAGCCTAAAAGCGCTTGTTCCAGATTCACAGTTGCCTGAAAATACTAATTGCGTTTATGAAATTGTCATTAATGGTTTAACGTTAGAGGCTGTTAAGAAGGCTATGAGTGAAGGCATAAAAGCCGCTGCAAACGTGCAAGGCGTTTTAAGAATTACCGCTGGGAATTATGGTGGGAAATTAGGACCGTACAAGGCATTTTTGAAAGATGTTTTAGAAACATTCTGATCCTTTCCCTAAACTCTTATTTAACGCCATGTAAAGTAGCTTATTGCTTAAATGAAAAATGTGGAAAAATTGAGCGACAAAAAAAGAACCTCACTAGAGCTATTCAGACTTAAAAAGACATTGAGCACGCTAGCAAATAAAGAAGGACGCGGAACGGAACTTGTCTCGCTTTATGTTCCGCCTGGAAAACAGATAAGTGAAGTGATGAACATGCTTCGAGATGAGTACGGCACAGCCTCAAACATAAAATCTACAACCACCCGCAAAAATGTTCAGGATGCCATAGTCAAAGTTCAACAACGCCTTAAGCTATTCAAAGAAACCCCTGAAAATGGACTTGTAATATTCTGTGGTGCAATTCCACAGAATGGTGCTGGAAGCGAAAGAATAGAAACATATGTAATAATACCGCCAGAACCAATTCACATCTACCTCTACAGATGCGATGCAAGATTTCACACAGAACATTTGCAAGAGCTAATTAGAGAAAAAGAGACGTATGGCATACTCTTGATAGACGCTTCAGCCGCTACACTCGCAACCCTTCAAGGCAGAAGACTGCAAATAGTCAGAGAAATAACATCAGGTGTACCAGGAAAAACTCGTGCAGGCGGGCAATCAGCCAGAAGATATGAAAGGCTTAGGGATATGAAGCTTCAGGAATATTTTAGGCGTGTTGGTGAACATGCTAATGAAACATTTTTACCAATAGAGAATCTAAAGAGTCTAATAATTGCTGGCCCAGGACCAACAAAGTATGATTTTGAAAAGGGTGACTACTTGAATTACATGTTGAAAGAGAAGGTAATAGACATAATTGATACTGCGTATGTAGATGAGCAGGGTGTAAAAGAGGTTGTAGGTAAAGCTCCAGAAATCATGCGGAAAATACGTTACATTGAAGAAAAAAAGATAATGCAACAATTCCTTTATGAAGTGGGACATGACACTGGAATGGCAACTTACGGCGAAGAAGAAGTTAGAAAAGCCTTAGAAGCAGGTGCTATCAGAACATTATTACTTTCAGAAGGACTAGACATTATCAGAGTCACTGTCAAATGCAATGCTTGCGGTTTTCAAGAACAGCAAACAATGAAAAGCCAAATGCTAACAAGCTTCGAACAGAGCCTTGTTGGAAAACCTTGTCCAAAATGCAATTCTACTACCCTAGGCGTTGTTGAAACGCAGGAACTGATAGAGAATTTTGCGCAGATAGCAGAACAAACAAATACTGATGTTGAGATAATATCTGTAGAAACAGAGGAAGGGCAGATGTTGAAAAATTCTTTTGGTGGAATAGCGGCAATATTGCGCTTCAAGACTCAGCAAGAATAAGAAATCATTACATATTAATTAGAATCTGTTCAACATCACTTTTCCACAAATGCCAAATTAGCAGCTTCTTCTTTTTGGAAGTAAAACCATAAACAAGCTTAACTTCACTATGAAAAAGTTTTGAAAGCTCTTTCACAAGTTCCTTGTTAACTTTCCCCTT
>CAYXZM010000028.1:0-21800 GCA_964469615.1 uncultured Candidatus Bathyarchaeia archaeon | reverse complement strand
GTTATATTGCGCGCGCGCACGTGTATTCCAAAAAAATGCTCAGTTTTTGTTCCTTGAATTGTGCAACCTGCTCCATCCAATATTATATTGTTTCTTTCAATCACAATTCCATGAGCATCACTATTAATATTGTCAGTTAAGGTGTATAGGTCTCCGTCTCTTTGTATTGGTGCTGTTGGTGGGTCTATTGAGCCGTCAGCCCTAATGTAAATGGTCTCAAAAGCTTTGATCGGTTGAATGTCAAATGCCAGCATAAACACGCCTAATAACATTATCAGTACTATTCCAGAAACTTTTCTTTTCATTTTCCTTTCTCCTTCAATCCTATATTTGTTGAAAAGTTGCATTTAACATTTTTCTAATACTAGACTATAGAGGAAAGTTCTATTGTTGCTGTCGATGAGCGACAATTGTAATGAAAGCTAGTGAGGCATTTTCCAACATGGCTGAAATCAAAGATAATTTCAGGTTAAAGTTTATTAAAAGCCACTAACTAGTTTTAAAATGTGGCAAATGGAGTTTAAAAACAAATGGACCCAGCAACACTTTATGGTTTAGGCATGGCTTTAATCTTCACTGGAATATTCATCATTCTAGTAGCGATTCTTTTGCTATTCATCTTCATTAAAGGAGAAGGAAAAATGAAAGGAGGCGGAGCCATAATAATAGGGCCAATCCCCATAATTTTTGGAACAGATAAACAATCAATTAAGACGATTTTGCTTCTTTCGCTAACGCTTACAGCACTACTCATAATACTAATAATACTATTCTACATAGTGCCTAGGTGAAACAAGTCAATGGCATTCAGTGAAAAAACTGGAAATTGCTCAAATAACAAATTTAACACATCACAGAAAATCCTAATACTATTTATAATGGGTTTTTTCATAACATTAGTCGGCATAATAATTCTAATTCTTGCCACAGTCATTTTTGGAGAAGGCTCAACAAATTTTGGTGCCCTTATATTTATAGGACCAATTCCAATAGTTGTAGGTGTTGGTCCAGACATCACTTGGATTGTTTTACTTACCATAATTTTGACAGTTTTAAGCATCATACTGCTTCTTATAATGCGCAAAGAAACGATGAAGCAGAAGAGTTGAAGACTTTTCTTATGTTGTCTTCTCCTTTTCGCCATAAAATGCATATAGAAATATCAGAACTAATGCAATGAACGTTGCTGTCATAAGAATGTATTTAAGTAGTTCAAAGTATTCAGCTATGCCCATCTTAAAGATTCTCCTATATCCCCTTTATTTTTAGTTTAAATATTTAAACAGTTGGTTTTTTCCACTCAAGCATAAGAGATTCATAGAGTTCATCATGTTCCTCTATATTCTCATACCAATCCAAATTTTTGGCTAGTTTCTGTGCAATAAGATGATAACACAAGTGCACCTGCTTGTCTAAGACACGAAAATAAAAATCATCGCACATGCAGAATTCGGCTTCTGGCATTATTAGGTAATCACGTTCCTTTCCTACAACAATCCAGACTACTCTATTGCTTGGCTTGAAAACATACTTTTTTACTCTACCTTCCTTCAAGGTTTCAAAAGCTCTTGTGAAACGCTGACCAAAAATTTCGTAAAGTTTTGTCAGATTTTTACCAGTTAATTTCCCCTCTGCCTTAGTTTCTTTGCATATTTTGTTTAACGTTTCTATTTCCGAGTGTTTATCCATTATTTGCACAAGCTTTTTGAGGATAAGGCTATTGAACAAAAAAAATATGGAAAAGGTCATTCTATGTTTATTGGTTCACCTTTCGGTTTCTTTTCTTCCCCGATTTTTGGTAAAGTGATTTCTAAAACTCCATTTTTATATCGTGTCTTTGCTTCTTTAACTTTGACTTTTGCGGGTAATACAATTTCCTTATAATATTTGCGTTGCGGAATATCCACTGAAATAACTAGTGTAGTCTCTGTTCCATGAAGTTTTATGTCGTTTTTCTCGACGCCAGGTAGTTCCACTACTATATGGATTTCCCCATCAGTTTCAATGATATCTACCAGCGGTTCGCGTTCCTCTTTCACTTGAGGACCTAAACGACTTGGCTTGACATTTCCAAACTCGCGAATTTCAGGTTTTCCATCTGGACCTATTTTTACGCTATAGCCGTATACAAATGGGCCGAATTCGCGTGCTGTTGAACCGTTTGGAAGTTTGCGTTCTCTAACGTAATCTTTTGGTACATGTGAGGAGAATGCTTTGAATTCTTCTTCCATCATTTTTTCCATTTCGCGGAAGATTTTGTCAACATCTTCAAAGAACCATCCTCTAAAGAATGGATAGCGTCTCTTCCTAAACCATTCTGGAAAATCTTCATCTGATGGCATATTTTCACCTTGTTAATGAGAAGAAAGCTATCATCTATAAATTTTATGCTAAAATGTTTACTAACTTAGGATTTGTAATTGTTCTAGGGTCCCCAAGAAAGTTCCATCAAGAAGATATGTTTCTGTATTTCTAATATCAACTGCTTCAGAACGGAGCACTGGACCAACAATTCTTTCGGCTTTCGCGCTTCCCGCAAACAATCGCTCATTTAATGGTCTGCCTCCTAAGAAGTCGTTAAATGAAGGCATTATAAAAAGCTGTGATGTTTTTGGTTTAATTTTATAATGCCTAAATAATGCTTCTTTTGCATTGTTTGCATTTTTTATCTTATGCTTCTGCAGTAAAATTTCGCTTAGCTTAGTTTTGTTGCAGCCTATCTTTACCCAAACCTGTCTTGTTATTCTAAAACCTGCGGGGTCTCGGAAGGCTATGGTGGGATGCACATGTCCCATGATTAGAGTTTTGCATTTTAGAAGTGTTGGTGATGGCCATCTGTGTCCATGAAAGAAGCCGATATCGTTTAGTGTTATGCCTGTTGCTGGTAGAATTTTTATGTTTTCTGGTAGTAATGGTTCAAGATTTCCATCGTGGTTGCCTCGGATTATGACAATTTCTTGTATTTGGTTTTTTATTTCATGGAAGAAGTCTGGTACGTCGTGCCATTCGCTTATTTCTGCGGTTGCTACGGTATGTTTTACATCGCCCAGAATTATTAGTTTTTTAGGTTTGTAAGTTGATAAGATGTTTTTTAGTTTTTTTAGGAGTTTAGGTGTTTGCGTTGGGACGTGTATGCCTTTTTGAGAGAGAGCCATTTCCCATCCTATGTGAAGATCTGTTATCGCTATTGTTCGGGTTTTTTGTGTTCTTATTAGTGCTGCTGGGTGTGGGAATAGGGGTGTTATCATTTTTTTTCCTTTTTTATTTTTATCAGATTTAGTATTGTTTTGTGTGTTTCTTTGTTTGCGGTGGCTACGAATTTTACTGTTTGTTTTGGGTCAAGCTTAGCGTTTAGTGGTTTTCCTTCTGGTGTGGTTATTTTTGCTCCTGCTTCTTTGAGTATTAGCCATGCGGCTGCGATGTCTGTTGTGCGGAGTTTTCCGCGTATGTCTATGAAGGCGTCTGTTGTGCCGTCTGCTATGTAGCATAGTTCTAGGGCGTTTGCTCCTAGGTGTCTTATGTGTTTTGTTTTTTGTATTAGGTTTGTAAGGTAGGAGATTGTGTTTTGAGTTTTAATGGTATTTAGGTCTATGCCTATTACTGCTTCTTCTAGTGTTATGTGTTTAGATGGGATTATTTTTTTGTTGTTTTTGTAGGCTTGTTTTTCTTTTTGGGCTGTGTATGTTATGTTGTGTTGTAGATCCGTAACTAGTGCGGTGTGTATGGTATTTAGTGTTGGCTTTGTTGACACTGCAATTGATGTTGCGTAGAAGGGTATTCCTCTTGTTAGGTTTGTTGTGCCGTCTATTGGGTCTGTTGTTATATAATGCTCATTAGGAGATTTGCCATACTGTTTTATGCCTGATTCTTCGCTTATCAGCGTGAATGAGATTTTATGTTTTTCTATAGTGTTTATTATGGCATTTTCTGCAGTTAGGTCTATTTGTTTTATTTGGTCGCCTCCAGCACCTATGCCGAGGTTTGGTTGTGGTTGTTTTAGTGTTTTCAGCATTGGTGTGATTTGCTTTTTTATGTTGTTTTTGCATTCTGTTAGGATTCGGAGCCAGTTGATTTTTTGTGTCATATTTTTCTCCTTTTGTGTATTGTATTGGTTTTGATAAAAAGAGTTTGCCGATTTAAACCTATAGACGGTGAAATTGTTAAGTGAGGTGTATGTCCAGAACTAGATTATTGTTCTGGTCTTAAAGTTCTTAATATTTTATAAGCAATACAGATAAGCATCCAATTTAACTACAAGAGGGTAATCTGTTGTCCGCAAAACTGGAAAAATTGATAACACTATTAAGTGACAACGTATGGCATAGTACAAACGAAATAGCGGAAATACTCCAAATCCCACAAAGTAAACTTCAACAAGTAATCACGTTTCTAACAGACACAGACTTAATCCAACATAATCCAGCAACAAACCAAATAAAAATTAACCAAAACTGGAAAACCTTAATCACAAACCAAAAAGAAACAAACCAAAGAACACAAACACAACCAGAAACCAAAGCAATCGGCACAATAATAGTCCCCCCACAACAAACACTCATAATCCAATGCACACGCATAACAAACCTAACAGACACAACCCTAGAACTAGAACTAATAATAAACAAAAAAATCCGTGAAATAACAATAAACAAAATACAATGACAACAACATCAAGAAACTGAATTCCTATAACATAAACTTTTAATCCGCTACACTAATCAACACCCTAACAACAGAGGCAATACCTTCATGGTTACTACACACCTAGACAAAATTTTCAACCCCAAAACAGTCGCAATAATAGGCGCAAGCGACGAACCAAACACCGTAGGATACACCCTAATGAAAAACCTCACAGAACAAGGTTTCCAAGGCAAAATCTACCCCATCAACATCCGCAAAACTGAAATCCTAGGCATAAAAGCCTACCAAACCATAGAGCAAATCCCTGAACCAGTAGATCTAGCAATAATCGCCACACCTGCAAAAACAGTCCCAGACATAGTCGAACAATGCGGAAAAACCGGAATAAAAGGCATAATCATAATCAGCGCAGGCTTCAAAGAAACCGGACCAGAAGGCAAAGCACTGGAAGACAAAATCACGGAAATAAAAGAGAAATACGGTTTACGTATAATCGGACCCAACTGCCTTGGCATAATCCGCCCAAACATAAAACTAAACGCCACATTTATAAGTCGAATGCCAAAACCTGGCAACATAGCTTTCATCAGTCAAAGCGGAGCTCTAGGCTCAGCAATCCTTGACTGGGCGATACATGAAAATATAGGCTTCAGCAACTTCGTCTCCATAGGCTCAATGATAGACGTAGACTTCGGAGACCTAATCGATTATTTTGGAACAGATCCGAAAACAAGAAGCATACTCATGTATATAGAAGGCTTAACAGACGTCAGAAAATTCATGAGCGCCGCAAGACACTTCGCAAGAACAAAACCCATAATTGTCGTCAAAGCAGGTAAATACACTGAAAGTGCCAAAGCAGCGGCATCACACACCGGCTCACTCACTGGCGAAGACATGATATACGATGCAGCATTCAAGCGTGCAGGCTTAGTCCGAGTCGACGAAATCGAAGAACTCTTCAACGCTGCTGAAGTTCTCGGTATGCAACCACTACCAAGAGGTCCAAATCTTGCCATAATCACTAATGCAGGCGGACCAGGAGTAATGGCAACGGACGCACTTATAGCTCGGGGTGGAAAACTTGCAAAATTAAGTCCAAAAACAATGCAAACACTCAACAATATTTTACCTCCTTATTGGAGCAGAGGCAATCCAATCGATATATTAGGGGATGCAAAAGCTGACCGTTATACAGTAGTGACTGAAGCATGTTTAAACGACGAAAACGTAGATGGCATATTAATAGTCTACACTGCTCAAGCAGTTGCTGAACCCGTTGAAATAGCAAAGAGCATTGTTGAATTAATAAAAAATAAAGGATACCAGAACAAGGCAATTCTAACGTCATTCATGGGATATGGAGTCGTGCAAGACGCAAACCGCTTCTTCAATGAAAACAATATTCCGACATATTCTACACCAGAGCAAGCAATCAAAACATACCTTTACATGTATCAATATAAACGCAACCTAGAGCTCATTTATGAAACACCAGAAGAACTTGCAGCCGATGTAGCTCCACCAAAACGCCCAATCATGGTTATAATGCGTGATGCTGCCTTAGAAAATCGTGAAATCCTAAACGAAGCAGAAGCAAAGAAACTTTTAGAATACTACGGTTTTCCAGTCGTGAAAACAGAGAAAGCAAAAACAGCTGACGAAGCAGTTGCCATTGCTTCAAAGATTGGTTATCCAGTCGTGCTGAAAATTCTGTCACCACAAATAACACATAAAACTGAAGCAGGCGGTGTTGTTCTCGACATAAACAGCGAAAGTGAAGTTAGAGAAGCATTTGAACATATTATGCAACGAGTAAGACAATATAATCCAGAAGCAGAGATTCTCGGCGTTACTGTTCAACCCATGATAAAGAAACAAGGTTATGAAGTCATTATTGGAGCTAAAACCGACCCACTTTTTGGTCCAATAATTCTCTTTGGAATGGGTGGAATAGGTGTGGAACTTTTCAAAGACTTCGCTATTGGTCTTCCGCCCTTAAACCAAACATTGGTCAGAAGAATCATAGAGGAAACCAAAGTCTACCGGCTTCTAAAAGGCTATAGAAACATGCCACCAGCCAACATCAAACTTTTAGAAGAAATAATGGTTCGATTTTCGCAAATGCTTGTTGACTTCCCTCAATTAAAAGAAGTTGACATTAACCCACTGTTCGTAAACGAAAATGAAGCCTTCGCCTTTGATGCACGCATAGTAATAGACAAAGAAAGCGTATTCAAAAAACTTGAACCACATCATCATATAGTCATAAGTCCCTATCCCAAAAAATATGAAACTTTGTGGAGAATGCGGGATGGGCGCACGGTTCTGCTTAGACCAATAAAGCCTGAAGATGAGCCTTTATGGTTGGAAATGTTTAGAAGCTTCTCTGAAGAATCCATACGTTTTAGGTTTTTCCAAATAATTAAGGATACGCCCCATGAAGTGCGGGTGAGATACTGCAATATTGATTATGATAGGGAAATAGCCATAGTTGCAGAACTAACAGAGAATGGACAGAGAAAAATCCTCGGCGTGGTTAGAGTAAGTTTAGAACCAGATAGAAAAAGCGGCGAAATAGCCTTCATTGTGGCTGACGCTTGGCAAGGCTTGGGCTTAGGTACAAAAATGGTGGATTATACAATTGAAATTTGTAAGGATATGGGAGTTGAAACCCTTTATGCCATAATGCTTCTAGACAACCATAGGGCGATTGACCTTACAAAGAAAATGGGCTTTACGCTTAAATATCAAGAAGACGGCACGGTTAAAGGCATTTTAAACCTCAAAGAAGAAACCACAGGTACAGATTTCAGAAATTCTCTGAAATCGGCTAAATCACAGGCTCCAGAAACAAATCTCGAACAAAAGGCACATAGGGAAACAGACTCCATAAATATTTAACAGATGATTATTTGCGTTAAATATAGCTTAGGTATAACGAAAGTTTTGAATAGATTTTTCCATTTAACTATGGAAAAGCTTAAATTATAATTTTTACGCTAAAGCCTATAATCTATAACCAGAGGAGATAAAAAATGAGTGGAGAATTAAAACCAAACGAAACTTTGGATGTTAGAGGCGAAGTGTGTCCATATCCAGACGTGATGACGCAGAAAAAAGTAAAAAGTATGAAATCTGGTGAAATACTAGAAGTTCTCGTTGATTATCCACTGTCTGCAGAACGAATACCCGAGTCAGTCAAAAAAATGGGCCATGAAGTCTTGAAAGTCGACAAAACAGGAACAAGCGAGTGGAAGATACTAATAAAGATAAAATAGGAAAGTGGAACTTTGATCGAGCCAACATCTATTCTTTCAGGATTGATAGTGGGAATACTTTTTGGCTTTGCATTGCAACGCGGCAGATTCTGCATGAACTCGGCTTTCAGAGACATACTCCTTCTTAAAGAATACACGCTCCTAAAAGCGGTCATAGTAGCACTTATCGTTTCGATGTTAGGGTTTCATGCTATGACTAGCCTTGGAATTATACAACTCAATCCTAAATCCTTCTCTTGGGGTGCTAACATCGTTGGCGGTTTCATATTCGGCATTGGCATGGTATTAGCTGGAGGATGCGCCAGTGGAACAACATACAGAGTCGGAGAAGGAATGGTCGGCTCCTTTGTTGCATTATTGGGTTTTATGTCGTCAGCTGTCATAACGGGCTCAGGAGCACTAAGCGGAATAAAGTCATATCTACAAACAACGACAAAAATAACTATAACCGATCCGGGACCCCTTGTGGTATCTACGAATAGAAACCCAACGCTTGCTAACATAATAGGTGTAGATCCATGGATTATTGTTATAGTGATTGCGATTATTGGAATAGGAGTCTTGACTTGGAAACGTGGAGGCAGACAAAAAACTGAAGGAAGCCTATCTGAGAAAATATTTAAGCGAGGCTGGTCTTGGTGGGCAACCGGTATAGTTATTGGAATAATAGCTATGATAGCTTTTCCAGCTTCGGCAGCTGCAGGGCGAAATTATCCATTAGGAATCACTGGCGGTTGGTCAACGTTTCTTAATTCGCTGATTAAAGGTGATGCAAATATACTGTCTTGGGAAACCTTTCTTGTTATCGGAGCAGTCATCGGGGCAGCCATATCAGCTGGTATTGCCAGAGAATTTAAATTGCGGGCACCTGGCCCTGGAAGACTTGTGCAACAGTTTATCGGGGGGTTACTACTTGGAATAGGCGCTGTGATTGCCGATGGCTGCAATATTGGACACATACTTAGTGGAGTGCCTCAACTTGCCATAGGCAGCATTATTGCAGGGTTCTCTATAATCATGGGTTGCTGGGTGGCAGCATACCTGCTGTTGATGAGGAGATAGCTATGGCAACCATAAGCTTCCTGTTCTTTTCTGGTCCATACCAGTCCGAAAGCCCAGAAACCGTAGTTGAATTGGCAAAAGCAGCATTGGCAAAAGGTCACAAAGTCAAAATTTTCTGTTATATGGATGCTGTAAATTGCGTAATGACAGTTCAAAAGGAAGTCCCAGGAGTCACCAACATCGAAAAACAGTTCAGAGAGTTAATAGCAAAAGGAACTGAAGTGCGCTTATGCACGCTTTGCATGCTTGTTAGAGGAACAAAGGACACTATAGAGGGCGCTACAAAAGCTGGAACACCTGACATTGCAGAGATGGCTGAAGAATCCGATAGGTTCTTGGTTGTCTTTTAGGAAGGTGCGCTTATGTCAAAGAAAATTGTCATCATATTAAGGAAACCTCCTCACGGGTCACTGTTTCCAGCCGAAGGCTTACGGGCAGCTGTTGCAGTAAGTACGATGGACACAAAAGTTGTTGCTATAGGAGACGGCGTTCTAGCATTTTTGAAAGAAACTGATATGACACTTTATAAGCGTCACATGGAGTTCCTTTCAAGACCCATGCTAGAAGATGCAAAGCCTCTCCTTGTCCACATTGACAAGATTTCATTGCAGGAACGTGGATTAACTAAGGAAGACTTAGCTGAAGGCGTGACGGTAACGGAACACGATGAAATTCTCAAAATGATAGCAGATGCTGATATTACTTTAACATTTTAGGTGATGGCTATGGCTAAAATTCTTTATTTTATAACTGATATGGATCCATTAGGTATTCAGTTGGCTTTGGAGCATAAAGGCGACGAAATTTGGATATGCTTGTTGCAAGACGCGGTTTTCTATGGATGCAAAGGAAGAAATGACGCTCCTGTGGCAGACGCTATAAAAAAGGGCATTTTAATCTGTGCAGCCAAGAAAGATGTTGAGTTGCGAGGCTTAACAAAGTTGCTTCACCCAGAAATAAAAATCTTAGATTACAGTGAAATAATCAATTTAATCTTTAATTATGAACGAATAATCAATTTGTAACCCATCATCCCCTTTTTTGCTTTTCTTGTTTTAGGTAATTAAAAAGAAAGGATTATAGAAGTTTTCCTTTGTAGAACACTGTAGCTGGGCATCCTAAACATTTTCCATCTGGGTAACAAGGTTGCTCCACACACCTTTTTCCGCAAGGAGATTTTTCATGTTTTTCAGGATAAATTGTAAGTGGAACAACAAAATCCTTGACAGGAGTTACCACTACATTGGATTCTGTATCAAGAACATCGGGGTTTTTCCTTAAGTTATGATTAATACAACACTCGATTGCTTGCAGTTTTTCGCTTACAAAAAAGAGGCACAAATTATGTCTCCCAGAGATAATGAATCCATTCACAAACATTGGACACTTATCAAAAAAATCCACTATTTTCCACGGGTCTTTAGCAGTTATTTCTACTTTCACCATATGTAAATTTATCTCCTTTAGGTTCATGCCGACTATTCTAGTTAATATCCCAGAGTTTCTCAAGCGCCTTATTCTTGCATAGACAGCAGGTTGCGAAAGTCTCAAATGACTTGCTATTGCAGTTTGTGACATGTCTGGGTTTTCCATGAGCAGTGAAACGATTCTTCTATCATTTTCATCAAACTTTTCCAAAGATCTCACCAATAATGTTTATAGTTTGTGTAATTGGTAACAAAAATTATAATTTTTTGCTTTTTAAAAACTTATTAATTATAATAACAAAAGAAAAAGTTCACCATGTGTAAGGATACAAACTGTAGAGACTGCGAAAAGCTGTGCTTGGATTAATGAAAATGCTTATCAAAGTCAAAAACCAGAAAACTCTCAAAATGGAACAATAAGCAAAAAAAGAATAAATCACAAGTCCAGCTACATCAATTCCATTATTTTTAATTTAAGTTTAACATAAAAATTCTATAATTAATTTTCTATTTACCAACAAGTAAATTTAAATTATAGAAGCTGCAATTATAATGTTCTTTCATCAAAATCCAACTCAATAGGTGAAAGGATGAACAAGCTTAAAGTTGCCTTTTATTGGGCGGCAAGCTGCGGAGGCTGCGAAATCGCCGTTTTAGACATAAACGAGAAAATCCTCGATGTCATACAAATCGCTGACATCGTGTTCTGGCCAGTAGCCATAGACATAAAATACAAGGACGTAGAAGCAATGCCAGACAAAAGCATCGACGTCTGCTTCTTCAATGGCGCCATAAGAACCGAAGAAAACGAGCACATGGCAAAACTCCTAAGACAAAAATCCAAAACCCTAGTAGCATTCGGCTCATGTGCATGCGACGGATGCGTAATAGGTCTCGGAAACCTTTGGAACAAAGAAAAAATCTTTGAAAGAGCATATTTTGAAACGCCCTCAACAAAAAACCTGCGGTCTATAACTCCCCAAACCTCATTAAAAGTGAAAGAAGGAGAACTTGAACTGCCAGAGTTTTATGACACTGTGAAAACTTTAGCTCAAACCGTAGATGTAGATTACTTCCTCTCTGGGTGTCCACCGCCAATTTCATGCATACTCCAAGCCCTCGAAGCAATAGCAAGCGGCAAACTCCCACCGAAAGGTTCCAGTCTCCTTCCGACAAAGACAGTTTGCGACGAATGCCTAAGAGAAAAGAAAGACCGAAAACTCCACGAAATAAAAAGAATCTACGAAATAGACGATGATTTCAAGACATGCTTCTGGGACCAGCAAGTCATCTGCATGGGACTCGCAACACGTGCAGGATGCGGCGCGCAATGTCCAAAAGTGAATATACCATGCACTGGCTGTGGTGGTCCTGCACCACGCGTAAGCGACCAAGGAGCTGCAGCGATAAGTGCTCTTGCATCTATAGCTACCGACCTAAATGTCATCGGGCAAGTTGTTGACCCTGTTGGAACCTTCTACAAGTATTCTCTTGCCAACTCGATTCTGCAGAGGAAGGTGATGAAATGAAAGAAGTAGTGATAAACCCAATAACTCGGCTTGAAGGTCACGGAAAAATAACCATATTTCTAAATGACAATGGTGACGTGGAAAACGCTTATTTGCAAGTCCCAGAACTCAGAGGCTTCGAAAAATTCTGTGAAGGAAGAAGAGCTGAGGACTTACCCATAATTACGACCCGAATCTGCGGTGTCTGTCCAGTAGCGCATCACATGGCAAGCGCCAAAGCCCTAGACGCCGCTTTTAACGTGGAACCCACAGAAACAGCCAAGAAACTAAGAGAGTTAGAGTATGTCGCCTACTACATTTACGACCACATCTTACACTTCTACTTCCTAGGCGGTCCAGACTTTGTAGTGGGACCCGACGCTCCACCAACAAAAAGGAATGTTCTCGGCGTAATAGAAAAAGCTGGTTTAGAAATTGGCAAAGAAGTGATAAAGCATCGAGCTTATGGACAAAAAATAACTGGCATGATTGGAGGGAGACCCACTCACCCAGTAAGCGCTTGCGTGCCAGGCGGAATCGCTAAGGCTTTGTCTGAAGAGGAGAGGCGAGAAATAGAAACGATGGTTAGAAGCTGTGTGGAGTTTGCAAAGTTCAGCTTGAAACTCTTTGATGACATAGTTCTCAAGAACGCTGATTACGTGAACTTGGTCAAAAGCGAGCCATACACGCTTAAAACCTATTACATGGGAACCGTTGACAAAAACAACCACGTGAACTTCTATGACGGTAAAGTGCGAGTAGTAGACCCTAACGGGAAAGAATTCGTGAAATTTGCGGCTTCAGAATATTTAGATGTTATTGAAGAACATGTTGAACCTTGGACTTACGTTAAACTGCCATATCTGAAAAAAGTTGGATGGAGCGGATTTGTTGACGGCATTGAAAGTGGCATATACCGTGTTGGACCCTTAGGCAGATTAAACGCTGCTGAAGGCATGGCAACGCCCTTGGCAAACGAAGAATACAAGAGAATGTACAAAACACTCGGCGGTAAACCTGTCCACGCCACATTAGCTTTTCACTGGGCAAGGCTAATTGAGCTTTTATACGCTGCTGAACGTGCACTGGAACTGATAACAGATCCGGACATAACAAAGAAGGACATTAAAAACAAGCCAGGAAAGCCCGGCGAAGGCGTAGGCATCGTAGAAGCAGCCAGAGGCACACTTATTCACCATTACATACTTGACGAGAGAGCCTTAGCCAAAAAAGTCAACTTAATAGTGGCTACAACCCATAATGCGCCGGGCATTTGCATGTCCATTAAGAACGCGGCAAAGGGCTTGATACGCAATGGCAAAGTCAACGATGGAATATTAAACATGGTTGAAATGGCGTTTAGGGCTTACGACCCCTGCTTTGCTTGTGCCACTCACTTTGCTGTTGGCAATATGCCGCTTGAGGTTGAAATTTACGACAGCGAAAAGCGTTTAGTAAAGACGTTGAGAAGGTGAGGGATTGAAAATGGAAGAAGTAAAAGTTGGAGTATTCCTATCTGATTGTGGAAAGCAGCTCGCTGAAATACTGGATTTCAAAGCCCTAACAGAACATGTAAGGAAAGTTTCAGGCGTAGCTCTTGTTGTGCGAGGAAACGAATTCTGGAGAGGCGAAGGACTAAAAACCATCGTGGACGCCATCAAAAGCAAAAAGATAAACCGACTAGTCGTAGCGGAAACTCTTCCTAAACTTAGCGAAGTCAAAATTGTGAAAGCCGCAGAAGAAGCCGGGCTTAACCCATATCTCGTGGAAGTTATAGACTTAAAAGACCACTGTGCATGGCCTCATCGAGATACGCCTCCTGAAGCTACGGAAAAAGCCAAAGCGATGCTTTTAGCTGCCATTGAACGTGCAAAACTTCTTGAGCCATTGGAGAAACTGGAGTTTCCTGCTGTTAAGTCTGTTCTTGTGATAGGCGGCGGAATCGCTGGGATGCAAGCTGCTGAAGATTTGGCAGATTTAGGATTTGATGTGCATCTTCTTGAAAAAGCTCCATTTCTTGGCGGTTTGGCTGCTCGTGCTGGCAGATTTTTCCCAACCGACGACTGTGCCATTTGCATACAATCCCCTGCTTCCGATGTGAAAGCCATTACTCACACTTCAAGAAAGTGCGTTTATCGCTCGGGATTCTCCGAAATTCCAAACATACACATATTAACTAACTCAAAAATTGTCAAGGTTGAAGGAGTTCCTGGAAACTACGAAGTTACGGTTGAGAAGAAACCACGCTATGTTGACGAATCTAAATGTGTTTGCTGTGACCTTTGCACCACAGTCTGTCCTGTAGAAATGCCAGATGAATATAATGCGAAGTTGAAAACACGAAAGGCAATTTATATAAACACTCCGCCTGTTCATCCCCCAGTGTACGTAATCGACGAAAGCACTTGCAAATTCCAAGAATGTGCTAAATGTGTGGAAATTTGCCCAACAAAAGCCATCAAATTGAACCAAAAAACTGAGAAGTTAACGCTTAATGTTGGCGGCATAATTGTGGCAACTGGCTTCAAAGAATATGACCCAAGCGTTATAAAAGAATATCACTACGGCGAATATCCCGATGTAATAACTAATCTTGAACTTGCAAGAATGATTGACGGTTTCGGACCAACAAACGGAGAAATAATTAAACCTTCTGATAGAAAACCAGCAAAAAGAATTGTCTTTGTCCAATGTGTTGGCTCACGTGACCAGCGATGGAACCCATGGTGCTCAAGCATATGCTGTATGATATCTTTGAAGAACGCAATGCTGATTAAATCAGCGTATCCAGACACGGACATTACAATCTGTTACATCGATATCAGAACAACCGGAAGAGAACACGAATACTATTATGAAAAAGCCCGAGAAATGGGAATAAAATTCGTTAAAGGCAGACCCACTGAAATTTCACATGACCCTGATGGAAACATCTTAGTCGTAGATGTAGAAGACGCTATCCTAAGAAGATTCTTCGAACTCGAAGCCGACATAGTAGTTTTAGCCACCGCCATGGTGCCTTCAGAAGACACAAAAGAACTTGCAGAAATGCTCGGAATAGAACTTGACCAAGACGGCTTCTTTAAAGAATACAACGCCAAACTTAGACCAACAGAAACAAAAATCAGAGGAATCTACCTATGCGGTGGCGCAACCTTCCCCAAAGATGCTCCAACAAGTTCTCTGCACGCTCATTCGGCAGCTATGAAAGCTGCAAAGTTCTTGTCTAATGGCAAGATAATCAAAGACCAGCGAACAGCCTTCGTGAATGAAGAGTACTGCGGAGACTGCAAGTTCTGTCCAGTCACCTGTCCATTCAACGCCATAACTCTAGTGCCTAAAGGTGAAGACCACTTTGTTGCACAAGTTTCCGACCTTAAATGTGAAGGATGTGGCATTTGTGTTGGCACATGCCCAGTCAATGCTATAGAACTTAGACACTCACGACCAAACCAGATGGAAGCCCAAATGAATGCGCTCTTGTCTGTGAATGGAACATCCAAACCGTTGATTCTTGCTATAACATGTTCTGAATGTGGTCACACAGTCGTGGACTCTTCTGGCATGGCGATGATTCAGTATCCAGCCAACGTTAGAGTAATGAAAGTCCCATGCACTGGTATCTTACAAGTCTACCAGTTCCTACAAGCCTTCAAAGCTGGTGCTCAAGGAGTCATGGTTGTAGGATGCAAAACTGACGGTTGCCATTACGAAGTCGGTAGCCAAAAAACTCAAAAGAAAGTAGACCTTGCAAAAGTGCTGTTAAAGGAATACGGCATAGAGCCAGAACGTTTAGAAATGTTCCACATGGTTTTCATAGAGGGTGACAAATTCGCAGAAGCCGCACAAACAATGACTGAAAGATTAGAAAAGCTCGGTCCACTGCAGCTAATGTAACTCTAGCAGAAGGAGAAAACATAATGGAACACGAAAAAGAACAGAAAACATCTGCATACTCATTTTCGGATGAAATAAGAAGCCAATTAGGCGGCGAAACCATAACCTTATGCTATCAATGTGGAACATGCGCCAGCAGTTGTCCAGTTGCCAAAACCACCGAACGCTACAACCCAAGAGACATTATCAGACTGTCACTTTTAGACGAGAGACAAGAAGTTCTCACAAGCAGCGCCATTTGGCTATGCAGTTCATGCTACAACTGCCAAGAAAGATGTCCGCAGAAAGTCGAAATAGCAGATGTTATCTACGCGTTAAGAAACATAGCCATCCAAGAAGGACACATCCCAAACATCTACTCGGAATTCGCAACTGGACTAATGAATGAAGGACGCATAGTTCCAATATCCAAATTTGTGGAAAAGAAAAGACCCGAATACGGCTTACCGCCACTTAAGCCAGCAGGCTTGGACGCGTTGAAAAAAATACTTGCTGCCACGGGATTCGATAAAATACAGTGGAAGAAGGAAGGAGCACCATGACAAGTTATGCGCTCTTTTTAGGATGCACTATACCCGCTCGTCAACCACATTATGAAGGGTCAGCACGGAAAGCCTTAACCAGACTTGGAATAGAACTCGTCGACTTAGACAACATGACATGCTGCGCTCCACCGCCCCTACAGTCTATAGACTTGGAAACAAGCCTAGCCATTGCTGCGAATAATATTTGCCTAGCCGAAGAAGCCGACCTAGACATTGTAACATTGTGTACTGGCTGTTTTGAATCCCTAGCCATGGCAAACAATTTGTTGAAAGAAAACCCAAAACTGAAATTAAGAGTCAACAAAATCTTGTCCAACGCCGGCAAAGAATTCAAAGGAACCAAGGAAGTAAAACATTACTTGAAAGTCTTAATGGACGATGTTGGTTTAGAACGTTTAAAGAAAAGCGTCGTTAAAAATTTAGGCAACCTCAAAGTAGCGTCGTTCTCTGGATGCCACCTATTGAGACCAAGCGCGCTTTTGAAGTTCGACGACCCAGAGCGTCCGCACATCTTTGACGATTTAATCGAAGCATTAGGCGCAAAAAGCATCTGGTACCGAAACAAACTGAAATGTTGTGGAGGGCTTTTGAGGGGTTATGCTGACGATGTTGCTTTGGCGATTGCCCGCGACAAAATCATCAACACAACTAAAGCAAGCGCCGATTGCATTGTTACGCTTTGCCCTTTCTGCTTCTTAACCTTAGACCTTGGACAGATGCTGATAAAAACTGCTTACAAGGAAGAATACAATATACCAGTTATCCACTACACTGAACTTCTAAGCCTAGCGTTGGGAATAGATCCAAAGGAACTCGCGCTTGACTTCCATAAAATCCGATTGGACAAAGTGCTGAACAAGATCACATAAGAAAAGCCGCTTATTCACTTTTCCACTTCTTTATTACCATTATTTTCTTGTTCTACTCGTAGAAAACGTTAAGAACAACTGCTCACCACACGTTCTTTCGGGAAAAGAATGAAAGTTGTCGCTTTGAAAGAACATAAATGCTTTTGTTGTGATGCAGTGATCGGGAAAGGTGAAGAATGTTTTGCTTTCTTTGTAAACCCTTCAGATCCAAAGAAGAATGAATTTGATGTTGTCTACACCTGTTTAAAATGTTCTGAAGAAGAAGCTTGCAAGGTTAGGATAAGGCGAAAGGGCACTTCCCATCAATAATCATTCAGTGAAACCGTCTTATGGGTTCTTTACTTTTGGTATGGTGACTTCTAAAACTTCATTGTTATGGCATTTCGCCATCATTTCTTCAATTCGCAACAGTCTAACAGGCACATCTAGTTTTTGGCACTTATCTACACATATTTCTTTGCCATCTTCATTGTGACATTCTTTCTTGCATATTTCCATACCATCAACATCAGTGTGAATTGTTACCTTCTGCTCCCGGCAACGACATTGCACTAAGACTCTTACATAATCATTATCTTCGAAGACGTCAATTAGAGGCTCTTCAAGTTGTGGGAGAGGAATAATATGCTTAGTTAACGGGTTTGATTCTAAGCCTTCTTCTATTATGTATTTTTTTCGCAGAAGATTTTCAATAGGTTCTGGAGCAATGTTGCGTTCTGATTCTCCTTCTTTTTCCATCATTTTTTCGACTAATACCCTACAAAAAACGTCAATGTTCCGTAATGCTTCTTCTAAATTATCCAATTGAAAGCGCCTTCTGTATTTATAATATTTACTTTTATGCTTTTTAACCTTGTTATGTTACATTTAACGTATTTGTGGCAAATGAGTTTAGGCTTTTTTCTTCATGGACAAAGGCACAGTTCGCGCATGCTTAATAGAGCGAATAACACTTTCCACACTCTTATCCGGCTGCTCTAATGCTCTATTAATTGCAATGTCAGCGATTGTAGCTCCCAAATCTGCGATTTTGATTAAGCATGAAATTATTGCCCTTAAATATGGAATTTCAGGAAGCTCCCGCACAAGTCTCTCAGATTCCACTTCAAGAACCTTCAACATCTCCAAGACACCATTAGCAACTTTTAAATCCCTTGCAAAAACACATTCGATTGCCTTTTGAAAAATGGTCTGGGACATCTCGCCTAAATGGTAAATCTTATCCACAAAATCATCAGCCAATCTGCCTCGATAAATACCAAGCTCTAAAATTTTCTTAGCCATATCCTCCGAATAATCTGCTATCAACTCCAAATACTGAAGTATCAAACGAGTGGCAGGAATAAAAAGAATGTCTGTCGCACCAATCTGCTCTGCGATTTCTGGCTTTACTTGAGCGGAGAGAAGCAAACGTACCGCCAAATAATATATGGTGTCAGCTTCATCCTCACGGCTTATAGCTTCTTCAGCCAAATCCTCTTTATCTTCAAGAAAAGCCTGCATAGCTTCGGATAAAATGGTTGCTGCGATTAAGGATAAACGCCTAATCAACATGTCAAGTTTAAATTTTGCTGGGTCAACAGAACATTGCAAAAGAATATTTTTAGGTGTTTCTTCTAAAATGCCGAGTCCGATTAGTTTGCGCACGATTCTTCGCACTTCATCTGCATGTTCCTTTTCTATTCTGTTTGGTGAGGTGACTCTTATTACGTCGCGTCCAAGAATGTAGCTTCCAACTATTATTCTTTCAAGTAAGCCTTTTTCATCGCAAGCATCTGCATTTATTATATATTCTTCTGCTTCTTCTCTCTGTGCAATTTGGCTGGGCATTATTTTTAATGTGCCGTCTTTTTCTGCCATTATGAATACTATGTCGCCTGGGTTGATTTTGTTTTGTTTTATCCATTCGCTTGGAAGGGATACGGTTATTGTTGAGTATCCTACTTTCTGTACTTTTCTGCTTTCCAAGAAATCACCATTTTTATAGTATTTACTTCTGTATTCTTTAATATAGTTCGTGTATTTTTTGATTTCTGTTATATACACATTGGGCTAGGGTAGTTTTGAGGGAAGATTATTTATGCTTTAAAGTGTAAGGTGAAGAATGCTTAGAATGTGGTGTTTAGAATGGAGAAGCCTATTAGAAGTTTAGCCAAAGCAATTTCTTGGAGAATAGTTGCCACTTTGACAACGATAATTTTGGTAGTTATATTTAGCAAAGATTTAGCTTTAGGTACGATTGTTGGCATTACTGAGCTTGTTTCGAAGACTGTTATTTATTATTTTCATGAGCGTGTATGGAATTTGTTAAATTTTGGCAGAGAAAAAAGAGCATAAGTGAGGATAATTTTATAGTATTTACTATTATATGTTTTATATACACTAAATATATATTTCCCGTTTGTGCTATATATCAATCAGACGTAAAGGAGGTTGATAAAAAATGAATGAAAAAATACCCGAATGGAAAACCGTCAGCATAAGACAAGAACTAATAAAAGAAATAGAAGAAGCCATCAAAACAGGACGCTACAGAAGCATATCAGAATTTGTTTCAGAAGCAATCCGCCTACGCTTAGAAGAGCTAATGCGCACTAAAGGAATACCAATTGAAAAACGCAAAGAGCTTCTTGCACCACCAACCCAATTACTATACACGCCAAAGCACACTTGGGCTCAAATAACACCAGAAGGAAACATTCGAGTGGGCGTATCCGACTATGCACAAAAACACCTTAAAGGCATTGCTCACATTCACGTGGATTCTGTTGGAAAAGAAATAAGCAAAATGGAGCCTTTCGGAGTTGCTGAAACATGGATGTTCATGTTTGACTTATACGCACCAATCACAGGCAAAATAGTCAAATTCAACGAAAACCTGAAGAACGAGCCCCACATAATAAATGAAGACCCATATGGTGAAGGCTGGATTGTAGAGATTAAACCAAAGAATTCGCTTGTCTTGGAGCAAGAACTCAAAAGCTTGCTTGGTGCACGAGAATACAATAAGTGGGTTAACAAGTTAGAAGGAAGATTGCGAGAATAGCTCACATTCCCCTTTTTCTATCTAATTTTAAGACGTTTTACTTATGTCAATTTTACGCTATATTTGATTTAGGTGAATTAATATATTCCGCAGCTAACGGTAATATTCTACATAAGCTGGTTTAACAATGTCAAGTAAAAACCCAACAAATGTGAAGAGGCAACTACCACCATGTCGCAGTGCATGCCCAGCACACGTAAACGTTCAAGCATACGTCGCATTAATTCAAAAAGGCAAATTCCGAGAAGCCGTGGAAATAATAAGAAAGGACATGCCATTCCCAGCAATCTGTGGAAGAGTCTGCTTCAGCCCATGCGAAGATGCGTGTGCAAGGTCGAATGTTGACCAAGCAGTTGCCATACGTGCCCTAAAAAGAATGGTAGCAGATGTGGAGCGAGAACAAGGAAGAGTCAAAGCAGAACCTATAGCTAAAAAGCATAGTGAAAAAGTTGCCATAATAGGCGCAGGTCCAGCAGGATTAACAGCAGCTTATGAACTTGCAAAGTTGGGTTATCCAGTGACTGTTTTTGAGCGTATGTCTGAGCTTGGCGGCATGATGCGTTATTGCATTCCAGATTTTCGCCTCGAAAAATTTGTTGTAGCAAACGAAATTGCCTACATCAAAGATTTAGGTGTAGAGATAAAAACTGGAGTAGAATTTAGAAAAGACATAACAATTGAAAGTTTACGCAAAGATGGCTATAAGGCAATTTTTTTAGCTATTGGCACGCAACTTGGCATGAAATTAAATGTACCAGGTGAAGATTTGAAGGGAGTAATAAACGCGGTTGACTTTTTGAAAGCAATTGCCCTTGGAGAACATGTTAATATTGGAGAAAAAGTGGCTGTTGTCGGTGGCGGAAACAGTGCAATAGACGCTGCTAGAACAGCCAAGAAGCTTGGCGCAAAAGAAGTCATGATCTTGTATAGGCGCTCAAGGGAAGAAATGCCTGCGCTTCCTCACGAAGTGGAATTAGCCGAGAAGGATGACGTCAAATTCTATTTTCTCGTTGCTCCAAAACAGATTATTGGCGAAAATGGTAAGGTTAAGGCTGTTGAATGTTTACGGATGCGGTTAGGTGAGCCAGATGAAAGTGGCAGAAGACGTCCGGTGCCCATAAGCTTTTCAGAGCACCAATACGAAGTTGACATGGTTATTCCAGCTCTTGGACAAATAGCCGAAGCCTCTTGTATACCGCAAGAAATTTGGGATAAGGAATCCCGAGCACCTTCAATAAAAGTTGATCCATTAACTTTGGAAACTAAAATCCCTGGGGTCTTCGCTGGCGGAGATATAGCTACTGGACCAGCAAGCATAATTGAAGCTGTTGGTGCTGGAAAAAGAGCAGCAGTTTCTATTCACCTATACCTTAATGGACTGGACTTGCGGAGTGGAAGAGACGAAAATATCGAAGAGACCACTTGGGTTAAAAATTGGGGTTCTGTTAACAAGAAAGAGCGCCGGTATGAGCCGCCTATAGAAAAGCCACATTTAAGCTTTGAAGAAGCAGCCAAGTATCT
>CAYXZM010000027.1:0-24722 GCA_964469615.1 uncultured Candidatus Bathyarchaeia archaeon | reverse complement strand
GGACACATCATCAATTATTTTTCTAGGCTTTAAAACTTATGAAACACTAATTTATTGCATCTTTAGTTATCAATGCTTCATTTTAATATCAGTGGGTAAATCTCCTCTGTCACATACTGTAGATACTTTTCCTTGTCTGTTAAGTTGAAAACCGTTACTGAGGCGTCCCTTGTTACTCCAACAACATATCCGTATTCCTTTGACCTTGCAACCACATACCACAAATCGCCGTGCTTGCAATAATCTTCGAAAAGCGAAGTATTAATTAAATCAGGACCATAAAGTGACAGCTTGTTCACGTTTGGAATGTCAACATTATCAAAAAAAGTTATCTTCGTATCTTCAGGGTTTTTCAAATGGAATTCCCTCAAGGTTTCAGGTGAAATTCTTGCTTCTACAATGTCGCCAATTTTCTCGAACAGAATTTCGCTTAGTTTGTTTGCTATAAAATTGGCTATGCGCTTCTTCTCTACAACCGTTAAAAATGTGGCATTTTCCCTTTGAGCGAAGCTGAAAAGAGCCTCAACAGTGCGAGGCAAAGGCGCAACTTTACCTCTGTGAAAAACGTGAATCACATAATCATGCGAGTAAACGCCTCTAACCATATTCTCTTTGGGCTTTGGTAATAACCCAACAACTTCGGTAACAAGCGTAAACTTGTAATCGCCTTCTTCATAAGGCTCTTCTTTATGGTAGCCTTCAAGTCTTGAAGCAATTTCTGCTACAGAAAGCGGTTCAGAAAGCCTAAAAAGTTTACCAGCAACAACCATGGCACTCACCCATCCTTATTATGAGGTATTTGCTTAAGAGATTTAAGATTATTCACTTTGCTTGCTTCGTCTTTTCGCAGTTATCCTATCCATCTTTTTGATTTCCTTAGTTAATCTTAACAGCAAGGAATTATTTTTGTAGCCATATTTGCTCACCAATTCCATTGTCTCTTCTAACATGCTATTTTTTTCAGATTTCATGTCATAACTATCCTTAAAAGAGATATGAGAGATAACGATTTTTAAGCATAAACTTTGTCTAATTGCTTTAATAAGAGAGTTTTCACCTCTATTACTACCGCAGAGAGAGGCAAAAAGCATCAATGCTAATCAGCGAAGTAATCCTAGAAAACTTCATGAGCTACGAATATGCTAGGGTACCCTTTAAACATGGCGTAAACGTCATCTGCGGACCCAACGGCTCAGGAAAATCATCACTTTTACTAGCTATTTCCGTCGCTTTGGGACAATCTTACACGGAACGCTCCAAAAAGCTGAGCGATTTAATACGTTGGGGAAAAGACCAAGCCCGCGTCACCTTAATCTTGGATAACACAAGAAGGGGTAAAAGTCGCCCAGTTCCAAAATTCAACAAAGACCAAATTTTTCTTACACGTGTTCTGCGAAAGGATGGGCAATACTGGTTTGAGCTTGAGAATAGAGCAGCTACGAAGCAAGATGTTCAGAGGCTATTGTCAAAGTTAGGCGTTGACCCTGATAACATGCTTATTATAATGCATCAAAACATGGTTGAACAATTTACAGTGCTATCACAGCAAGAAAAACTGAAGATGGTGGAAACAGCAGTAGGGTTAGGACCTTACCGCGAAAACGTGTTACAAGCTCAGAAAAAACTCACGCGTATATTAAGCCAAGAAGAGTCAGTGAGCAAACTTCTGGAATCCGCGGAGCAGACGCTGAATTATTGGAGAGAACAATACGACAGATATCAAGAGAAGAAGCAGTTGCTAACAAAACGAAGATTTTTGGAAAGAGAACTTGCATGGAGCGAAGTTGCCAGAAGAGAAGAAATAATAAAGGCATTAGAAGCCGAAAAGAAAAGGGAACAAAACATTTTAGGACAAATCGAGGAAGAAGCAAAAGTTACTAATGCTGATATGCAAGTTCAGCAAGGTGAGCTTGAAAAGCTGAAGACTGATTGGAAAATGCTTTTTGATGAACGTTTAAACCTTGAACGCGAAAAAGCCAAGAGCGAAGCAACAATTTCATTCTGCGAGCAGTTGCTTAATGAAATGAAAGTTTTGGAGAATCCACATCTCCAGTTAAGCCTGTTATTGAAGGAACAAGCTTCAACTGAATTTTCGCTTCTGAAGGGTGAAAGCCTAAAGGAAATAGTTCAGAACGCGAATCAGCAACTTTCAAAATTAAATGTTGCCATAAGTGAAAATGTGGCTAAAGTCGAAGGTTTAGAGGAAAGAATCGAGAAAGTTGGAAATCAAGTTTTAGAAAGCCGAATAAAATTGGCTTTGTTACGGTATCGAACAGAAAATGTAAAGGAAAATTTAGGAAAACTAGAAAGCGACCTAAAAAATGCAAAAACGCATTTAAATGAGGCATTAGCAAAGGCTGAGCAAGCTGGACCAAGAATTGCAGTCATAAAAAGTGTAGGCGAAATTCTTGACGAGATACGAGTCACTGATGGACATTTAGCTGCACTTGCTGGAGTATCAGAAGACATAGAACACATGTACGAATCATATTCAAAGCTTTATTTGGAGCTTAAGGAAAAGGCGCAGCTTGTGGCTGAAAACAGGGAAAAAGCGTTGGAAGAAGTTAAGACAAGAATGCAGGCTTGGAGAACAGTAATCCAAAGCCTACTGGACCGTGTAAGCTTAGAATATCAAAAGATTCTTGAGCAAGCTCAAGCAGTCGGCGAAGTTAGACTTGCTAATGGACATGATATAGAAGCCGCAGGCTTAGAAATTCTCGTAGGCTTTAAAGGAGGCAAACCAGTTGCATTGGACGCTTACACGCAAAGTGGTGGGGAAAGAACAACGGCGACTATGAGCTTTCTCTTGGCTTTGCAACGACATGTGCGTTCGCCATTCCGTGCAGTTGATGAGTATGATATACATATGGACCCGAAAAATCGAGAATTAATAGCGAAAATGCTCATTTCAACTGTAAAGGATGCAAATGCGCAGTATTTGGTGATTACGCCGAGTCAGATAACGTTTGCAAGAGAAGAAGCGAATATAATCACCGTTCAAAATGTTGATGGAAAATCCATTATTAGAGAGGTTGCCTAATGCAGTCAAGAAGAGAATTGACAAAGGCTGGAAGAGAGAAACTTCAACATATAATTGAAATGTGCAGGTCTGTTGAAGAGCGTTCTCTTGACCCATTTTTGATAGATGTCAGCGAAATTATCAGCACAGTTAAGGCGTATTTTCCCGAATGGAAAATTCCAGAAGATTTATGCTTAGACGCTGAAACTTTGCATAGATTGGCATCGGTTATAAAACTTCAAAGCGAATGGGTTAAGCATCGTTCAACATCGCTTTATACAGACCCGTTCCTGTTAGAGGAAAAGCTTACTCGAACGACAAAAGAGGACATTGTTGAAACTTTTCTCAAAGCTTGGCATCCAATAATCGCTTTGGAACAAATTTCACTTCACAGCATCGCAGAAGCATTAAGATATTGGGAAAGCCTACTGCCATTAAAAGAGAGATGGAAAGAATTCCCCCCAGCAGAAATTGAGATAAGTCTTGCAACAAGAGAGGAGCTGATTGAACAGAAAATTTTGAGAGACAAAGCCTTCTCTGAAGAGTTGGAGAACAGCTGGCAAGAACTGAAGAGGCAAGTTGCAATAAAAGGCGAAAATGGAAAGATTCACTATTGGGACTTTGTTGGAGCAGAAACATATGAAGAAACGGTGCACAGAGCCTTCATAACAAGCTTTCTCGTGACTTATGGTTATGCAACATTGGAAATTCACCCATTAGAAGAAGAACTTTTCATCAAGCCATATGAGAAGCCTGTAACAAAAACTGGCAAAAAGCAGCTGGTTTCAATACCCATATCAGTTTCTGCAGAAGAATGGATGAAATGGAAAAGGGGCAAGAGCTGAATGAGCAAGAGGAAGGCTTATTATGCAAGCAAAATCAAAAGGGCAATTCATATGTTATTCTATCAAAGACACAAAAAACCAGGCGTAAAGGGATGGGAACTGCGTAAGGCATTAGGTTCAGACTATCCGAAAGTGCTGAAAATTTTGGACGATTATTTAAAAGCATTGGATCTACAGGTTAAAACGGTTTTTGAAGAAGAGAAGGCTGTGGAAAAACCTACGTTGGAAGAGTTGGATAAGGCACGATTCTACGTAACTTTAAGAGGCGAATTAACGCCTAAAGAGGCTAAGATGGTTGGTTGGCGAATAGATGATTTGGCTGGTTTGGCGATAGCAATAGCATACATAATATCAAAGAAGGGAAAAGCACCGAGGAAAGAAGTTGAAGAACTGCTGCGTGATAAGCTTCCAGGGTGGAAAGTTGACATCAACATTGACAGGTATATTCGCTATGGGTATTTGACACAAGACGAAAGCGAACAGTTATATTTGGATTGGAGAACACGCGCTGAAGTTGATCAGAAGGCGCTTATAGATTTGCTTTTGTCTAAGTAATCAATGTTTGTGTATGTATTTAAAAAAACGCAAAGTTTATATCCGTCGTTTTTAATTCGATAATTATCGAATTTAAATAGAGTTAAGTGAAATTTAAGGTGGTGAAAATCAAATTGTCCGACGAAACAAAAGAAGAAATAAAGAAGCTACGTGAAGAAATCGCAAACTTGAAAGACCAGCTCAAAAGCTTAACAGAACAGAAAAAAAGTAGAGGAATATACATCGACATTGGCAATAATGTGCGCAATTATGTAGAAGATGTCATGGAAAGTGTCGCCGAAGGAATAAACAGCGAACTTGAAAGATGCATATTCATCGGTCCAAAAGGCATGAAAATCATAAGGGGAAGAGGACCATCTCAGTACGAAGAACATACTGTTGAAGTTGACTATTCAAAAGTCTCTGAACTGATGAGCGCACTTGGTCAGGAGCATAGATTAAGAATATTGGGAGAGCTGGTGAAAGGTGGAAAATACATTAACGAACTGCAAGAAAAACTTTCTGAAATAACAGCAAGCACCCTTTCAAGCCACTTAAATATTTTAGAAGAGGCAGGTTTAGTGGTTCAGGAAAAGGTCAGAGGACGCTATTTAATCACAATGCCCGGCAGAATCGCATATAAAATGGCGTTAAGAATCACGAGATTTGTTGAAAGAGGGTATCAAGAATGATTCTGCAACAATATCGCTTGGATAACACGATTTTGAAGACAACAGAAGCCTTGAAATTACTGCAGTCAGAAAGGGCTATTATAGAAACTGATGGCAACACCATAGCTGTGCCAATAAAACTCGGCGAAGAAACAAAAGGCTACATATTCCATGGTCATAGTAAGCTGGTTTTAGACACCATCATTGAGACAAAGCAAGGTGCAATGGGCAAATCTGTGGAAAAGGAAATAAAGGAACCATTTCTGATGCTTGGCAAAACAAAAGATATCCAGCAACATTTGAGCACAGCAAATATAGAAAACTTGACTGCTATGGGATATAAAGATGGAAAGGATTTTATTGCTAAGGCTGAAGAATTGCTTCGCAGATTCTCTGGAAGTAGAAAAGTCTGGATTCACGATTGCTACTGCAACGCTTCAGGTGTCATTTTTGCCTTTCCAAATGACACAAAAAAATTGGACATCCTTATAGCTAATGGTTCAAAACTTGTTTACAAAGCAATGGATAGAGTTTTCATAGCAAATGAGAACAAGGTTATTTTGAAAACTCCTCAAGAAACCATTCTTTCAAATGACCGAAAATCATTGATGATCAGAAGAAAGCAATTCTAAACAAAAATCCCTACTTTCTTATTTTGCGATAAATGAAGGCTATTAGGTCTATTACAATTATTGATGCAAGAACTAATAATGGGCTACCGAGAAATTGCTCTATCAAAGGGTCCATCGTTCAGCACCATTTTAGCATTATGTTATGCTTACATTTTGTATTTGAAAATATCTCTTGGCTAAAAATCGGAGACGCTCAGCATTTCTGCCATTTTTTCCTATAGCTACGCCTTTGTCTTTGGGGTTAACAGTTACAACAGCGATGGATTTACCATCTGGTCTTTCAGTTATGCGCACTTCTCGGACTGTTGCTGGTTTTAGTGCATTTTTGATAAACTGTGCAGGATTCTCGGAATATTCAATTATTTCATGTTTCTTGCCAGTCATTCTTTCCAAAGTGTGAATGTTTCTTCCACCTTTACCTATTGCTATGCCTATTTGACCCTCATTGACGATGAAGATTACGCGTCCTTGTTCTTCGTCTATTATGCAGTCTTTGACGCTTGCACTCGTTATGCTTTCAAATAACGCTATATAACGCATTTCTGTACTGGTGAATTTTATGCCGCTAGTCATTCATTTCCTCCAGATGATTCCTCTGATTCCGTAGTCTCTGTTAATCTAAGAATTTCTGAGTCACCAGCCTCTCTTATACTTAACGCGGAAACGGTAAAAGGTTTACCACATAAAGCAGCCAAATCCAAAGATGAACCCTTATAAGTTATTAATGGAACACTTGAAAGCTTGCAATAGTATTCTATGTCTTCACGTAATGTTTTGGGACAGTTTGAAGATAAAATTATCATTTTAGCTTTTCCCGTCTTAGCATTTTGCACAGCAGAGTTTGCTCCAAAAGAGACTTTGCCAGTTTTCGCAGCCGTTGCAATTGCCTTATCTATATCTATCATTTGCTTTTCCCTTCTTGTGCGAATGTTGACATGAACAGTTCCACTAGTCCCGTGCCAATAGGTATTGACTGCCCAACTATTACGTTTTCGGTTACGCCTTCTAATGGGTCGCTTTCACCTTTCACAGCAGCATCAACAATGTTTGGAACAGTAATTTCGAAGGCAGCTCTAGCCAAAACACTTGACTTTTTACCGCTTATACCATGTCTGCCTATCTGCTGCACTTCTCCAGTTGAAGTCATCATATCAGCAACAAGCATAACGTGACGAATGTCCACATCCAAACCTTGGTCTTCTAAGACACTTTTTGATTCATGCATCAAAGCGTTTCTTGCAGCTTCTATGCCTAAGGTTTTGGCTATTTCATGAACGTTGTTAGTCGTAGTTCTTGATGTATCTACTCCATAAACCTCTAAAAGTTTAGGCAAGTTTGAACCATCTGTTCTTATAACCCATTCTCCATGTTCTTCTGTAACAAGCACACGTTTTATGCCAGAAACTCCTTTAATGTAGAACGATGATACTTTATCTAGTAACTTTCTGAGAGCTTCTGCCTTCTTTGGCTTTATGTGAATGCTGTTGCTCTTTATTTTTATGGTACAGTTCTGTATCTGCAATTTATCCTTCAGTTCCAACATCGTTACTTCTCTGTCCTCCATCATTGTCTTGTCAAGCTTTACAACAATTTCCTCGTTTAACTGATCTTCATAAATCGTTTCTGCCAAATCCTCTAACGTCGTATAAACAATGTTACGGGCAATTTTGACAGCAGATTCTCTGCTTTTTCTATGTTCTTCAGTCAGATAAATAGTCATTATGGGTGTGGATGGGATTCTCCGTGCATCAACAATTTCAATTAATCGTGGCAGACCAAGAGTCACATTTTGCTCCCTAACACCCGCATAGTGAAATGTTCTAAGAGTCATTTGCGTGCCGGGCTCACCTATTGATTGAGCTGCCACAATACCTACTGCTTCGCCAGGTTCCATTAAAGCACGTTTGTACTGCTCTACTGTTAATTTGATTGCTTTTTCCACACCAGCAGCACTCAACTGTGCCTTAGCCAAATTTTGTTTTAGCTCATCTATAAGCAAAGGTGTAAGCTGACCCTCAACTTCCTTCAACTTATCTTTAATAAAATTGGCTGACGTTGGTTTACCTTTTCCCATGGCAATTTTTAACTGGTCAATTAATCGGCTTACATTAACAGCCTTTCCATGATCACTCTTAGCAGGGTCAACTCCATCTTCACCATAACTGAATTGAATTATGTCTCCTGCCGAATTTCTGACTGTTCCATCATATTCCAAGCGTATGTGTTCAAGCGCATTAATGAGTCTTCTTTGCATATAGCCACTTTGTTGTGTCCTAACCGCTGTGTCAACCAGTCCTTCTCTGCCTCCCATTGCATGGAAGAAAAATTCAATGGCGTCAAGTCCTTTCTCATAAGAAGCATACACGAATCCCCTAGCTTTTGGACTTGGGTCGCCTGACTTGAAATAAGGTAGAGCGCGACCAATATATCCACGCAATATTCTTTTCCCACGCACTGACTGCTGCCCTATGCATGCGCTCATCTGTCCAATGTTCAGGCTTGACCCTCTGGCGCCGGTTCGCGTCATTACTATGCCAGAATTTTCAAGAGTGAAATCTTCATCAGCTATTTTTCCAGCATCATCTCTCGCTTTAGCCAGTTCATTCATCACATAAATCTCAAACGAGTCTTCAAGCGTTTGTCCAGGAAGTCTAGGCAAGGTGCCTTTGCGGTAGCTTTCTATGAGTTCATCAACTTTTTTCTGAAGTTTTTCCATTGTCTTCCTTATTCGGCTTTCAGCAGTTGGAGATAAAACGAGTTCTTGATAAGAGTAAGTAAAACCTCGCATTGTTATGAAAAGCTTCAGCAATCTTGTTATTTTGTTTAAGAATTCCCTTCCTGCTTGTGTTCCATAATCCTTTATTATCCTATGAAGAAGGCTTTCAGACTGTTCAGCGCCGATTGAACGTCTATCTATTATGCCGCTTACAAGTTCGCCGTTTTTCACAACTACGTAGGCGTCGTACTTGCATTCTTCCTCTTCACATTTGGTACATCCTTGACAAATATTTGCCTTTAAAACATAATTCATGTCTTTGGGCAAAAATAAGCTGAAAATCTGTTTTCCAGTCCAGAGAGGTTGTGGCTCTTTAATCGCAGGTTGAGGCAAAGGTCCATTATAACCAGCTGCCATCAACAATCTATTAACTTCTTCCTTTGTTAGAAAATTCGACTTTCTTGTAAATAGATATGCAGCCGTTATAAAGTCTCGAATGGCGCCTATTATTGGTCCCCCAAATCTTGGGGATAGTATTTGGTCTTGAACTTGCATTAGCAGAAGCGCTTCTGTTCTGGCTTCTTCGCTTTGTGGTACATGCAGGTTCATTTCATCCCCGTCAAAATCTGCGTTGTAAGGCGGGCACACGCATAGATGAAGGCGGAATGTTTTGTAAGGCAGAACACGCACATAATGTGCCATTATTGACATTCTGTGAAGTGAAGGTTGACGGTTAAAAATGGCTATGTCACCATTTTTGAGATGCCTCTCTACAATGAAGCCTATTTCAATTGCTTCGGCAATTTTTTCTCTATCAGTAACGAATTCAAGTCTTATGCGTTTACCGTCAGGTCTGATAATATAGAGTGCACCAGGATATTTTTCAGGTCCATTGACAACGAGTTTTCGCATTTCTTCAATATTCCATTCCGTTACTTTTTCGGGAACGGACAAGCGCATTGCAACTTCAATTGGGACACCTACTTCGTTTATGTCAAGGTTTGGGTCTGGAGATACAACGGTGCGTGCTGAAAAATCAACTCTCTTTCCAGATAGGTTGCTTCTGAATCTTCCTTCTTTTCCTTTCAATCTTTGTGAAAGCGTCTTCAACGCTCTTCCAGAACGATGTCTTGCAGGAGGAATCCCAGAAGCCTCATTGTTAAAGTATGTTGTCACATGATATTGCAGAAGCTCAGACAAGTCTTGAATTATAAGCGTCGGGGCTCCAGCATCCATGTTTTCTTTTAGCCTTTGATTAATTCGAATTATGTCAACTAACTTGTGGGTTAAGTCATCTTCTGAACGAATCCCCGATTCTAATGTGATTGAAGGGCGAACATAAACAGGTGGCACGGGCAAAACTTGCAGAACCATCCATTCTGGACGAGCAGTCCTAGGATTAAACCCTAAAAGTTCAAGGTCTTCATCTGATACGCGCTCCAGCCTTTCCCGAACCATGCTAGGTGTTAATGGTTCAGAGCCGCTTTCTGGAATTTGTTCGCTGAATTTTGTTGGTTTTTCAAAAACTATTTTATATTGGATTGCACCACAATGGGGACATTGCTTCGTTTTTGTTTCTTGTATAATCCACTTGTAAACTTCATCTGGAACCAAGCCCAAAAGTTCACGGTTTTTATTGATTCTGGCTCGAGTTCTTTTCACTACGTCATCAGGAAGCAAGATGCGCCCACAGTTTCGGCAAGTCGATTTTAAAACTTCAGATATAAGTTTTGTAAATTCAATGTGGATTATTGGAACAGCAAGTTCAATGTGTCCGAAATGTCCAGGACAGCGAATGGCTGTGTTACCGCAAGTTTTGCATCTCTGTCTTGGTTCGAGGGTTCCAAGTCTGCCATCCATCAAACCAGCAGTGATAGGAGCACCATCTTCATCATAGGTGTCAGGTGTCTGAATCTCTACGACAGAGAGTTTACGCACATTTTGTGGCGAGAATAGACCAAAGTTAATTTCATCAACAACTTTATGGATTATCTCTTCCGTACTCATATTAAGCCTTCTCCTTAAGCTTTAATTTAGGCGCTATGCAGAGGCTCATCAATTCCTGAAGAAGGAGTTTAAATGCATAAGAGATTATCACCGGGGAGATTTTGGCTTTATCTTCGCAAATCCTGCAAACATATTTTCTCTGTTTCATATCATAATATGCTATGTAACCGCAATTTTCACAAACATAAAGTGTATATTTATCTGACTCTTCCAACAATCTGTCTCGAAGAAGCATGGCGGCGCCATGCCCAATTAGACAGTCACGTTCCATCTCACCAAATCTTAGACCACCACCTCTGGCTCTCCCTTCAGTAGGTTGTCTAGTAAGCATCTGCACTTGTCCTCTGGCTCTGGCATGAATCTTATCAGCGACCATGTGATGCAGTTTCTGATAATACACGACTCCGACAAATATGTCTGCAATGAATTTTTCGCCCGTTATGCCATTGTAAAAGACTTCACTGCCTGTGTGGCTGAATCCTAATTTGACTAACGCTTTTCTAAGTTCTTCTGATTTTTCATTTTCAAATGGTGTACCATCCACTGGCTTCCCTCTTAGGGCTGCAACTTTTCCACCTAAAGATTCTATAAAATGTCCAATGGTCATTCTAGAGGGAATAGCATGCGGATTGACTATTATGTCTGGAACTATGCCGTCTTCTGTGAATGGCATGTCTTCCTGTGGCACAATTAATCCTATTACTCCTTTTTGTCCGTGGCGAGAGGCAAATTTGTCACCCAATTCTGGAACCCGTTGATCACGAACTCTAACTTTGACAAGTTTGCTTCCTTCTCCTGACTCTGTTATGAAAATTGCATCAACAACTCCTGTTTCTGAGGGACGCATATCCACCGAAGTATCTCGCATGGATGGCCCTTTCACTTCAAATTCCTTATATTCTTCCAAGAATCTAGGCGGACTGATTCTGCCTATGAGAACGTCACCGCCTGAAACTCCCGATTCCAAGCTTATTATACCGTCAGGTTCAAGCAGCCTATAGTATTGTTCTCCTCTATAGCCACGGGTTCCAGGTTCAGGTTGAATGAACTTGTCTTTTAATCCTCCTAAATACTGGCGACATTCAGCTTCGTATATTCGATAGAATGTTGAGCGCCCCAAGCCTCTTTCAATTGAGGCTTTGTTGAATATTAGGGCGTCTTCCATGTTGTAGCCTTCGAAAGAAAGAACTGCCACTATGCAGTTTTGTCCGGAAGGACGAAGTTTGTAGCCCATCATCTCCATTAACGCAGTTTCAACAAGTGGTATCTGCGGATAATGTAGAATATGTGACCTTGAATCTACACGTTGATTAAAGTTTGTTGCGTAAACTCCTAAGGCTTGTTTTGCCATTGCAGCTTGGTAGGAGTTACGTGGTGATTGGTTGTGTTCAGCGTAAGGTATTGTTGATGCACAGATTCCAAGAATCGTGTAGGTTGCAATTTCCATGTGGGTATGTTCTGGAGTTACTGTCTGAGAGCTTATGGCAATGAATGCATTTTCCTCTTCTTCAGCGTCTACGTATTCAATTATTGCGTTTTTGACAAGGTCTTCCCATGACCATTCGCCAGTCGAAATTTTCTCAATATGCTCTGGTTGGAGTTTTGAAATGCCATTTTCAATAATTATGAGTGGTCTTCTAACTCTCCCCTCATCACAATTAACATAAACCTCATCTCTTTCTCCGTGAATTTTTGAGAAGTGGGCTATGTTGACTTCTGTCGAGATTTCCCCTCTTCTTCGCCTTTCCCTGAACTCTCGCGTTAATTCTTCTGGATTGTTACAGTATCCAATTATGTTTCCATCCACGAATATTTTGGCTCCAGAGAGTTTCAAAGTTTCGTTTGCTTCGTATACAGGCATTACACCCATGCTGAAAAGCACTTGTTTTATCTTCTCAGAATTCACACCTACTGAAATACATGCGGATAATGCAAGGTTTTTGACCAAACCACAATTGGAACCTTCAGGAGTTTCATTCGGGCATAGACGACCCCAATGAGTTGCATGTAAGTCTCTTGCTTCAAAGTTTGGTTGGCTTCTGCTCAATGGCGATTGCAACCTGCGTAGGTGACTAAGTGTTGAAATATGGTTTGTTCTGTCTAAAAGTTGAGTTACGCCGACTCTGCCTCTTCCCCAATTTCCAGTAGCAAGCGCATGTTGAAGCCGTTCTGTTATTATTCCTGGGCGCACTGCAGCAGAAACGGTTATTATGGAGCCTTTCACTCCTATGCGTTCAAGTTGGTATTTTATATCTCTAACGAGGTTTCTGAAGGCTACTCTGAATAAATCTGCAAGGAGAGGACCAGCAAGTCTCAATCGCTTATTTTTGAAGTGGTCTTTATCGTCTATTTTTCTTCTGTCAAGTTTTAGTTCAATTACCCTACATGTCATCTCGCCTAGGAAAAGAGCCTTGTCTCTTCTGCTTTCGCTTGTTCTTCCAATGTGTGGTAAAAAGTTCTTGTCCAGTATCGTCTCTGCTTTTTGAATACGATATTCTTCAACTTGACCGTGGGCAACACGGTTTCCAATGAATATGATAGCATCCTTTACCTTGTCTACTCCTACAGCCTTTTCAAAGGATGGGTCAAGTTCTGCCTGTATTTCCTTTTCGACGGAAACTGCTTCGGCTATTTCCTTGTCAGACTCTAAACCCAATGCTCGCATAACCACGATTAAAGGAACCTCTGATGGCACACCAGGCATGGAAACGTATATGGCGCTGTCTGACTTGATTTTTAGTTCAATTCTCGCCCTAAAGCCCACTGTTGTAGAGAACATTTTTGTTTGATAGACTGGTGTTGCTCCCTTTTCGTCTATGTCCACTATTATGCGGTTTGGTGCCAAATCTTCCATGGCTACGATTACGCGTTCTGAGCCGTTTATTACGAAGTATCCGCCTGGATCGTCTGGGTCTTCGCCGCATGCGATTAGTTCTTCTCTTGAAAGCTGTGAGAGGAAGCATAATTTTGATTTTAGCATTACCGGAATGTTCCCGATGTAGACGAGTTCTGTGTCTTGCTCTCTGCCATCTATTATTGGTGTCATTTCAAGAGCTACTGGGGCAGCGTATGTTAGATTTCGGAGTCTTGCTTCCATGGGGTAGATTTCATGTTTTGTGCCATCTACCTCTGTTGTATACGGTCCAGTTATTCGAGTTTGTGGGTCTATTATCCAGATTTGTCCGAGTTTTACTTTGTATGGGCTTTCTGGAACTTCTATGGGGATTTCACCTACTTCGTCTATAACTTCTTGCAAGCCATGGTCTATGAATTCGTTGTAAGAGTCCAAATGTTGGCGCACTAAGCCTTTATCTTTGAAAAACGCCATTAACAGTGAATGGGTATCTTCTTTTGAAATTTCATTCAATTCAGATCAACCCCCGCAGTTTTGCGCTTAAACATATATAGATAGGATTATGTGCTGCGGGTTTTTTCAAACTTTTAATCTCCTCCGATTGTTGGATCATCCAACCGAAAAAGGGTCTCCAATATTTTAAAGAGCTAAACACCTAAAACCGCACAGCTCTCTAATAAACTTTTTTGTACTGCATTGCAGTTTTTGTGAATTTAGACGTTTTGCTTTTGTTTTTTGGCTGGTTGATGCAAAAGTATTTGTTATCGCTCAGTAAAGGAGTTTAGGGAACAAATATTGGAAGAACGAGGATTTAAGGCGAAGATTGTTTGGCTTATTGCAAATGGGCAAACTGAAAAGGCTTTAGAACGGCTTGCAGAACACTATGGTGTTGAAGCACCTAAGCTGAGAGTTGGTTTGCCTAAAAGACATAAGAAGGCTTTTGGATGTTACATTGCGAGGAGCAACACAATTACTGTTTTAAACAGTGATGTTCTGAAAGATCCGTTCATTATTCTGCATGAGTTTTACCATTGTATAAGAACAGGCTTAGATGTGAAGCATAGGGGAAGTGAGAGGTATGCGAATGATTTTGCGATGGGGTTTATTGAGGCATACAAGGCTGTGATGAGTGAGATTGGTTTGGGATGAAAGCTCTTATGTATGTGCAAAAGTTTATAGCCCCTTTCTAGTAACAGACAAATATGAGTGTTAGTGAGAAGTTCTCTCGATTTCTTCACAGGCTTGTAGACACATAATCATCATTTGCTTGCATTTTTGTCTCATTTCAGATGGCATTTCCGTCATCATTTTTCTGCAATCATTTTCGCGAAAACCTTCAACCATCATAGGCAGTATTAGCTGAACCATCTCCGCTTTCTCTTCATCACTCATACTATTCATGAATTCGCGCGCCATCTTCAGCTTTTCCTCTTTACTCATGTTCTTAATAAAATGTCTGATTAAACCTTCCAACGGAATAAACCTCCACTAACGCAACAGTCAACCGCATCTACTTTAAATCTTATTCTAAAGCATTTCGGAAAAAGATAATAGAAACCAAGAGAGATTAGAGAAAATGACTCTCGCAAAGGTGCAGCGGTAGCCAAGCCAGGTCAAAGGCGAAGGTTTATTGGGAGAAAAATTCGTATATAATCTGTCCTATTTGTATTAATGCTCGCCCTACTACTAGAAAGATTTGTCCGATGGCTCTGAGAAAATTAACTATCTGTAGCCAAAGAGGTTCTTGCGCCCCTATCGTTTGGATTGTTTGACTATACATTCAGAATCACCTCCTTGCCTTTCTAGTCACCTTCACCATCATTTCAATGGTTTCAGTTTCGATGCAATGGCTTCATTGAATTTTGTTCTTTCTTCGTCCTTCAAGCCTTCGAGTTTTAATTCTCTGGTTAGTATCACCCCAGCCAGTTTCACAGCTTCGTCGTGTGGCAGATTCAGCCAATAACAAATACCGTAGAAAATCGCCCCGTTGACAACTTCGGTATAGTTGTAGTCTTGACCTAACAGAAGCAAGAATCCTCTTACAACATTGATGATTTGGTCTAGCCTTGGATCAATTGTAACAGTTCTTCTACTCATTTTTATCACCTCAGATGATTTGATTCTTAGATGAGAAGAAGCAAAGAGTCTCTTATAAGCGTTGCGGTCAATGTGTAATGACGCTTGGTTCATCAGGGTTTCAGCTTTTTGCTCTAACAGATACTGGCTGCATATTTCAGAGTTCAATAATAAGTTATGAGACCCGAATTCTAATCTGTCTGGATGAACTTCTTCATAAGCTCTAAATCCTCCAAAAGTTTCGGAAGGTATTTCTTGCCCCGATATCTGAGCATTTCATGGAATTTTCCTTTTGTTTATTTGCCTTTGAGCCATTTTTGGATGTGTTGGCGTTCTCGGTCTGTTAGTATTCTTTGTCGCATGGTTCTACTGTTATAGTAGAAAATGTTATGAAGATTATACTACAACTGTAGTAGAGGAAGAAAGCATGCTAAAAGTTAAGCCTAGAGGCGTAATTTACCATCAACCAAGAAATGAACTTGACGAAGATGTCGCTCTTTTGCTTGGCCTTCATGTAGGCGATGGTTGGCTTTCTGATAAATGGGGCATCGCATGTGAGAAGAAAGACAAGTCTATGATTCTAAGGGTCACTCAGCTTGTTAGGGATGTTTTGGGTGTTGAACCCATAAAGCCCTGCGAATGTGCAGCAGGGAAAGCAATTATGATTCGAAGTGGGCAACCGCAAGTATTAGATTTCTTTCGAAATCATTATCTTCCGCAAGGCAGAAAAACTGGAAAGGTAAGGATTCCTCAACCGATTCTTGAATCCAACAATGAAGCGGTAAGCAAAGCTTTTTTGCGTGGTTTGTTTAGCACTGATGGTTGTTTCAGTTTTCAGATTAATCGAGGTTCTCGCGTGGAGATTCAGGTTAAGAGCAAGAAATTGAGGGATGATTTCATCTATTTGACTAGTCAACTTGGTTTCTCATTTCGCTTCTATGCATATCTTCCACCCAGAGGCAAGAATAAGGCTCCTCTGCAAGTCGCGTATACGACGCAAACAAGGCAAGTTGTTAGGTGGATGGAGGAAATCGGCTCAATCAAAGACTCACATATACAGCAATATCAGCATTGGAAAAAGATAATAGAAGCGAAGAGGAGTTAGAGAAAACGGGTTCTGCCAGTGTGCAGGGGTGGCAGAGCTTGGTCAAACCCGCAACTAGTAAGAGGGGCTAAACGCGCGGGACTCAAGATCCCGTCCCGTAGGGGTACGTGAGTTCAAATCTCACCCCCTGCACTACTTGTCCAGTTCCCTTAAGGGTCTACTATAGCTGTTAGGTACCAAAGCCAAAACAAAACGGGCCAGATGAAATAGAATAGACTTCCTAATAGGTGGCGCAAGGGCGAAGCAGAGTCTCTCCCCTCTAGGTACCATTCGTATTGCGGAGTCTTGTCAACTATTTTGCCATCAAAATAAAGTAGAACTGCAGCATAGATCCTATAGAAACCGAATGGCACAGAAGCTAACAACGGTATTAACAATAGCCAAACAATGTTTGCTGGGCTGATAGATAATTCAAGCTGAACGCTTCCTAGTGGTAAAAGGATTAATGCAAAATACAGGGAAGGTATGACATTCACAATCAGAAATGATATCAAGAATCTTTTCTTTGATTTATTCCAAAACTTCCCAGTGTCTATCCATTGCTTTCTTTCTTTGCACCATTCTCGTCTAGATAGCATTGTGTCCGTAGGAAAGCTCCCAGGGGGGAAGAGTACTTAACATAATGCCGAAAAGGATAGAATAGAACAATAGGAAGATGTCCTGAGTGACATTGAGCATATTGCCACCATTTTGAATCTAAGAGTTTGAAATATAAGAATTTCCCACGTATTGCTAAGGATATATTGCGCACTTCCCTAAAAAGACTCAAGATCCTTTCCCGTAGGGGTTCGTCGGTTCAAATCCGACCCGCTGCACTTGTATGTTATTGAATTTTACGAATTATGGTAAGGCTGAGTGAACTGTAAAAAACTAAGGCAAGGTTACTATTGGCTTATTTGTGCTCCTAATACATGTTTAGAGTTTTAATCTTGTTTTTTTCAGAAAATTTGATCTTTTTCGAACTCTTGAAAAGTAGTAGATTTGCAAAATAGTTGTCGCCAACCATATAATTATGAAAAGCACTGTTACCACTCTTAGTTCCAAACTTTGGATAAAGATATTCGCCAGCAGAAAAGTTACTGACAGAGCAGCAGCAACAATCCGAACGATTCTAAGTGTAAAGATTCTATTCCGTAAACCCAAAGCATCCTCTTCTCTGCGCATTTGCTCTTCAATCTTATTCAATCGCTCCTCATTAAGATAGTACTTGCCATTTACCTCGACAAAAATGCCTGAACTACCAAGACGTCTCTTCATCGCCTCTACAAAACCAAACGGAAGACCCAATTCCTCTGCAGTCATTGCTCTGTCTGGACTAACGGCCCCTTTTTGCCGAAACCTTTCAATTAAGTCGGAAAGCCATTTTCTGGTTTGTTCACGTTGCCTAAACATGATATCCCAGCATTGTAGAAAGCATATAGGATAAGCCAAGATTTAAGTTCGTTGTTAGAAAAGTTTTTAGTTTTCAGAGAATGTTGTTGTATTTTGGGTTTTGTTGTAGTTTAGTTGAACAATTGATTGAAAATCTTTATTAAGACTCAAGATAAGCTAAACTGCTGTGGTAAAGAAAAATGAAACAAAAACAAGACACAAACTTGAACAAGAATAAAGAAGACTTAAAGTTTGATGTGATTGTTGATGATATTCTCTTATATAACATCTTATTGCGTCAAAAGCCAACATGAGCAGTGAAACTTCAACAATTAAATAATTGAGAAATATCGTTCAAATCAAACAAAATTGCCACTCAAACTTTTAAGTCTCATCCTAATTTATTCTCTATGCAAGCTATAAGGAGAAAATTTAGAATTTGATTAATAGAAACCTTGTGGGCAGATGCGGACTATACTGCGGGGCATGCGTAATCTACAGAGCACACAAAGACGGCGGAGAATATTTAAAAAGAGTTGCAGAACACTTTAAATGCCCTCCAGAAAAAGTGCAATGCGAAGGCTGCATGGTTCTAACACCAGATTGCTGGGGATATAACTGCAAAATCGTCAAATGCTTGATAAGCAAGGGCTTAGAATTCTGTTACCAATGCAACGAATACAGGAATGGCATATGCGAGAAATTTGAGAAACTGGCTAAAGGCTACTTGGATGATGGTGAGGACATAAGAGCGAATCTTGAGAGAATAAAGAAAGGCGAAACTGAAGAGTGGCTACGTGAAAGCAAAGAACTGTATAAGTGCGCTGTGTGTGGAAAACCTTTGCCTGTGAGCAGAATAAAGAGAAACTGCTATCATTGCGGAGCAAATCTATCCAAAGGCATTAGAAAGGACTAAAATTGAAAATGTAATCATTAGGAAAAGATATATCGGTGTGTGTTGTTAGAAAATTTTCATAACTTGATGAAAGGCGAACCTAGTGAATTTAACCGACAAGATACTAAAACAGAAAAAAGAGAAAAAAGCAGTGATTCTAGCTCACAATTATCAAAGACCAGAAATTCAAGACATTGCCGATTATGTTGGCGACAGCATAGAGCTTAGCAGAAAAGCCATGAATGAGAGGGAAGCAGAAATAATAGTGTTTTCTGCCGTGGATTTTATGGCAGAATCAGCAGTAATTCTTAACCCAGAAAAAAAAGTTTTGTTGCCAAGCCTTGGTGCACGCTGTCCCATGGCACAGATGCTCACAGTTGATGAGATTAAAAGGTGGAAAGTTCAATATCCACTTCTGCCAGTGGTCTTGTATGTGAACACTTTGGCTTCAGCTAAAGCCTACGCAGATGTATGTTGCACATCAGCAAATGCAGTGGAAGTTATAGAGTCTTTGAATGCTGAGACAGTGCTTTTCGGACCTGACCGCAATTTAGCTGAGTACGTTCAAAGGAAAACTGAAAAAACAATAATCTCAATTCCAGAATGGGGATTCTGTCCAACCCATTTGCTGTTTCAGCCAGAAGATGTGCAAGTGCTAAAGATGCAGTATCCAGACGCAGTAGTCATGGTCCATCCAGAATGCTCTATGGAAATGCAGAATGTAGCCGATTTTGTTGGAAGCACCTCGCAAATGTGTCGTCACGCAAGAGAAAGCAATGCTAAGACTTTTATTGTGGCCACTGAAGAAGGACTCCTTCACCGTTTAAGACAAGACAACCCTCAGAAAAAGTTTGTTTTGGCTTACGAAGGGGCCGTTTGTCCAAATATGAAGTTGAACACTCTTGAAAAGATATACTTGGCTTTGAAAGAGGAGAAACATGTTGTCACTGTTCCAGAAGCAATAATAAAAAAGGCTAGAAAAGCTTTGGAAAGAATGTTTGAAATGACAAATTAAAGAGAGCTAGAGTGAAATAACCATCGTTTTAAGCAGTTTCACGCCTCTTTTAGCTGCTAATTCATCGCTTAGCCGACGAACTTCAACAGCATCGCCTTTAACAGCTACAGCCTCCAAACAGTCACGCTCGCTTAAGTGAATATGCATTGTTGAACAGATTATGTGAGCATAATGATGCTGAACATGCGTTAATTCACTTTCTAGCCCTTTAACTTCGTGGTCATAGAGCATCATCAACACTCCAGCTTGCGTTCCCCTTTCATCATGAAGCCATTTCTTTTCAGAAACAAAAAGCCGAACAGCGTCTTGAACAGCCTTAGAACGATTTTCATAACCCATTTTACTAATCACATCGTCAAAATCCCTAAGCAATTCGGGAGGAAATGTAACACTTACACGAACTATTCTAGTCATGTGTTTCCCATTGAAAGATATAGAAGTTTGTCATAAAGCTTTTATGTGAGATGGTAACACTATAATATCAAAAAGTATTACTGAGGAATAGCATGCACATTCCTGATGGCTTTTTAAGTCTTCCAATAAGTGCTACAATGTACGCGATATCCATAGGATTCCTTGCACTGTCTTGGAAAAAAGTAAAACCTCTCTATCCAAAATCTCTTGCTCCTTTATTGGCAATTTCAAGTGCCTTTGTTTTCGCAGCCCAGATGATAAACTTTCCAATTGCTTACGGAACCAGTGGGCATTTAGTAGGAGGCACGTTTCTTGCAATGCTCTTAGGACCTTACGCAGCAATTCTGAGCATGACAATTGTCTTGTTAATGCAAGCATTATTTTTTGCAGACGGTGGTCTACTTACATTCGGCGCCAATGTCTTCAACATGGCTGTTATAGGCGGATTAAGCTTCTTCCTAATAAAATTCTTCACAAGTGACCTCAAAAAAGAAAAGTGGCTTTTCCCAATTGTCTTCATAGCTTCCTGGCTCTCTGTTGTATTGGGCGCCTTAGCCTGTGGCTTGGAAATAGGTTTGTCTCCATTTTTTTCAGAGGTTGGAGGAATCACCGTTACTGTTCCAGCAATGCTTTTTTGGCATTTCTTCATTGGTTTAGGAGAAGCAGCAATCACAACCACATTTATATCTCAACTTCACAAGCTTCAACCTCATGTTCTTAATGGTTTAGCAATCATTAGGGGGAGGCTATGAAGGGATACCTTAAAGCATTAATTCTCATATTATTTTGCCTTGCGATTTTGATTCCTTTTGCTTCAGATTTTCCAGATGGGTTAGAAAAGGTTGCAGAAACCCTTGGAGTAGAAGAGAATGACCAACCATGGATAGGGTTAATGCCTGACTACAAATTACCAACAATAGAAATACCCTACATCTCAACACTTATTGCGGGCATCTTCGGAGTCTGTTTAGTTTTCTGCGTCGCGTTCTTATTTGGAGTAGCAATAAACAAGACAAGAAAGAGAGATATATAAGGAACAACACTTTACAACGCCAGATATTTTCCTTATAAGCATATTTTGCGCCTTATGGGCAACCTTAAACTTGACATTAGGACCACTTGGTTTGGACTTCCAATCTTTTGCGATTTCGCAGTGTTCTTCATGCTCTGCTCGCTACATGAGCACTAAGCAAGTTTGGAGCAGTCTCTTTGGTTGTATTAAAGGCTCAATAATATTTTTTAATAAGAACCTCACCACTTATCATTGGCTTTGCAACCTTAGCTACAGCATTGTCCGCTTATTTTGCAGGGATAATCAACGGCACCTTCTTTTCAAATAGAACATTAGACCAAAATACACTGCAATGGGCGTTAGCAACTTGAGGAGAATGTCATCTGATAGGTGGAATAATGAGCATAGTTATAACACTGCCAATAATAGGCTTTATTGAAAAAATAGGAGTGAGGAAAATCAAAGATGATCAGCGAAGAAGAGCTTACATGAGAAATCGCCAAATAGCCAGAAAAGAGATTTTTTGCCATAGAGAAGCAATAAATATTCTAGGCAGTTTATGATTGCTACGTGAAATTGCATGCAAGATTTGGAAATTGCCAAAAGGCGCATAGAAGAAAATAATTTGACGCTTTCAATTGTGAAGGATGGCAAAGTAATTTTTGAAGCTGTCTCGCATGGTATTTCTGGTTTTTTAGAGGCTGTTGAGAAGTTTGGAGATAGGCTTGAAAATGCTTCGGTTGCTGATAGAGTTGTTGGAAAAGCAATTGCACTTTTATGCGTTTATGCAAAGGTTAATGCTGTATGTGCAATAATTTTGAGCAAGACAGCCAAAGCGGTTCTTGAAGAAAACATGATTCATAATGAATGGAATGAATTAGTTGATAACATACTCAATTGTAATAAAAATGAATTATGCCCTTTTGAAAAATTAGCCACTAAAATTTTAGACCCAAATGAAGCCTTCATAAAGCTTAAGGCTTTGCAAAGCTCTTTAAGAACATCTGATGAAGGCGAAATGAGTAGCGAACACGAACAATTTATATCAAAGAAAGACGCAGAACTGAAGCGTATTGGAGAAAAGAAACTGAAAAAGCTTATGGAGAGTAAAGGAGAACAGAAAAAATGAAGACAGAACCAGTTCATGTAACTGATTCAAACTTTGATGAAGTAGTTAAAAGATATCCGCTTGTTCTAATTGATTTTTGGGCATCATGGTGCGGCCCATGTAGAGCTTTAGCTCCAATAATTGAGGAATTAACTAAGGAATACGCTGGAAAAGTCGCAATAGGCAAGCTCAATGTTGACGAGAACCCGAACACTGCGGAATGCTTTCAAGTTTTCAGTATCCCAACAATGATTATAATGAAAGACGGGTGCGAAGTTGACAGAATCGTTGGATTAGTTCCAAAAAAGCATATAGAAGCCGTCTTGAAAAGACATATAGGACAGTGACAAAATGGAAATCCCAGAACGGAGAGTAATAGGTGCCTTATTACTTCTTCTAGGCGTTTCCTTCATAGCCATAGCCATACACACGGGACAATTAAACACAATCATAGAAATGTTGAAAACAGCATTCAAAACCTTCGCAACATAAAAATAGAATTTGTCCCCACAATAGTTAATTCCATGTTTAGGATTCTGATAAGAATGAACCCGCCTATAATCGAAAGCAAAATTGGAGAAAGAGAAGCACTTTTAGAAGCAGCAAGATTTATGCTAATTGCTGCAAGAACTGCCCCAAAAACAGCAGGAATCGACGACATTCTAACCTTAATTGTCTACGACGAAGATAAAGACAGAATAGCAGAAAAGATGGAAGAAATAGCTGAAGAACGAAAAATTGAAGGCTTTAAGCGAGACGCAAAAAATGTCAGAGATTCAGAAGCAATCATTTTAATCGGAGTCAGGGGAAACAAAAATGTAGGGTTAAATTGTGGAGCATGTGGCTACGAAAACTGCAAGGAATTTGAAGATGCAAAGAAAAGGCTTGGCAAAGATTTTGTTGGCCCCACCTGTCTTTTCAAAGCTCTCGACTTCGGAATAGCATTAGGATCGGCTGCAAAAACTGCAAGCTTGTTGAATGTTGATAATCGCATAATGTATCGCATTGGCACGGCTGCATTGAAACTGAAAATGCTTTCAGAAGCAACAATAATTATGGGAATACCAATATCGGCTAAAGGTAAAAGCATCTACTTTGACCGTGCGAAATAAAGCTCTATCTTAAGCTTTCATTTTCTCATACATCTTCTCCAATGTCCAGCGAATGCTTGACTTCAGTTCTCTCAAACGGTCTGCATCAAAATTCCTAATCTCAATCTCACGGATAATGTCACCATCTCGAATAATGTTGTAAGAAAAGACTTCGTTAGGTGCAAGTTGCCCAGCACGGATTAACACATTATCTTTTTCTTGCATTTTTAGAAAAACCTTTTCTATCAGAAACTGGGTGAACGGCGGCATATTAATGTCAAATTTTTTATTTTCAGCGGGCACTACACGTAACAAATTCTGGCTTATGTAAAGATTAGCAAGAAGCTCATCATTAAAAGTCTTTAAAGACACAATATTTTCATATTCTTCTGCAGGCTGAGGAAAAGAAGGCGCGGCTTCAGCCTTAGCCTCTTCCTTAGGCTGCACAATTTCTGCAGCAGGTTCTTTTTTTATTTCAGCATGTTTAAACCCTTTTTCCAAAAGAACAGAATTCACGGTTTCAAGCAATACTTGCAATTCCTTAAGCTCAGATTCCAGCGCTCCAACTTTTTCTTCAAGTTTTTTCTTAAAAGCTACAAGCCTCTTTATTTTTTCAGCATCTTGAGACATACTCTTCACTAGGATTATTTTAGAGGTTTTCTCCCTTATCAAACCTTTGAAAGGCTTTGCTTCGGCAATTTTTAAGCGGCTTCTTCAATTGTAAAATTATTCTCATTTGTTTCGGAGTGAAAATGGAGTGGAAGAGGCTTAAGTTTGACTTTTAATTCATTCTTAAGAAAATGCTCAAATTCTTGAAAAACAGGGCTATTTGTATTGTTCAGTTTGACGCATATGTTTTTTCCCTTCACCAAGGAGCTTAGGTCGTAAAGTGCTATTCTTCCAGAAAACTCTGGGTTCTCAAAAACTGTTTTGATTAGATTCTCAGATGGTGTCTCCGAAAAAAGCCATGCAGTAAATGATGCCTCAACAACCCGATAAGATAATCCCTCGCGAACTATACACTTTCTACTCAAAGCTACATTTTTAAAGGAAGAAGGATGAATATCTCTGGTCCATAGAAAGCTATGGTATTCATTGCCGATTTTAATCCAATCATCACTTTCAGAGGTTCTCCATCCCCGAAAATTGCACACATCCTTAAATTTTTTTAGGATCTCCCAAACTCTAGACATCATCATCTTCTCACCACTAACCCTTTATGTTAGAATCTTCTAGAACAATATTCTATTTGTCAATCTACAATTTAAGTTTATTTGTCGGTTTGTTCGCAAAATTGTTGAACACATATACGTCTTTTTGAAAATTTGTAGATAAAAAAGACCACATTCAACAAATT
>CAYXZM010000026.1:0-18756 GCA_964469615.1 uncultured Candidatus Bathyarchaeia archaeon | reverse complement strand
TTCTTCCTTAGGTATGCGTGCATATTCCATTCGTGGGCAATCGTGATTTTCTGGCAAGCGATGTTCTGGGCAGAAAAAGTCTCCACAGTAAGGGCATCTAAAGGGCATGAACACCTCTTTCTGACATTTTTGACACTTCATACTTGCATGCCTTTTGTGGTTAAGATGGTGTTTATTAATGGTTTATGTGTTTCTGTGCGTGCGTGCAACAGCTTCTATCCCCTATATTAGGATCCAAATGTAATTTTGTTAGGTATTGATGTTAAGAATGTTATGCATATGCAAGTGACTGGTGGAATTGTATAGAAGAGCGCTACATAAACCTTAAATTGAATTTGGAAGGAAAGAACATGTTTATCCAAAAGGAGAAAGGAAAATGAAAAAAATATTGACATTGATAATAATCAGTCTTCTATGTCTATCAATGTTTTCGATATTTATGCTACAAGCTAAAGCTGATAGTTTGCCTCCTGTTGCTTATTGGAAGTTTGATGAAGGTTCAGGTACTGTTGCGAGTGACAGTAGTGGTAATGGAAACGCTGGAACATTAGTGAATGGCCCACAATGGGTTTCAGGCGTAGTAGGCAATGCATTGAAATTTGACGGCATTGATGATTATGTGAGAATTTCGCACTCGTCAAGCCTTGACATTGTGGGTAATGAGATCTCTGTTGAGTTCTGGATGAAGCTGACAAACGGGTGGCATCCTGATCCAAGTGCAAGCTACATATACGATCAAATCTTGTATGACAAAGGTGATGCGTACGTATCTACAATGATCAAGAGCACCGGAGCACTGAGGTTCAATATTCCATATGTTCCACCATATCCTGAGACGAACAAGAACAACTGGAATGCAGATACTTGGTATCACATTGCAGAAGTGTTCAACGGCACACAAATCAGGATATACGTGAATGGTGTATTGGATAGGGCAGAAGCAGTCGTTGGTTCAGTTTCCAGATCAACCATCGACTTGGCTATAGGTTCACATTGTTCTGGAGGAAAACACTTCTTCAATGGCGTTATAGACGAGTTCGCGATCTACAGCTATGCAAGAACAGCAGAAGAAATATGGAATGACTATGTTTCTGTCAAACGAGCTTTGATAGTTAATGCGAAGTGGCAGGATGTTCCAAGTGCGTATTATCCAACCGTGGCAACTGCTCTGGAAGAGCTTGGCGTTTCATATGACATCCTCAATCCAGAGACGTTAAATCTTGATATACTGAGAAACTATGATTTCGTGTTCATACCTAGTTTAGGACCGTACATCCCTCCTGAAGATTTGGCGATATACAATCCAGATGTTTTTGCGGACATGGTGGAACAATATGTGATTGATGGCGGCGCTTTGTTGTTCTGTCCTGGACACAGTATAGTATATGGGCAGGAAGTCAGAGAACCTCCGATATTTGATATTGCATACGGTGGCGGCAACTACAGAATCGTTGACTTCCAAGTCACAGACGATACCCACCCAATAATGCAAGGTCCTTACCACACATTCAGCTTGAACGAGCGAATCTATGCTCACGAAATGGACTTGATGAGCTATCCAGATTGCGCGCAACCACTAGGAGTCTATGTGGACCGAGACTCCGGGGCAGTATTAGGAGAAGGCATAATGGTCTTCTCTCGAGGATGTGGGATCGCCGTGGCTGCGGGACAGCAGATAGGTTGGACTTCGTCTGAACCAGCAATATACAACGGCGTGCCGGCAGAAGAATGGATAAAACTCACCAAGAATATAATAACATGGCTTCTCACATGGGAGAATCTATATGTATGCGCGAGCATAGACATAAAACCGGATACGCTAAACTTAGGAAGCAAGGGTAGATGGATCACCTCTTACATTGAACTTCTAGAAGGCTTGGACTTAAACAACATAAACGTCTCCTCAATTTTGCTCAACGACACCATCCCTGTAGCTTCATCAACACCTGCAACGATTGATGACTATGACAATGATGGAATTCCTGACTTGATGGTGAAGTTTGACAGAGCCAAAGTAATACAATATATTCTTGCCCATGTAAACAGGGCAGAACTTATAGAAGGGAGATCAATTACAATAACGTTGACCATAACTGGTAAATTCGAAGATGGAACAACATTCAAAGGCAATGACACGATTAGAATGGTAAAAAACGTAAAGTACCCAGTTCTGCTAATATGACACAGTAACCACTAAACCATCCTTTTTTTCTGTCTCATTTCAGAATGAAAAATCCCTATAAATCCTTCAACCAACTTCAAAAGTGTAGTTTTCCATAGGTCCTAAACACTTAAAACCAGCCATAGACAAAACTAAATCTGCGCAAATTCGATCAATTCATAGGAGAAAAAAGGTATTGAAAGGCTTCAGTTTTGTTCACGTAGCGGATTTGCATTTAGGCTATGCACAATATGGGTTAGAGGCTAGACGTGAAGACTTTGAAAAGGCATTTCAAGAACTAGTAGATAAGACAATCGAATTAAAGCCAGATTTTATGATTATTGCGGGAGACTTGTTTCACCATGCTCGTCCTTCAAATGTCACATTAGAGAACGTTATTAAAAATTTCAGTCGCCTTCGCGACGTGGATATTCCAGTCTTAGTTGTGGACGGTTCTCATGATTCGGCTCCAAATATTGTAACTGGTACCATTCTGAATCCTCTTGACAGTGCAGGATTAATCTATTACTTGCCAAAGCATGAAGGATCTTGTTGGCGAAAACCAGACTGTTGCTACGTTTATGGCATACCGAATTTCAGAACAAGACGCAGAACAGAAGAATTGCTTCCAGCCTTCATGGGGCAAAACAAGCCTAAGCCAACTTCAGACATTTTCAACATCTTCGCTTTCCACATGGCTTTAGATCTCCCAAGCGTAAAACCCCCATACATAGAAGCTGAAGCTCCACCAGAACTTATACCTGAAGGCTTCAACTATTATGCTGCGGGGCATGTACACACGCAATACATAGAAAAGTTCAAAACGGGACTGCTTGTGTACAGCGGGTGTACAGAAACAGTAAACTATGACGAAGCAAAAATCAAGAAAGGCTTCTACCATGTAAAAGTAGATGAAAAAGGCAACGTTTTACCAGAGTTTATAGAACTTGAATCACCACGCAAATTTATAATCATAGAGCAAGATTTCACTGGGGTTCCTCCATCCAAAATCACGGAGCTTGCAGTGCGACTTGTGAAAGATGCCGATGAGAAAGATGTAATTATCATTCCAATTTTGAAAGGAGTTTTGCCTACTGAGGCAAGTCGTGCAGAGGTAGATATTACCCAGATCAGAAATGTTGCTGAGCAAGCTTTGTTTGTGCATCCTCTCATTTTACTGCGTGAAAGTGAAGTTTCAGAAGAAGTTGTTCGCTCAATCTTCGAAAGTGAATTTAAAGATTTGAAAACGAAGGCTTTCGAATACTTCTTGCAGATTTTTTCTGAACGCTACAATCACAATGATGCGGAAAAAATAGCCCACATCGCAGTCAACCTTATTGAACCTTTGAGCAAAAAAGAAGAAGAAAAAGTGAAACAAACTATAGAGGAGCTTCTGAAATGAAAATTGAAATAGTCCAGCTTGAAAACATTCGCTCCCACGTAAAATCAACAGTTCCCTTCGCAAGAGGCTTCAACTGTCTCGTCGGTGGTTTAGGCTGTGGAAAATCCAGCATTCTCTACGCTATAGACTTCGCATTATTTGGAGATCCCATTGGCAGAAGCTACGACTACCTACTACGCGAAAACGCAGACAGCGGAAAAGTCACAGTTCAATTTATTCAAAATGGAAAAAATTACAAAATATCCCGTGCGCTAAAAAGACGTGGAAAGGGCATAAACCAAGATTTTGATGAACTGAAATTTTTCGAAGACGAAAACCTAATTGCAAGCATAAAAAGCGAAGCTGTAGATGAACAGCTCCAAGCAATAACAGGCTTAAACAAAGAGCTATTCCGTGAAATAGTATGGGTCAGACAAGAACATTTAAAAGAACTCTTGAATGCACGCCCAAGAGACAGACAAACAAGATTAGATGAATTGTTCGGTTTGTCAAATTACGAAACAGCATGGAGCAATCTTTTGGGTTACAAACAAAAATATGAAGGAGAAAAAGAGGCCTACGAGCAAGATGCAGATGTTGTTGGAATGGAAAAACTGAGCACCGAATATAACCGTGCAGCTGAAGAATTAGCACTTCTAGAAATTGAGTTACAAGACATGGCAAAAAAGCTGGATGAAGTCAAGAAAGCCTTCGAAGAGGCTGATCTGAAACTCAAAAAATTGGAGGAAATAAAGACTCACATAGAAGAGCTCAAACGAAAAGAAGTTCAAATTCAAGCAAATCTAAATAACGTCAAGGACGCATCCGCCTCATTGGCTGAAAAGATAGAAGGAAAAAAAGAAGCCATTGAAAACCTAAAACAACGCCTAAACACTATAGTAGCACAGATAGAATCTTCAAAGATTAAACTCAAAGAAATTGGATTTTCAACTGAACAGCCTATTGAAGCCTTAAGGCAATATTTGACAACATTTGACGACAAGATCTCCAACTTAAAAGCAGAGCAAGAAGTAACTCTAAGAAATTTGCGGGAAGATCAAAAAAGAGCTTCTTCGCTTTCAACTGAGAACAAGTGTCCACTTTGTCTGCAATCGCTAACAGAAGAATACAAGAACAGCCTAATGCAGAGAATTCTTGAAAATAATAATGATAGGCAGAAGATGATAGGTCAACTGCATCACGACATTGAAGAGTTACAGCAAATAAGAAGTGAGGCAAACAGTGCCCTTTTAAACATTCAAATGTCTCTCCCAAAAATCGATGATTTAAGAACACGCCTAAATGATGAATCACAAGCTTTAACTGAACTTTCCAGAGAATTCGAAGAAAAACAAAAATTAGAAAAAGAACTGCACTTGCAATTGGAAACTGTACAGATGGAAATCAGCAAATTTAACATGTCTCAACTGTTAGATGCAAGAGCCAAACGAGACCAAGCTTCAGAAAAATTCTACGCAATAAAATCTGATAAGCAAACCAAGGAAAATAACAAAAAAAGAATGCTGGAACGTATAGGTGAAATTAAAGAAAGAATAGACAAAGCACAACAAAAAATTGAGCGCATGGAAAAAATAACAAAGGTGATCGAAATTATTAACTGTATACGTGATGCCTATAGAAGTATACAGCCTAAATTGCGAAGTGAATTTGTAAAGGTTTTGAGAAACTTTGTTCAACAAGTTCTTGACAGCCTTATTGGCGAAGAAAGTCCTCTTCTGAACGTCTTAATCGATGAGACTTACACGCCATATATCAAGAGTGAAAGTGGCGTCGAAAGAGAAGTTTCAAACTTGTCTGGCGGAGAACGTACATTGCTTGCCTTTGCTTATCGCCTTGGGCTTGGTCAACTAATTATGCAATCAAGAACTGGTCATGGATTAAGTATGCTTTTGTTGGACGAGCCAACTGAAAGCCTTGGAAGAGAAGATGGTTCAATAGAACGTTTAGCTGAGGCAATTTCACGTTTTAAAGCTATAGAACAGATAATTGCAGTTACGCACAGCGAAGCCTTTGCGGAAAAAGCTGAGCATGTAATAAGACTTGAGAAGGAAGCGGGTGAAAGCAGAGTTTCTGTAGAAAAATAATCTAAAACACTTTTGAGTAATAGCTTTTAGACAATAGAACTTTTAAAGCGAAAAAAGGATAATTAATAGTGGGAACCAAAAGTGAAAGAAATAGCCAAAAAAGTAAATTTGCTAAAGCCCCTCAATATAGATAAAATCGTCATAAAGCGAGATCACTATTTTTCAGAAGCTTACATTATCGATCTTCCTTTAGATTCTACTCCAGATCATGTTTGGCAGGACATTTTCGAATGTGAATGGAAATCAAGCAGACACTTATGGGATAGAAAACTCTTCGTTATTAGTGATAAGCTTAGACTTGTAACAACGATGGATGAAATTGAAAACAAGCTGGAATGGGTTAAACAAGTTATAGACCAAACTAACAAAGGCATCGACGAGTATAATCAAGAAGCAGAAGCTCGTCTAACTCAAATAGAGGAACAAGCAAAGAAACAAGCATTAGAAGACGAAACAAAAATTGAAAAAATCAGAGATACGATAAGAACCAGATTCGGAGCTTTCTAATCGTTATTTGAGTGAAGCCAAGTTTCACTGGATTTCTGTAACACTAGTTAGTTGTCTTTCTACTCTCGAGAATGTTTTCTATAGCTACTAGAAAACGGCAACTATCGCACATTTGATCCTCTTTAGTTGCCTCTCTTTCTTTGCATTTAGTACATTTGACTTTTTCTTTAGATTTCTGTTTTTGGAAAATATTCATCATAGACTCTCAACTATATTTTTTGGTTAAGACAGTTATGGTTTATGAATTTAGAATATGGATGCAGAATAAACATAACAAAATCTTTGCGAATCCTCTTTCAGTTTGGAATTATGCCAAGTGTTGTTACAATGATACCATTGCTTTTAAGTTCTTGAATGAAAGGATTTATGCCAACCGAATCACTTGCAATATGTCCGGTGATTACCAGATTGCCTACACCATCGTTTCTCAGCTTTGCTAAATCGCCAGAGCTTATGTGAATATAGACTACTGTTCCAATGCCATGTTTAAAATATGCTTTTGCAATTTCGTAACCTCCATTTGTTCCTGCTCCATGTGAAACAACAACTTTTCCAGCAAGATTTTCAGGTTTTCCAACTCGAATCTTAATTTTTGTAGCTGCCTTCTTAAATTCGGAAAGCTCCGTTAAAGCAGCAACTACATCTTGAACAGTGGAATTTTTTCTGATTCTTTTGTTGATTTGGTTGCTCATAATTCTTCTTCCAATTTCGTCTAAAGGTGTGTGGATGTTCATGTAAGGCATTTTTAGAAGCCTTGCAACGTCAATTACATGAGCGTAGTTTCGAGTGTGAGCTTCCACTTCTAATTCTTCAAGTTTCATTTGAACAACATTTTCTGCCTCTTTTTTTGGAATTCCAGCAGCAACCATTTGTTGAATGTGCCTCTTAAAAACGTGGAAAAAGTTTATTACCGCTGTTCCACCTAGCGGATGATGAGCAATCACAGCATCATAGCCCAACTGTTTAGCAAGCAAAAGCTCTGCTACACCTGCATCAATGCTAAACAAGACTTTCTTAATGTTTTTCCCACTCAAATATATGATGCTGTCTTCTGGCACTTCTTTCAATCCCGCAAGCTCCAACGATAACTTCATGATCTTTTCAGTGTTCAGCATATTTTACACCCCCAATCCTTGAATCTATTAACCTGAACAAGGGTATATTAATTAAGCATAGGAAACCATGGTTGAAAATGAAGCTGGGATACATGTGAGGACAAGAAGGCTGGCTCTAACAGAAGGCATAACAGCTGGGGTTCTTTTTGGAACGGCGGCAATCTTCATAAAGTTTCTGGAGAGCCTTGACTCGTTCTCTATAGCTTTCTGGCGTTTAATAATCGCTTGCTTAACATTGGCTATAATATTAATTCTTGTCAAGAAATCTTTTAACTTCAGTCTTGCACGAAAAAATTTAATCAATCTTTCAATACTTGGCTTTTTTCTGGGATTACACTTCATATTCTTTATATCTGCAGTAAAGGACACAACAATTCTGAATGCCACAGTTCTTGTCAATACAACCCCACTTTTTTCAATGTTTATTTCCACTTTCTTCTTAAAGCTTAAACCATCCAGTCTTGCGCTGGCGGGTTTAATAATTTCTTTTATAGGTGTATTTGTGATTGCTTATGCTGAAACTATAACTGCGAATGCAGTTTTTTCTGCTAACCTGAGGGGTGATTTGGAAGCTGTTTTAGCTGCTTTTGTTGAGGCTATCTATCTTAATTATGGAATGAGAATAAGAGAGCGAATGGATATACTTTCAATAATGTTGCCGATTTATATTTTGGCCGCCATCATTGTAGGAATTTTGGGAATATTCATAACTGGCAAAATGTTGATAATACCAAATGAAGCAACATTTTTAATTCCGCTGATAGGCTTAGGATTACTGCCAACAGCCATAGCGCATACACTATATTTCTCTTCTTTATCAAACCTGAAATCTTTCGAAACTGCAACGATGGCTTTGCTTGAACCAATCGGTGCAACAATTTTGGGCACACTTCTTTTCCATGAAATACCAACATATCTATTTGTTTTTGGCGCAGTTTTAATTTTACTTGGAATATTTTTTGTTGTGAAAGAGAAGAAGTGAAATAATTCATTTTTACAAAACAAATAATAAAGAATTAGTAGATATTTGCTGAAATGAGCGAGACAATGACTATTAACGAAAAAATATTGGGGGCATTAAAATCCGCCACAACATATTTAGAAATTTCTACATCAGCACTGAGCAGGAAAGATGATGACTCTTTTGCTGATAGCCTCTGGCATGTTGGAGCAGAACTTGAATATGCACTTTTCCTATTTTCAATAACCTCCCAAAATGAAAACCTTACATCAAAATTGAAGCTGCTTTCTGAATCTAAAAAAGATGAAATTGTTTCTACACTGGTGGATTTGAGGAATCTGTTAGAAGAGGCTAAAAGATTCGTTTTGAATGAAAAATTGGTGGACGCTTACAAGAATGTTCATGTTGCAAGGCAATATTTATTAAAGATTAAGGGAGATCTTGCTAAAAAGAAACGTGAAATAGTGAAAAAGAAATGAAGGCTATTCTTCAGCCATTTTCCTCTTCTTGACCATCAAAGCCTTTTCTTCTTCACCTATGACCCTAAAATATTCCTTCAGCTCATTCTTGTGTAGGAACTTTTTGAGAAGCACACGTATGTGTTTTTTTGAGACATTTTTCTCTTCGCCTTTTACGATGATGGCTTCTACTGTTGTTTCAACCTCTGCTCCTGTCTTCTCCTTTATGAATTCAGCCAGCTCTTTAACCAAATCGCTTTCTTCGCTTTTCAATTCAGATATATTAATTCTCGTCTCCATCATATAATTCACCTTATTTCCTAACCATTATAACTCTTACTTGGTCACAAGCATCTTCACATGCGTCTGCAATCATTTCCAATGCTTCGAAAAGTTGACTTGTTAACACTACTATACCCGCTTTTGCTAATTTTTCTTTTCCAAGTAATTTTCTAGCTTCTTCATGTATGTCGTCAACTTTTTCCTCTTCTCGCTCCACCGCATCTGCGGCTTGAAGAGCTTCTTCAGGTTTTGTCATCATTTTATTCACACATTTCTGGAGAGAAACTGCACATTCTTTTACGTTTCCAACCATTTCTAGGAATTTGTCTTTAATTAATTTCGTAACTTGTTCCATAGGTATTGCACTCAGCACTCGTGTGGCTTCTCTGCTCCAGTCTGCAACCATATCTACCTTCTTCACAAGATCCATTAAATCTACCCTATCCATTGGCGAGAGTTCTCCTTTTGATATGTCATCCATTACATTTCTTCGAAGTCTATCAGCCTCTTTCTCGTTGCTTGCTACCCTTTCAATACAATTTTGCTTTTCTTTTTCGTCCTTTTTTATTGCTGCAGTTATAGCTTTTTCCAAATCTTCAACGATTCCCGTTGTCAAAGTTAAATGGCGTTGCACAATTGCTAAAGCTTTTGTTTCTCTTCTCTTCTGGAACCATTTTACCAGTTCACTCAACAGCTATTTCCTCCTTCAATCCCGCATCAGGATATGCGAATACGTTAGTTTTTTCGGGTGAAAATCTTACGCTGACCTTTTCGCCTATATTAAACCATTCTTCAGTTAGGGATGGTTTAAGGCTTACTATCAAATCTTGGTTTTCAAGTCTAATTTCATATCGTATATTTGTTCCTTCAAAAGTAACTTTTTCTATCACGCCTATAATTGAACTTTTACTTTTCTTTGTTTCTTTTTCAATTAGAAAAGCCTCTGGTCTTATTGCTAAGATGACTCTATCTCCCTCTTTCATATTCTTATTAACCACTTGAACTTTTATTCCCCGACGAAGCTCTATTATTGCTCTTTTATCGCTTACATTTGAAACGTATCCTTCCAAAAAATTTGACTCGCCAATGAAGTGAGCCACGAATAAACTTTTCGGATTCATATAAAGCTCGTTTGGGGTTCCAACCTGCACAACTTTACCTTTTTTCATGACTGCGATTCTGTCAGAAATTGCCATGGCTTCGGATTGATCGTGAGTTACATGGATGGCTGTCAAATTAAGGTCTTCAGTCATCTTTCTTATCTCATATCTGAGTTCATTTCTTACTTTTGCATCTAATTGTCCTAAGGGTTCATCAAGCAATAGCAATTTGGCTCCTGCGGCTAATGCTCTTGCAACGGCTATTCGCTGCATCATGCCACCGCTTAATTCCCTTGGAAAGGCATCTAACCGTTCATGCAATCTAACCATCTCGAGCACTTCGTTTCCTATCGTTTCCGTTTTTTTCTGATTGAAACCTTTCACTCGTGGACCATAGATTACGTTATCCCAAGCGTTCATGTGTGGAAATAATGCGAATGTTTGGAAGACAAATCCAATATCTCTATCTTCTGGCGGAACATTATTAACAAGTCTGTCTCCAATGTAAATTTCTCCCTTATCAGGCTCAATCAAACCTGCAATAAGCCTCAACAATGTTGTCTTTCCACATCCGCTAGGTCCCAAAAGTGCAAAATACTCCTTATCCTTAATATGGAGGCTTACATTATCAACAGCCACAATTTTTCCAAACTTTTTCGTAATATTGACCAAGCGGACATCAGGCATTAGCCCACATCCTCCACTCTCTCCTCACATTTCTGCAAAGTATCGCATAAATTACTGGCTCTATATTAAACATGCTAGTATCTTCCTCGCCCTCTTACAACAAGCCTAAAAACCAACAGCGTTACAAAAGAAAATAGTATTAGGAAGCCGCAGCCTAAACCGATTTCTAAAGGTGTTGCCGGTAGTTTTGGAAATTTTGGGTTAACCCAATCTACAAGAACTACTGGCACCGTCTTGAGTGTGCTCACCACAGCTAGAGTTGCGCCAGTCTCACTTACGCTTCTTGTAAATACCATTATTACGCCGGAAAAAATTGAATATTTGATTAAGGGCAATATTATTGTCCTAAAAACAACCAGAGGCTTAGCCCCAAGAGTTCTCGAAGCTTCCTCTAAGTCCAAACCTATTCTCTCAACAGCCGCCGCTACGGATCTCACAAAATATGGGTAAGTAATAGCTAAGTGGGCGAAGATTAACAGCCAAATTTCCGGTATAAAAGCTAATGTTTCTTTCCAAAAAAACTTGAGGGAAACCCCTAAAGCCACAGAGGGAACGATTATTGGAATGTCAACAAGAACGTTCAAAACTGTTGACGGTAAGACGCCGACCTTTTTTCGGGCAATAATAATCGCCATTGGCAACCCTATGATAACATTCAATACAGTCACAACAGCTCCAAGAAAATAAGAAAGGCCAAGGCTATGCCAAAATTCACCCCATATAACAACCTCGCTGACTCCGGACGTGCCTGATAACGCCCTAGAAAAATTGTCTGTAAATAGAGCCTCAAAGGCTGGAAGCGCCACGAAAAGGGATGGTATAAGCACTATTATGATGAAAATGAGAAGTGTAAGGCTGTTTCTCATTGATGTTGCTTTTGAATAACTTAATTTCCTCTCAGTTGGCGACCAAACTTTCTTTACAGGTAGTCTGAGTCTTGGTCCAAGAATTCGTATCACCGCAAAAATTAGGCAAGAGACAGCTATAAGAATAAAGCTAGCGAAGACAACAGAACCTTCGTAAACAGACTGACCTATCAAATGATTTTCATAATCTTTCTTCATGTTCTGAATGAAAACTGGTCCATTTTCAAAGATAGCTCTAGAAAACCCGTTTTCATAGAAAACCCCGGCAACCATCATTGTTGCTCCAGTTTCTGAAATCGACCTCGCAAACGCAAGTATAAAAGCCGCAATCAAAGAAGGCTTAATAATCGCAAACGTGACAGTTCTTGCTGCCGTGAGCGGTGGCGCTCCCAAAGTCCTTGAGGCTTGCTCATACTCCATCTTGTAATCAAGTAGAGCTCCAACAATCACCCTTACAACGACTGGGTAGGAAAAAACGAAGTGAAGGAGCATAACAAGAAGCCAACCTGGCGAAATCAACGCTTCTCCAAAAGGCGATGAGACACTTTCAGTTCCGCTCCAAAAGATTAACAGTGAATAACCAAGTACGGCTGTTGGCACAATAAAAGGTATGTCGGCAAGCGTATCTAAAACATTCAACCATTTTGATTTGCTGCGTGCAATAAGCCAAGCCATGGGAACCCCTGTTAAAATGTCTACGGTGGAGACAAGCAAGGCAACGATAAAGGAGTTTTTAATAGCATTTAATGTGCGTGCAATGTGTTCTCCTTCAGTAAGAACCTCTTGCATAGTATTCCACTTAATTATTATGCCCAAAATAGGCGGCAACAATATCAAAGCAAAAAACACTATAATCGCAGTCAAATAAACTCCATATTTAACCATAGGCTTTGATGAAAGTTTGTCAAAGATTTCATTTATTTTAGGTTTAGGCAAGTCCTTTTCGCCTAACTATCAATCTACAAGTTTGAACTTTTTCTTTTCTCATTCGCTTTTTTGATTGATAAGTTTTCCGTAGAAAAAGATGTCAGTTCGCCCGTCGAGTCACATCACTGCTAAAGCTCTATTGACTCTCTGTTTCATCATCCTAAAGAAATGAATGCATGATAAAACTTAAGGCTTTTGTGATTTACATTAACTGATAGGTAAGTGATGAGGTTATGGATGTTTTAGAAGCCATTAAAGGACGAAGAAGCATAAGAGCCTTTAAAAGTGAAGATGTTCCCTCGGAAATTGTTGAAAAACTGATTAATGCAGCAGTATGTGCGCCTTCTGCGGGTAACATTCAACCATGGGAATTCATAATTGTTAGAAAGCCGAACATTAAGAGAAAATTGGTTGAAGCCGCGTTAAATCAAGAATTTATCGAAGAAGCCCCGGTTGTAATTGTTGTTTGTGCAAATGAAAATCGTTCTTCTCATGGATATGGCCTTCGCGGCAAAACATTATATTGTATCCAAGACACTGCAGCAGCCACGCAGAACATTCTTTTGCTTGCTTATTCTCTTGGACTTGGCACTTGTTGGGTTGGCGCATTCAGAGAAGAAAAGGTGAGAGAAATTTTAAACATTCCAGAGGGAATAAGACCAGTAGCCATAATCCCAGTTGGTTATCCAGCTGAAAAGCCTTCTCCACAAAGCAGAAAACCCATAAATCTAATAGTTCACTACGAAACATTCTAAGTGAGGTGCCTTAATGAAATTGCGTTCTTACTATTTAGGTGAACTTACGTGGCTAGATATAAAAGAATTCTTGACCCAGCATGATGTGGCTGTTGTGCCTGTGGGAAGTTGCGAACAACATGGTCCACATTTGCCAGTTGACACAGATGCCTATGATGCTTTTTGGCTTTCGTTAAAGGCTGTGGAAAAGGCTAAATGCGCTCTTGCGGCGCCGCCAATTTATTACGGGGTTTCATTGCATCATATGGATTTTCCCGGCACGATTACGTTGAGCGCTGATACTTTGGAGCAACTGGTCTTTGAAGTGGCTTCTTCGCTTGTGAAGCATGGATTTAAGAAGATACTTTTTGAAAATGGACATGGAGGAAATACGCCCGCGCTTGAAGCTGCTTCTCAAAGAATAAAAGTGGAGACAAACGCATTTGTTACTATTGATTCTGTAAGCCTCATACCCGACTTCATCAAAGATTACATTGAAACCGTCTATGATGCGCATGCTGGAGAATTCGAAACCTCAACAACATTAGCGAATCGAGAGAAATTTGTAGTGAAAGAGAGAATTGGAAAAGCGAAGATTAAGCTTCCAGAATCTAAGTATACAAAAATAGGATTAAAAGAAGCTGGACCGAAAGTTTCTTGGAGTTTTCGAACAAGAGAGCTAAGTGAAACAGGTGTGATAGGCGACCCGACAAAGGCTTCGAAAGAGAAAGGTGAGAAAGCTTGGAATTTGGCTATAGAAAGGCTTGCTGATTTGCTAATTGAGCTTGACAAAATGAAATTTTAATACTTGTATTTTATCCTTGTATTCTTAGAGGCTTAGTGTTGAAGTATGCTGTAATAGCAGATGCATACGAGAGAATTGAAGCCACAACTAAAAGGCTGGAAATGACAGACCTCTTAGTTGACCTTCTTAAAAATACTCCGAAAGAAATTATCGACAAAGTTGTGTACTTAACTCAAGGCAAAATATATCCAGATTTCGTTAACCTTGAAATAGGCGTTGCAGAGAAACTCGCAATAAAAGCTTTAGCAAGGGCTTCTGGAAGGAAAGAAACTGAAATTGAAGAGGATTTAAAGAAAACTGGAGACATCGGTGAAACAGCTCAAAATTTCATAAGAAATAAAAAGCAAGTGACCTTTTTTCAGCAACCTTTGACAGCTCAAAAAGTCTATGAAACTCTTGACAAAATGGCTAAAGCTTCTGGTTCTGGAGCTGTTGACCTTAAAACTGCATTGTTAGCTGGACTTTTAGCTGATGCCACACCAAAAGAGGCTAAGTATATTATGAGAACAGTCACTGGAAATTTACGTTTAGGAATTGCTGACATGACTGTTCTTGATGCCCTAGCCATAGCCTATGGTGGAGGAAAGGAAGCCCGCGAACTTGTAGAGCGAGCTTACAATATCTCCTCAGATCTTGGGAGAGTTGCAAATGTTGTGGCAGAAAAAGGCTTGGAAGGAATTAAAAAATTTGAAGTTCTAGTGGGTGAACCTATAAGACCCATGCTGGCTGAGAGGCTTTCTACACCCGAGGAGATTCTTGAAAAGCTTGGCGGCAGATGCATAGCCGAATACAAGTATGATGGTGAAAGAATACAGGCTCACAAGAAAGGCGATGAAGTGATTCTCTTTTCTCGACGATTGGAAAATATTTCTGATCAATATCCAGATGCTGTTGAACTTATCAAGAAACATGTTACAGCGAAAAGCGCTATTTTGGAGGCTGAATGTGTTGCCATAGACCCGGTTACTGGTGAAATGAGACCATTTCAAGAGCTGATGCACCGAAGACGCAAGTATGAAATTAAAAAGGCTATGGAAGAATATCCAGTTTCTCTACTTGTGTTCGATGCTCTCTACATTGATGGTAAAGACTTAACTTTAGAATCTTACTTGACTAGGCGAGGAACACTTGAAAAAGTAATTGAAGAAGGTGACAGAGTAAAAATCGCCAAACACATAATTACAAACAGTGCAAAGGAGCTGGAAAAATTCTTTGAAGAAGCTATAGAAAATGGTTGCGAAGGCCTAGTTTGCAAATCTATTGCTCCAGATTCTGTTTATCAAGCTGGAGCCAGAGGCTGGCTTTGGATAAAATACAAGCGGGATTATAAAAGCGAGATGACAGACACGGTGGATTTAGTTGTCGTTGGCGCTTTTCACGGGAGGGGAAAGCGTGCAGGAACATATGGTGCCTTGCTTTTGGCAGCTTACAATTCTGAAAATGACATTTTTGAGACTGTTACCAAATGCGGGACAGGCTTTACGGATGAGGATTTAGCGAAACTGCCGGAGATTATGCAGAAACATGTTATAAAACATAGGAGTTCGAGGGTAAATTCCATGCTTGAGGCTGATGTTTGGTTTGAGCCTGTTATTGTGCTTGAAATTTTGGGTGCAGAAATAACCTTGAGCCCAATACACACATGTTCGATGGATTCCATCAGAAAGGGAAGCGGGTTGGCAATCCGTTTTCCTCGTTTCACGGGAAACTATAGACTTGATAAAGCAGCAGAGGATGCTACGACCAGTAAGGAAATTGTTGAAATGTATAAGAGCCAACTTAAGAAAATTGCAGAATAAAAGTTGCTGAATTATCTTAAACTTCAAGACGCATTCTTATAATTGAACTCCACATACCTTTTTGGCGAAGATACTCTGTTATGTATTTCTCTATCTCTCGAGTAGTCACATCTCTTCCCACAAGTAGGCAACTCAATTCTCCAGGTTTCGGTCTGCTCCTAAATCTGGGAGCAATTTCGTCAGAGGGCATATTGAATTTTTTAACGATTTTGATAGTGAAACGTTCAAAACCGTGTTGATTGCATTTTGCTTCTATCCAGAGCAAACCCATTTCTGGGTTCTCCTTTATCTATGCTCTCCTTTATCCCTATAAAATCAGTATTTTCGAAAAATAAAAGCTTAACTATTCAAAGCATGCGATGCGCTATTCAGGATTGGATAAAAATAGGAAAGTCTTTATTTTTCAGAAGCCTTTTAGAGGAAAAATCTGGAATTTTTTGCCTGACAATTTTTGATAATACAAACTCGGCTTGATTAGAAGATGAGCGAAATGTTTATCGGTGGAGATGGAATTATTTTAACTTTAGATATGTTCAAGTTTGAAGATCTTATGGTTGATGTATGTTAGCAAAGTAAGTGTAAAGTGAGTGGAAGAAATTGAGAGTTGCAAAGAAAAAAGTGCTCCTAATCGGGATTTTGTTTTTGTTTATTGGATCTGTTTTTTCTTTGTCTCACATGTATTCACTAGAGAAATTGGTATGGGGGACCTCGGAGCTTGCAGGATTGTCTACATACCAATATAACGTGACAGGATTTTTCAATCGAAACGAAAGATTGATGTTAGAGCTTCCCAGTGTGCAACCTCCATTTCAATATATTCCCTTTAATGTTTCAATAGTTGGTCCAGATGGAACCCAATTTGTCATTGAAGTCGAGTTTGCTGGGGATCCAGTTCAAGATCCCGACTTTTATATCTATACTGTCCTTAAAAATGAGGGATGTTTAGAGAAGGATGAGGGAATTTTAGGAGGTGTTACTACTCAAACAGGTAATTATACAGCAATCCTGGATGGAAAAGCACGATATCTATATGGTGATCCTATACCTTCCCTTTCTCTCTGGAAATCGATTAGAGAGTCGCGCATTGAATATCCATATAAAGATCGTTTGCTTCCTGGAATGGCGTTAGTGTTTGTTGGTGGAGGTATATCTGTATGGGCATTTATACCTAAAAAAACTGGCTTAACTCGAAAGCCAAAAAAGCGATAAATCTGCCAAAAATGGATTGAATTTTTCTAATCTTGTAATGGATGATATAGAATGTTTCTACATATCAACTTATATTCTGGAAAATATTAATTTTTCTTGATAGACAAATGATAAGACTAAATAACGCTCTCATTATATTCAGTTTTGTCCTATTTCTTTTGCTCATCCAAATAGCTAATTCAACAACGCAAGTATCTATCGAATTCTTCTATTGGGATCCACGTGAAGATCCTGATTATTGCGAGACATGTGGCTCTTGGGTGGGCATTTTTAACGATTATTTAGGAAAAAACGATACAATGAATGAAATTAGAATAAGCTATAGTGGTCGTGTTTTAGTTGAGTGGAAGAAATATTATATTTATCCTTATGGCAAGCGCATTCTCTCTGATGATGGAATACGTGCAACTGTGGATTATACTGCTACTACACCCAACTCGATAGTGATAAAAGATGGAAAAGGCAATTTTACGACATTTATAGGTTATGGCATCAATGAAACTCGTGTAATAGAGGTCATTGAGGCATATCTTGCAGGATTAGAACCGCCACCTCCTCCTCCACCAATGCCTTTAATTGCTGTTCTTGCAGGCGCGTTTGCTTTTGGTTTTTTTGAAACCTTTTCCCCATGCCTAATTATACTGTTATCTTTTGTTCTGGGTTATTCTATAGGAGAAACAACACGTTTCAGAGAAGGTTTCCTAAAGGTTACGACCTTTGGAATAGGTTTTATTTTCGCAACGGTACTTGTTTTTCTTGGATCAGTAGGATTAATTATCGCATTTTCTACATCAGTCTTCCAAAATGCCTTAACATTTATAATATGTGTCTTTGCCATAATTTTTGGACTTGACTTGCTTGGGCTCAACTTTTTAAAATTTTTGAAAATTAAAGTTGAGACAAAGCCTATAATCCAGAAACTATCAAGAAAATATGTTTTTACATACGCTGGGCTTATGGCACTTGGTTTTCTCTTCTATTTTCTTGATCCGTGTATCGCGCCAATTTTCGTAATTATGTTAGGTACATTTCAAGAAACACTACTTGTATTTTTGCCTCTGGTTCTTCTTGTATTTTGCTTAGGCGTTATAGTTCCCTTCATCGGCATAGGAATCGTTGCTGGTTCCATATCAAAACTAGCGAGAAGCGCTTATCGACACCGGTCTAAGATACGAGCAGTTAGCGGCATAATCCTTATGACCTATGCTGTTTACTTTATCAGCTTTTATCTTATGCGTTTAAATACCGTTACAACTTTAGGAATAGTTATGATTGCAATTACCATTATGATTATTTTGACTATAATGCTCTCCTTCAGAAAGCGTCATTCAAACGACGTTTCAAATTAAGCGATTTTTGGATTAATTCAGAATTGTAATAATAATCCTTATAAAAAAAGGGGATAATGTGGTTTTAAGTATCCTTAGATTATGCGTGTGGGCATTGTCAACCTTCAAGGCGAATCTGAATGCAGATATGTTGAGTGGATACAATGAAAAGCCTGGTGTTCTACCATGATAATCCGTATACTGTCCTGAACTCGAAGGTGTTACGGGTCTACAGTTGACACCTATATAACCCATGCGGTGGAAGCCCGGCTGTATGCTGTAATTCCAGTAATAAGGAGGACTAGTAAGATTAACAAAAACCGCATAAGAT
>CAYXZM010000025.1:0-44610 GCA_964469615.1 uncultured Candidatus Bathyarchaeia archaeon | reverse complement strand
ATACATATCTAAAATGGTCATAAGGCGACGGGTTATATATAATCGCAAACTGCCAAGAATAGATTGCTGCATCAAATGTTGGATGCAAAAAGCCAGTGTGTCCATAATATCCATCTATTATTGAAAAAATCGATTCTGATGGTCCTCTCGAAGTGTGACTTAGAAAAACAGATGTGTACATAAGCGGCTCTGATAGCAAAAATGGTATCGAAAACACTAAAAAAACTAGCGCAAATGAGTATAGTAACTTCACTCTATTCTTGACACCCTTATAGTATATCATTAAAGGAATCAAAAGAATAGCTGGATACAATTTTATAAGTGCACCAATACTGATAAGCGCTCCACATATCCATGGGCTATCAATAAAATATATGGCGCAAAGCAACACTGCAATCGCAAGAGCATCTGCACGAGAGTATACAATAGTCAAATAAATCATGGAAGGCATCATAATGAGGATTAAGGCTAATCTCAAAGCCTTTTTTGGGTTCAGTTTTGATATGCATAGAAACAAAATCGCACCTAAAAAAAGTAAAGTAGCCAAATTAAAGAAAAACGTGCAAAGTACATATCCATGAGTTTGTGAAAGTAAATTGTAAAAAAAATAGTAAGGAAATTTGCCTAACGGGGGATATCCTGGTCGAAAGTCAACATACGGTAAAAGGCCAGTTCTCTTCATGAATATGTCGTCAAAGTCTGGTTGAGGAGTAAGGCTTAGCAAAATCATTATGGCTGAGAGCACGAAGAAGTAAAAAATTTCAATCCAGATGAATCTGCGTATTGTTGACATGAGCTTTACCCTTGTGCATAATCTCTCTTGAGAAACATTTTGTCTAGATTGAATTTTTTAGTTATACTCAATGAGCTAATTCCTAGCTTTCCCATTTTGAAAATTCAACTCGTTTAGTAAACTCAAAAACTCATCTGAGCTTTTGTCCCAGTTATATCTGCTTGCATTTTCCAAAGCTCCTTTCTCCAATTTTTCCCTTAATGCCCTATTTTCACATATAATCGCCAAAGCATCCGCAAAAGCATTTAAATCACCATCTTTCACTAAGATACCAGATTTCAAATGATTAACTGAATCTCGGATTCCTGGAACATTATATGCAACTATTGGAAGCCCAAAAGCTTGCGCTTCTATCACACTTATACCAAAACCTTCTTTCATTGAGGCAATCGCATACACCCATGCGCTTTGTAAAATATCAACTTTCTTTTTTTCATCAACTTCTCCATAAAACTCGACAACGTTTCCTAATCCGAGATTATTAGCAAGAGTGAATAATTCTTCATAAGCTTCAGCATCTCCTCTTCCAGCAATTTTAACTTTTACACCATGAACCTTTAAAGAGATTTGTTTGACAGCCTTAATTAAATGGTCCAATCTCTTATATTTCTTGACTCTGCCGAAGTAAATTATGAGCGGATATATTACCTTCTTTTTAGGGAAAGGACGCCATTCCGTATCAAAATTCAAACCATTACTTATCACCTTAATTCTGTTTTTGTCAAAACCAAGGGAAATCAGCTCACACTTAGTAGATTCGGAAACTGCAACAACAAAAGGATTAAAAAATGAATAAAATTTCAATCCGAACAATTCAAAAAAATACAACAAGATGTTGAGAGGAGAAGAAAGCTCCTTAAACAAAGTTTTGCCGTGTAAATGATGGACTATAATCACAAATGGTCTTGAAAAGAATTTTGAAAGAAGCAAAGGCCAAAACATTGGAAACTTGCTTATATCTTCGATGATGACGTCAAAATGATTTGGAGAAATTCGGCGCAAAAAGAGCAATGAAGAAAGCGGATAAATCATTTCGTTTTTTGTAGTGTGCAAAACTTGTATTTTATCTATCACAGTGTTTTTTGACTTAGTTGAATCGTTACATGAAGCAATCAAATGAACAGAATTACCTTTATTAGCTATTCTTTTGAAAATTTCATAACAGTGGATTTCTGCGCCACCAGCGTTACGACTTAAAATACTCCGCCAGTTAAGCACAAGTATGCGCATTATCAATCACAAGACAAAGGTATTATGCTCTAAGCACTAAAGCATTTCCTTTGTCACTAAAGTAAATCCTTGAAAAATACGTTTTTCAACTTGTATACATGTCATAATGTTGAAACCTTAAAGTTCGCTATTTAAACCTTTTACTCGACATTAGTTTAATTATGTAGGACAGAAACTGCATCACTTCATTGAGAGTCAGTTTTGATTTCCCCTTTTTCCTGCCAATAAACGTTATTGGAATTTCTGTCATTTTGAAACCTCGAATGTTTGCTTGTCTTATCGTTTCAATCTGAATTTCATAAGTTTCACTGTGCAAATCTCTTATAATGCTTCTCACCAAAGTTATCGAATAGCAACGCAGCCCACTTGTATAATCAGACACTTTTGCTCTTATAGTGAGAGACGCTATAAAATTTGCGATTCTACTTATAGCAAGGCGTAATGCACTCCAATTAACTGTATTTCCTCCATAGCAATATCTACATCCTATAACCAAGTCACAACCGCCACGTAATTGTGATACTAAACGTACCAAATCTTTTGGATCGTGCGAAAAATCAGCATCCATAGTAACTATGCAGTTCGGTGGCTTTTTTAATGAGAGGAATATCTTGAAACCGTCTGTTATTGCTGTTCCAAGTCCAGATTTCTTTGGTCTAACAAAAAGTAAAATGTTGTCATGTTTCCTTTGCAGTTCTCTTACAGTATTGGCTGTCCCATCTGGACTAGAATCATCAATAACCAGTATAGAGATATTTAAGCCCAAATTTTCAATTTCACGTATCAGCTTTTTTATATTTGCATTTTCACTATAAGTTGGTAGAATTACTCCAATTTCTGAATCTACATCCGAATTTCCCTCAACCATCTTGAACAACTCTGACCCAAAATCTAAATCAACCATCTATCTTTTATCCTCCTACACACGAATTATAGAGAGGAGAATTTACAACTATAAAGCATCACCTTAAATAGTTTTAAGCTAATCAAGGACTTACTATATAAAAATTCTGCAATCACCACTGAACAATTTAATTCAAATAATGTCTAAAAACAAAATAAGCGATAAAAGCGAAACCTTTTTTATCTTTTTCAACAGCTAAACGCTAGACGAAATTGAAATCCATAAATTTTGTACAAACAATGTTCCGCGACTACTATATGCGAAACTACAAGCACAATAGCTCTATCCCTAAAATAGAACAACGTGAATTTGGCTTCATAATGTTTGAAAGTTGGATGCAACGACACAAGAGCTTCAAACAAATAGAGGAACTGAAAGATTTTCTGCAAAAATATGTCCCATCAGACGCATATTACTCCAGCGCCTATTATAAATACCCAGAAGCTGAAATGGATAGAAAAGAATGGCTAGGCGCCGATCTAATCTTCGACATAGATGCCGACCATATTCCCACTCCATGCGCTAAGATTCATGACGGATGGGTTTGCAGCTGTTGCGGCTTTTCTAGAAATGGTGTGACACCTAAAAAATGTCCTAATTGTGGCGGTGAAAAGTTTAATGTGCACACATGGCCTTGCGAAGTTTGCTTATCTTCTGCAAAGGCTGAAACATTAAAACTCTTGGACATACTGACAGAAGATTTTGGGTTCTCTGAAACAGACATACACATTTTCTTTTCTGGGCATCGAGGCTATCACATCCAGATTGATAGCGATGCGGTTAAGACTCTTGATGCTGTTGCACGTAAAGAGATTGTAGATTATGTTTCTAGCCTAGGTATAGATGTGTTTTCTCATGGTCTAAATAGAGAATATGAGGGAAAAAGAATACTTTTTTCTTCATTTGTGCTTGAAAATAATTTAGGCTGGTCTAGACGTATAATAGAGGGTATGCAGAATTTTATAGCTAATATGAAGGAAGAAGATTTTAAAAGTATTGGACTCGAAAAAAATATTATCGATAATTTGGTAAACAATAAAGACTCTATTTCAAGAAATCTGCTAAATGCAAAAGCATCCACTTTTGTTAAAGGAATCGGCTTAGAGACTTGGAGAAAAATAGCGGAATATATTATCCAGCTGAAATCGGCAAAAATTGACACAGTCGTGACTACAGATGTTCATCGTTTAATTAGACTGGCTGATACTTTGCATGGCAAGACTGGCTTTAAAAAAGTTGAATTTCCCATTTCAGCTATACACACTTTTGACCCTTTCAAGGACGCGATAGCCTTTAAAGGGGGCACAGCAACCGTTAATGTTTCCAATGCGCCTGAATTTAGAGTGGGCGACGAAAAGTTTGGTCCTTACAAGAATCAAAAAGTTGAGTTGCCTATTGCTGCAGCATTACTGCTTATTTGTAAAGGAAGAGCGGAGGTTGTTATTTAATGTATAATTATTTATATGATGTTTGGAAACGAGAGCTTGAAAGTAACAAACTTGAAAAACTTCCTTCAGATTTTTACTCCAGAATAACTGATTATTTGAGGAAGATTAACGAAGAAAGTCGAATGCTTGACAAGAAAACGTTGAAGGCAAGTTTTCTCAAGAAGGAAATGCAAAATGTTGAGCGCATGATTCGCGAATTGATTCATATGCGCTACAGAAAATTGGTTAGAATTGTTGCCAAAGGTAAAAAGGCTCCATTAAATACGTTGACCACTGAAGAAGAAAAAATTTATGCTAGTTTTTCTTCCTTCGCTGACGCTTTTCAGAGTTTTGCCACAGATGTTCTGCGAGGGTATTTACCAATGATTGGTTCTGAACAGAAGCGTAAGAGGAATGTATTGCGCTTTTTGAAGGATGTTCCATCAATAATTGGAGTAGACATGAAAACCTATGGGCCATTTAAAGCTGAGGATATTGCATCCTTACCAGTTGAAAATGTCAAAATTCTGGTTAACCAAGGTTTGGCTGAAAGAGTTGAAGTTTAACTTGTAACAACGAAAAAGGTATAAGAGGAAGTATGATTTCTTTATGCAAAGCTGGTCGTGATTTAAGTGAACGTTCCGAAAGAAATCAAGACATATTGTCCAAAATGCAAAAAACATCAAAGTCACACGGTTGCTCTTTACAAGAAAGGGAAGCGAAGGGCTTTGGCTAAGGGTGAACGTCATCATGAAAGAGAAAAAAGGGGATATGGTGGGCAGAAATATCCTCTTCAAAAAAAGTTTTCGAAGACTACTGAGAAACAGACGTTAAAGTTGAAATGCAAGATTTGCGGTTATACAAGGCATAAGAATGGTATACGTCTAAGAAAGTTAACTATTGCATAAAATTGAGGTTTGCGTCATGTCTGATTGGGAAAAACTCATTCCAAAACCAAGAAGCAATTTCATTAGGGTGAAATGTCTAAAATGCGGCAATGAGCAATTAGTCTATAGCCATGCCGTGAATAAAGTCAATTGCAACGTTTGCGGAATCGAACTTGCTGAACCTTCAGGCGGAAAGGCAATAATCAAGGGCGAGATTGTCGCGGTCTTTGAATAGGGATGAAAATGGCATTTAGAAAGCAAGAATGGCCAGAAATTGGCGATTTAGTAATAGCCACGGTACAAGAGGTTACGGATTTCGGTGCTTATGTGAATCTTGATGAATATAATAAAAAAGGCTTGCTGCACATTTCTGAAGTATCTTCTTCTTGGATTCGAAACATCCGTGATTTTGTGCGTGAAGGGCAAAAAGTAGTTTTGAAAGTTTTACGAGTGGATGCCGAGAAAGGGCACATAGATTTGTCTCTTAGAAGAGTTACAAAGAGAGAAAGAATTGAAAAAATCATGGTTTGGAAAAGGGATAGAAAAGCTGAAACCTTGCTTCGAAGCATCGCCGAAAAAACTGGTTTATCATTAGAAGAAGTGTATGAAAAAGCTGGTGTACCCATGGAAAAAGAATATGGGTTATACGAAGGCTTCGAGAAAGTCGTCAAGGATGGCATGGCTGCTTTAACTAAAATAGGCGTACCCGCGGATATTGCTAATGTAATCGTGGAGATTGCAAGAGAACGAATGCGTGTACCAATGGTTAAGGTTAAGGGCATGGTTGAGCTTCGTTGCATGAAACCTGAAGGGGTAAAAATAATTAAAGAGGCGTTCTTGAATGCTAAAAAGGCTGAAAAGTCGCGTGAAGCAAAGTTCCGTTTTTATGTTATTGCTGCACCAAAATACTGCATTGAGGTTATGGCAGAAAATTATAAAAATGCAGAAGCTGTTCTTCAAAGAGTTGCAGAAAATATTGTTTCTAATGTTGTTAAAGCAGGAGGAGAAGGCAGTTTCAGGAGAGAGAAATAATGGTTTGGCTTTTAAGAAAATGCGAAAAATGTGGAAAATATACATTAAAAACAGATTTTTGTCCTTATTGCAGTGGAAAGGTTCGAGTACCACACCCTCCGAAATTTTCTCCAGATGACAAATATCTTAAATATAGGATGGCTTTGAAAAAGGATGGTTCAGTTTAGTGAAGGAAACATTCGTTAAAGAACTTGTAAAAGTTGATTTGAATGACCCTATTCTAATTGGCGGTCTTCCTGGGTTAGGGCTTGTTGGCAAAATTGCAACACGCCATCTAATCAAACAGTTAAAGGCTGAAAAGTTTGCGTATCTCTATTCTCCGCATTTTCCATATTTTGTGTATGTCAACAAAAAAGGATCTGTAAGGCTTCTTCGTGGAACATTTTACTTTTGGAAAAATAAAAAAGGAAAAAACGACTTCATATTTTTTATAGGCGATAGCCAAGCACAGACAATTGAAGGGCAATATGAAATTTCTGATCGCATTCTTGATTTTGCCAAAATGTGTAATGTGAAGTTAATTGTTACGATTGGTGGTTATCGAATGGAGGTAAAGGATAAGCCTAAAGTAATTGCCGCAGCAACCAACTCTGAACTTCTAAATAAAGCATTGCGAGCTAATGCTATTGTGAGCCATATGGAAAGTCCAATTGTGGGCGCTGCTGGCTTAATTTTGGGTTTAGCTCCTTTCAAGAAGATTGATGCACTTTGTCTGTTAGGTGAAACCCGCGGGTATTTGCCAGATCCTAAGGCTGCTAAAAGTGTTTTAGAAACATTAAACATGATGCTAGGTCTTGGTGTTGACTTAGCTAGTCTAGACGAGGAAATTGCCAAAGCAGAAAAGATTGTTTCACGTTTGCAGAAAATTGAAGAGAAAAGAACCTTGCAAGCTGAGGAAACACGGAAAGAGGAAGATAAGAAAACTACATACATTTCATAAATAAGATGCTAAATAGCTAATTCTTCTCGAATCGCTTCGACAATTTTTTCTGATGCACTGCCATCACCGTAAGGAGATTTTTCTGGTAATTCTTTTGGTTGATTGAGAGTTATTTCCATAGCTCTCAGTATCTTTTGTTTCTCTATGCCGACAACTTCAGCAAAACCGGCATTAACTGCTTCTGGTCTTTCAGTTGAAAGACGAATGACTAGGACAGGTTTTCGTATACACGGTGCAGTTGCTTCTTCTTGTATTCCGCCTGAATCAGTGAGTATCATTTGGCATTTGCTCATTAAAACTAAAAAGTCTAGATAGCCAAGTGGTGGCAAAATTTCTAAATTCTTGGTCTTTCTGATTTTAGAGTAGACTCTGTTTTGTTGCAGTCTCTTTCTTGTGCGCGGGTGCATTGGATAGACTACGGGTAAGGGAGCCTCTGCAAAGGCTTCCATGAAATTTTTGAGAACCGCTAAATCGTCGACATTCTCTGCTCTATGGGCTGTTGCTAACACAAATTTGTCGAAAGGAATGTTTTCAAGTACTTTTGATTTTTTCTTTGCTATGGGTAGATGTTGAATTACAGCGTCTATAACTGTGTTTCCTGTTACGTGGATTTTTCCCCAAACATTCTCTTTCTCTAGATTATTCTTTGCTGTTTCTGTGGGTGCAAATAAAAAGGTGGATATGTGGTCTGTTAGACGTCTGTTATGTTCTTCTGGCATACGTTGGTCAAAGCTTCTCAATCCAGCTTCTACATGTCCAACAGATATCCCAAGCTTAACTCCTGCTAAAGCTGTTGCCAATACACCATTTGTGTCTCCTTCCACTAAAACAACTGCAGGTTGCGTCTTTTTCAATAGCTTTTCCATACCATCCAATATGCGTGCAGTTTGCGTCCCTTGAGAGTAAGCTTTGACTTTGTATTCGTAATCCGGTGCTTGAAGACCAAGTTCTTCAATAAATTGTTGCGACATGTTGTAATCGTAATGTTGTCCACAGTGAGTGAAAATGAATGAAATTTTTCTTTTTTGTAAAGCTCGGATAATTGGAGCCATTTTTATGATTTCTGGGCGGGTGCCAACAACAACCATTATTGGTTTCATTGTTTTCACTCTTTAAAAAAATCGTAGTGCAATGGATTTTTAACATTTATTCAAAATGCGAAAGTGATTTTTAAAATTATTAGTTCTAATATTTTCGCTACATTCCGACTTTCAATCATCCATTTGAATAATAATTCATAACTTGCGTCAGTGTTGTGACATACAAAGCGTCTTACTACTCTTTGCTGATAATTTTTTCAATAATTCAATTTGGAGACGTATCTATGAATTTGCTAAAAAATAAGAAAGGATTAAGCGTTGTAGTGACGACATTGATAATACTGGTTGTTTCAGTGTTATTGGCAACAGTCGTAACATTCTACGCTATAAATGTAACCACAACAAGGGTACAAGAAGAGTCATTGCATTTAACCAAGCAACATGTATGGTTCAATACTACTGGAAGCTGGGCTGAAGCTGCACTCGTCATACTTAATACTGGTGGAAGGGACGTAGTGCTTGACAAGATTTCTGTGAGAGGACAGGAATGTCCATGGACAAATGTGTATTATTGGAGAACAAATACTGTAACGGTTTCAGCAGACTTGAATGTGACAAGCAAAAAGCCAAACGTTATGAATTCAACAGATTGGAAAGCAGTCTTCACGTATCTTGGTGATGGAGAAACCTTCCAGCAAGCTACATCTGATTTGACATTGAAATCAGGCTGGACTATAGTTTTGTACATCATGAACCCTGACAGCATAGCATTAAATGATGTCGGCATCCCAGTGGGCATAACAGTGTTCACTTCGAATGCTCAGTACTACGTGGAAACTAATGTTGAAGCAGCTCAGTAATTCACATTCCTTTTTCTCAATTTTCTTAGGTCTTTTTTAGATAACCTTCTCTAGGCTCATAGATTGTTCCTTCACGCTGAAGCTGTGCTAGAAGACGCTCTCCTTCACCTATCGGAACCTTATATTTTGTTTCCAGCTCGCTTAAAAGAGCATTCTTTTCAACCATTCCTGTTTCTTTTTCCATGCTCATTAAGGTTGAAAGTACTATTTGCAGTTTGTCTCTCATGCTTTTCGGTTTTCCAGTCATTAAGATATCTATATCAAATTTGTATGAAGACACGTCAATTCCAACTTCCTCAAGAGATCTCTTCATTATGCTAATGGCGGCTTCTGCATCCTCCGCTAAGACTTCTTTTCGGAGTGCTACACGGGCTCTCGCTTCTGCTATGCGGACGAGAGATTCCAGTTGGCGTGCAGTTATTGCAACTGGTGAGCCTTCAGATTCGCTTGCGGAGCGCATCGCCAAATAGAAATCTTTGAGACGTTGCAATGCTTCTTTTGTTAAGACGGGTTTAATCCCTTTGGCATAACTTATGTATTTTCGCAACAATTCCGAGGATATTGGTGGTTCCACAGGGCTTAATCCTCTCTTATGAATTTCAAGGATATGTTCCGACATCTTGTCATCAACTTCCTTATTTGGCACATCTCGTAAAACGAAAATCAAGTCAAATCTTGAAAGTATCGTAACTGGCAAGGAAATGTTTTCAGCTACATTGCGATGTGGTTCATATCTTCCTAAGGCGGGGTTCGCAGCAGCAAGTATGGCTGTTCTAGCATTAAGTGTTGCAACAATACCACCTTTTGCAACTGAAACTGTATGCTGCTCCATAGCCTCGTGAATAGCAACTCTGTCTTCTGGACGCATTTTATCCATTTCATCAATACATGCAATTCCCTTGTCAGCCAATACCAAGGCTCCAGCTTCAAGACTCATTCCTCCCCCCTTCTCTCGTAAAACTGCAGCAGTCAAACCTGCAGCCGTTGTTCCACGTCCCGAAGTGTATAAACCACGTGGTGCAATTCTCGCCACATACTGTAGAAGCTGAGATTTTGCTGTTCCCGGGTCGCCTATCAAAAGAGCGTTCATTTCCCCTCTTATCGTTATATCTGGAAGATTTTTGGACACGCCTCCAAAGAGAAGATATACTAAAGCCTCTTTTATGTGATCATATCCATAAATTGATGGCGCAATAGAATTCATAATTTTTCGATGTATCCATGGATCTTTCGCAAGCTCCAAGATTTTTTCTTCCTCTTCTGGAGAAGGAATCGCTATTTCTGGCTCTTTGCCCAAAATTTCAATAGAGTTAGCATCTACATGCAAAATGAATGTACGAAGTTTTCCAACCCTCGGAAGCGTTGGCGATACTGCACGAACTATTCCTACTATGGAAACATGGTCGCCTGGTCTTGCAATATCAACTATTTCGCCTCCAACAAGCTTAACATGCAACGTTCTAGGAAGCTGACCAGGTGGGAGATCCTCTGGGCGTTCCTGTATACGAAGGTCTTGAGAATCGATGAATGTGGATTCTTCTTGAATAAAGTCAAACATGCCCTTTGCTCCGCAAGAGGGATTTCTGCATGCGAAGGGTGCTTTGAGAAATTGCCCAGTCTGATCGATTGGAGTTATTTCTCCGCATCTTTTGCATTTGAATGCGGCACGCATGACCATTGGACGTACTGGTGTGGCGCGGACAACTATGCCTTCTACCATCACAAGTTTTCCAATATTGTTTGAACCGAGTTTCCGAAGCGGTGTGGTTTCTAGCAGCCTTACTATTCTGATGGTTATGCTTTCTTCCCTTTCAGCCAATTTTTCTGCATATTCAGGGTCTTCTGTTTGAAGCTGTGCATAAGCTGCATTGTTGGCATGTTTTAGATACTCATCTGGTCGTTCTCGAAGTTCCTCTGCAAGTCCATTGTCAAAAATCAGAAGTTGTTCAAAATCGACTATTAAGGAGGTTTTGCCAGCAACAGCCATTTGGGAGATTCTTTGGCGATACTTTTCTGTTTTGAAAAACTCTTGAAATCGCTCTTGAGGGTCAACAGTTTCCAATTCTTCTGTCATTCTTTAACCTCCTCGTAATTCAATATTTTTACTCTCCATTCGCAAATAAGCTTGTAGAGGCGTTCATAAAGACCTCTCTCCTCTATTGTAAAATTCTTTAGCACCTGTTCGGTTTGAGGCGGGGCTGATGCAAGGGAAACGATTTTTTTTAATCTTGAATTCACAACATCTTGTGTCAAATGTCTACTTTTTTCATATTCCCGCAATTTTTCTGGAGTTTTGGCTGAATCTTCCCTTAATTTTGCAAGATATCTACGAAGCTTCGGGTAGAAATTTTCTGGCAATTTTGTTATCTGACTTGCTGTTTGAACTCGTTCTGCCCATTGGATTTTGTAAAGTTTAGTTGCGTCCAAGCGTTCTTCTTCATGAAAACGTGCAACTCCTGCCTTTTCAAGCTCTTGAGCTATCCAGAATTGAATTTCATATTCATTTCCTTCTTCAAATGGGCCAACATTTAATCCTGCAAGCTTGATTTCTGGACAATTTCTATTCGCAATAATTTTTACAAGAGAATTCTCAAAGCAGAAATCTGAAATTCCAATTTTGGTTGAAATTGCTTTCGCCATCCTTTCTCTCTCCAAGCTTAGAGCTACTGTTACAAAGCAGATATAAGAGCAGCAGTTTAAAAAGTTAGATTAGTAAGTTTAGAAATTTTTTATATGTTAACCTTTTTACTGCATAAACACGGTAAAACGAGTTAAGTGATTTCTGCTTTATCACGGCCATAAGCCCAATGTCTTTATGGCTTCAGCTACTCTCCCAACACCCAGCATTAATGCTGCTGTTCTCATGTCGCTTTCTTCTTTCTTCGCCAATTTGCAGATATCATTAAAAGCTTTAACTATTTTGCTCTCTAGTTTGCGGCACACTTCTTCTAAAGTCCAATGTTCCCGTGTTAGATTCTGAACCCATTCAAAATAGCTCACCGTGACTCCTCCAGAATTGGCTAATATGTCAGGCACAAGAAGAACATCTTTTTCATACAACACTTTATCTGCTTCTGGTGTGGTTGGTCCGTTTGCGCCTTCTGCCACAATCTTCGCCCTTATCTTATCAGCATTGTTCTTAGTAATCTGATTCTCTAAAGCTGCAGGTATTAAAATGTCACATCTAGTTTCTAGTAACTCTTCGTTTGTTATGTTTTCGCATCCATCATAATCAATAACTGAACCGGTCTTTGATTTATGTGCATACACTTTGTAGGGGTTTAATCCCTTTGGACAGTAAACTCCACCAGCAGAATCGCTCACCGCTACAATTTTGCTGCCCATATCGTAAGCTATTTTGGCAGCATTCCAGCCCACGTTTCCGTAACCCTGCACAGCCACTGTTGCGCCCTTCAAGTTTATACCCAAATTTTTTGCGGCTTCTCTTGCACAAATTACAACGCCTCGAGAGGTAGCTTCTTCTCTTCCTTCAGAACCTCCGACGCTGATTGGTTTTCCAGTAACGCATTCTGGGACGCTGTAGCCTTTGAATTGGCTGTATGTATCCATTATCCAAGCCATCGTCTGTGCATCAGTGTAAACGTCTGGTGCTGGTACATCACGGTATGGTCCAATGAAATCTAAAAGTAAGCTTGTGTATCTCCTTGTTAGTCTCTCTAACTCTCCTTTAGACATTTCTTTTGGATTGCAGCATACCCCTCCCTTGGCTCCGCCATAAGGGATGTCAACAACTGCACATTTCCAAGTCATCCACATTGCTAATGCTGTTACTTCGTCAAGCGTGACGTTAGGATGATATCTAATGCCTCCTTTAAACGGTCCCCTCGCGTCCCAATGCTGCACACGGCATCCTCTGAAGACACCTGTGCAACCAGAATCCATTTTTATAGTAATAGAAACAATAAGCGACCTTTTCGGATATTTTAGCATCTCATGTATTTCTGGTTCAAGATTCAGTTTTTCAGCAGCTATTTCTAACTGCTCTAACGCGACTTCTAACGCTGCTTGAGCGTTTCCCATAGAACTTCCTCTTATACACTTATCTATTAAGGCATGCTTTATTAATTTTAACAACTGTCCTTTTAAAATAAAAAGAGAGAAAATAATGTCTTATTCTAAAATCCTTTTGACAGCATCTTTTTCTACTTCGTTTGGCAACGGTATACCCGTAACTTTGGCAGCTAATTCTGACAAACTCATCAAGTCATTTCGGTTAATTAGGTTAAGGCTCCATTTTCTATTGCCAGCTAACAACTGTTTTAGTCCCACGCCTATTCGGTCTGTTAGATATGTGTAAAGAGCCACAGCTTCCCATGGAATTTCCTTAAAGCGTTCACCATATCTTTCCTTCAATTCTGGAGCGGTAATAAAGAACTTTTCAGGAGTAGCACCAAATCTATCTGCAAAAGTTTTTGGCAATTTGCCCTCGCTGGATAGTTGCTTGAAATAGTTTGCCTTCATAACTGCGGTTAATGGTGACCTTCCCATTAAAACAGCTTTTACGAATGGGCCGTCTCCAAAGTTGCTCATTGCAATTGCCTTGAAAATTTGTGTTTCGTTTATGAATCCTCCAGCCATAATCAAGTCTGGCACATATCTTCCTTTCTTTTTTAATGTTTGTGCGCATTCTAGGACTATGGCTTCCAGATAAACTGTCGGAATACTCATTTCATCCATCATTGGCACTGGACTCATGCCTGTCCCGCCACCAGCTCCATCGAAGTATACTGCATCGATTTTTGCTTCTGACGCTATTTTCATCGTGTATGCTACTGCTGAAGGTCTGTATGCGCCTGTTTTAAGTGTGACATGTTTGGCACCTTGTTTTCTTAGCCATTCTATGTCCTCTATCATGTTCTTTTCTTTAGGTATGCCAACTCTGCTGTGTCTTTCAAAAGATTTGAAGACGCCTTCTCTAAATGCTTGCTGCACTGTAGGGTCTTCTGGGTCTGGAATCACTATGTAACCTCTTTTCTTTAGCATTAGCGCTTTTTCTAGGTCTCGTACGCGCACTTCGCCTCCTATTGCTTTGGCGCCTTGTCCCCATTTTCTTTCGATTATGTTTACTTCCAGTTTTGAAATAGCGTAAACATCGACGCCTAGTCTTTGGTCTTCAACATTGGTTTGCACTGCAACATCTCCATATTTTCCGTCCCAGAACTTTCTGAACAAGTCAACTCGGCGCTTTAATTCTTTTGAATGTGTTATTTTACCATTTGTGAACTGCGCTTCTGGGTCCATGCCACAAACGTTTTCTCCGACAACAATAATTGCACCAGAAAGAGCTGTGCCTATGGCTAATCCTTCCCAATTCAGTCTTGCAACGTCAGTGGAGCCGAATGCGCCATTTAAGATTGGAATTTTCAGCGGGATACCTGCAACTTTTGTTTCTGTGTTAACATTTGGGAAAATGGCTACGTCAGAGTTTTCTTCAATTCCATGTGCCTCAAATAGACCAGCTTGTATATTAAAATGGGACCAGTCTAATCCGAAATCTTTGAGGGCTCCTGCAGTGCTGTATCCAAATTGCACTGGTTCTGGATAGAGGGCTTCTCTTCCCCTGAATCCAGAGAGGCTTATTTCACACATGATTGGGCAGTCGCGGATGCATATTGGACACATTCCGCTTGTCGGGCTTGTGTCCTTCACACGTGTCATCGTTCCAGTGGTTGATTTTCCATTTAGGTAGGCACTATTTCTGTGTACACGTTCGGTCATTTTTATCTCTCCTCTTTACATTTGCAAAGTTTTGGAGTATGAGGGTATCTTGTGTGGGCATTTAAATATTACTTTAAACCTATACCAAAATGAACATTAATGTACATTATTTAGAATTGTTAAAGAATATCTATTTGCAAACCCTTCACTACGTATTCACGTTTCTGGTAAGTCTCAGGAGCATATCTTCCACCAGCCTTTCTGACCTCAAGAAAGTTCTTATTATCTCTCTTAGACAAATCGATAACTACCTGTGTCATATGTTCAATCATTGCACAGAACTCTTTAGAATGCGCATTTTTAGCCATTGTCCAATATGCTAGTGTCTGGTAAGCGTACAAGGCTGGGCAAACATGCCCAAAAAACGTTTTTACAGCATCTCTTCCCCAGTTATGCTCCATAAGCGAGAGGCTGCTAAAAATAAGTCTTGTACCAGAAGTTACGAACTCTCTTTCGATTCTTCCGAAAAAATGGTGGAATCGGTCTGGGTCCTTTGAGCTAGGCACTCTTCTCATCCATGAAGGGGCTTTATCGTAAAAGTCGCTGAAGATAAGTTCGCCTTGTCCAGCTGCTTCTGAGAAACAATCAAGCACCAGTAGCTTCTTTTCCCATCCTTTTGGTAAGGTTTTGGTTAGTGGAGCTAGTTGTAGAACTAGTGCTTGTGGAGGATAGATAAAATCCAAGTAGATTACTTGATTTCCTTCAACAATGCCTTGTTTCATGAATGAGTAAAGAAATTCTCTGGCGAAGGTTCCTGACTCGATTTCCCATAGAACATTTTCGCCTAATAATAAGCCGCCACCTAAGAGTCTGTCCAAGCTTTCTATGCCTGTGGAATAGAACTTTTGTTCTGCTTGCAAATGTTACACGCTCTTGTCTTGTCTTTTGCTGGGCACGGTTAAAAATGTTATGTTGTGTTGAGGTTTAAATTATTGATTTGTACATGTATGTACATCATGGACATAAGGTTTCTATAATTGAACATAGGTCTATTATTCTTCTGAAGGTGAAACAAAAATGTTGAATTTAGTAGAGCTTTCGGCACGAGAATTAGGAATGCTTAAACTGATGGTAGATTTCTTCGCTGACAAACCAGAACTTACAGCCAAAATCGAGAGTTATACAAGTGCACACTATGCACTTGCAACCACGTACTCTGAAAACTTTGGTATTCCACCTGAAGATGCAGTGAAAGTCTTTGAAGAAATTCAAAAGAAGATCAAAGAAGCTGAATATGTTCACATAAAAGCACCAGCACCACTGAAAAAGCTGTTACCATTGTCCAGAGAAGAATTAAACATGCTGCGCGTTCTAGTAGATTATTTCTCAGAAAATCCAAAAATGGCACCAGCAGGATCATTTCTTTCCAACAGGACAGAGGCCTTAGCTGAAGCTTACCATTGGTTCTATGGTAGCAACGGTGGCAATGGTGAAGTGGCGCGAGAAATTCTTCAAAACCTAATTGAAAAACTTCAAACAGCTGTATTTGTTAAGATAGAAACACTGGCGCCAATAATCGCTACGCCAAACCCTTACGAAGCCGCCCTTAAACAATTAGACATTGCAGCCGAAAAATTAAACTTGGATCCGGGCATCTATGAAATATTAAAACATCCCATGCGTGTCTTTATAGTGAATATTCCAGTGGTTATGGATGACAGTAACATCCGTGTTTTCACTGGTTACCGCGTACAATATAATGACGCGCTAGGACCAACCAAGGGCGGCATACGTTATCATTCAGATCTAACGTTGGATGAGGTGACAGCCTTAGCTGCTTGGATGACTTGGAAAACAGCTGTTACTGGATTGCCACTAGGCGGCGGCAAAGGAGGAATTAGATGCAATCCGAAGGAAATGTCAAAAGCGGAGCTTGAACGTCTCACAAGAGGTTATGCACGCGCCATAGCAAAATTCATCGGACCCTTCACCGATGTTCCAGCGCCTGACGTATATACAACTGCAGAAATGATGGCTTGGATCATGGATGAGTACAGCGAAATCATGGGGTACCCAGTTTTTGGGGTAGTGACTGGCAAGCCAATTAACGTAGGTGGTTCCCGCGGAAGAAACGAAGCTACATCAAGAGGCGTAATGTACACTGTTGTTGAAGCTGCGAAACATTTGGGTATAAACTTGAAGGGCGCAACAGTGGCTGTGCAGGGTTACGGGAACGTAGGTTATCATGCTGCACGATTGCTTCATGAAATTGGCTGCAAAATCATAGCTGTTTCAGACTCTAAAGGTGGCATATATAACCAGAATGGCTTGGACCCCAACAAAGTATTAGAATACAAAACCAACACAGGCTCTGTGGTTGACTATCCAAATAGCAACGTTATAACAAATGAACAATTGTTAGAATTGGAATGTGACATTTTAATACCTGCAGCTTTAGAGAATCAGATTACTAAGAACAATGCTGATAAGATAAGGGCGAAGATTGTGGCAGAAGGCGCAAACGGACCAACCACACCAGAAGCAGATGAAATCCTATTTAAAAAAGGCATATTTGTAATACCTGACATTCTAGCAAATTCTGGAGGCGTTATCGTCAGTTATTTTGAGCAGGTGCAGAATCAAATGAACTATTATTGGTCTGAAGAAGAAGTGAGAGCCAAGCTGAAGGAAACAATAACAAGCGCGTTCAAAGAGGTTCTTAACATGTCTAAAAAGCATAGCGTGAACATGCGAGTTGCAGCCTATATGTTGGCTGTCAAAAGAGTTGCTGATGCAATGCAAGCGCGTAAAGGAAAAGCCATAACTACAACAGAAACATACTTACCATCTCTCTAAACCCTCTTTTTTCTTTTTAAGTATCTTTTTATGTACATTGATTTATTTTCATGAACATGTTTAAAAGTAACCATTTAACAAGTAATCTTGTGAAATAGAATGTCCGTGCATCTGCACACCACAATAACTAAGAAGACAAATGAAATACTTGACGAACTGGCTAAAACTTACGGCACAAAGAGTCGTGTTCTTGAAAAAGCCGTGGAAACCTTGCTTAGAGTGGAAAAAGTTGGCTCATGTGATGATTGTGTAATAAAGTCGAAGATGAGTGAACAAGCGAACTTGAGAGAAACCCTTGATTTAACCTCTATTGGAAGAAAGACCTTAGACAGTCTCCTTGAAGTTGCAATGGGCGATAAGGCAATTGAGGACTTCATAAAAGATCAGAAAACCGAAGCAAAGAACATTGTTGAGATTCTCAAAGACTCTATTACATGGAAAACTCCCTCAAACTTCAAAGAGTTCATTTTGGTTCTTGAAGAAATTAGAAACCTAACACGAATGTTTGACATTCCTTCTTACAGCGAAATAGACAGTGTCGCAATTTTGAGACCTAAAGCTTTCAAGCGCTTACCAGAGATTGTTGCCTTTCAAGTCGCAACAATATTGGAAGGCATAGGAGTTTCTTTTGATCTTCGCATGATGGGTGAAGATGTTGCCATCAAAATGATTCGTTCAGAAGTTTATCCGTTGAGAAGAAGAGAATTTGGCGAATTTTTAGATCAACAAATTGAGAAAAGGTTGGCAAATGTTACCCCTGGCTTGTTCAGAAATAACTTAATGTTGGTTGGACCTGCTTTCATGAGTTGGGCGGAAAAACATTTAGACGAACCGATTACAGATTTAGGTGCTTTCATAGAAGACATAAGAATTGCCTTAGGTGTGGATCAGCTTCCAAAGGAGCCTAAGGATTTTGTTAAGGGTTTGCTTTCTGCATGTGTGAAAATGAACTGGTTTAAGCAAGCAAAAATATTAGCAGAAAAGGAAGTAAATACTTTAGAACTTGTTTTTCAAGTGACGACTCTTCCAATAACTCGCTTATCTGTGGCTGCTTTCTCTGTTATGCTTGCAACCCGTGGATGGAGATTAGTAAACTATACTATCGAACATGCCACTGTGAACATGACTATCCAATACGTAGGTGCAGAAGACCAGAGTCTTCTTGACCAAATAGCCGAACTAAGCTTATTCCAAACAATTGGCAAACAATTTTTAGATGTAATTCCTGTTCCTCGAGAGCTTTTTGACTCATTCGCCTCTAAAGTCTATGAAACAGACAGACGAAAGTTCGATGAGATATACCGAGCAACTGGGGTTCGAATTTCTAACGCCATTAGAATGCTTGCTAGAAACGACCCAGAAAAAATAAAGAGGTTATCGCAGAGTTTTATTCTCAAAAGCATTAATGCCACTCAACCAGATGCTGAAGTTCGGTTTATTGACGATGAGCATTTCAGCATAATATTCAAGCGAATTGACCCCTTAACAATTAATAGCCAGCGAACGCTTATGGAATCCATGTTTAAGGAACTTGGCTACGATATTTCAGCAACAGTTTTTCAGAATCTACTAAGCTTCAAGCTGAAACTGTTGGAGAAGCCCATTCTCGAGCCAATGCCTAGAAAAAGAATAATGCAGACGCTTATTGACGAGATGTCATCTTGCAATTCTGTAGAAGAAGCCTTTGCGCTTGAAAAGGAGCAGCTAGATGAATTGTTTCCTGGAGATTATCCATGGACTATAAGAGAAGTTGGCGACAGGCTAATTGATATGTACAGAGAGTTAGGCATTGAAGTGGAAATAGAGTATTTTGAAGGAGGCTTTACACTGAAGTATAAAAGCTGTCCCTATTACAAACTTGTTAAAACTCAACAGAAAACTTGGCTATGTAATCTCCGCAAGAAAACGCTGGAATATGTTATTTCAAGAGTCAGCCATGGCAAAAAGGGCAAAATCAAAATCATAAAGTCTCTGCTTCAAAATGAGCATCCATGCGAATACGCCTTATTCCTCGCAGGTTTCCTTGAAAGAGAAGACAAACATTCTTAAAAATAAAGCAGTTTTTTCTTTTTCGGCTGACAAACTTAAATCTTCGACTCAGAATAACTTGACCAGCTACAGGTTGGCAAGGATATGAGTTCACAAATAGAGGATTTAATGAATAAAGCAATTAAACATGCATTAGAATTAGGCGCCTATTTTGCTGAGGTAAAAGGTGAAGATACAAAAATACTAAATATTGAAGCCATAAACAAGGAAATACGTACTGTTTCAGAAATTCATAATATTGGACTTGGCATGAGAGTATTTTATGGAAAAAGCAGTGGCTTTTCCTTCTCCAATATCCTTGATGAAGAAAACGTCTCACGAGCTGTTGAGATAGCTATGAAAATTGCTAGAGCATCAACAAAGAAAACATTAATCAAATTCCAGCTTTCCACAGTTAAACCTATTGAAGAGAAAAAATTCACAAACGTAAGTAAACACCCCAAAGACGTTACACTTGACGATAAAAAAGACTTATGCCTAAGACAATGCAACACTGCCATGAACACAAGCAAAAGCATAGTGAATACTACAAGTGCATTTGGAGAGTATCATGGAGCAATCTATTATATGAACAGTGAAGGCACCAAGGTTTCCTATGAACCATTGCTGGTGGGTTTAAGGGTCTCTTGTGTCGCGAAAAAAGGCACGACAATCGTTGATGCTCTGGATTCACATGGCGGAAGCGTTGGTTTAGCCGAATTCGAAAAGGAAGATCACACTCCAGAAAAAATGGCTGAAAATGCAGCAAGCTGGGCTATGGAAAAAATCAAGGCGAAACCAGCACCTGCTGGAAAGTTCGATGCGCTTATTAATCCAAGACTTGCTGGCGTGCTTGCACACGAATCTTTTGGACATTTATCTGAAGCTGATTTCGTTGTAATTGGGGTTTCTCCTTTGACTGGTAGGGTTGGTCAAAGGTTAGGAGCTGAACATGTGTCAATACTTGATGATGGTTTGCCCGAAAAGGGGGGTTACAAAATCTATTTTGATGATGAAGGAATGCCTTGTACTCGTGTTGAAATCCTCAAGAAAGGAATTCTGAATTGTTATCTGCAAAGTAGACTCACTGCAAGAGCATTAAAAATGGAGCCTACTGGAAATGCAAGAAGCCAAGATTACTCATTTGAGCCTATTGTCAGGATGAGAAATACCTATTTTGATGTGGGAGAGTGGAAACCTGAAGAAGCCTTGAAAGAGCTTAAGCAAGGAATATACGCTATAGACACTGCAGGTGGACAAGTTGAGGACACGGGCACTTTTCTATTTAAGGCTGTGAGAGGATATTGGGTTGAAAATGGCGAGCTCAAATATCCCTTGAGAGATGTGGCTCTGACTGGAAACATTCTTGAACTTCTTAAAAACATTGATGCGGTTTGCAATGACATGTTAATATCTACCACACCATTTGGGGGTTGTGGAAAAATGAACCAAAGAGCTTTCGTCGGCACAGGAGGTCCTCATATAAGGGTAAAAAATGTTCTTTTCGGAGGCGTTGCGTAACCATGGAAGAACATGAACTTTTGGAAATAGGACAAAAAGCTGTGAATCAAGCTCAAAAGCTGGGGGCTGATGAAGCAGAAATATTCCTCTACATGGAAAATCAGACTCTTGTACAGTTTGTAGGCGGAATATTTGCTTCAAGAAGCGATGCTGTAAAAGGGCTTAAGGGAGCATTTGTGCGAATTGCTGGACCGTGGATTAAGAAGAAAGGTTTGCCCAAAATAACAAGTGGAATCAAAGCAGGCATAGGCATAAGAGTTATTGTGAAAAAAGGCATAGGCTTTTCCAGCGTATCAAGCATTGAAGAGAAAAAAGTTTTAGAAGCTATGAAAGAAGCCACAAAAATAGCCAAAATTAGACCACCCGATCCAAACTGGGTTTCTCTTCCTGAGTGCAAAAAGCCAACAGGTGAAAGTGGGATCTTTGATAAGCGAATCCTAGAGCTTGATGTTGACAAACTGTTAGCGTTATGTGCTGATGGTTGTGTGATTATCGGAGATTTTGATAAGAGAATTATACAAGCAATTGGAGCTGTTTCTGCGGTTTCTTTTGCAAGAGGCATAGTCAATACAAATGGTATTGAAGCATTCGACAAGGGTACTATTTTTAACGCTTCTTTTTATGCCAAGGCAAAATCTGGTAAAGAAGAAGTCTCCAGCGGAGATTTTCTCATATCAAGATATTACACTGAGAATTTGCAGCCCGTCGCCATCAGCACTTCTAAAAGAACGATTGAAAGCTTGGGTAAGAAGGCATTATCCGAGAAGTATGTTGGTCCTGTTGTTTTTGAAAATGGCAGTTGGAATGAACTTTTCTCTGTGATTTTCACTTCTGGCATTTCAGCTCTCAACATTCAAGAAAATCGTTCAGTGTATAAGGGAAAAATAGGGAATCAAGTAGCAAACGAAAACGTGTCTGTAGTTGACGATGGAACGTTGCCTGAAGGTTTTGGTACGACAAGGTTTGACGATGAAGGAGTGCCGAAACAAAAAACTCCTATAATTGAGAAAGGCTGGCTCACCAATATTTTATATGACAATTATACTGCGAAACGTGAGAAACGCGAAAGCACTGGAAATGCAAGCAGACAAGGACGCGCATCAGCGGCTTATGCTAACCAACCAGCAATAAGGCCTTCAAACCTTGTGCTGCTGCCCAATAAAGGCAGTCTTCAAGACCTAATAGCCCAATTAAAAAACGGCGTGCTGATAAAAGGTTCTTTGATAGGAGCTTTACATTCTAATGTCGTGACTGGTGACTTTTCAGTAAGCGCTGACAATGCGTTTAAAATAGAAAATGGTGAGGTTGCTTTTCCACTCAAACCATGCACAGTTGCAGGAAACTTGTATGAGGCACTGAATCATGTCATAGCTATTGGAAATGATTCTAAAAGCTTTGGAAACTTTGTATGCCCGTCACTCATCGTAGATAAAATCGTAGTATCTACCTAACTGCTTTTTTCACTAATAGCATTTATTAGTGGTTCTGTTAATACTGTTTTGGAGAGGAGTTGACTCTTTGAGTTTTGAGATGTGGGCTGAAAAATACCGACCTAAAACATTAGACAGTATGGTTGACCAGAAGGAAATAGTTGAACGTTTAAAAAGCTTCGTTAAATCAAGAAATGTACCGCACTGCATTTTCGCTGGGCCTCCTGGAACTGGAAAAACCACGGCTGCACTCTGTTTAGCAAGGGACCTTTATGGCGATGCTTATAGAGAGCATATTATGGAGTTAAATGCAAGTGATGAAAGAGGAATAAATGTAGTTCGTGAGACTGTGAAAACTTTTGCGCGAGCTCGTTCTATTGGAGAAATTCCTTTCAAAATCATGATTTTAGACGAGTCAGATAATATGACTGCTGATGCTCAGCAGGCGTTAAGACGCACGATGGAACGCTATACGGAAACATGCCGGTTCATTTTATGCGCAAACTATAGTGGAAAAATAATTGAGCCGATTCAATCTAGATGTGCGCCTTTTCGCTTTACTTTTTTGCCAAGAGAAGAACATGACAAATACTTGAAATGTATCGCAGATAACGAAAATGTAAAACTTCTGAAGGACGGATTGGATGCAATTTTTGAAGTTTGCAGTGGAGACTTGAGAAAGGCAATAAACACTTTACAAGCAGCGGCTTCGCTGAACAAACCTGTAGACTCTAAAGTTGTTTATTCAATTGCTGGAAGAGCTAATCCAGCAGATGTGCAAAAAATGATAGAAGTCGCTATGAATGGCAACTTTTTAGAGGCTAGAAAACAACTGCGTGACATGATTCAAAAATATGGTGTTGCTGGAAGCGATATAATCCGACAGATTCACACAGAAATCTTTAGAGCAGATATTTCAGAACCATGGAAAATTAAACTTGCCAACATTGTAGGCGAAATAGATTATAGACTTGTTGAAGGCGCAGATGAAGAGGTTCAGCTAAGCGCTTTATTAGCCAGACTGGTTGAAGCTGGCTATGAACTAAAAAAGGCAAGCTAGGTGCAGAATTTGCATGTCGCATGGACTATTAAATACAAACCAAAGTCCTTGACAGAAGTTATTGGAAACAAAGAAGCGATTCAACAATTAGTTGATTGGATAAAATCTTGGGATACAAGCATCCCAAAAAAGAGAGCTGCCTTCTTGTACGGACCGCCAGGCATAGGAAAAACTGTCACTGTTTATGCCTTAGCGGTGGATTTCGAAATGGAATTGGTGGAGAAAAATGCAAGTGATTACCGAACAGAGGAAGCCATAAAACGTTTTGCTGGATTAGCCTCGCAATTTAGGTCGCTGTTTGGTGGAAAAAGACTTGTTCTGCTTGATGAATTGGATGGGTTAACAGGAAATGCTGATAGGGGTGGGGTAGGGGCAATAACTGAAATTGTAAAAACTGCTCAATGTCCAATAGTTCTAATCGCCAACAACCCTTATGACCCACGTTTCACGAATCTTCGCAACCACTGTCTCCTTATAGAATTTAAGAAGCCCCCTGCAAGCGAAGTTACGAAACATCTAAAACGAATATGCGCAATTGAGAAAATTCAAGCTGAAGAAAGTGCATTAAAATTTATTGCTCAACGTTCTGACGGGGATATTCGTTCAGCAGTGAACGACCTTCAAGCATTAGCGCTGGGCAAAAAGACTTTGACTTATGAAGATGTTTCTTGGCTTGGCTATCGTGATAGACAAGAGACGATTTTTAACGTTTTGAGGTTGATATTTTATGGGAAAACTTGCCAAGGTGCAAAGCAAGCTGTAGACATGGCTGATGTAGACATTGACATGCTTTTTGAATGGATTTACGAAAATGTTCCAACTCATTTTACTGACCCACATGACTTGGCCAAGGCAATGGATGCTCTTTCAATTGCTGACCTCTATCGTGGTAGAATTAGCTCCACCCAAGACTGGAGCTTTACACGCTACGTAATTGATTATATGACCGCGGGCGTGGCAATGGCTAGGCAAAAAACCAAGATTCATGGCTGGACGCCTTTCAAGTTTCCTGTGCGTATACAAATGTTATCTAGGACTAAGGCTGAGCGTGCGATGCAGTTGAACATAGGTTATAAGATTAAGCGTAGATGTCACGTTTCAGCTAACCGAGCCTCCAAAGAAATTTTGCCTTATCTAAAAATAATCTTTAAAAATAATCCGAACATGGCTGCTGGAATAGCAAAGTGGCTTGATTTAGACATGGAAATGGTTGATTATCTGGCTGAAAGCGAGAAAAATGCCGAGGCTATTGCTAAATTGTTAAGTTAAGAAAAAATGGAGGAGTTTTAGATTTAGACCTATATATGGAGATGTTGGCGGTGTCGGTGGTGCTGGCATAAGTGCAGAGGGGGTTTTCTTCTTTTTCAGAATTATGTACACTCCGACTGCAGCCAGTATTAGCGCCATTAGACCTAATCCAAACCCGCCCATTGCAAACATTTGTGTCATCTGATCAACCGTTTGTGCTATAACAGTTATTGGAGCGCTTGTTGCTGTCTCATATCGTGTGTCTCCATTCCAACTCCATATGTCTAATTCACCTTCATAATAGCCTGATGTTGAATTATGGAAATATCCTACAGTAACTATCTCTATAATACGATCATTATCTATGTCTCCTGTGGCAACTGCTTGAGCACGACTAGAATCACCCGTGGTCTATTCATGACTTATTTCCAGTTCTAATCCATCTGCTGCGTATATTACATTTGACATAGGTATAGTAAGTAGCATCGCTATTATCAGTAAAAAAGCGAATTTATTCTTCATTTTAGACCAACCTAAATTTTGCAAACAGCGATTATTAACGAAGGAAATATATAACAATTTTTGGGTCACATTCAAAATCAAACAGTAATGCCTAATGGATTCTGCTTCCTTCTGCAATATCTTTCTCTGGCTGAATGATTACTACATTGCCTTTATCATCTTCCGCAGCAAAAATCATACACTGAGATTCTACACCCATCAATTTCCGACGTTGAAGATTCAATATAAATGCGCATTTTTTGCCCACAAGTTCTTCGGGTTTATACCATTGTAAAAGTCCCGCTACAGCTTGTCTTTTCTCTGTTCCAAAATCTACAATCATTCTTATGAGATTTCGTGAGCCGGGAATCTGATTTGCTTCAGAAATTTTTCCAACGCGCATATCAAGTTTTTGAAAATCTTCAAATGATATTTCCATTTTTGCAGTCACCTTTTTTCTAATTTTCAAAAGATTAAGGCTATTAAGCTTTGTGCGTTTTTCTTTTCCGTTTTATCTTTTCGACTGTCTTTGCAACACTTTCCCAGCCTTCGATAGACTTCGAAAGAATTATTTCGAAGGCTTCCTTCGAAGTTAGCCCAAACAGTTCTTCACCAACTGCTCTTCTTGCAAGATATCGTGCAGCATTCAAAATTTCCCCGTTCAATCGTGAATCTATTAAATCTGCCAAATGACAGATCAAGGCTTCAATTGTGTGCGGTCTTATTGGACCATAGTCTCCATGATGAGCAGAAACTACGTGAACAATATCCAATGGGAAGTCTCTTCGAACAAGCTCTGAAATTACAAGAGACAAATGGTCCATGTAATCCGCCAAGTGCGTCGAACTGTAACTTCCACTCTCATTCGCTGCATAAGTAATTGGTTTGAAAATATCATGCAATAAAATACCCGCTATCACAAAGTCACGATTCACTTTTCCATGGTAAATCTTCTCTACTGAATTACACATTGCTAAGGCAATATTGGCTGTTGAAACAATATGCTCTATCAAACCTTCTGGATAGCAGTGATGATGAGAGCGTCCAGCAGGTGAAACCTCAAGAGGCAAGCCTGAATACCTTTTTCCCTCTATTTCAAATGTTGGATTTTCCAATAACTGGATAACTTTCTCTCGAAGGTTTTTATCATGAATCTTCTCCGCCAGTGCTCTAAGCTTTGGATTAAGCATTTTTTCGCTTCCTATTTGTTAATTGGCTTTTCTATTATTGATTTTTCGCTTTTTCTAATGTCGCCAACTCGTGAGCTTTTAAAATTGGTTCTGGAATACGATTATTGCATGCACAGTGTTGAACGATTTTTATAGCTGTTTTGAGCGAAATCATATGCCCAACACTTACATAGACAGGTTTACATCCAGACTTTGTTGTAACCACCGCTCCTATGACTTCACTTTTGTCTTTTAGAAAAGTAACATTCTCTTCAATCTTGGTCTTTTCTGCTTCGCCAAACAATCTACTTTTTGCTACGCCTATTGTTGGTTTTCTTATCAACAGACCTAAGTGACTTGCAAATCCACAACGATAAGGATGTGCGAAACCTTGACCATCAACAAGAAAAACATCTGGCTGTATCTGCAGTCTTCTGATGCTTAAAACTGCTGATGGTGTTTCTCTAAAAGAAAGCAATGTCGGAATATAAGGAAAGCGAGTTTCACAGAAAGCTATCTGAGATTCTACAAGTTTAAGAGAATTATAATCAAGAACTGCCACGGCGCCAATTGATGTTCGTTTCGCATAAGCGACATCCACTCCAGCAATAAATCTAATTTTTTCTGGCAACATGTCTTTGAAGATGATGCGTTTGGACAAATGCAACTGTGTTTTATGAGCTTTCTCAACAGAAAATGGAGTGTTCATATCGCGTATTCGCATATTCTCTTACTCAGCAAAACATTGAGTATGCCTTCTTTGCTTTGCAAATTTTTCAAAACGTTTAAGATACTCCTCTAACGAGCTTCTACGGATCTCTTGTGTGACATCACCACGTGTAGTCTCAATAATTTTTCTAGCACTATCACATTTTCTTCTAAGACCTGGCACTAGCATGTAGGCTTCATCCATCGCCATAAGTTCGATGTAAATTTCATCCATCGTCTGTAAACATTTTTCACTTTTTTCCACATTCCCTTCACGTAAGGCGTCTAGTGTCATGCGTCTGTATTCACCTATCACGTCAGCCAATCCAAGTACATAATCAATTGAAGGCACATTAATTTCCTTAGGGATTACAAATCTTGACTTTTTAACCAAGTTTAGAATTATGTTTGCTTCAGAATATTCTTGGAGGGCAGCATCGAATAAACCGCTATAAATGATGCTTGGATATTTTACAGCAACATTGTTAAGCTTTGAAATTAGCTTTGCTACTTTTTCAACAAGCTTTTCTGCATCTTTTAATCTTTTTTGGTGAATCATAAGAATTGCTTGTTTGGAAAGGCTTGTTGCTTTTCGCATGTCTTTTTGGGCATTTTCTCGCAAATTTTCCTTCTCTTTTAACTCTTCTCTTATTTCTTTCAAAATGTTTTTTAGTGAAGGCATAAAGCTGGCACCTTTAATTTAGAGATAGATACGCAGAAATATTTTATTGTGTCTCTAAAAAAGGGATAGAAAACTATATGTTTTGTTTAATTGTTTACTCAGTTGTTTCTTTCCATTTTTCTACGAGGAGCTTGTCATCTCCGATTTTGAAGCTTACTTTTACGAATATGGAATCAGAGCCCTTGAATGGGAACATGCTGTCTTCAGCGAAGTCTTTTGGTAGGTAAATTAAGTATTTGCCGTCTTTTCTTCTGAACAAGCGTCCTCTTCCTTCTTTAACCATTTTTGTGGCACCTCGCTTAAATTATCGGTTCAAGTTTTTCGGCAATAGGGAACACGAATTATTTAAGTTTTGCTCTCAATTATTCATAATAGAGCCTTCGGATTCCGAGAAACCATTAAGATTTTGAATCATTCGCAAAAATCAGCCATCAGCAAATCTTATGGCTTTTTTAAGTCTGCTTAACAATACGGCACGACTTTCTTGTACTTCATCGATTATATTGTAACTTGTTTCTTTTGCCATTTGTATTGCAAATTTTCGAACTTCCTGGTGGCTTGGCATAGATTCATAACCTAAACGAAGTCTAGAAAATCCCACATGCATGTAAGCTTTAGGTTCTATGTATGTGGGATTAGCTTTCGCAATGAGTTTTGCATAACCCTCTATGTTTTCCATGTTTAAATTGCGCACTGAAGTTATTCGGATAACAGTTGGACATTTGAAGCTGGACAGAACTTCTAAAGTTTCATTCAGTTTTTTCCAAGCTTTTGGAACCTGAGGTCGGCAAATATTGTTAAATTTTCTCTCATCTGGGGCACATACAGAAATGTAAATTTGTGTTGGTTCTTCACTTAATTTAGCCAGAACTGAAGGCATAGTTCCATTAGACACTAGAAAAGTTGTAAATCCTCTTTTGTTAAAAGCTTGAATTAACTCTCCTATATGCTCGTAGAGTGTTGGTTCTCCAGTCAAGCTTATGGCTACATGTCTCGGAGTTAAAGCTTCCATTAATTTTTGCTTGTTTGTCTCTGGATTGCCTCTATATCCACTTATAATTTGAAGATGTGCTTTGATGCTTCCTTCAACAATTTCTTCAGGAGAGTCCCATGTTGGTATTTTCATTTCATCCCATTTAATTTGAAGGTCACTTGTTTGGGCTCTCCAGCAAAATAGGCATTTTTGCGTACAGTAAAATAATGCTGGAGTCATTTGTATGCATTGATGCGTTTTTATTCCATAGAACTTTTGCTTGTAGCATGGTCTATCATGAATTAAGGTTTCGTAAAGCCATCTACACCTCTTAACTGCAGAATGGCGACCAACGAAATGATACTTCTGTTTCTTTAAGGCTTGAATGAGTAGAGGCGGAACCAAAGTTTCCATGAGGGTTACTCTCTCTTGACTATGCCTTTATCTGAGGATAAAAAATGCTAATTCGTCGATAAAAAGGGTTTATTCGTCGAAGCAGTATTCGGCTTTTGGAAATTCACGACAAAGCCTGGCAACATCTTTTCTAATGTTATCTGGTTTTTCTCTGTCAATAATTGTTCTCTTGATGAGTTCAGCTATTCTTAGCATTTCGTTCTCTTTCATTCCACGCCGTGTAACTTCACAAGTGCCAACTCTGATATCGCAATCAACAATGATGTTTGCGCTTTGAAGTTTTTCTGCAACTATTCTTCCTTGCTTATGGTCTCCATAATCTAATATCACCTGATGAGATTTAGTGAATCCTAAATGTCTGCAAGCAACAGGAAAACCATAATCATTCAACGTCTTAGCTATTGTTTTTGAATTGCGGATTATCTGTTCTGCATAAGCCTTGCCGAATTCTTTCATTTCAGCCAATGCCAAAGTTAATGCTGCTATGCGGTTCCAGTGGGCATTATCAACAAAAGCTGGATAAATCTTCTCCTTTAAGACTTGTCCATGCTCCTTATCAGCCAGAATAATGCCCCCTTGAGGACCAAAAAAGCTTTTGTGGGTTGAACCAAACAAGGCACACGCTCCTTCTCGCAGTGGGTCTTGAAACTGTTGCCCAGCAATCAAACCCATAACATGTGAGCCATCAAATCCTACTATTGCATTGTTTTCATGGGCGATTTCGACTATTTCCTTAACTGGATGCGGGAAGGTAATTCTACTTGCACCGAAAATAACAATTTTAGGCTTAATACGTCTTATAGTTTCCTTTGCTTCTTCCACTTTTATGTTTCTGTCTTGTTTTGAAAATGGGAATGGCACTATTCTAAGATGTAAAAGTTCTGCTAAACCATTCCTCCACATTCCAGGATATCCGCCATCATCTGGAGAGACACACATAAGTGTGTCATTTGGTTTCGTATGAACGGCGAGGAAAATTAAGTCTGCAATGTGTCCGGAAAGAGGGCGCAAATCAGCTGTTTCAGCCCTAAAAACTTCTCTAGCCAGTTTTTCACCATACTGCTCAATTTCATCAGTGAAACGGGTTCCCATGTAGAAGTGGTCTCTCGCAGTGTATCTGTGGCTAAGCTCTGATGAGAGAAGTCTTCTGGCAGTGGGGCTCATGATGTTCTCAGAGGGAATGAGATTTAAGCACTGTTTTTCACGCCATTCTTCATGTTTTGCAACTAAACTTAAGATTTCATCAATCATGTTAAATCCTCTTAGTTTAAACAGTATTCACCGTTTCGGGCATTTAAGTTGTTTTTGCTATAATTGCTGATAAAAAATCATTTGATGTCAATGCGATTTAGAATATGTTTGAGTTACAAAAAGGTAAAGTTTAAAATGCTCCATTTATAGTAAATGTGTTCAACCGCATTGAAATTTACGCATAGCAACAGGAGAAGGTAACATGAAGAAATTAACCATAATCACTATTCTTATGATTGTGCTAGCTGTGATGTCCTCTTTTGTAACGCTTCTTCATAACGTAAGTGCAGTAGATGTTGAAATCACCTCTATTACGCCATCAATTGGAAAAGTTGGTGACATTGTTCGCATTGTTGGAACTATAAACAAAACTGATGGTATGTATAGAATATGGTTCGCTAACATTATTGTTAACGAAGCAACAGCGGTAGGGAACGTAGTAAATGCCACCTTTCATGTTCCTGCAGTTCCTAAAGGAAATCATACAATAACATTGGAAGATATTGAAAACAATCGTAACGACACAAAAATGTTCTCCGTAGAGCCTGCCTATTATGTTAAAGCAATTGTAACGCTTGACCCTCCAATGCAATTGCAAGAAAATAGCAACGTCACTATCCAAGTGAATGTTACTGGCGGAGCACCAGACACCATTTATTATGCAAACATTACTGTTAAACCTCCTAATCCGAGAAATGAGACTTATTTGAGGATTGTAACTCTCTCAAACACCACTGACACAGGAAGCGGTTACGCCACACTGGTTTACCCTAATGATTTCAATGGAATGCCAAACACAAACTATGTAGGAACATACACTGTTGCTTTCAACAAGACAGCCACAGATGCGTTAGCTACTGATACATTTACCATTGGATTAACAAATGCTACAGAATATCACAGGCGCCAATTTGTAGGCATCAAAGCGGCAGGATATTACTCAAACGAAAGCGTTACAATAAAAATAACTTCTGAAGGAGAAACAATTTATTCAATAATCAATGTAAATGCTACTGAAGAAGGCTTGGTTTTAGCTAACTGGACTGTTCCAGAAAATGCGTCAATCGGAATTTACACTGTAAACATTACTTCTACATGGTTACCACCGAATGCTACAATAAAAATCCCGCCAGACATTCAAAACTTCACCGTTCCAGGCTTTGACATTAACGTGACTACTAAGAATCTTGCTGGAGATATCGTGCAAGGTGCTACAGTCAAAGTTTTTGAGAATGGAAATCTTGTAGTAAATAAAACAAGCAACTCCAATGGTTTAGTAACAATGACACTTGAAATTGGAAACTACACTTTTCAAGCATTCTATAAGGGAGAAAAAGTTTATGAAGACATTTTGCCCATCACAAGCGCTGCACCACATATTCTTGACTGCAACTTGACCAATTTGAAAATTTCAGTTTATGCAATTAAAGACGGAATTGAAATTGGCGTTCGTGAAGCAAAGATTTATTTGACAAGGGAAAATAAGACGTTAACTACAAACATTAACGGCACCGTCATAACACGGTCTTTGCTGCCTAACGTAAACTATACTTTAAATGCCTCTCGTTATGGCGTATCATTTAATGTAACAAATCTTTCAACATTACTTGTGAACGGAAATGCCGTGGCTTGGTATAACTTAACATTCATCTGCCCGACAAAGAGTTTACAAGTCAATGTAACAAATGTGAATGGTGAACCAATTAACAATGCAAGGATTAAGGTTCAAGAATTAATGGGTGGTTTGCTCTATGAAAATAACACTACCATAAACGGAATAGCAATTTTTAATTGCGCCTTTGGTAAATATGTCATAACAGTTTATGATGTTGAAGGAATAAAGCTGAATGAAACAACTGTAAGTATGTTCGAAGATCTAAATGTGACTTTACGCTGTAAACTTTGGGGTCTAACAGTCTCAATCAAGGTTGTTGATTATTTTGGACAGCCAATTTCAAACGTAAAGATAATGTTGCAGCGAGAAGGCTCGGCACCACGCTCTAAATACACACAATTAGATGGCATAGCGACGTTTGACAGCATTACCGGTGGAAATTTACAGATAAATCTTTACCTATTCGATCAAACGCAACCATATATTGCGCAGTATCTCTTTGTTGACAGTTCAACTACAATCGGAATTAAATTAGGAGCATATGTGATGTTGGCTGGATTCTTTGTTGAAACAAGCCATCTAATAACCGCAATAATAATTGTAGTCTCGGTGATTATGGTTCTTTTGATAGAGGTCTATAGAAGAAGACATTTTAAGCCGCAGTCAAGTCTGAGTTAGAGTAAAAATAAGGAGTTTAAAAGAAAAAACTTTATATCAAATTTAGTAAAAAGGTATTGTTAGAGAAAAATTGCGTAACATCAAATTTTATTAACAAAATGCTGTATGGTTGTGTAGATATTGGCGCAGGAAAAAATCTGTTCTCCCACATGCCAATCCTTCAAATGTGCAAAAAATGCTACAGTCTATCGCCGAGATGGCACATGGTGCAGGTGGACTGAAGAAATATGCAATGTCGCCAACTGCACATATGCCCTATGCATAAAAAGACGATTGCTTCCAAGAGGAATCTGCGGGGAAACTATAAAGAGAAAAACTGTTGAAAAACAACCTGAAGAAGTTGTCGGTCCATCAATAAAACTTCGCGGAAGGGCTCTTCGTAAAATCAGAGAAAAAGAAATCTTCTAACGCCATCATAGCTTCTAAAAGAATAAAAATCCAATAGCGTTGATTTACTAGATTCTCCCTTTTTTGGTCTAATTATTTGGCAGGAACACGTTTCACAACTGGTGGCTTTATCTTTTTCAGTATTCTGTAACCACAGACTATGCACTTTATTTCTCCGCCTCGGAGTTCCAACTCTTCTGATGGAACTTTGGATCCACATCTTACACATTCGTAAACAATTCCACTTGATTGTTTCTCCATGCTTAGCTTCCTCTCCTAACAAAGGAAATCCATTTTGCTTTTAAATGTTTCCAGACGTAGTTACTCTGGTGGAAGAACAAACTTGAAGAAGCACCTACGAAAAAATCTTTCAGAAATTCTCTCTCCTGAAGCTCTCAGTTACATTTACAATTCCTATGACATTGTGGGAGACATAGCTATTATTCGGTTAAACGAAACTTCCAGAAGGTATAGTCAAGCCATAGTAGAAGCCATCATAAATGTTCATAGAAATGTCAAAACGGTGTTAGCTCAGACAAGCCCGGTTTCAGGTGATTTAAGGCTTCGAAAATTAGAATTTGTAGCTGGAGAGAAAAAAGCTACCACTATTCACAAAGAATCTGGTTGTCTTTTCTCGATTAATGTTAATGAATGCTATTTTTCGCCTAGACTTTTCTACGAGAGAACGCGAATTGCAAAAAAGATTGCAAATAGAGAAGTAGTTATAAACATGTTTGCTGGAGTTGGCTGCTTTTCAATAGTGATTGCCAAACACTCTACCGCAGAGAAAATATATTCAATCGACATTAACCCGGTGGCTGTTCAAAACATGCAAGAGAATGTTAGACTAAACAGGACATATGAAAAGGTTATACCTATCCTTGGCGACGCAAAAGATGTCATCGAAAAAAGACTGCACCATTTGGCAGATAGAGTCCTTATGCCTCTGCCTGAAAAAGCCTATGAGTACCTGCCCCATGCCATATTAGCCCTCAAAAAAACTGGCGGATGGGTACATTACTACGATTTTGAACATGCAAAGAAGAACGAGAATCCAATTACCAAAGTTAAGTGGAAAGTAAGTGAAAAACTTGAAAGTTTAGGTGTAGTTTACCAAATTGTGTTTGGACGTGTTGTTCGGTCAACTGGTCCGAACTGGTATCAAATTGTTTTAGATATTAAGGCAAAATTGAAAGATAATTAGGTAATTTGTTTTTATGAAAATGTTTTATAGTTTAAAGGCGGAACTATAGTGGGAGGGATAAGCTATTAAAAGAAAATTGATGGAAATACTTGCATGTCCAATTGACAAACATCATCCGCTTGAACTGCATATTTTTGAAGAGAAGCACGAGATAGTTGAAGGCTTAATTGTATGTCCGAAATGCTTAAGATGGTATCCGATACGTGACGAAATCCCTGAAATGTTGCCCGATGAACTTCGGAAGGAAAATGAGGATTTACCCTTTTTAAAAAAATGGAAAGAAAAAATTCCAGAAAAAATTATCTTAGATGGCAAACCATTCAATCTTAAGCCAAAATTAAAAAAGGAATCCTGATTTCCTTACTTTAACTTAACCACTTTGCCTATTGCCGAAGACCTTAATGCTGCCTCAGCTATTTTAAGTGCTTTTAAGCCATCTATACCTGTTATGAGAGGTTTTTCTTTTTTCAAGGCACAATTTGCAAAATGTTGAAGCTCTAGTTTTAGTGGTTCTTGCCATGGATACCTAGGTTGCATAGTCTCTTTCGCATCTTCTATAGTTAATTCTTGTGAAATGTAATCAAGCTTCATTATTGCCTTGCTTCCTGTAACCACTAAAGTTCGTGTTTTATATGGTGTTAACCAGTTAGATTCTATGAAAGTACTTTTTCCGCTTTTAAAAGTCAACATTATATGAGCGTAATCTTCGAATTTCTTATGCTTCATGTTTCCAGTTTTCGCATAGACTGCTATAGGCTCTTCATCGAAGAGATATCTTGCTATATCTATATCATGAATAGCCATGTCTTTGACAACTCCCACATCGCCTATTCTCTCTGGCCATTCCGAAACTCTTTTTGCAGTGGCGCAAACTAAATCGCCGATTGTTTTGTTTTCGATTGCATTTTTGATGTGTTGAATGCCTGGAATAAACCGCATCAAAAAACCAACTGTAAGATGTAATTCGTTCTTTTCAGCAGTTTTGAGCAGTTTTTCTGCTTGTTTTGTATTTGTTGCCATCGGTTTTTCAACTAGAACATGTTTTCCAGCTTGCAGAGCTTTTAGCACCGTTTTTGCAAGATTTGTTGACCATGTGCAAACGCTTACAGCTTCTACATCTTTTCTCCTCAACATTTTTCCAATATTCGTATAAGCTTCCACATTGAATTGTTTAGCTACGCTTTTCGCTCTTTCAGCATTTATATCGCAGACAGCTAACAGCTCTGTTTCTTCTAATTCTTTAAAGACTCTTGTTTGGTTTCTTCCCCAGAAGCCTGTTCCGATAACTGCCACGCCTAATTTTTTCATTTTGCCCAAACTCCTCTTCCAAAACCACGAAATATGAAACCTTCCCTTTCAATTTTATCGGGTTCAACAACACCTTCAAAATCAATAATTGCCGCCGGCATTTTCATCACAACCTTCAATTTCTTTGGATTAAGACGTTTAAACAAGTCATGCCCAGTTAATATTAATATGCAATCAACATTTTCCAAAGCTCCAGCCAAATTCTTCTTAAAACTATATTTCGTCTCTAGCATTTCGTCACCTATAAAGTATGGGTCATAAAGACTGACTTTGGCGCCTCTGGCTTCTAATATCTTAGCAAGTTCCTTCACAGTTTTTTTCGGTGAACTTTTCATGTTTCGTACTCTTGTAATTCCAAGCAAAGAGATTCTCGCCCTTCTCAAAGTCTTTCCGCAATTAATTAGCGCCTCCTTGGTCAAATTAACTGCATGTTTAATTATTACTTCATTTATTTCTCTTGCAATTGCGGGAATTCGCAGTCTCAAGTTCAAATTTTCAGAATCTTCCAATAAAAGATACGGCTCTCCCCAAATATTTTCATAAGTAAGCTTAGGCAATGAAAGCGTAGGATAAGTATTGCTATTTGCAAGTTTATAAACTTCCCAATAATCTATACCAGCTTTTTCACAAAAGACAGCAAATTCGTTGGCAAGGGCTACATTGACATCCTGCTGCACGGCTTCAAAAAGCGTAATAGCTTCAGCTGTTTTTATATCTGCAGTTTTTTTCAAGCCACCTTTTGCAATAATCCCTAAAATGTGTGAAGTGGCGTTTAGACTATTTCGGTCTATTGCTGCAATAATTCTCTCTTGACTTACCATGTTTTCCAATACTTGCCCCTTTAAAACTTGAAATGGGCTGTACGCCAAGCCAAAATCTATTCCAACTTTTAATCCAGAAGTATTTTCTAAAAGCTCTTTAATCATACCTTGTGTAACACCAACGCCAGTAACGCTCATAACGATAACTAAGGAACCGCGACGGAGATTTGCGCCAACAAGCTTACAAGCATTCTGCATATTTGAGTAATCAGCTTTCTTTTTTTCATCCATTTCCACTGGAATTGTTATAGCAATAACGTCGCTTTGAGAAACAGCAGATTTAAAATCACCTATTGCCTTCAAAAGTCCTGTTTTTACAAATTTTTTCAGTTTAAGCTCAATATCACGTTTTAATAGAGGCATTTTACCTCGCATGATGCTGTCTATTCTTGTCTGGTCTGCGTCAACACATATGACCCTAAATCCTGCTTCTGCAAAAAGATAAGCATGGAGAACACTTGTCTGTCTGCATCCTATTATGCTAATCGTATATTTACTTCGTTTTTCAAGTGTATCGATTTCTTCGGGTTTTATGTTCAGTATTATTGAGGACATATGGTGTTCTCCACAAAATCGATTTAGAGAACGCTTTAACTTTTTAGACTTTCAATTATCTTTCTAAGTTTTAAAATGTATTCGTTGATAATTTTTACGGCTTTTTCCTTTGTTTTGGCTTCGGCATACAAACGATAAATAGGCTCTGTTCCGCTTGGTCTTATCAAAATTGCACTCTTGTCTTCGAACCATATTTTTACGCCGTCAATAGTACTTATGTTTAGATTCCGCACCTCTTTGACCAGCTTTTCTAATACTTTCTGTTTAAGCTCTTCTTTGCATTCCACTTTTCTTTTTTCAATGAAATATTTTGGCAATTCTCCGAGCAGTTTTGAAAGTCTTTCTCCAGTCTTAGCCATAATATCCAAGATTAGGGCTGTTGCCATTGCTCCATCTCTAACGGCTTGATGTGGACCATAAAAGATTCCGCCATTTTCCTCTCCGCCAAGTTTTGCTTTTATTTTTTTCATTGTTTGAGAAACTGTTACACTTCCCACTTTGGTCCATACGATTTCTCCATCATATGCATCAGCTATGTCTTTAACTAATGTTGAAGAGCTTACTGGCGTAACAATTTTTTCTTTTGGGTGAGCCTTTAGAAAATTTCTCTCAACTAATGCAAAGGTTTTGTCACCCCAATGAATCTCGCCATTTTCATCAGCAAAAACTGAGCGATCAGCATCGCCATCAAATGCTACGCCTAGATCAGCGCCTATTGCTTTTACTGTCAAAGCCATATCTTCGAGGTTTTCTGGTCGTGGTTCAGGCATTCTTCCTGGAAATGTTCCATCAATGTTTCCGTTTATGGTTGTGACTTTGCATCCTAACTCTCTAAGCAATCGGGGTGCAGTCAGATTGCCAACACTGTTTGCGGCATCAACTACAACATGATAGTGTTTTTTAGCTATTCTAGTAACATCCACATGTTCTTTTATTGCTTCTATATATTCGTCAACTATACCATGTAATTCGCTTGTTTTTCCTATTTTGTCCCATTTTACATAGGCTATATTTTCATCGAAAAATATGTTTTCAATTTCGATTTCTTGTTCACGAGAAAGCTCTATTCCATCACTCCATACCACTTTTATTCCATTGTATTCCGGCGGATTATGCGATGCTGTCACTATGACTGCGCCATCTATTTTATGGTTCTTCACAGCAAATTGTAATGTTGGTGTGGGAGCCATTCCCACAAGTAACACATCACATCCGCTTGCATTCAAACCGGCAATAAGGGCTTTTGCAAGCATCGGCCCGCTTGTTCTGGCGTCATAGCCCACAAGGATTTTCGCATGTTTAAAAAATGTTCCTACGGCACTTCCAATTTTTATTGCCATTCCCGGGGTTAATTCTTTGTTGACAAGCCCGCGGATTCCGTTTGTTCCAAATAGACGTCTTAGACCTAACATGTTGCTTGCTCCTTTCTAAATAATGCATTTAGATGTTAATACACTTTCAGAGATTTCTTTTGCTGGGCAAATAGAAACATTTTCGGTAAGTGAAACATGATTCTTGATTTTGGCAAAATCACCGATAATACACCCTTTTCCGATTTTTACGCCTTCCCCTATAGTTGCGCCTTCACCTATTATCGTCTCATTTATTGACGAGGAATTGCCTATAGTGACATTTGGGAAAATCACAGAGTTTTTTATGTGAACATTGTTTCCAACGTCAACATTCTGTCCTAAGACCACAAATGGTCCAATAATCGAGTTTTTTCCAATTACAACTTTTTTTCCAAAAATGGCTGGGTTCTTAACATCTACTTTTGGGAACTTTTTGCTCTTGTGTTTGTCAGCAAAGGAAGGGAGCAAAATTCTGTTTATTTCCAAGTATTCTTCTGGTTTGCCTATGTCCATCCATAAACCTTCTAACACATACCCGTAAAGCTTGCCTTCTTCTGCAAGTTTTGGAAAGATTTCACGTTCGATTGAAACCGCTTTCCCATTGGGAATGTAGTTGAAAATTTTTGGGCTAAGAACATAAACGCCTGCATTTATCAGATTAGTTGAAGCCTCCTTCGGTAGCGGTTTTTCAATGAATCTTTTTATGTGATTATCCTCTGCTAGCTCTGCGACTCCATATCTGCTTGGATCTTTAACTCTGTGAAGGGCTATAGTTGCTATGGCATTTCCCTCTTTGTGTCTCTTCAATATTTCTGTGTAGCTTAAATCGGCGAATATATCGCCATTCAAAACTAGAAATGGAAGATTATGACCTAAAAGTTTTGCAGCCTTTTTTATAGGACCACCTGTTCCTAAGGGTTTTCCCATAGGGTCTCGTGAATATTTTATTTTCAATCCACATTTTGGAATTTTGTGCTGTTTTATGTAGGCTTCTGTTTGGTAATTAACTGCTAGTATTGCCTCTGTAATGTTGTTTTCGGCGAGTCTTTCTAATGTCCATTGTAGAAGCGTCTTGTTAATTATTGGAAAAAGAATTTTCGGTCTTGTACAGCTTATCGGTCTTAACCTTGTGCCGAAGCCTCCAGCCAAAATCAGAGCTTTCAAAGAGTTTCACCGTCTTAAACTGTAAACTTATATTCCATCACCTATTAATATAAACAATTTTGTGAATGGGTGAAAGCCTTGAAGGTTATGCTTCATGAAATGAACTGGGCTGAAGCAAAGAAATATTTTGCAAAGAATGATATTGTGATTCTCCCTGTTGGCTCTAACGAGCAGCATGGACCGCATAATCCTCTCGGAACTGACCACTTAATAGCTAAAGCCATAGCGGAGGAAACTGCAAAAAAAGCTGGAGTTATGTGTCTTCAAGTGATTCCTTTCGGCGTAAGTTCTCATCATAAGCAGTTTTGGGGGACAGTTTTCATATCGCCTTCAACATTCAAAAGTTATGTGAAAGAAGTATGCTTGTCGCTTAATTATTATGGAGTTAGTAAAATTGTGATAGTTAATGGGCATGGTGGTAATCGATGTGCTCTCTTAGAGATGGCTAAAGAGCTTAAAGAAAAAAGAATATTCGTGTCGATTTTTCAATGGTGGCTACTTGCTGGAAAACTCCTACCAGACATTTTTGCACCTAAAGAAAGAGGGCATGCATGTGCAGAGGAAACTTCTGTGAATTTGGCTTTGCATCCTGAAATTGTAAATATGGATAAGGCTGTTGACGAAGAACCGCGTAGGCATATCTTGCAAATTGAAGGCATTACGCTTCCATTAGACACGATTGATGAGACTAATTCTGGAGTTTTCGGTGCATCTACAACTGCTTCTATAGAGAAGGGAAAGAAAATTCTAGAAGCCGTAGTTGAAGAACTAGTTAAGCATATCAATCTCTTAAAACAGGCTAAAATTGAAGATTTAATGGAAAAATCTAAGGTTTAGAACAAACTTATTCCCATTCGATTGTGGCCGGCGGCTTATGCGTTATGTCATAGACAACTCTTGTAACCTCAGGTATTTCATTAGTTATTCTTGTAGAGATTCTTTCCAGTACTGTATAAGGAATTCTTGCAAAATTTGCAGTCATCGCTTCCCTACTTTCAGCAGCTCTAACTGCGACAACATATCCGTAAGCTCTGCTATCGCCTCTTACTCCAGTGGCTTTGGTGTCAGTTAAGACAGCAAAATATTGCCATAAATTCTCTTCTAAACCGCTATTTTCGATTTCTTCCCTAACAATTTCATCTGCTTTCTTTGCAATTCTAACTTTTTCCTCAGTCAAACTGCCAACGATTCTTACTGCTAATCCTGGACCTGGAAAAGGTTGCCTAAAAACTATTTCTTTAGGTAATCCAAGCATTTTTGCAACTTTTCTTACTTCATCTTTATACAAATCGCGAAGTGGTTCCACAATTTTCTTGAATTTGATTTTGGTGGGTAACCCAGCCACATTATGATGTGTCTTTATCTTATCAGAGAATTTTCTGAAGCCAGATTCGATTCTGTCTGGGTAAATTGTTCCTTGGATTAAATATTCTGCGCCTATTTTTTCTGCGATTTCCTCAAAAACCCGTATGAATTCTTCGCCGATGATTTTTCTCTTCTTTTCTGGGTCAGTTATTCCCTTGAGTCTTTCCAAGAATCTCTGCTGTGCGTCCGCTATTATGAGATTTATTTTGAACTTCTCAAAAGTCTTTTTGACAAATTGGGGTTCGCCTTCTCTCATGAACCCATGGTCAACAAAAACTGCTGTAAGTTTATTACCTATCGCTTTGGCTGCGATGGCAGTAGCTACGCTTGAATCTATGCCTCCGCTTAGAGCTATTACGGCGTTTTCTCCGCCGACTTCTGCCTTTACTTCTCTAGTCATTCTTTCTATAACGTCTTCCATTCTCCAGTTAGCTTTGCATCTGCAAACTTTAAAGATGAAATTGTACAGCATTTGCATGCCATTTTTTGTATGCACAACTTCAGGATGCCACTGCAAACCATATATTGGCTTCTTCTTATGTCTGAAGGCGGCTACAGGACAATTTTCTGTATGTGCCAAAACCTCAAATTCAGCGGGCACAGTAAAAACAGTGTCCCCATGACTCATCCAAACCTTTTCTTTTTTGGTTAAACCTTTCAAAACACCTACAAGTCTCTCTATACTAACGTAGGCTATTCCATATTCTCGCTGTTCAACAGTTTCAACTTTTCCTCCAACCATACTGGCTATTAGTTGATGCCCATAACATAAACCAAGGATTGGTAGTTCTAAATCAAGAATCTGCGGGTCTGGTTTGGGCGCATTAGGTTCATTGACGCTGGCAGGTCCTCCTGAAAGGATAATGCCTTTTATGTTGTATTTTTCGTTTAGAAGCTTTACTTTTTCGGGTTTTATGTCATGGTCGACTATTTCGGAGTAAACACCATGCTCTCTTATTCTCCTTCCTATGAGGTGGCAGTATTGACCGCCAAAGTCGAGGACAAGTATGGTATCGTATTTCATTTTGTATCTTCTCGTCTTTCAGAGTGCTGCGTCCTAATTAAACATGATATTTTGTTCCCACTGTTAAGCGTAAAGATATTTTTGCAGTTCCCATGCTGTAACCTTGTTTTTGTTATTTGGCATGTGCGACTCGTATTCCTTCCATTCTTGCATCTTAAGCTCCATATACTTTGTAGTGATCTCTTTGCCAAGTGCTTGCATGCAAATTTCATCACTTTCCCATTCTTCTAAAGCTTCTTTTAACGATGTTGGCAAAACCTTGGTGCCTAGTTCTCTACGTTGGGCTTTGCTAAGATGATAAATATTTGCCTCTACCGGTTCTCCTGGGTCGATTTTCTTTCTTATGCCATCTAATCCTGCTTCTAATATTACCGTATAAGCCAGATATGGATTGCACAGCGGGTCTGGGCATCTGAACTCTATTCTTGCCTCTTCTTCATTGTCATGAGAAAAGGCTGGCACTCGTATTAGGGCTGAGCGGTTTCTTTTGCTCCATGCAACATACACTGGAGCCTCATAGCCTACAACGAGTCTTTTGTAACTGTTAACTGTGGGTGCTATGATCGCGCAGAGAGCTCTGGCATGTTCTAATAGACCGCCAATGAAATATCGAGAAATTTGGGAGAGATTAGCATAGCTTTTCTGGTCATAGAACAAGTTTTTGCCAGTTTTTGGATTAAATAAGGCTATGTGAACGTGCATGCCATTACCTGGTTTGTCAAACCATGGTTTCGGCATGAATGTTGCTGTCCAGCCATATTTTTTGTCTGCTACAGCTTTGGCCGCAAATTTATAGCGTATTATGTTATCGGAAGTTGTTTTGGGGTCTGAATATTTAAATGTGATTTCATTTTGTGCTGAGCCAGCTTCATGATGTTGTCGCTCAACCATTATTCCAATGCCGAATAAGGCATTAGATAAATCCATTCGATAGGATTCTGTAATGTCTCTGTTTGGAGCTATGTCAAAGTATCTTTGCTTGTCTATTAGATGATTTTCTACGGGGTAGACTTCACCTTTTTTGTTTTTTTGTACAAGATAGAATTCTAATTCTGCAGCCGCGGTTGGTTCATATCCATCTTTTAATGCTTTTCCTATGGCTTCTTGGCAAATGTATCGTGGGTCGCTTTTGAATTGTTTGCCCTCAGGATTGTATATGTCGCAGATGAAGCTTGCAACATCCTTATCATAGAAATAGTGTGGGTAAACGGTAAATGAGGATGGGTCTGGCTTCATAACCATGTCGCTTTCTTCTATGTTGACTCCACCGATTATGGATGAACCGTCAAATCCAACGCCCTTTGTTAAGACTTTTTCTGCTTCTTCTGCTGGGATGGTTCTGCCTCTGAGGAATCCAAGAATGTCTGTGAAGTGTAGAAGTATGAAATCAGCGTTTTTCATCAGTTTTAGGCATATATCAAAGTTTTGCGCTGCTTGTTTTCTTTCCATTGCCACATTCCCTATAGGCAAATTTATAGTTTAAATGACTATTTCTATAAGTATAAAAATCTTATCAGTAAAATATTGAGCAAATGTTAAATAAAAGATAAATCAATAGGACAAATATGCATTAGAGGTGGATGGATTATGGAATTAGATGAAACAGATGTCAAAATCATGAAAGCATTAACTGCTGATGCACGTTTTTCCTCTAGGCAGATTGCCAAGCAATGCAATGTTTCCATAGGCACAATTTTATCTCGAATAAAGAAAATGGAGAAGATAGGATTAATCAAAGGTTATTCAGCATTACTTGACCATGAAAAACTTGGTTATGAATTGACAGTTGTAAGTGAAATAACCGTTTCAAAAGGACGCCTTCTGGAAGTGGAAAACGAGATTGCGAGACTTCCGAACGTTTGCTGCGTTTATGACGTGACAGGATTAATAGACGCAATGATAATCGCCAAATTCAAGAATCGAGAAGAATTGAGCAAATTCACTAAAAGACTTCTGGCAATACCACATGTGGAAAGAACAAACACACATGTCGTTTTAACAACTATAAAAGAAGACTTTCGCATAATTTAAACAAGCAATCCAATTATCCACTTTTTTATTGCAGCCTTTATCAAAGCAAGATTTAATTTCTACCATAAAATAGAGAAACAAGAATAAGGCTGTGAGCGGGGGTTGCCAAGCATGGCCAAAGGCGTAGGCCTGAGGCGCCTATCCCATAGGGGTTCGTGGGTTCAAATCCCACCCCCCGCACTTTTGCTGAACACCCCGCTAAAAGCTGGGATTCAGTCATTTTGCGTTATGTAGCCTATCTATTGAGTAAGAAGTCATTGAAACCCGCAACAGTTAAGCGTAAAGCCAAAACAATAAAGAGCCTTCTAAAGCATGGTGTTGAAATAGGTAATCCCGATGATGTCATACGATTCTTAAACGCTTGCAATTGGGCTAGTGGCACTAAAGACATTCTCGTTGACTCTTACCGTGACTATTTGAACATGGTGGGTTTGACTGAGATTAAGCTACCGCACATTAGAAGAGAGCAGAAG
>CAYXZM010000024.1:0-39746 GCA_964469615.1 uncultured Candidatus Bathyarchaeia archaeon | reverse complement strand
CTCCATTTTTGAATCAGTGGAGCTGGAAATGTTGCCCCTGCACCGCTCAATATGACTGGTTGATCAGTGAAATAGATACCATAGACTGCGAAGCCTACTATGACTGCTATAAGGACTACCGCTTCTACGTACGCGATAATTTTGTAGTTCAATTTTTACATATCTCCTTTTCATGTTTGCCTTTTCAAGCTTAGAACGCTGGCTATAGTTATATATGTTCTCCCAATAATATATTGAGTATATATAGTAGAAACGTTTATCAATAGATTTGTGATGTTGGTACATAGGTGAATAAAATGGGAGACATTTCTAAAACAACAGAAGGAGAAGCCAGAAAACTGCAGATAACCGGGGGGTCAACTTACATAATTTCACTGCCAAAAAAATGGGTGATGCACAATCAACTGCGAAAAGGAAGCGTCCTAATTCTCCGTGAAGAAGGAGACGGCTCACTATCATTGGCACCTTCCGGATTGGCAAAACAAGAAAAGAAAGAAGAAGCAATCATAAAGGTATCCAAAAAAGATGAATCAGGCGTAATAATAAGAAAGGCAGTCTCCGCATACTTGGTTGGGTATAATATGATACATGTGAGAGCGCAAAGTCAAGAATCGCTCTCTTCGCTGCAACGGAACGCGTTAAAAGATTTTGCTAGACGTTACTTGGTTGGTACTGAAATTGTGATAGATACGCCTAATGAGTTGACCTTGCAAGTTCTGCTCAGTTACCCTGAACTTACAGTTGAAAGTGCATTGAGAAGAATGTCTATTATAACCTCTTCAATGCATAGAGACTCAATGACTGCTCTCAGAGAGATAGACCATCAATTGGCTAAAGCCGTAATCGAGACAGACACTGAAGTAGATAGATTCAACCTTTACATAATACGCCAACTTAAGCTAGCCATCGCTAATCCACGAATCATCAATGAAATCGGACTATCTGGTGCGAGAGACTGTCTTGGCTATAGGCTCATAACCAAGTCTGTAGAGAGAACAGCTGACCACGCAGTAAGCATTGCGAAAAATATTCTGCTGTTGAATAAATACATCGATGACGAGACTCTCACAAAAATCGAAAACATGAGCACTCTAGCTATTTCTGCGTTTGAAAATGCAATCGATTCCCTGTTTAAACATGAGTTCAATTTAGCTGAAAACGTCATTGAAAGGACAAAGGAAATTGCCAAATTAGAAAAAGAAGCTGTTCTTTCCTCTCAGAAAATCGGAATCGAAGAAATCGCCAATTTAAGATTGCTCATTGAAAGTGTAAGAAGAACAGCAGAATATGCCAGTGATATCGCGGAAATAGTGCTCAATCTAAATATAGAATCCGTGCTGGACTAACACACAAAGAAGAAAAAATAGACGCTGACAAGAGATAGTTAATTTGCGAGTATTTTGAAGTCATAAACTGCCAGGCTAGTATTTTCAATCTCCTTTGTATTCTGGAATTATGTTTTTGACTATTCTCTCTTCTTCTTTAAGTTCATGCCTTAATTCCAGCCAGAATCTTCGTGCTTTTTAGCCCTTCTATACCCGTCTTCTTTTCTGTTTTGGTATAAAAATCTCGTCGTGGGTCTTCTTTCCGCTTGGAATGTCCATCATGTCTTTTACATCTATCTTTTCTTCTCTCATGAAGTAGTCAAATACTCTTGCCACTCCGACATAGCTTGCTGAACACGATAGAACATCCACATCATAAGCTACTTTTGCCTCAAGGGTTTGGTTTTTATGTCTCTCTATATCCATGGGTTCTAATACATGGACTATCTCGCCGTCTTTTGGTTTCTAAATAGGCTCCGTTTGCAAATTTATGTAGAAAGGTTTAAATAATCTGCTTCATTGAGCCATTCTGCTTTTGGGAAGGGGAATTTAAAAGCTTGCACAGATTAGGCTATGTCCTCCACATAAGTCCAAGCCGAAATATTATAGCAAAAATCGAAAACATCCCCAAGATTGGCGACACTGTTGTTGATGAAAATTTGAGAACCATTGGAAAAGTTTTTGATATATTTGGACCTGTTTCTTCGCCTTATGTTGCAATAAGACCTATTGCCTCAAAACTTGAAGGGTTAACGAATAAAACATTATACTCTTCCCCTTCTAAAGGAGAAAGGAGAAGGCATAAATGAGTGATGATGAAGAGGGTCAAGACACAGACCCTATATTGCAGACTACACCGGCTGAACCCGTAAAAGTTCATTCCTGCCCAGAATGCGGTAGCACAAGACTGATGCGCGATTATGAATGTGCAGAAATAGTCTGCATGGACTGCGGTTTCGTCGTAGCGGCAAAAATAGCTGATAGAGGACCCGAATGGAGAGCGTTCGATGATGAACAAAGGACAAAACGAACAAGAGTCGGCGCCCCATTAACTTATACGATTCATGATAAAGGCTTATCAACAATGATTGATTGGCATGACAGAGACATTTATGGAAAAAGCTTATCACCTGGACAAAAAGCGCAAGTTTATCGTCTCAGAAAATGGCAACGGCGCATTAGAGTTTCTGATGCTACGGAACGTAATCTCGCCTTTGCGCTGTCAGAAATTACGAAGATCGCCAATAACTTGAATCTCCCTAAGAACATTCTTGAAACAGCTTCTGTAATTTACCGAAAAGCCGTGAAAGAGCGGCTAATACGTGGGAGGTCAATTCAAGGCGTAACTGCTGCAGCTATTTACTTGGCATGCAGAAAATGCGGGCTGGCTAGAACGTTAGAGGAAATAGCACAATCCTCAAGTGTGAATAAAAAGGAAGTTGGTCGTAGCTATCGCTTTTTAATTAAAGAACTTGATTATACTATACCGCCTCTTAAACCAAGTCAATACATAACAAAGTTTTCAAATCAGCTGACAATGCAAGGAAAAGTCGAAGAAATTGCTCACAAAATTCTAGCAGCGGCAAAAGAATTAAAACTAACCTCTGGTCGTGGGCCAACAGGCATAGCAGCAGCAGCGAGCTACATAGCCTCTGTACTAACTGGAGAAAGAAAAACGCAAAGAGAAATAGCCGAGATAGCACAGGTAACAGAAGTTACTATTAGAAATCGTTACAAGGAACTTGTTGAGCGACTAATGTTTCACATGAGCATTTAACCCTTCTTTTTCTAAATATTCATCTCTAAAAAAATTCTTTAATGCTTCAGAGAAATTCTTCCTCTTCACAGTTAGGGCATTCTTCATCAAAATTTTCCTCTTCTTCTTTTTCCCTCAGCATTGAAGATGCAACCTCGTTAAGTCCTTGAAGAATCTCCCGAGGAACTTTCTCTTTCAATGTTCGAACTTCACTTTTTAACCTGTTAACTTCACTTTCTAACTCCTTTGCTTTCTCGCTCAGTTCTACAACTTCTTTAAGTTGCTTAACTTCTTCTAAAAGCAAGTTTTTCTCCTTTTCTAAAGCCCTAATCCTTTCCTCTAATTTGGTTTTCATTTCAGTAACCTGCATAATTTTCACCGATCACTTCTGTATTCTGTATGTTCTAAATTAATTAATAATTTACTCAGCAACTAACTCCAAGCCTATTACAAAACACATTTTAAATTCTACAAGCATAATTATAATAGAGGTAATGATTTGGTTAAGTGTCCAAAATGTGGTGTTGAAGTATCTACTCCAGTTAAAACTTGGCCTTTTACTGTTCGGAAACCATCAAAAGAAGGTGATGAGTCCAAGATTTCTATGGGGATTTTTGATTGTCCAGAATGTAAAGCTAGGTTTAGAGCTGCTTTGGAAGTTGAAACTAAAATTGAGGAAACAGCAAGCATTAAAAATATGGTTGCAAGAATTAAAGACATAAGAGGAGAGCTTATGCAGACTTTGAAAAATCTTCGTGAGAAGATAAAGACTTTGGAAACTGAACGAGCAAATTTGATAATCGAAATTGACAAACTGAAAAAAGTTGCCGAATCAAGAGTTAGCGCTCTTGAGAGTGAAGTAAGTATGCTACGGGAAGAAGTAAAATCTTTGAGAGATCTTCTGGGCTATGCAGAAGAAAGAGAAAAATAATGTAACAAACGCTTAACCTTCTTTTGCACTCTGCAATCAGCTAAATCTTGAACTAGGATTTCAAATGTTCTTTGTAGTATTCTTGAGCCTTGGCCACCGCTTTTTCTGGATTTTTCAATATTGGATACTTGATATCCGAGAGTCTCTCACATTCACTAAAATACTCTATGACTTTTTTCACGTTTCCCTCATAGATCGCCAAGCCGCCAGCAATTTCATACCATATTCTAGCCCTCAGTAAATCTTTTGCCTTCTCAAATTTTTTGGCGTTTTCAACTGCATCTTTCATTGAAGTTTCAATTTTCCGAGGGTCGAGAAACATTGCGTTAAGCAATGCTTCAAAGGTTTCTTTATCCTCTCCACAAAACTTTTGAAGCGTTGTTACTACTTCTTTAGGTTTCTCTATGCTCACATTTTCCTTCTCTTTTTTCTTTCTAAATCGGTCCAGTAAACCCAATGTCAATCCTCCCGTGTTTGGCATTTTCTAGATATATAAATTAACACAGATATAAGCCTAAGCAACAGTTAATTTTAAAGGTTTGTTCGTCTATCATGTATGTTGTGCCCTACAAATTTGCATTTGACCTTTCAAGGATTCCACGATTTTTCTTTACTGAAATTGCTAGAGTTAGCTATCAAAAAGATATGCACAAAAAAATTGGCAAGATAACGCAAAAAATGATAAAAAAATTCAAGATTCAAGAAGCGACTGGTCTCGACTTATCCGATGCTGTTCTTCTCATCCAAGACCTCATAGAAGTGCAGTCGAGAAATCTTGTAGAAAGAAAAAAATTTGAACAAGCTAAAAGTAAGGCACTTTTTCTTCCACACTGCTCTAGAAAATATATGGATAATCGTTGCAAATCAGTTTTCGACCCTAATATTCCATCTTATATTTGTGCACATTGTTCTCCAGATTGTTTAATCAATAAGGCAGTAGCCACCGCAGAGGAGAAAGGCTATGATGTTTACATTCTACCTGGGGGTTCGTGTGTTTCGAAAATTTTGAAGACAAAACATTATGATGGTGTTGTTGGTGTTGCTTGTGGTGAAGAGATAAGAATGAGCAGTGAAATTTTGAATGGTTTAAGTATATCAGGTCAAGCAGTTTCTTTGATAAAGAATGGGTGTGCAAACACAATTTTTAACATGGAAACTTTAAACAGTATTCTTTGATAAAAAGAGAAAACAATTGCAAATTTTTCAAAAAATCACTTCACAAGTTCTCGCTTTTTCCAGCGCAAGTTTTTGCTTCGGCACTTTCTACATTTAACAGCTGTTGCCGCGTTTCTTACACCACATTCTCTGCAGATTTTCACGTATAGCCTATGCTTTTGAGCTATAGTCTTCTTAAGCGGATCCATAATAGGCATTAATTTAACCTCTCTTTCGTGGTCAGAACTCTGATAGCCTACTATAAAATATACTTTTTGTATAGCTAGACATGTTGAATTCTGATTTTTACTTCTAGGAAAGGACGAATCTTGCTAATATTTCAGCTACATCACTTGGTTTTTCTGCAACCTTCACATCAGCACTTTTGAGCTTCTCAATTTTGCTTTCAGCCGTTCCAGCCTTACCCATCACTATCGCACCAGCATGTCCCATTCGTTTTCCAGGTGGAGCAGAGCGTCCAGCTATGAAAGCTACAACTGGTTTAGGATACTTCTCCTTTGCAATGTACTCTGCTGTGAGTTCTTCAAGATTGCCACCAATCTCACCTATCAAAACTACCGCTTTCGTTTTAGAATCCTTTTCAAACATCTTTAATGTCTCTATAAAATTTAAGCCTGTTATTGGGTCCCCTCCCAAGCCGATGCATGTAGATTGCCCCAGATTTTTTCTTGTAAGGCTTGCTGCTATTTCGTATGTTAGAGTTCCACTTCGTGAAACCATGCCTACACAGCCAGATTTGAAAATATGAGCAGGCATTATCCCAAGTTTGCTTTCTCCTGGCGTGATTATACCGGGAGTGTTTGGTCCAATGATTGTGGCTTTTGCCTCTTTTGCACGTGCCATTATGTTGATTGCGTCTCTTATTGGAATGTGCTCTGTTATTATCACAACTGTCTCTATTCCATTTTCCAGTGCTTCTAGGGTTGCATCTGCAGCAAAAGGAGCTGGAACAAAAATTATAGAAGCATTCGCTGAATGCTTCTCTTGGGCTTCTTCAACTGTGTCATAAACGGGGATTCCGTGAATTTCAGATCCGCCTTTACCGGGTGTTGTGCCAGCAACTATTTTTGTTCCGTATTCTAGCATAAGTCTTGTGTGAAAGCTTCCTTGTGCTCCTGTTATGCCTTGGACAATTGCCCTAGTGTTTTTGTCAATTATTATCCCCAAATTTTTTGCCTCCTTGCTTGGAGATTTCAACAACTCGCTGTGCAGCTTCTTCCATGCTTTCCAACACGTGTATTCCAGCTTCTTTTAGGATTAGTTTTCCTTCTTCCTCATTTGTGCCTACAAGCCGAATAACCATAGGCTTAGTTACACCAACTTTTGCCTTTGCCTCAAGGATTCCACGTGCAACTTCGTCGCATCGGGTGATTCCGCCTAAAATATTTATGAAAAGTGCTTTGACTTTCGGGTCTGAGAGCACTATTTTGAGAGCCATAGCTATTTTTTCTGCTGGTGCACCGCCGCCTACATCTAGGAAATTTGCAGGTTTTCCTTTGTAGAATTGAATTATGTCTAAAGTTGCCATCACAAGACCAGCACCATTGCCTATTACCCCTATATCTCCGTTCAATTTGACATAAGCTAAATCATTTTTTATAGCTTCTATTTCTTGAGAAGTAAGCTCGCTTTCGCTTTCTAATAGCCTCTTTTTGTATTCAGGATGACGAAACAGAGCGTTATCATCTATTATCATGCGAGCATCAGCGGCGACGAATTTTCCTTCTGTGGTTTCTACAAGGGGGTTCATCTCGATTAACTCTGCGTCATAGTCCATGCCAACTCGATATAAGTTTTCAAAAATCTTTCCAAGTTCTGAAAGCTGGTTGCCTGTATAACCTATTTTTCTTGCGATTTGACGGGCGTGAAAAGAGTGGAAGCCATGTTGAGGGTCTATTGGAAATTTAACAATTTTTTCTGGAGACCTTGAGGCTATTTCTTCTATGTCTATTCCACCCACAGCGGAAGCGATTGCAAAGTAGCTTTGATTGTATCTGTCTGTTGTTATGCCAAAATAAAGTTCTTTCTTAATGCTTATTTTTTCTTCAATCAGAACGCTTCTAACTGGTATACCTTTAATCTGCATGTTCAACAGTTTTTTAGCTGCATCTTCCACATCTGTAACTGAATCTGCAAAGAGTATTCCACCTGCTTTTCCTCTCCCTGCAACTAACACTTGAGCTTTAACTGCAAAGGGTGGTTTTAGCTTTGCTGCATCCTCGCGGGCTTGGTTTGCATTAGTTATCAGTATACTTTGAGGTGTCGGAATCCCATATTTTGCAAGTATATTTTTTGCTTCATATTCGAAAAGCTTCATTGCTATTTCCCTCCTTACTTCATAGTTTCTATAGTGACATAGGATTTTGTTTCTTGTATGCCATCAATAGAAGATAATTTTCTTAAGACTTCGTCAAGTTTTTCTCTATCTACTATTAACAAAGCATCAACATCACCTGCTATTCTGAAAGCTCTTTGAATTTTAAGCTCTTTGACTTTTTCGTAGGCATGCATTCTTTTGAGTGGTGATACTTTGGCAAGTATGAAGGCTGGGTCTGTAGATTTTCCAAGAGCATTAAGTCCTTTTTCAGTTACGTCTATGAAACCTCTGCCTGTGCGTATATAATCTAAGTCTCGAAGTTTTCGTAGATGGACGTTTAATGCTTGTCTGCTTATGCCTAATTGCTTTGCAAGTTCGTCTTGTTTAACATGCAAAGTGTATGTGCTGGCGGCTTTGCCTTTTTCGTAAAGCATTTTTAATAATTGCACGGATCTTCTGGTAAGTTCTTCCAATCTGGTTTCCTCAACTTAACTTTTTGTTAAGTTAGAGTTTTACAATAGTATGAGTTATTTAAATATTTAGCAAATGTAAAGCATATGAAATACATATTTTCAACTTCGAACTTTTCTAATAGAAGTTAAAACCGTAATGTATTTATTTACCGATAAAAATGGTAATGAAGCCATAAAAAATATGAAAACTAGGAGCGAGGCGGTACAAAATGTCCGAAAACAACTCAGTGTTGATCGGGAATAAGCCAGTAATGAACTATGTACTGGCTTGCATAACCCTCTTTCACGGCGGAGCAAAAGAAGTGAATGTTAAAGCAAGGGGAAGATCAATAAGCCGAGCAGTTGATGTCGTTGAAGTCGTGAGACGCAGATTCTTGCCAGATGTCAAAATCAAAAAAGTTGGCATTGGAACACAGCAGATGACACCCAGAGAAGAGGGTGGCATGGCCACAAACGTTAGCACAATCGAAATAACGATGGAACGCTAAAAATAGTATTCCCGTATGAATTTGCAATGCTCCGCCGCCCCTCCTTTATTTGTGAAGGGGCGCCTTTCCAAGTGAAAACTGTATTATGTAGTTTCTGTTTAAAGAGTGGAATGCTGTGCCAAAAGTGTTTAGCTAAAGTTAAGTCTGGAGAAATAAGTGAATTAGACTTGAAAATTGCCCGTTTATTGTTGTCTTTGGAGGAGAAGTATCCTTCTCTTCAGAATGTTTATTTTCATGGGGCTGTTGATGCTGGAAAAACTTTGGCGATAATTGTTGGGCATGGTGATGTTCCTCGTCTTTTAGGTTTTGGTGGAAAAATTATCAAGGCCTTAGGTGAAGAAACGGGTAGAAGTGTTCGTGTTTTGGAGTATGGAGTTGATGATAGAAAGTTTTTGGAGGATTTGTTTGCTCCATTAAGCATATTGACGATTAACACTATTTGGTTGCCTGATGGAACTACTGAAACGAGGGTTATTTTAAAGAAGAGACGAGGTATGCAGCCGCCTTTTGATGTAAAGGCTTTAAAGGAGATTGCCCGTAAAGTTCGCAACATAACCTTGCGGGTAGAGTTTGCGGAACTGGGTTGAGTGTGAAAGATTATGAAGCTTGATTCTATTGGTGATTGGCGTAGAACACATTATTCTGTAGATGTTAAGCCTGAAATGGATGGTCAAGAAGTTACACTGTTTGGTTGGGTTCAAGACATTAGAGATTTAGGTGGAATTCGATTCATTATTGTGCATGATAGGGAGGGCACTATTCAAGTCACAGTTCTGCGGAAAAAAGTAAGCAACGAAATATTGTCGAAGTCTGATGTTCTGCAGAAGAGATACAGTGTAGGTGTGAAAGGTATTATCAAAAGAACCGACATGACGCCTAGAGGCGTCGAAGTGATACCGAAGGAAATTAAAATTTTCAGTACAGCCGCATCTCAATTGCCTATCGATATTACAGGAAAAACACCTGCCAACTTAGAAGTTCGACTGGATGCACGGGCATTAGATCTTTGCCGAGAAGAGAACACTGCTGTTTTTATGGTTCAGCACACAGCCGTAGAAGCAATACGAGATTTCCTTTTCAAAAAAGGTTTTGTTGAAGTGCACACTCCGCGCATAATTGCATCCGCAACTGAAGGTGGCGCTGCACTCTTTCCTGTTGAATACTTCAATAAGAAGGCATTTCTCGCTCAGAGTCCGCAGTTGTATAAGGAACAGCTTGTGTTGAGCCTTGAAAAAGTTTTTGAGGTGGGGCCTTTTTTCAGGGCTGAAGAGTCGCATACGCGTCGGCACTTGAGCGAGTTTGTGTCGATAGACATTGAACAAGCATTTGCCATTGCTGAGGATGTGATGCAGTTACTCGAACAGTTGATGCAATATGTTTGCAAAGTTGTTAATGAAAAATGCCGAAAAGAGTTGGCAACACTAAAACATAGTGTAGAGGTGCCAGAATTACCTTTCAAACGCTTGACCTACGACCGAGTTCTCAAAGACCTAAAGCATGAAGGTATAGAAATTCCATGGGGTGAGGACATACCAACAACAGCCCTCAGAACATTAGGCAAGATTCACCCATATTTCTACTTCATAATTGATTGGCCAGCATCGGCTAGGTCATTCTATATACAGCCACGAGAGGATAATCCGGAGATAACTGAAGGCTTCGATTTGATGTGGCGTTGGATAGAGCTTGTTTCTGGCGGAACAAGGATAGCCTCAAAAGAGCTTTTGATTAAGCGGTTAAGGGAGAAGGGGTTGAATCCAGAGTCTTTTAAGTATCATTTGCAAGCATTTGATTATGGAATGCCGCCGCATGCTGGATGGGCTATAGGCTTGGAGAGGTTGACGATGATGCTGACTGGAAAAAGGAATATACGTGAAGTGACGCTTTATCCAAGAGACAAGTTTAGGCTCGCACCATAGTTTTAGGAGTAAAAATCAGCCAATGATGACACTGCCCCTTTTTTCAACAGGGTTCAAATAGATTTTGATAATTTCTGAGGAGAGTTCTGTTATTATTTTATAGAAGTATCCTACAGAATGGATAAAGCAGACGGATACTCATTCTTTTTTTAGAGGAGAAAAGAGAGAATGAAGAAAAGGTTTAGTTTGTTATCTCTTGCAGTGGCTACGCTGATTATTATTGTTAGCTTTTCTGCAATAGGCTCAAACAATCAGCCTTTGACTTTCGCCTGTGAAGGTGATGGCATTGTTGATAAGACGCAATGCGAGAATTTTACTGTAACAATCACATTTAAAAACACTGGAAAGACTGAAGGCATGTGGTCTATTAATATAGCCTTTGAGGGCGAAAAATGGACTTGGAGCGGAACACCTCAATTATTGACTCTTAAACCTTCTAAAACGAAAACTTTAACATGGAATGGAAATGTTCCAAGCGATGCTCCAATAGGCTCTGTATCAAGACTCATAGTCTATTACAATGATTCTTTCGCAAGGCTAAACTGGTGGATTCACGTAGTTTCAGGTGCAGAGCTAACAATAACTTCAAGCACAGTAAAATAGGAAAGACATGTCAATTAGACTTCGCATTGATTCTGTAAAAGTTAACATGTTTTTTAGTTGAATGTGTCATAAAAATTGATAAAGAAGCGTTTTGTTTATTGGCGCTTGTAGGAGTGGAACCCAGATAGGTTGCGGAGTATTTGCAGCAACAAACGTCGAAAAACAGCAAATCTTCCCATACATATACTGGGGAATGCGCGCACAAAATCACAGAGGGCATCAATCCCACGGTTTCCTTACATACGATAATGGAAGATTTCATGTTTACAGAAAACTAGATTTGATACCAAAGATAAAGACAAGTGCTATACAAGAATGGTTTGGGCGATTGCCAGGACAAATTGGCATAGCAAATGTAAGATATACCACTTCTGGAAAATGCGACGAAAAATCACTAATAAAGGGTACACAGCCTGTCACAGCTTCAAAGAACGGGATTAGGCTGGCTATTTCCTTTAATGGTAACGTTGTCAATACATTTCAACTTAAAAAGGAAATAAACAAAAAATTTCCGCATTTTTCTTATGAATGCGATGCTGACCTGATTTGTTACAAACTTCTAATCGAACTCATGAAATATAAAGATTTGACAAAAGCAGTCAAAGACTGTATGCAACAGATTGAAGGAGCATTCTCGGTGGCTGGCATAACAGAAGACGGCAAACTCTTTGCTTTCAAAGACCCATATGGAATAAGACCATTATGTGCGGGTCACTGTGAAGACCACTTAACCTATGCCTTTTCTTCAGAAACAGTTGGCTTAGATATAAATGGCTTTGAAAGAGATTTTGAGATAGAAACTGGCGAGCTTATAACTGTATCAAAGAACGGCTTTCAACGAGAGAAGTTGATGAATGGTAACCGTAAGGCTTTTTGTGCTTTTGAATTTGCATATTTCGCCAGACCCGACTCACGGTTTAATGACAAATATGTTTATGAGGTTCGTGAAGAGTTTGGAAGAAACCTTGTGCGAGAGAATCCTAGCATAGTCAAAGCTGCAGACATAATTCTTTCGTTGCCGGAAACAGGCGACGACGCTGCTTTGGGGGTTCATGAAGAGTCTGGGTTAAGATGGGAGAGAGCTTCTCGCAGACATCGTTATGTAACAGAAAGAGCTTTCATTCTGCTGAATAAAGAGCGTTATGCAACAATAGATAAGAAGGTCAATATCTTGGCATCAAAAGTTAAGGGAAAGAGAATCATAATAACAGAAGACAGCGTTGTTCGAGGAGACACAACAAAAGTCATCATAGAGAAACTGCACAGAATGGGAGCAAAAAAAGTGTATCTATTCGTTACTTTTCCACGCATCATTGGACCATGCTTCTATGGAATAGACATGGCAACCTATGGTCAACTGATAGGCTCAAAGCATAATGCTGAAGAAATAGCGGAAATTATTGGCGCAGACGCGGTATGCTACCAATCAATAGAAAACTTTGTAAAAGCCACAAGTTTTCAACGAAACCAATTATGCCTTGCGTGTGTAACAGGCAAGTATCCAACTCCACTAGCGCAAAAACTAGCAGATGAAATGAAGAAAAGATTCTTAGAAGGCTACGAGGAAACAGCTAGGCCTTACGAGATGGAGGGACTCCTCCAAAAAGCATAATGGCGAAATAATATAAAAAGTCATGTTTATCTTAGGTCTTTGATGGGAATCATCTATGGAGAAAATAGGTGTGCTCATCGTTTCTTATGGTGCAAGAGAAGCTGCTATTATTGATGCTTTTGCCCAAAGTCGAAAATATAGCGTTGAAATTTATGTTGCGGATAAACAGCGAAATCCCTTTAACGTCAAAAGAGCCACTATGCACAAAGTAATTCCAGACCTAAATGTAGAGGAAATCTGCAAATTCGCAGAAGCATATAAAGATAAAATCGATTTTGGCGTTGTTGGTCCAGAAAAACCAATAGTAGAAGGCATACGTAACCTTGTTGAAAAGCGAACAAGCATACCAATAATTTGCCCAACAAAGGAATATGCTATAGAAGCAAGCAAAGTTCAACAGCGGCTATTATTCCAAGAAATAGTGCCAGAAGCAAATCCTCGCTTCAAGATATTCAATCCAAAAAACTACGTTAATCAAGAAGTGAAGAAAGCAGTTTACGATTGGCTTGATGAACTTGAAAATCAAGCAGTAGTTAAGCCAGATCAAATAGCTGCAGGAAAAGGTGTAGGTGTGTGGGGAGATCACTTCACAAACCGCGAGCAACTATTCGAGCATTTTCTAGCGAACTTTCAGCATGGCTCAGTTATAATAGAAGAGAAAATTGAAGGTGAAGAATCAAGTTTTCAGGCATTATGTGACGGCAAGCATCTCATATTCTTGCCTGATACGAGAGATTATAAGCGGGCTTTTGATGATGATGAGGGACCTAACACCGGTGGTATGGGTTCATACAAGAATGTTGGCGATGTTCTACCCTTTATGACAAGCATGGATAGAGCCAAGGAAATTGAAATTGTCAGCAGAATCTTCGACAAATGGAAGGTAAAAGATAAGACTGGTTTGAGAGGCATACCTTTTTACATGGCTGTTATGCATACGGGCAAGGAAATAAAAATTCTTGAAAACAACAGTCGACCTGGAGACCCTGAAATAATTAATATTCTGCCAATTTTGAAAGATGATTTAGTTGACATCTGCTTTAAAATGTTGGAAGGCAACTTAACAAGCATTGAATTAGAGAAGATGGCAACAGTTTTGACCTACAAAGTTCCTCCAAGCTACGGTGGATACTCTAATGTTTTTCCTAATCTTGTAAATAAGAATGAAATTGATAAGCCAGTTGACTTGACAAGGGCAAATAAGCTAATCAAAAAGTATGACGATAAAATTCGCATATACCCTGCGTCAATGGAACTACGAGATGGCGAAATATATGCTCTAAAATCCCGTGCTGTGGGCGTCTTAGGCATAGGTGAAGACATAGAAGAGGCTAGAAAAATCTCCTTAGAGGGAATTAAAGCGATAAAAGGTGGTGGGCTCTGGTACAGAACAGACATCGCCTCGAAACATCATGTAGAAAAGAGTATAAAACACATGGAGGAGCTGAGGCACAAAAGTGAAAAGAGTTTTCATCTCAGACTGTGAAGGACCAATCTCAAAAAACGACAATGCTTTTGAAATAACATCACACTACATTCCTAATGGAGACAAATTCTTTACAGTTATAAGTAGATATGATGATGTGCTTGCAGGCATTCTGAAGAGACCACATTATAAGGCTGGCGACACCTTAAAGCTCATTTTGCCTTTCTTGAAAGCCTATGATGTGACAGAAAGCAAAATACGAGAGTTTTCAGCTCGCAATCTAATCTTAGTTTCTGGCATAAAAGATACATTGCGATATATCAGAGAGGTGGCTTATGCCTTCATAGTCAGCACAAGTTATCAACACTACATAGAAGCTTTATGCCAAACCATCGTTTTCCCTTACGAAAGCACCTATTCCACAAAGCTCAGCATTGACAAATATCATTTAACAGAGGAAGAAAAAGTTAAACTGAGAAAAATCGCAAAAGAAATAGTTCAGATGCCCTTAATTGAAATTCCTATAATGGCAAAATCTATAAAAGACTTTACTGAAAAGTGTCAGAAAACGATTCGGCGGTTGGATGAGATTTTCTGGGAAGAAATAATAGGAATGAATATTGGCGAAATTTTCCATGAAGTTAACCCAGTTGGCGGTTATGAGAAGGCTGAAGTGGTGAAAGATATTGCCAAACAGTTAGGCGTTTCTTTGGCTGATGTTATATACGTAGGTGATAGCATAACAGACGTAGAAGCCTTCAACTTGGTTAAGGAAAACAATGGTTTAGCAGTTTCTTTTAACGGTAATCAGTACGCTATTAGAAATGCTGAAATTGCCATTTTATCAGAACATAGCATAGTAACCGCACTAATTGCTGATGTATTCTCAAGATTTGGAAAAGAGCAAACCTTAAATCTTGTTGAAAATTGGAGCAATAAAGCTCTAAAAGAAAGCTCGGCAAACAGAACTTTGCTTGATAACTTCTTCAGACTATATTCTCGAGAATTGCCCAAAGTTAAAATAATAACAAGCGAAAATATGGAAGCTCTGGCAAAAGAAAGCAGCGAGTTTAGGAAGAAGGTCAGAGGAGAAGCGATAGGAAGGTTAGGATAAATGTCCATAAAAAATAAAATTGAAGATACTTATGCAGAGGCTTTTGAGGGAATCTTTTGTCGAGTGATTGTCACCACTGATGACGAAGAAACACTGCGAAAGGCAGCTGAAGACGCAACAGCCACCCCATCCATAGTTATTGGCAGAGTTGAAGGTGGAATAGAAAAATGGCTCGGCGAAGAAGAAACACCGGACAAGCGTAAAGGTGCAATTCTTCAATTTTGGGGAGGAATAGACCCTAAGAAGCCATTTTCCGATGCCTTAAAGAAGTTTGAGATTGAGCTTTCCTATAGGATTCGTCAAGATATACTTGTCAAGCCATTCACTGCAGTTTTTGACGCAATGCCTAATGCAGAAGGAAAAATCGACATGACTGAGCGAGTAGGCAATTGCGGAGATGGATATGAATGGGTAGAAAAGCGCCATAGACGCGAAGTAATAGTTGTTCCTATAATGATTCCAGACTTCGTAATTGAACGCCGTATTGGATATGCCCGCGGAGTAATGGGTGCCAACTTCTGGGTAATGTGCAAAACAAAGCAGGCGTTGAAAGAATCTGGAGAAAAAGCCTTAGAAGCAATACATAAAATCGAAGGAGTAATAGCGCCTTTCGACATTTGTTCTGCAGGGTCCAAACCAGAAACTCGTTTTCCATGGATAGGACCGACGACAAATCATCCCTATTGTCCTTCTTTAAAGCGAAAACTGGGTAAAGGGTCAAAGGTTCCAGAAGGTGTAGGCTATATTCCAGAAGTAGTGATAAATGGAGTTTCACTGGATGCAGTTAAAAAAGCTATGAAAGCTGGCATAGAAGCGACATTAAGTGTTAATAACGTAGTGAAGATTTCTGCTGGAAATTATGGTGGAAAATTGGGCTCTTACAAGATTCATTTACGTGAGCTGTTCAAATGAGACGCTTCGATGTTGTTGGATTTGGCGCTCTAAATATGGATAAGCTTTTTAGAGTGAACAAGATAGCCAAGGCTGAGGAAGAAGGCTTTATTATAGATTGCGAAGAGGCTTGTGGTGGTTCTGCAGCCAACACTATCGTTGGATTGGCAAGGCTTGGATGCAAAGTAGGTTTTATAGGCAAAGTGGCTTCTGACAGAGAAGGTTTAATGTTAGTTGAAGATTTTCGCAATGAGGATGTTGACGTAAATAGCATAATTCAAGCAAAAAATGGCAGAAGCGGGTCTGTCATGGGTTTTGTGGACAAGAATGGCGAAAGAGCATTATACGTTGACCCTGGTGTAAACGACACTATAGAATTCAACGAAATAGATAAGGAGTATGTTCTTCAGTCAAAGTTTTTACATTTAACCTCGTTTATTGGAGAAAAATCCTTTCTATCCCAGAAAAAACTGGTTGCAGTACTTCCTAAAAGTGTAAAGATAAGTTTAGACCCTGGCGAGTTATACGCAAGGAGAGGATTGACTGCATTAGAACCCATTATAAAGCGAGCCTTTGTTTTGATGCCAAACTTGAAAGAACTTGAACTGTTGACTGGCATGCATGACTATGCAATGGGTGCTGATTTTCTGATTGGAAGAGGCGTGAAAATTGTTGCTGTAAAATTGGGTGGCAAAGGCTGTTATGTAACGGATGGGAAGGAGGAGCACTTGATTAAAGCCTTTAAAGTTAAAGTTGTTGACACGACTGGTGCAGGCGACGCCTTTTGCGCTGGCTTCCTTTTCGGTCTGATTAGTGGTGAAAGCCTATACGAGTGCGGGAGAATTGGCAATTTTGTTGCCTCAAGGTGCATAATGAAAATGGGAGCTAGACCAGGACTTCCGCGCCTTGAAGATTTAAAACTTTTGGGTTAAGTAATCGATTAGGCTTGTAAAGATTAGCTCTCCATCGCCATATTGTGGCATCTGCTTTTGCCTTGTCCAGTCAGGCTGTTGCCACCAGTAAAAAGCTCTTTCTGGATGTGGCATCAAACCAAATATTGTTCCGTCAGAATTGCAGATTCCTGCTATATTGTGAAATGAACCATTAGGATTGGTTGGATAATAGCCTTCCTCGTATTCACCGTTTTTGTTGCAATAACGGAAAACTAGCATGTCACTCTCGTAAAGTTGCTTTAAGAACTCCTTTTCCTTTTCTTTTGCAAACATGAATCTTCCTTCAGAATGAGCCACGGGTATCCGTAAAACCTTTCCTTTGGGAATTTCCCGTGTGAATATGCATTTGCCCTTGTTTTCATGCCTCACGTAGACCCAACGGCAGTTGTAGCCAGGTGGCAAATTAGTAGCCAATGTAGCTTCTGGATATGCGCTTACTCCCTCAAAGCCAGGAAGCAAACCTGCCTCAACCAGCACCTGAAAGCCATTGCAAATACCAAGAATTGGACGCTTCTCATCAACAAAGGCTTTCAAGTCCTTGCCCATTTTAGCCAATATCCACTTAGCCCATATCGCGCCAGCCCGCACATAATCACCATAAGAAAAGCCGCCAGGAAAGACTAATACGTGGTATTCGAGAAGGTTGTGGCGTTTTACTAATTCGTTTACATGTCGGATTTCTGCTTGGACACCTAACTCCTCAAAAGAACGCTTAGTCTCTGCATCGCAGTTTGTTCCACCTACACGCAAAACGCAGATTCTAATTTCTTCACGTTTCATAGTGAGTCCCGCTACTTAGTGTTTGCTTCCAACTCCCCAGCAAATCCTTAAGTGAAGTATTCACAACAACTTTTTCATTCAATCCATAGATGCATAGCCGTTGGGTCTTCGTCACTTTGCCTATTTCTGCATAAACATTTCCCTTCATTAAAGTCTCAAACTCCTTCTTCGCTTCTCTTGAAACTTCAACTAGCAATCGGCTGTTGGATTCTGAGAACAAGACAAAATCGTTACGGCATAGATTCTTTTGTGGAACTTTATTCAAATGTAGCTCTATGCCATATCCGCCTGCAAATGCCATCTCTGCAGCAGTTACAGCCAAACCGCCTTCTGACAAGTCATGGCAAGTCTTTACAAGACCCAAATCAATAGCTTTAGTGATAGCCTTGAAAGTTTTCTTAGCTTGGCTGGCACGCACTTTTGGCACAGTTTTTCCAATAAAACCTTTTAGTTTATAATATTCTGAGCCACCAAGCTCCTTGAAAGTACATCCAACAATATAAATCAAGTTATCTGGTTTTTTTACATCCATCGAAACAGCTAGGCGAACATCTGGAATTATGCCTAAAGCTGTTATTAAAAGGGTAGGTGTTACTGGTCCGAGTGGGGATTCGTTGTAGAGACTGTCTTTTCCAGATATGAATGGTGTTTTGAAAGCCTTTGCAAAATCATAACATGCCTCACAAGCTTTTACAAGACTGCCTAGTCTCTCTGGCTTTTCTGGATTGCCCCATGTGAAATTATCAAGCAAGGCTATTCTTCTACCGCCAACAGCCACATTATTTCTTATTGCCTCGTCTATTGCGGAAGCAACCATCCAATAAGCATCTATTTTCCCATAATTCGGGTTCATACCACATGAGATTGCTATGCCTTTCCACGAATCTTTTAAAGGCTTTATTATAGCTGCATTGTTAGGTCCTCCATATTCACCGTGAAGTGGTTTAAGCACAGTGTTCCCTTTCACTTCATGATCATAGGAGCGTATGACGCTTTCTTTGCTTGCAATATTTGGCGAAGATAAAAGCTGCAAAAGAGTTTCAGTAAGATTTTCTGGTTCTGGAAAAGAAGGCTCCTTAAAAGTTGCGGGGACATATTTTGCAATTTTCGCAAAGCTTGGTGGTTTAAAGAGAAATTGAATATCCATTTCAGCAACTTTCTCTCCTTGATAATAGATTCGCAAAATCTTTTCAGCCGTATATCTTCCAATGGCAGTAGCCTCAACATCTTCACTTCTAAAAATTTCCTGAACATTGCTGAGATTTTCTGGAGGCACAGCCAAAAGCATCCTTTCCTGTGATTCGGAAACATAAATTTCCCATGGAGCTAAACCAGAATGTTTCAAGGGAACCTTATCAAGTTCTATAGCTGCACCGCAGCCAAATCTCTTTGCTGTTTCACCAACAGCAGATGATAAACCACCTCCACCCAAATCCGTTATTGCTGATGCAAGCTCAAGATCTCGAATCTGGATTATGGCTCTTTTCAGTTTTTCTTCTTCAATAGGGTTTGCAATCTGAACTGCTGGTCTCGAAATCTCTTCAGACTTTTCCGTTAGTTCCGCAGATGCAAAGGTTACGCCGTGAATGCCGTCGCGTCCTGTTTTTCCTCCAGCTAAAACGATAATGTCTTCTGCTTTGGCGTTTCGCTTAAACTTTTTTAACGGAAGCAAACCCACGCATCCACAATAAACAACAACGTTCCCAACATAGCTTTCATCAAAGTATATAGCACCATTAACTGTAGGAATCCCCATATTGTTACCATAGCTTCCTATGCCGGCTATAACACCCATGTAAACATATTTCGGATGTTTCACGCCAACTGGAAGTTTTTCGTAATCAAAATCTAATGGACCGAAACCTAAAACATCAGTGCAAGCGATTGGGTCTGCCCAAACGCCTAAAATGTCACGAATCACTCCGCCAACACCTGTTGCTGCGCCACCAAACGGTTCTATGGCAGACGGGTGATTGTGTGTCTCAACTTTGATTGCTATTCCATAATCTTTGTCAAAGCGAATTATTCCAGCATTGTCTTCAAAAACTGAAAAACACCAGCGAGGCTTGATTTCTTCAGCAACCCTTGCAATGTAAGTTTTGAAGAGTCCGTCAATTTCTTTATCATTCATTTTTATTTTGCCTTTAAACGTCTTGTGAAAACAGTGTTCAGACCATGTTTGCCCTATGGTTTGGAGCTCAACATCCGTGGGATTCCGCCCCATGTTCCTAAAATACTCTTGAACAGTCTTCATTTCTTGCAAGTTCAATCCAATGCCAAGTTCTCGGCTTATTTCCAGAAGCTGCTGACCTGTAGCTCTTAGCAGGTTTATTTCAAAGATTAAATATGGTGCTTTTCTGCGGATGTAGAGGCTTGCGGTCATTTTTCCTCCTCGATAACTATAGCATAATTATCCTTCGTCGGGTTCGCTAGAAGCCGCTTGCACATTTCCTCTGCTTTCACTTTAGCCTCTTTCTTGGATTCAGCCAAAATAACCACACTGTAAACCTTGCTAACGTTTACAGTTTCAACTCTATATCCAAGTTCCTTTAGCAAATGTGCTGTGGTTTCGCCTTCGGGGTCGCTGTGCCCTGGCTTTAAGCTGACTTCAATTTTTAAGTGGTATTTCATAAGTCAAGTTAGAATTTCATGAAATTTAAACACTTTTATCATCAACAAGGCAATACTATCTTAGAATGATTTTTCTTTTCTTGTAAAAAATCTTGATTCCTTCAGAATCTGTTATGCGGCCTATCTGTTCAGCTTTTACTCCAGTTTTTTGCAGAATATCTAATGCCTTGTCGCTATTTCTTCTGTCTACAATTACTGCAAACCCCCAACCCATGTTGAATGTCTTAAACATTTCCTTCTCGGTTACTACCTTGCCAAGTTCTGATGCTGTTTTAGAAAGTAACTCGAAGATAGGCTGTGGCTTAAAATTGTCAAATTCAAATCCTATTCCCTTTGAAAACTTTGGTAAGCGGTCAAATTTCAAGTATGCATCTCCTGTAATATGCACTGCAGCTTTGACCTCGAACTCTTCAGCAACTTTGAACATGGACTTAACATAAATCTCGGTTGGCTTCAAAACTTCATAGACAATTTCTCTGTCCAATCCATCTGGAACATCATAAGGCTCATATTTCCCACCCCATTGCTTGAAGAGAATTTTCCTTGCAAGTGACACTCCATTACTGTGAATGCCTGAACTTCGCAAGCCTATAATAGCATCACCTGGTTTTATATTTCTTCCAGAAATTAGATTCTCTCCTTTAACCTCACCTACAGCCGCAACAACCATGTCAAAGCCCCTACCTTCACTTACCCCCTTTATCAGCTCTGCAACATCGCCGATTTCTCCGCTCGGCACTATGCATCCAGCTTCTACAGCTCCCTCGGCTATGCCTTTCATCCATTCTCTAACTAGGGCTGGATTAGAAACCTGGGTGTGAATGTTGTCAGTGATTGCGAGAGGTTTGGCGCCAGAACGTATAATATCATTAACTGCCATGGCTACGCCATCAATCCCTATTGTGTCATATTTTTCGGCTAATTGCGCCACAAGCACTTTTGTGCCTACACCTTCTATTTGCAAGTCTAAGTAGCGATTTTCTCCTATAGGGAAAACATTTCCATAGGGAAGCTGGACAATTCTGCCATAATGGCTAAAATTATAAGTCTTCTTCAGAAGTAGCAATGCCCTTTTAGATTCAGCTCTTAGTTTTCTATCAACGCCAGCTTGAGCGTAAGTAAATTTTCGAGGAGACAAATATTATCCCTCTAGCTATTTTCAATGGGACTGTGTATTAAAGGACAATTATGTATCCCAGGTTCATCGAGATAACATTTTTGTCCCTTATAAGTTGTCGAATATAAAGTAAATTGTAGCTATAAACCATTATAAATAATCAATAGTTTTGAAGTTTGCAATAGCTAAAATAGAAAAACACATATCCAACAAATTTCTCATATATTATATGGAGGGAGGAATATGGTTTGGATAAAAATTCCTCTGTTTACATGGGTCTTGAACGCGTTCAAATACAGAGATAGAATGACGATAATTAGTGACATATTGAAGACCCTGAAAAACTCGAAAGGCGGAAAAAGAAAAACGCAAATAATGCAAAGCGCTAACTTGAACTATACCCAGATGGATAAATACCTTCGTTATTTACTTCATTACGGTTTCCTTGAGTTAAAAGAAAATGGAAAAATCGAAATAACAAATGAAGGTGCTAGATTTTTACTTTTCCTTGAGGCGCAAAAAATTCCAGTGGTGATGTAGAAGGGCTGTGTTACATAATCGCGGCTTGTCCTAGCTCAAATGCTTGAACATTGGCTGCTGCAGCCTTTTCTGCAACTATATCTCTTATTGCTGATTTCGCAGAATTCTCCTTTACAATCTTCGATATTCTTGTCAAAACTCCCAGCATAACCATATTTGCATAAAGCCTTCCATGGCAGAACTTCTCAGCTATTTCAGTAGCTGGAACCATAAAGATTTTTGCCTTGATTTTGGGCTTGTTTTTCACAGTGCTACTATCAACTAGAAGAATGCCATCTTCCTTTAAATCTTTAAGATTTCTTTCAACTGCTTCCTGATTCATGGCAATTAACACATCACATTTTCTGACCATGGGGAAACCAATTCTGCCATCAGATATTATGACTTCACTTTTGGCGGCACTTCCTCTAGCTTCAGCTCCATAGCTCTGAGTTTGAACCACGTTTTTTCCGTCATAAACGGCTGCTCTGCCCAATATTTGTCCTGCTAAAACTACTCCTTGCCCACCAAGTCCACTTATTCTGACTTCAATTTTCTTCAATTTCTTTCTTTGCCTCCTCAATTGTGCTGTAAACGGTTTCTATAAGTGTTGCTCGTTGTCTTCGAATAAAATTGCCTACGATTATTTTTTCCATTAAATTTTCTTCGCTTAAGCCTTCTGTTTGACTAATTTGAATGGTGTTTTCTTTAAACCATTTCAACATTTCTCCAGCGCCCTTAAAACCAACTCTTCTTCCAAAAGCTGTGGGACATTGGCTTACGGCTTCTATGAATCTGAAGCCTTTCAACTCGATCGCGTTTTTTATTGATTCTTTTAGTTCTTTTGGATGTGCTGTGGTCCAACGGGCGACGTAGCAAGCGCCAGCAGTAACAGCTAGTTTGGCAGCGTCTAATGGGTATTCAAAGCTTCCATAGGGAGTTGTGGTTGTTTTAGCCTTAAGCGGGGTTGTTGGCGCGACTTGTCCTCCAGTCATGCCGTAGACCATGTTGTTAACCATTATGACTAGAATGTCAACATTTCTCCTTGCAGCATGTATGAAGTGGCTTAAGCCTATGCCAACAATGTCACCGTCCCCTCCAAAAACAACCACGTTCAAGTCTGGACGGAGAAGTTTAATTCCCGTTGCTACTGGTATGCTTCTTCCGTGCAAAGTATGCACTGAATCAGCCATAAAATGTGGTGATGGAATCCAAGAAGAACAGCCAATTCCGCTGCAAAACACAAATTTACTCAGATTCTCATGTCCTAATTCATAGGTAGCTCTCAAAAATTCGCTCATGACTGTTAATCCTCCACAGCCTGGACAGAAGGGCAATGGTAACTCTCTCAGATACTTTCGTATAGAAAATGATTCACTCATGTTTTATCACTCTCCTGAATTTTTTCGAATAGCTCTTCTGGCGTGATTAGTTCTCCTCCGCCAATCTTGTTTAGTGAAATGACTTCTACAGAATCGCTTGTAATTCGCTGAACTTCGTAGAATATTTGTCTCAGATTCATTTCTGGAACAATAATTTTATTTGCTGTTTCGGCTAATTGCTTGACAACTCTTTCTGGGAAAGGCCATATGGTTTTCAAGCGAATGTATCCGACTTTTATTCCTTTTGTCTCTGCGTTTTCAACAGCTTCATAAATTGCACGGGAAGTACAACCGAAAGAAACTATGCCTATTCTGCAATCGTCAATGTTGTAGGTTTCCACATCAACTAATTCTGCCGAATGCCCTAGTATTTTGTTGTTAAGTCTTTCTACAAGTTGCCTGTGCACTGTTGAATCTGCTGTAAAACGTATTCCATACTCATTATGCGTTGACCCCGTAACCGCCACATTGAAACCTTCGCCAACAGAAGGCATTGGCGGAACTTCTTCCGAACCGAAAAAGGCTTTTTCGCTTGGTTTAGGTTTTCTTCTGTCAATTATTTCAATACTTTTTAATGAGGGCACAATAATTCTTTCTCTCATATGCGCTACAATTTCATCTGCTAAAAGTATAACTGGAGTGCGGTATTTTTCGGATAAGTTAAATGCTCTGATCGTTAATTCAAACATTTCTTGCACAGAATTTGGCGATAAGACAATTGCTGCATAGTCACCATGTGTCCCCCAACGAGCCTGCATCACATCTCCTTGCCCACATTTAGTTGCTTGACCAGTGCTTGGTCCCAATCTTTGGACGTCAACTATGACACATGGAGTTTCCGTCATGAACGCCCAGCCTATAGTCTCTTGCATTAAATCAAAACCTGGTCCAGAAGTTGCTGTCATAGCCTTAGTGCCAGTCCAGCTTGCACCGACAACTGCTCCTATGGATGCCAATTCATCTTCCATTTGGATGGCTATGCCGCCAACTTGTGGAAGCCTTTTTGCTAGATGTTCTGCTATTTCACTTGCAGGTGTTATTGGATAGCCTGCGAAGAATCTGCAGCCAGCAGTTATCGCTGCTTCGGCACATGCCTCGTTTCCTTGCCAAAACAATGTTTTTATTGTTTGATGTTTTTTCAATTAAAATTTCCTCTCTTTTTTGGAGATTCTAAACTAAGCTTAAAAAATTAACCTAAAAGGTTTTATTCCTTGACTTAGTCATTTTGTGTTTCTAAAGAGGGTATGAAATGGAAGAAGACATTATTGATTATGCTTTAGAGTATGCGAGAGGAAAGGGAGTTGAATATGCTGAAGTGCGAGGGTTAAGTCAAGTGGAAGAAAGAATGATGCTTAGGAATGGAATTTTAGAGGCTTATTTGTCTGCGGTTGACAGCGGTTTCTGTGTGCGAATTATAGCTGATGGCGGAATAGGTTTCGCTTCATCTAATAAATGGGCAAGAGAAGAAGTGAGGGAAATAGTTGACCTAGCATTTCGATATGCAAAAAACGCGAATAGAAAGGATAAAATAAAATTTGCCGAGGAGAAAGGGGTCAAAACAAAGTGGGTTGTTGACCAGAAAGAAAAGATAGAAGATGTTTCACCCGAAGATAAAATAGCGAAGTTAGTGAATATCAATCAATCTCTGTCTTCTTGTGGAGTAAATATTCCAGCAATAATGACTGCGTGCATGATAAATTTAACATCAAAATACTACGTCAATTCTGAAGGATCGCGTATTTCCTCATTTGTCCCCAAAATAGGTGCTTATATTTTCATCACAGTTGCTGAGCAAGGAAAAACCGAGCAAGCCTACGAACAATTTGGATACAGTGGCGGATGGGAAGCCTTCCAAAAATGGGGCATTACAGAAAAACTAATTCACAATGCCAAAATTCTCAAAAACGTCATAATGAAAGGAAAGGCTGTTAAAGCTGGAACCATGGATTTGGTGTGCGGACCAGAAGTCACTGGAATAGCTGCGCACGAATCATGTGGACACCCAATGGAGGCTGATCGAATATTAGGACGAGAAATGAGCCAAGCGGGAAAGTCCTTCATATTTGAAGGAGGGCCATTCTGGATAGGCTCAAGAATCGGTAGCGATGTTGTCACAATTGTGGATGATCCCACAATAGAGCATAGTTATGGTTATTACGCTTTTGATGATGAAGGAGTGAAGGCTAGACGGAGATTCTTGTACAAGAATGGGATTATTAACGAGTTTTTGCACAATAGAGAATCTGCTGCGAGACTTGGTGCTAGAAGCAATGGCTCCTCCAGGTCAGTCAACTATGATAGAGAGGCAATAGTTCGTATGGCAAACACGTTTGTTATTTCAGGTGATATGACCGAAGAGGAGCTTATCGAAGATGTGAAATATGGCGTTTATATGAAATCATTTACGGAATGGAATATTGATGACAAGCGTTTTAATCAACGTTATGTCGGCAGAGAAGCGTATTTAATAGAAAATGGAGAGTTGAAACATCCGATTGCAAGACCAGTAATTGAAACTACTACTCTAAAGTTTTGGTCTGCCGTTGATGCTGTTTCAGAAAAAGTGGAGTTTGACGCTGCCACTTGTGGAAAAGGCGACCCAGCACAAGGAATCCCAGTTTACACGGGCGGTCCATGTATCAGGCTTAGAGGAGTGTATGTCAAATGAATGATGTTCTTGGTAAGACTGAAGAGGTAGTGAAAAAGGCAAAAGCCTTAGGTGCAGATGGAGTAATCGCTAAAACAACCTTTGGAAGATATAGGCAAGTTCGTTTCAGCAATAACCAGATAGACATTACTGTTGCATGGAATGACCATGTTACAGATGTAGCATTAGCGTGGAAAAAACGTTTAGTTGCAACACAAATACGCGACTTTAAGGATGTTGACGCAAATCTTAAAAGGCTTTTTGATTTGGCAAAGGTTTCTAAAGAAAATCCAATGTTCGGAGGTTTCGCCAAAGGAAATTTTCGTTACACGAAAAGTAAGGCTGATGAGAAACTTCGGGAATTAGAAAACATGACGGACTATGTTTCCGAGGCAATAAATGCTGCTAAAAAAGAAGCAGGCTCACAAATTGACAGTGGCGGCATCCTTTTCACAAAGTTTGAAGACATATATTTAGTGTCTTCCGAAGGACCTATAGGGACTGATAGCAGATCCGCAATTGAATTATCAATAAGAGTCTTTTCTGAAAGAGAAGCTTCTGGTCACGGTGTAGAATGCAGTTCTTCATTGAAGGATTTCAAACCTGCAAGGGCTGGAGCAAAGGCTGGCGAAATTGCGGTATTAGCGAAAAATCCAAAGGTTGGCGATGAAGGCGTTTATGATATTATATTCGATCCTTTGATTTTCGGTTCATTGCTTTCTGTTTGGGGTGGAATGGCTTCAGCCTTTAACGTCATGGTTCAACAATCGGTTTTTGTTAATAAACTTGGCGAGAAAGTGGCTCCAGAAGTTGTTTCTTTGAGAGATAATCCAGCGGCTTATTCTATGGCTAATCGCATTTTCGATGATGAGGGTGTCCCAACAAGAGAAAATGTCTTCATTGAACATGGGGTTCTCAAAACTTATCTTCACAATACGTCCACTGCTAAAATATTTAAAACTGAAACCACAGCAAACGCGGGTTTGGTTGCCCCGAACCCATGGAGCATTGAAATGGATAATGGCGATATAAGCAAAAACGAACTTTTCGAAGAAATGAAAAAGGGACTTTATTTGACAAACACTTGGTATACTCGTTTTCAAAATTATGCGAAGGGAGATTTCTCAACAATTCCTAGGGATGGCATCTTCTTGATAGAAAAAGGCGAAGTGAAACAATCACTAAAGGACATAAGAATAAGCGATAACATCCTAAGCATGCTAGGCAATATTGCTGGAATCTCGAAGGAAAGGCAACAAGTACATTGGTGGGGTGAAGTAAGCCGACCATGTCTCGCACCATACGTCTTAATCAAAAACGTGCACATAACAAAATCTAAATAATCTTTCTCCTCTTTCTTTTTGAAATGCGTTTATGCCTATTTCAATGAAAATGCTTGAATAGATTAGCGGTCGTAGTCTAGCTTGGCTAGGACATCGGCCTCCCACGCCGACAACCCGGGTTCAAATCCCGGCGACCGCATTTTTCTTTGGGTTCTGGGTTATGTTACATCTGTAAAACATTCATAACAGTACAATACAATATATTAAACGGATTTAATTACACTGTGAACTTATGATTTGTGTTCCCTTGTTTGGGTGGCAAGTTTCCTTTGTTGAGGAGAATCCCTTTTTTCCCAATTCTTAATTGTTTTTCGCCTCTGAAAGTGGATGTGCTTGCATTCTCAATTTGAATGGAGTCACCTATAGATAAGGACTTTATCTGCTCGTTCCATAGGCACAGTTTAATCGTCCCAGTTTCATCTGCAATCAAAGCATTAGCCACACTAGCATAGTTTCCAAACCTTGTGAAAACAAGCGTTGGCCTCGCAACCTCCAAAACTGTGGCTTTTAAGCTAACCTTTTTCATTCCAGACCGTAAATCTTTGATCTGAATGAACTGCAAGCCATTATCCTTCTTGATTAGCCGTCTATGAAACTTTTCAGTTTTTCTGAAATTCTTGATTGGATTATTATTTTCTAAGAGAAATTCTTCAGGTAATGGAAATTGGGCAACAACCTTTTGACCTTTTGTTATTAGAAAAACAATTTTGTTTTGCTGTTTGCCTCGATACTCAATTGAAAGATTTCCACATGTAGATTCTTGATTTTCTTTCGCTAAGATCAATGCAAAGAAAAATTTGTCTGGATCAATTTCATATTTCATTGAAAGAAAGGCGAGATATTCGCCGGGTGATGCTTTATTACGCATTTTTACCTACTCTTCAGTGTACAACGTTGACGAATCTATTTATCAATCAACGACAGAACGTTATCACTAGATATTCTCAATCTTCCTTATAAGGACAATCTAGATTATTACTTCACAAACTTCATTGGATGTCTTTTAAATCTCTTCTTGCAAGTCACACTACAGAAATAGTATGTTTCTCCCTCGTAGGTAATCTTGAACTTTGATGACTTTTCATCTAGAATAGCACCGCAAACTGGATCTTTAGGCATTATTTCCTTAACCTTGTCTACTAGTAAACTTAATTGTGCTTTCTGCTTATTATAATTAATGATGAAAAAGCGTTTAAAAAAGAAAAAAAGAGTGTTGTGTACGAAGAATAGATTTCAGCTTGTAAGCCTAATATCTTCTCGGTGGTCTTCGTTTAGAATAACATTCTCGGCAGTAAACTGGTCTGCCTCCGTCGGGTTTGAAAGGAACCTCGCATTCCTTTCCGCAATCAGCACAAACTGCCTTATGCATCTCTCTTCCAGACATTAACTATTTCAACTCCTGTACTGTTTAGTGCAAAAATTATTGTTGCACACCATTTCCAAGTAACATTACTGTTTTTTAAACTTATCCATTCACAAAAGGAGATTTCATTTCTTTTTTTACAAAATAATGCAAAATGGAATGCTTGAAAGACTTGGTTGTGAATCTTGCCTGTTAGTTTCAGAAAAAATTACTTTACCTCTTCTATCGTGGTTTTCGTTAAGGCTTTTATATTGTTGAAATCTGTCAGTTCTCCATAGCCTACGAGCGTGATAGCTGTTCCTTCTCCACCCTTTCTTGCAGTTCGCCCAATTCTATGAAAATAAACCAACGCGTCAAGTGGAACATCATAATTTATCACGTGAGTTATTCCTTGAATATCTAAGCCTCTTGAAGCAACATCCGTAGCAACAAGCAGCTTCAGCTTTCTTTTTCTAAAGGAGCTGATAACAAAATCCCTTTGCGATTGAGTGAAGCCAGCATGTAGCGGTTTTGCATCATATCCTTTTCTTCTTAACTTGTCTGCAAGAATGCTTGTCTCTGCGCGCATTCTACAGAATATTATTGCGCGGTCTATGTGGTTCTCGTCCAAGATGTTGCACAAAATTTTAAACTTATCGTGAGGATTTACAACTATATAGTACTGGTTCATCTGCGTAAGTGCTATCTCGTCTTTGCTTACAAATAACTTCTCTGGGCTCCTCATGTATCTAGAGCACACATTCATTACTGACTGGTCAATTGTTGCTGAGAAGAGGCTTGTCTGTCTGTTTTTTGGAATCTTTGAAAGTATATATTCGATATCGTCTATGAACCCCATGTCAAGCATTCTATCTGCTTCGTCGAGAACAACAACTTTAACGGATGCAAGATTTAATTTGCGTCTTTCAAGCAAGTCAATCACACGGCCGGGTGTGCCAACAATAATTTGGATACCTCTTTCTAGAGCGTATATTTGTTTTTCAATGGATTCACCCCCATAAACAGGCAAGACGTTCAATCTCGCATACTTTCCAAACAGGCTGATGTGCTCTGCAACCTGCACAGCAAGTTCTCGAGTTGGCTCCAAGACTAAGCCTTGAACATTGTTAACATCTGGGTTTACTCGTTCAACCATGGGAACTCCAAAAGCAGCAGTCTTACCTGTTCCTGTCTGTGCCTGTCCAATAACGTCTTTACCCTCAAGTAATGGAGTTATAGCTTGAGCTTGAATGGGAAAGAGACCTGTGAATCCAAGTTCTTCAATGCCTTTCATAACTTCTACACTTAATGGCAAATCCTTAAAGTATTGTATTTCCATATTTTTCATTCCTCCAACCACAAAATTTTACATGTATTTTCAAAAGCTTTTAGAAGCTTCGTTAGTTACATGAATTAATGTGATAGCTTCACTGACACCATTTCTCTTATAAAAAGATTTAGCACAGTCTTAATGAAAAAGAATCGGATTAAACAAGTAAATCTCTGTTTCTATAGAGGCTGACATCAAAGTAATAGCGGGCGGGATTTTGCACTCTAGAATTGATAACAGAGGCTCCTTTGGTTTCCTCTCTATATAGTCACATAAGTTACATTAGCTCACACTATGAATGCTACAAAAGTGTAAACGCTATGATTTTTTACATTGTTGCGTTTAGCTGAAGAAAAAAATAGAAAGCGAAACTTGCATGTTAGGAACCCTAGTCAAAATCCGGCGTTTCTTCAGGTTTTTTTGGCGTCTTTGGCGTTTCTTTCTCCATTCCTTTGGCTGCAATTAGGTCGTCTATCTTTAGAATCATGCTTGCGGCTTCAGTCGCGGATTTAATAACTTGCTGTTTTACCCGTAAAGGTTCAACGATGTTAAGGTCGAGCATATTCTTTATTTTTCCTGTTAAAACATCAACACCATAGTAAGGACTACTGTTGCTTTCGTGTTCAGCTCTCAAGGAAACCATTATATCAATTGGATCAAGACCAGCATTCTCCGCAAGTGTCGCAGGAATTGCCTCTATGGCTTCTGCAAAGGCTTCGATAGCCAGTTGTTCACGTCCACCAACTTTCGTAGCATAATTTCTTAATTTTCTGGATATTTCAGCTTCAGGAGCACCTCCGCCAGCAACAATTTTACCGTCTTCAATGGCGTTTCTGACAACACACAGGGCATCATGAAGTGAACGTTCTGCTTCGTCTACAACATGCTCTGAACCGCCTCTAATGACGATCGTAACCGCTTTCGGGTTCTTGCACTCTCTTACGTATACAAGTTTGTCTTCTCCTATTTTGATTTCTTCGACCATCTTTGCCTCTCCAAGTGCATCAGACGTTAATTCTTTAACGCTTGCAATGATTCTGCCGCCAGTGGCTCTGGCTAGCTTTTCCATGTCACTGCTGCTAACGCTTTTGACGGCGAGAATGCTTTTCTTAGCCAAGAAATGCAACGCAACATCATCAATTCCTTTTTCACAGAATACGACGTTTGCACCAGCATCGCTAATCTTTTCAACCATTTCTTTGAGTATTCGTTCCTCCTCATCTAGAAAGAGTTTCATTTGTTCAGGTGACTCAATGTTTATTTTTGCGTCAAACTCTGTCTTCTCTATTTCAAGCTTATCATTTAGCAAGGCTATTTTTGCTTCTTCAACTTGTTTAGGCATCTGGGAATGGGCAACTTCCTTGTCTATTACCATGCCCTTCACAAGTTCTGTTTCATCTAGGCTTTTTCCATGTTTCTTGATTACTTTGATTAAGTCAATGTCAGCTTTCAGTTTTCCATCTGTTTCTTCAACAACTTGTTTTACGGCTTTGACCGCGAGTTGTGCAAAATGCTCTTTTGCTACAGTTATGCCTTTGCTTGCCATTGAAGTTAATGCGACATTAGCTAAGAGTTTATCGTCTTTTATACTCACTGGAATCGAAATTTTGTTCACTATTTCCTGTGCCTTGTCTGCAGCTTTTTTGTAACCGTCAATAATTAAGGTTGGATGTATGTTTTGGTCAAGAAGGTTTTCAGCTTTTGCCAGCAGTTCACCGGCTAACACCACTGCCGTGGTTGTGCCGTCTCCAACTTCATTATCTTGCGTCTTTGCAACTTCTACCAGCATCTTGGCTGCAGGGTGTTGCACATCAAGTTCCTTTAGAATTGTCGCACCGTCGTTGGTTATTGTGACATCTCCAAGACTGCTAACAAGCATCTTGTCCATTCCACGCGGTCCAAGTGTGGTTTTCACAGTCTCCGCTATTGCCTTAGCAGCCATAATATTGTTTCTTTGAGCTTCTTTTCCAGTTGTTCTTCCTGTTCCTTCCTTTAATACTAAAACAGGAACTGTTCCCGAAGGTAGAGCTGCCACATTTGTCACCTCCCAATTCCTTCCAATTGAGAGTGTAATTCACATGGCATTTTACTCCATAAAAAGGGGTAAAATATAAATTTTTCTTTAAGGTTTAAAAAGAACTTAAGCATCTAGTCTCCATAAGTAGAGAACTCTAACTTAGCTTTTCTGTGGTCGCTACTACCTTTGTTACTTAATAATAGTGAGTGTAAACATGATTAAGCGAAGATTTTTCGCGAATTTAACATAGTTGCCCAAAAAGGCTGCACATTTTTAAATTCTTAAAAGGCAAAAGTGTAACAGTTTGCCGATATATTTGCATAGTTGCTTTGCTGACAGCTTTTTTTTGCATTTATCAAATTGGGAAAAACAATTGATGCTTGTAGGGAAAAATTAAGCGAAAAGATTGTTGCGAGAAGTTGATCGAGTAGAAGTTAACATAATGGTGGACCGGGGGGGATTTGAACCCCCGACCTCCTGAGTGCAAGTCAGGCGTTCATACCAACTGAACTACCGGCCCATTTTTTGGTTGTTTCTGAAATGTTTTCACGTTTGGGTAATATTTAGGTTTTGTATTGCGTTAATGCATGTTTTTTAGAAGGAAAGCGAAAATAATTAAATTCTAAACGGTAGAGTTTTGTAGGGGGTTTAATGTGATTAATTTGAAAAGGGTAGAAATTCGGGTGCCGAAAGACTGTAATGTGATTCTTGGTGTGGCGCATTTTATAAAAACGGTTGAAGATTTGTATGAGGCTTTGGTTAATGCTGTTCCTAACATAAAATTTGGAATAGGTTTCTGTGAAAGCTCTGGTCCATGCTTGGTAAGACATGAGGGAAATGATGAAGAATTGAGGCAACTTGCAGCGGAAAAAGCCTTTGAAGTTGCTTGCGGTCATAGCTTTATAATTTTTCTAAAGAATGCTTATCCGATAAATGTCATGGAGAAAATAAAAAATGTGCCTGAAGTATGCGTTATCTATGCAGCTACTGCAAATCCGCTGGAAGTAATTATTGCAGAAACTAAGCAGGGTAGGGGTATAATTGGCGTGATTGACGGGTTGAAAAGTAAAGGTATAGAAAATGAGAAGGATATTAGGGAAAGGAAGGAGTTTCTGCGAAAGATAGGTTATAAGCTTGGATAGAAAAGAACATGCAGGGATGAAATTGCCAGCACACTGCGGTGTTGGCTAGGTTTTATGCCTTTACTTGTGAGCTAATAATTCTTGTTGAATTTCGAAGGGGATTTTTTCTTCCATTCTTTCAGCTGCGTGAGCAACTAGCTGTTTAAATTGCTTTTCAGTTAAAACATGGCGAGCTTTAGCCAAGATTTCTAGGCAGATTTCCTTAAAAACTAGGTCGGCGCAACTCATTTTTGCGTCGTCGATTAATTCTTTGCAAGCATGAAGGATTTGTGTGTTCAAGGCAATTTCACCCTGCAATCTGATACTTCACTGTAAAATATTAAAACACTTATGAATCTGGAAACAGAATTACAGATACACATGCTTGAAGACTGATTGGTGCAGGATATGACGGTGAAAGGTGAGCTTTGTTTTATTGGAATTGTGGAGAAGGCAGGAGAGGATGAGGCTAAAATACGCGTTTTCCCTGATTATTGTGCTGGGCTTAAGGGCATACAAGACTTTTCGCATCTAATAATCTTGTATTGGATTCATCTGCGTGATAAAGAAGAGGAAAGACAGACTTTGGTGGTTTTTCCGAGAAGGCACATGGTGAATGTTGAGAAAGGCGTGTTTGCCACTAGGAGTCCTTCGAGACCAAATCCAATAGGTTTATGCGTTGTAGAATTGTTGAAAGTTGAAGATTGCGTTTTAACTGTTAGGGAGCTTGATGCTTTCGAAAATTCGCCGATAATTGATATTAAGCCTTATATTCCAAGAGCAGACGCCATTTCTAGTGCAAGAGTGCCGGAATGGACAATGCATGGACCTAAAACTTAGTATCTACTGCTCTCTGTGAAGTTTATCCTTCCCCATTTATAGATCGAACTTTTTTGAACTCTGTCAAATGTAAGGGAATAGAAGTGCAAGGGTTAGATTTAGACATCGGTTTAAATTGTTGGGATTTATCGTTAATCAGAGAGAGGTTCACAGCAACAGATTTTATGCGGAATTTGTTTTAATTCTTAACTATGATTGTAAAGGAACTTGCAAGAATAGTTGAAGCAGCTTGCAAACAACTGACGAACTATTTTGGTTAGGAAATCTACTTTCATGATTACGCAAGTGTCAAAGATTATTCCATTTTAAACTTTAAATGTGTCTCCAGTCTTTGGAGCCGTAGCTTCTAATCCCAACTCACTTCTTGCCCACTTCGCAAGAAGTTCGCAGTTTCCTTCTGCGCCATGAACAACATAGACTTTAGGTTTTCCTCCAAGTTTCTTCAAGGCTTCCCTAAGCTGGCTTGCCCCACAATGCGATGAAAAATCGAAATGTTCCACACGAGCTTTAACCTTTTTAATTTTGCCATCAATAAGGCATACACCCTTCTCTAGCAACTCCTTTCCAGGCGTTCCTGGAATTTGATAGCTAACTAGAAATATGGCGTTTTGCGTCTTCTTTCCAAGCTTTGAAGTGTAAAACACTGCTGGACCACCTTTTAGCATGCCTGCAGGAGAAATTATCACTCCAGGCGTTTTTGTGGTTTTCCTTCGATCTCTCCAGCCTTCAATCCAATCGACAGAATGCATGGTCTCCGTGAACAGTTTAGGGTCTCTGAGAAACTCTTTATGGTTCATTATTATTCTGCTTGCTTCGCGAGCCATTCCATCCATGGCAATGGGATATTCAAAGTGGTGAGCAACTAAAATGCATGCGATTTCTTGGGACCTGCCGACTCCGAAGGCTGGAACAAGGACTGTGCCTCCTCTTTCGACAACATCATTTATTTCATCCACGAAGCGTTTTTCCAGCTCTAACCGTTCTGTATGGTCTTCATTTGCATAGGTGCTTTCTATGATGACAGCGTCTAAATCCCCGTATTCCATTTTTGCGCCTTCCAAGAGTCTCGTGTCGATTATGCTGAAGTCGCCTGTGTAGAGTATTCGTTTTCCTTCAGCTTCAACTAATACTTGTGCGCTTCCCGGAGTGTGTCCAGCGTTTAAAAGTTGAAATTTAATGTCGCCTATTCTCTCTTCTACGCCGAAGTCTACATGTTTGTTGCTTCTCATCATGGACCTTAGTTCAAGATATTCGAATGGCAAATAATAGCTGGAGAGATGGATAAAATCTGAAATGAGTATTTGAGTCAATTCCAAATTTAATCTATTTGTGTAAAGTGGTTTCTTTTCATGAATATAGAAGATTGGAATAGCTCCTGAATGATCAAGGTGGCTGTGCGTCAAAATTATTGCATCCACATCCTTTGGTGGTATGTGCATAGGAAAACCAGGCTCATGATTCAACATTACTCCGCAATCTAGGAGAACTTGGGTTTTTTCTGTTTTAACGGTTATGGCTATTCTGCCGACTTCCCGAGTTCCACCTAAAAACCCAATTTGTAATGGACTCATTTCTTTTCATCCGCTAATGCAGTATTCATGTTCTTTGCTCTTTTAAAAACGTATTGACTTTTCGGTAAAAGCAACTCTGACTAATCCTTTCTTTATAGCTTTTAAAATTTCATCTAAACTTAAAGAAGCCTTGACCTCTGTGTAAGCAGTCCATAATTCATTAACTTGGTGCGCATCACTACCTGCAACTCCAGGCAATTTCATCTCTTTCGCCAAGTTTTCAGCTAATTTATTAACGTGGGATTGTGAAATGCCATTCAATGTTTCTATGGCATCTATACCATATTTTCTTGTTAAATCACCTAAGCCACGGGCTCTGTATGGATGGGCTGCAATGGTTAATGCTTCTCGTTTCTTTGCAAAATCAATAACGTTTTCAACAGTCCATGGTTTAAGCGGCATTTCTTCTACACCTAAAACTATTAGGTCGCCATTTATGGTGCTTACCTCAACTCCTGGGATTATTAGAATGTCTGGGTATGCTGAAGCTAGATTCTTTACTTTGTAATAGCCTTCTAGTGTGTTGTGGTCTGTTATTGCTGTTGCTTTTATGAAGGGATGGGCATAAAGTTGTGTTACTAATGTTTTCGGGTTGATTGTTGAGTCTGGTGAATATGATGTGTGAATGTGTAAATCAATTTTTGTCATGTTTTGTTCGCTTCTTGTCCTTTAGAGGCTGTTTATCCTCTTGTATTATTGAATTTTAGGTTTGCAATGCAACTTCAATTTTTCTTACTAAATTTGCATTGTTGATGTTTAGGCTCGTGAATTCGATTTTTTTTGTTCGGCAAGTTCTTTTGCATGCGTTTAATATTGTTTTGTTCCAGTTTTCAGCATTGTTTACAAGTATGATTTTTTTGTAGTTTGTTCGATTTAGGTAATCTACTATTTGGTTGGCTACGTAGTTTATTGTTTCTTTATCTAATGGTAGAACAGTTTCGTGTTGTGATAGCGGATAAACTTCATCAAGTTCGATTGGGATTACACCGAATGGTGCTGCATAAAAGCATATGTGTGCACTGCTTGATTGCTGTATAGTCTTAGCGATTTGCTTGTATTCTTTTGATTTGTGGAATGGCTTTGTTTGAGTTTGCGGTATTAGAAGAAGGATTTTGGCTTGTTTAGGCTTAGTGTATCGTTTCGCCAAGTTTTTTCGGTAGTGAACTACTTCCGGTCGAATTAGTCCGAGAGAACTGAAAAAGAATAGACCGCTGCTTTTTATTGTTGGAGCGTGTTTTTCAATGAATTCTTGATATTTAGCGAGTTTCTTTACTGCTTGAAGTAGAGATGGATGTGCGTGTGCTCGCATTTCTAAATGTTCCCAGAGTCTGCCATCTTTTATTGCTTGTTTTATCCTTTTCAGTTCTGTTGCACACGCGTAGAGATTGTGCTCAGCCAAGAAGACTGTTCTTTCCTCTTTTGTAAGCTCCAATACTTGTTTTGGAGTTTTGTTTGCACATTTTGGGCATGTGCATGGGAAATAATCTAGTTCATTAAGCCTATACGTGCCGTTTTCGGTCATGTAGCGATTTTCTCTAGCGTAAATTGCATATGCTGCGGAATCAAAAAGGTCGCATCCGAGGGCTACAGCCAAAGCAAACATGAAGGGATGCCCTGCTCCAAAAAGATGAAGAGGGTTGTCAATGGGCAAATTCATTTTTGCCGTCATAATCATATCAACCAAAACATCGAAACGATAGTTTTCCATGACTTCTGTTGGGCTTCCTAAAGCATAGATTTGAAATGGCAGCTTTTGCATTTCCTTGGCGGATTTAGCGACAAGGTCTAGGTATTTGCCTCCTTGCACAGGACCAACCCAGAGAATATCTTCTCGAGTTTTTATGCCGAAGAATTGTTCAGCTCGTTTGAGTGTCTCATTCACTGTCTGCTCTGCATATGTCTTCTTAACCTTCCAGCTTGTAGGAATGTCTAGGATTGTGGCAATGTCCGTGTCTATGCGCTCTTGGTATTCGACAATTTCTTTTGGGCTGGTGTCTATGTCACCGTAAACGAGGATTTGATAAGCGCCAGAATCAGTCATAATGACGCCATCGTAATCCAAAAACTTGTGCAAACCTTTTTCTATAGGCTGATTCTGAAAATGCTTCTTCAACAAGTACGCGTTTGTTATTAATGCTTCAAACCCAAAATCTTCACGAATCCTTCTAGGAGAAATAGGCTGCATAACAGGGTTTATTACAGGAAAAAGAAGTGGAGTTTCAACAATGCCGTATTTGGTTTTAATTTTTCCAATTCTCGCAAGCAAATCCTTGTCTTTTATTTCGAAAGTCATCATTAAGCCTAAACAAACTCAGCTAAACATACTTATATTATACTTTCTTTTTGTTTAACTTACTTATGAGGCTGAAGCATGGTTTGTGCTATTGAGATTCACGAAAAGCCTAAACTCAACAATCCAGTTCTAATCGAAGGTTTGCCAGGCATAGGTTTCGTAGCCAACATTGCAGCCTTGCATTTAATCAATGAACTAAAAGCGAAGCGTTTTGCTGAAATTCTGTCCGCCTCATTTCAAGATTATGCAGTAATCACTAAAACGGGTGGAACACGCTTCCCAATAAACGAACTCTATTACCACAAAAGTCCTAACAAAGGTCGTGACCTTATCATCTGGTACGGCAACACCCAAGCATTGACAACTTTCGGACAATACGAACTCTGTGGGCGTGTCCTAGATATTGTAGAACAATTAGGATGCCACTACGTAATATCCTTAGGCGGATTCAAAAAGGAAGATGTAAAGCCGACGCCAGAAATTTACTGCGCAGCCTCTGACCATGAAGCTTTGGATGACGCCCTAAAACTTGGAACAAAAATAATGGTTGGAGAAATATATGGTGTTGCAGGCTTACTTATAGGATTAAGCAAAATCAGAGGATTGAAGGGCTTTTCACTTCTCGTGGAGACTTTAGGTTTATATCCTGACGTAAATGCTGCACGCCATGTATTGTCTGCGTTAGATAAGTTTTTGAATTTGAACCTTGACTTGTCAAAATTAGATTCTTCTGCGGAAGAAACTAGAAAGGTGCTTGAATCCTTCGGTTTAATTAGAACAATCGGTGAAGAAAAGAAGAAAGAGGAACAGCCATTCCGCTGGTTTATCTAACCCTTAATTTCACTGACAAATTGCTCGTAAACCTTTTGCACACGCTCAGCAGCAGGACCAGAGCCTTCTACAACGCCTTTTTCTGTCACTTTAACCTTGTCCATGACCCAAATGAAACCTTTATCCTCATAAAGCTTAACCATTGTCGGAAAAACCTTTTCTAAGCGGTCTGCTAAAGCCTTTATGTTAAAGGGTTTTTCAACGCTTAATATTTGAGCAACAACGCTTCCGTTGAGAAAAACTCTGTGTAATGTTTTTCCTTCTTGGTCTTTTGCATCTGCTAGGCATAGGCTTAAAGTGTCTGGATTAATGCCTACTAATGTTCCACTGTATGTTTTCTCAGTTGCTGTCGAAACAATTACGCTTTTATCTATTAACGCAGTGACTTCTGTGAAAAATCTTCTTTGTGCTACAGACAATTTTTAACCTCCATTACCGCCTTAACAATTATGAAAACATGTATTTAGGATTTTAACAAAGCGCCGTTAAGAACAACGAGAACCGCAGAAACTTTAAATTTTATCTATGAGGCTTAATTGTGAGAAACTGTTTCCTACAATATCTCTCATAGACTGTGATGAAATGGAAAAATACACAATGATTATAACAGAAAAGCCCGATGCAGCACAAAGAATAGCATCTGCTCTCGATGTGCATGGGAAAGCAAAAAAAGTGGAAGATAATGGCGTACCCTATTACATTGCAAAACGTGATAAGGAGATAATTGTTGTTCCAGCTATTGGACATTTATACACTGTTGCAGAAGAAAAAAGCGAAAGAAACCATTACCCCGTTTTCATGTTTAAATGGCTACCAAGATATGTAGCTGAAAAAGGCGCAAAACAGATTCGCACATGGCTTGAAACCATCACAAAACTTTCTAAAAACGCTGACACATTTATCGACGCATGCGACTATGACATTGAAGGAAGTATCATCGGATACTGCATATTGAAATATGCATGTGTCAATAAGGAAACTGTTTCAAAACGTATGAA
>CAYXZM010000023.1:0-6873 GCA_964469615.1 uncultured Candidatus Bathyarchaeia archaeon | reverse complement strand
GTGAAGAGAGGAAAGTTTTAATCAAAAACCACCTATTAAAGAAGTAAACTGCACAATAATAAACGTGTAGAGCCCGGTGGTGTAGTGGACAAGCATAGCGGGCTTTGGACCCGTTGACGAGAGTTCGAATCTCTCCCGGGCTACCAAAATCGCTATATTTCAATCTCGTTTCCATCGCAAAACGACATCAATCTGACGAAATTCACAGCACTATCAAGCGTTACCATAGAACATGTCGGGGCAACGTTCAAACTCTCGGTTTAAATTTTTTAGAAATTTTTTTCATGATTAAGCAACTAATGATGTCTACGATTGTGTAGCATAATACAGCTTGGTAAGCATTCTCGTCAAACTAACTACCTTACAGGTACTAGAATGGCAATTAGATCAGCCGTTTATTTCGACTTCATAGCCATTTATTTCATTATTATTAAGGTTGGTGGTTGCCCTCAGAAGCGGGTGGAACTATGTATACTGGTCTTCCTTCGCTGAGGGCTTGAGCGGTTTTCTTTCTTGCGCTCTGTACAAGTCTCCATACTGTTCCTCTGGATATACGCATTCTTTGTCCAGCTTCTTCTTGTGATAGGCCTTCTAGATCGACGAGTCTGAAGGCTTCTAGTTCTGCCATTTCTATGAATATAGGTTCTAGATTTCCTGAAGGGTTAGGAGTAAAGTTGTTTACGGGCGGAGTCATGCCTAACATGATGGGTTTTGGAAATCTTCCTCTTCTACCACATCTATGTCTTCGTCGCCACATGACACTTCCCGTCTCTTCGATTGCTGAGATGTATTATTATGTGCGCAACTTTTATATATTTCTGTGCACTATCACATAATTATAAAATGTGCATAAACACAAAAATAGAGGTGAAATAAAAAATGCCAAGAGGAGACAGAACAGGACCATGGGGTTTAGGACCCATGACTGGAAGAGCAGCTGGCTATTGTGCTGGTTATCCTGTTCCAGGATACATGAATCCGATACCTGGATATGGAAGAGGATGGGGTAGAGGCTTCGGTAGAGGACGCGGTAGAGGCTTTGGCAGGGGTTTTGGCAGAGGCTGGTGCTTGCATCCTCAATATTATCCGTATGCTTATCCACCGCCAATGCAATACGCTTATCCGCCACCAATAAATCCGCCAACAGTAGCAACACAATCTCCAGAACAGGAAGTCGAAGCATTAGAAAATTACAAAAAAGAGTTAGAAGCAGAAAAAGCAGACCTTGAACAAGAAATGAACGAAATCGAAACCCGAATCAAAGAATTGAAAGCAAAACTTGAACAGGAAAGAAAGCAGTAGCTTAGACGTGAACCCGTTGAGTCTACCAATGAAACATTTCCAATGCAGCAACTGTGGGCAAGTAATAGAGGCTCCACAAGGAATCCCGAAACCACCAAATTGTCCAAAATGTGGAGCACCAGCCACAATGATTCACAGATTAGATAAGGGTCCACCTGGAGGAAGAAGGGGCGGAGGGCCTCCATGGCAACGCTCTCCACCATGATATTCCCTCTTTATTTTTAGACTTCAACACGCGCTTAGGAGTTGATTAGGATATGGGAAAGCTGAAGATAGCTGTTCCAACAAAAGCGTACGCAGGTTTAGATGACAGCGTTTCAGAAGTTTTTGGTAAAGCCAAAACTTTTACCATAGTGGATACCGAGAATGGGCAAGTTAAAAATGTACGGGTAATTGATAATCCTGCAGCCTCTTATGATTATGGTTCTGGACCTGTTGCAGTAAAAACATTAGCAGATCTTAAGGTGAACTGTGTTATGGCTGCAGAACTTGGTCCAGGCGCCGCAGGATTGCTAGAGCACCATCATATACGGAAGGTTTCAGTGAAAGCCAACATAAAAGTTGCAGATGTTATAAAAGAGAATTTGGCAGAGTTAAGAGTTTGAGATGTTGGATAAGGAAGTTGAAAAGACAATATTGACTGCTCAAAAGAGTGAAATTACAGAGCATCACATCTATGAAAAGCTGGCGCAGTCAATAAAAGACCCGCATAATAGGGAAGTTTTAAGGCGGATTTCAAACGATGAACTCAAACATTATGATTTTTGGAAAGAGTACACCCATAGAAACGTAAAGCCGAACAATTTTACGGTTTGGAAATATTTCTTAATTTCAAAAATTTTCGGGATAACATTTGGAATAAAGCTGATGGAAAAAGGTGAAGAAAGCGCCAAGTTTACTTATGAAAAAATCTCCAAATACATGTCAGATGCTGAAAATATCATAAAAGACGAGGATGAACATGAAAAGCAGCTCATAGATTTAATAGACGAAGAACGGCTGAGATATGTTGGTTCCATAGTTTTGGGTTTAAATGATGCACTTGTCGAGCTGACAGGTGCTCTCGCAGGATTAACCCTTGCTCTTCAAAATACGCGTTTAGTCGCAATGGCAGGTCTAATAACTGGAGTTGCAGCGTCTCTTTCAATGGCCACGTCAGAATACTTGTCAACCAAATCCGAGGAAAGCACAAAAAATCCCTTTAAGGCCTCAGTTTACACAGGCACTGCTTACGTTCTTACAGTTTTGTTTCTAATATTTCCCTATTTACTTCTCACAGACTTATACTTATGTTTGGGATTTACAATTTTGAATGCAATTGTTGTGATTCTCATATTCACTTTCTATGTTTCAGTTGCAAAAGTCTATCTTTTAGAAAGCGGTTTCTTGAGATGGTACTGATAAGTCTGGGAATAGCAGGTTTAACGTTTGCTATGGGGTTTATTATAAGGGTATTATTGAACATAGAAATATAAAGTATAAGATGCCCAATTCATAGAGAAGTTTATCTCAAATTATTTATAACAAGAAAACAGAATGATTTAATGGTGGAAATTTTGGAATATACGATACCTTTGATAGGTGAAAAGTTCCCTCAGATAGAAGTGAAAACCACGAGGGGTATGGTTAAACTCCCAGACGACTATAATGGGCGGTGGTTTGTCCTATTTAGCCATCCCGCAGACTTCACACCTGTATGTACAACAGAGTTTATTGCCTTTCAAAAACGGTATGAAGAATTTCAGAAACAGCAATGCGACCTAATTGGGTTAAGCATTGACCAAGTGTTCTCTCATTTAAAATGGGAAGAGTGGATAAAAGAAAAAATCGGCGTAGAGATCCAATTTCCGATAATTGCAGACAACGCTGGAGAAGTTTCTGCAAGGCTTGGCATGCGCCACAAGCAAGCAGGGGGAATACAGACCGTAAGAGCCATCTTTGTTGTCGATCCCGAGGGGACCGTCAGAGCGATACTCTACTATCCCATGGAGCTTGGCAGAAACATGGATGAAATCCTCAGAATAGTAAAGGCGCTACAGATTGCTGACAAAGGATACGCAATTCCAGCAAACTGGCCAAACAACGAAATTATAGGCGATCACGTTATTATTCCACCGGCAAATACTGTGGACATGATCAAGAAGAGAAAGGAACAGGAACAAGCAGGAGAAATAGAGTGTCTAGACTGGTGGCTATGCCACAAGAAACCATAGACACCCCACTAGAATAGACTGATTGATCAAAAGTCCATTCTGGCAAATTTTCAGCTTTAATGCTTTCATCTGTAACGCTGATGGAGTGTGATTAGATAAATGAGTGAAGAATTGATAAAGGAATTTTGGACAAGAAAAATGTTTTTGCTGTAGTTGGGGCTAGCCGTGATCATCGAAAATATGGTTACCAAGTGTATAAAGATCTGAAAGGTGCTGGGTATAGAGTGTATCCTGTAAATCCGAACGCAGTAGAAATTCTGGGCCATAAGTGTTATTCAAGTCTTGAAAGCTTGCCTGTGAAACCAGATATTGTTGATGTTGTGGTTCCTCCGAAGGTGACAGAGCATATAGTTGAGATTTGTAAGAAACTTAATTATGAAGGTTTGGATGCAGCCTGGCTCAGAATCAGAAAAAGCAATTAGATTCTGTGAAGAAAACTGTATTGACGTAGTTTATGGCGTGTGCGTTATGATCGAACGAGCAAAACACAATTAAATGGCATACAGAAAATGCTTTCACCTGAGAAAAAGAATATCTTATTGAAGAAACAGAAAAAACCAACTAATTGAGGATGATTTAAATGAGCAACCAGAAGAAGAAAATAGGTATTATTATCTGTGATCGCTATCGTGATTGTGCTGGGGGTAAATGTTTTAGAGCTTTAAGAAACCGAGAAGGAGCCTTCAGCATTTACAAAGATCAGGAAGTGGAGCTTGTGGGATATACAACTTGCGGAGGCTGCCCCGGTGGAAATGTAGAATATTGTGTCGAAGAAATGAAGAAAAATGGCGCTGAAGTTGTTCATTTCGCAACTGGAATTGTTGTAGGTTATCCTCCATGTCCTTACATAGATCATTTCAAAGAGTTCGTAAAGCAAAAATATGGCGTAGATGTCGTCATTGGCACTCATCCGATTCCGCAAAGCTATTACAAAACTCATACGGCTCTAAGAACTTGGGATTCAAAAGAATGGAAAGAAAAAATAAAGCATATAATATCAGATGAGCCGATGCGACAGAAATACAGCTAAAGCAGAGAAACTAAAAAAAGGGTGCATGCAAGACCAAAAGCAATTTTTCTACGTTTTGCAAATTAGTCATCTAAAGCGGATTCCTTGCACCTTCTCCTTCTTTTGTGATAATGCCCTTTTTTGCCTCTTTAGTTACTTAGCTCTTTGACTTCCTTTTTGCCTTCTTCCAGCTCTTTTTCCTGTTCTTTATCGTTTGTTAACAGCAAAGCTTGAAACTCGCCCACGTGCGTTTTTTCTTCTTTCGCTATGTCCAAGAGTATTCTTTTAATTTCTGCGTTTTCAGCTATGGCTACCATCTGCTCATAAAGATTTATAGCGTCCAATTCAGCGATAATTCCTGCTCTCAGTATTTCCTTGTCCAAGTTTTCTTTGCTTATTCTTTCAAGTTTTATCGGAATTTTTGACAACAAGCTTATCACCTCTTTTTCGGTTCATGAGCAACTCTTTCATTTAGATTGTTTTCCGATATTAAGACTGAGATTTTTTCCCAAACAGCTTCAATTTCTTTAGCAACAACACTTCCAGGCGAATATTTTATAATGGTTTTCCCATTAACCATGGCTTCCGTAACTTCAGGGCTGAAAGAAATTCTGCCAACAATCTCCACATTGTTTTCTTTGCAAAAACTCTCAATTTTCTCGGTGTTATCCATGTTTATGTCGTGCATGTTTACGCAAACAAATGGTAGCACATCAAAATGCGCCAGCAATTGCAACGCCCTCTTGAGGTCGTGAATTCCCGACATTGTTGGTTCAGCAACAACTAAGCCAGCATCCACCCCTGTAACTGAGGCTATAACGGGACAGCCGATTCCAGGTGGACAATCTATTATTATCAGGTTGATATTCTCTTTTGCAGCTAGTATTTTGCTGTTCTGCCGCACTAGTGTCACCAGCTTTCCAGAATTTGCTTCACTAGGAGTGAGCATGGCGTGAGACATGAACCCGAATTTCGTCTTTGAGATGTAGGCGTGTCCTGATATGCGTTCAGTTAACGCTATGGCGTTTGCAGGACAAGTAATGGTGCAGACACCGCAGCCCTCACAAGAAAACTGGTCGACTTTGAAGTTTTCTGTTATGGCTTTGAATCTACATTTTTCTCGGCATAAATCGCATTTCACGCATTTTGCCTCATCAACAAACGCTAACTTTGAACCCTTAAATTCCTGTGTTTGAATTATTTCTGGATGTAAAAGCATGTGAAGGTCTGGGGCATCCACGTCGCAGTCCGCAACAACAGCCTTTTTCGCTAAAACAGCAAACGCCGCAGTTAAAGTTGTTTTGCCTGTGCCACCCTTGCCACTTAAAACCGTTATTTGCTTCATTTGCCAACAAGCCTTCTTGAATCATTAAACAATATCTGGAACCTTTCGCTCCATTCTGGCATTTCTAGACTGAAGGGGATACCTTTCGAATAAAGTTCAGCAATCCTTCTGTTGTAGGAAATTTCAAGTAAAATGGGTATGTCCTTTTCTTTGCAGTACTCGTAAACTTTTCTGTCGCCTATGCCAGCACGGTTAACAACAACACCTAAAGAAATTTTCATATCTTCCAGAACCTGAACTGCTATTTTCAAATCGTGTAGCCCAAAAGGCGTAGGCTCTGTTACAAGAATGCAGAAGTCGCTTCCCTTTACTGTTTCAATCACTGGACAGGAGGTCCCAGGCGGCGAATCAAGAATAACATTTCTGCTCTTGTCAATTTGTCTCTTAACTTCTTTAATAAGTGGAACAGCCATAGGCTCACCCACTTCAAGCTCGCCATAAACAACTCTTAGATCACCTGTATAAGCCAATTTCAATATTCCAATTTTATGTTTATCTTCAGCAATCGCCTTCTTAGGACAAACAACGGCGCATCCGCCACAGCTATGGCAAAGCTCTGGAAAAATCAAAACCTTTTCTTGACTAACGAAAATTGCGTTGTATTGGCAAAAGTTGCTGCATTTTCCACAATGGTCACATAATTCCTTGTTTATAAGTGGAATTGGAACATAAACGGGTTCTATTCGACTTATTTTAGGATGTAAAAGCAGATGGGCATTTGGCTCCTCCACATCGCAGTCTAAAAGCTGAACATTTCTTATGGAGAGTGCCATGTTTACGGCTACAGATGTTTTTCCTGTTCCCCCTTTACCACTGGCTATTGAAACTATCATATAAGTGGCCTGCTAAAGGCTTCTTAGCTTTCTAGAAACTGTAATTTACGTCCTTTTCTGTGATTCTATTATGTCTTTGTGATAATCACTGTATAAAGCTATAACAGGGTTATGGCCAAGCAACCTATCTTTAACTACAAGCGTTGTGACAGGCGCCTTAGAGTTCATAGT
>CAYXZM010000022.1:0-80663 GCA_964469615.1 uncultured Candidatus Bathyarchaeia archaeon | reverse complement strand
GCTGCTCCCGGACTTGTCTTTATGCTTATTTTAGCGAAAACTGTTCCGATAATCGACGCGAAGAGCCCAGCTGCTGCGATTAATAGTGGCAGTGTTGTATAGATTACTTCACCACCCGCAAGTGTGATAGCTGAGCCTATGACCATTGCGCCTATGACAGCCGCTATATACGAGTCAATTAGGTCTGCGCCCATGCCAGCCACGTCGCCAACGTTATCTCCCACGTTATCCGCTATTACTGCTGGGTTTCTTGGGTCATCTTCTGGAATGCCTAATTCCACTTTTCCAACGAGGTCTGCGCTTATGTCTGCTGTTTTAGTGTATATTCCTCCTCCTGCTTTTGCAAAAAGTGCAAGTGCACTTGCTCCGAAACTAAAACCTAACACGACGTTTGCTGCGGCGGCTTCAGTCCAGCCTAGAATGTGGTAGTACGTATAGAATAATATGCTTATTCCAAGCAGCGCCAATCCGACAATGGATAGACCCATTATCGCCCCGCCGAAGAATGCGATTGAAAAGGATTTTTTCAAACCTGTTCTTGCAGCATTTGCTGTTTTTACGTTTGCTTGTACAGCCCCCATCATTCCAGCGTATGCAGCTACTGCTGTGCACAAAGAACCAAATAGGTAAGCCATTGCCATGCTTGGACCAAGGTGCTCCGATGGAACTCCTAAATCGTTTGGAATAAAACTAAATAGCACTCCTAGTATTGTCGCCATAATTAGAGCAAATGCCGTTAAAGTGATGTTCTGTCTACGTAGGTATGCCTTAGCGCCTTCTTTTATTGATTGGGCTATATCATGCATTTTTTCTGTTCCACTTTCTTGTCTGTTAAGATAACGATATAGGTAGGCTGCAAATACAATAGAAGCTAAACCTGCGATAGGAGTTACAAAGAACCACTCCATGTGTTGTTTTCCCTCCAGATTTTATGAACCTTCTTCAAATTGAACCACCGAGTTTATAAACTTAGCGCAAACATGAAGCACCATTCGATATGAAGAAGGCAGTATGGAAGCAAATCGAAAGCACAACATAAACTTGCACACAAAGCCAGATTGCAATCTTGTAGCGACTATGTCAAACATAGCACCAAAAAGACGATAAAATCAAATCTTTTTCTAGTTAAGCAGAAAAATTCGAACCAATAATTTCAAAATCAAGAATTTAACGTAATTCGCAGAGTTTAGCGCCGGGAATGGGATTCGAACCCATGCGGACCAAAAAGGTCCACGGGCTTACTTGCGATGAGCAACACTCCAGACGAAGGCACACTTTCTTTTTCCTTTCGAAGAGGTCAAATTCTTGCCGATAACAGCTACATGTGCCTCTTCTCTTAGGTCGCGTAAATGTTGTTTGACCGTTGAGCCTGATAATCCCAACACATAAGATAGTTGCCTTATTGTCTTGGGGGCTTTTCCTAAAGAAGCAATTATTCCGTCTTTAGCTATTCCTTGAGAGTACTTCGGTCCTTCCGGAAGAGGCCGTAAAAGGTGTTGAAACGCTTCATTTCTGATATTATCGGGTAGATCGCCAATTTTTTCGTGTAATCTTGTTCTTGCTTCAGCCTTGATGGTGAAACCATATTTGATTTGTTTCAAGGCTTTTTTTGTTCTGAATATATCCGCTAGGTTCCATTGTTTTGCTATATCAAAAAGGTATCTAGCGGTTTCTTCATCGTTGTGAAATATTTCGATTTTGTTCGTTAGGATACTGCCTTCGTCAAGCATTGCCTGTCCAACTATAGCATATGCTAGTTCTTCATTCTGTAACGCTTTTTCTTTTAGCTTAAGCATCACTCCTTCGCCTCAAGGCCCGCGCGTTAACCACTCCGCCATCCCGGCAGTAAAAGGCGAATTCATCTAACTCGTTTCGTCCTAAAATATTTATTCGCTTTAATCCAGACCAAACAATATTTCTTATTGGTATAGGTCTTTTTCTTTAGGTCTTATCAATTCAGTTGCCTTTGCATCCTCAGATTTTGGATATGTATAGCCACGTATTATGGCTACTGGAACACCTTCATCCGCTTGCCCTATCACTAGTTCAGCAGCAGAAGCCAACTCATCAGCAATTGCAGTTTGTTTCACCATAAGAACATAGCCAAACAAGTCTTTCTCTCCTCTTCTGTCTCTAATAGGCTTAATACCAGCCACTCCAATTGCCACATTTATCTCTCCCTGCCTTAATGGTCGCCCATGCGTATCAGAAATTATAACCGCGACATCACAACCTGTTAATCTCATTAACTCACGTCTAATACTCTTCGCAGATCTATCGGGATCATCTGGTAATAAAACTACATTTCTTTCACCAGGAACATTAGACTTATCGACGCCAGAGTTTGCACAAACAAAACCATGCTTACTTTCTGTAATGATTATTCCGTCACTCATACGACTGATGCTTTTGGATGCTCTGAGGACAACCTCTACTAAAGCGGGATCTTTTCCATACTGTTCAGCGATGCTTTTTGCAAATTCAGATGGTACAATGTCATTTAGATTTACAATTTTGCCTTCGGCGCGAGAGACAATGACATGCGTAATTACAATTATGTCACCATTCTCAATAGGATTGCCCTGTCTTTTTGCTGCGTCGCAAATAAGCTCAGCTATGTTGTCTCCAGTCTTTATGATCGGCAACTTTTGAATTCCAATTATTTTAATGATATTCATTTTAAAGATGCCCCAGTTTCAGTAGTGCATACACTCTTTTTTTGGGATAAACTTAAGCTTATATAGTATTACTCTTTTATGCTATCTATAATGAGTTTCAATAAAAATAGTTTCGAAGAATCTTTGGCTATGCATGTTATAGACGTTGGAAAATGCCTTGGTTGTGGCGCATGTATTATTACTTGTCCATTTAATTGTCTAGACTATGTGGAAGAAAAACCAAGATTGATAAAGAAATGTGAAGTCTGCGGAATCTGTGCGCAAGTTTGTCCTCAAAACGAATGGGCACTTTCGAAGGTGGAAAATTTAGTTTTTGGCAGAGAAAGGAAAACCGAAGAAGATTTTGGAGTTTTTCGCAAACTTGCTATAGCAAAAGCAAGAAATGAAAAAATATTAAAGGTCTGCCAGGACGGAGGCGTTGTTACTGCACTGTTGTCCTTTGCTCTGGAGAATAAATTAATTGATTGTGCAATTGTTGCTGGGATCAGCAAAGAAAAACCTTTTTGTTCAACTCCAAAATTGGCTAAAACTTCAGAAGACATTCTGAATTGCGCTGGAACAAAATATTCTTACTCGCCTAACATTCTTGCCTTTGCTGAGGCAATTAAACAGAAAAATACAAATGTAGCGTTTGTAGGAACGCCGTGCCAAATCCGCGCTATCAGAAAGATTCAAATAACTAACTTAAAGAAGTATACGGCTCCACTGAAGTTTTTGATTGGACTTATGTGTTCCGAATGTTTCACGTATGAAGGATTGATGGAAAAACATATTCACGGAAAAATGGGCATTGATTTGGGCAGTATAAGAAAAATGAACATTAAAGGAAAAATGCTGGTCACAACAGATTCAGGAGTTACAACAATTCCTCTGCTAGAGATAAAACAGTATGCTCGAAAAAGCTGCAGTTATTGCGAAGATTTTAGTTCCGAATTATCAGACATTTCAGTGGGAGGTTTAGGATTAGACGGATGGACATTTACTATTATCCGAACTGAAAAAGGCGAAGAATTGTTTTCAAGCGCAGAGAAAGCTGGTCTTCTGGATGTTAAAACTGTGGAAACAGAAACAAATGCATTAAACTTACTGAACAAACTCTCAAAAAAGAAAAGAGAAAAACTTACAACTTTTCCAAAAAATTTGGCTTAAATAGAGAAAAAGGGAATCTAGAAAGGGTTATATACATTTTTTGTAGCCTCACATTCTCTTTAGGTGGCTGATGACTTGCACAAGATGAGAGCACGAGAGATTGCAGGAGCTAGCATGCTTGGAGCTCTTTCAGCATTGTGGGAGATTATACCTGGACCACCTTTCGACATCACTTTTCCGCTTTACCCTAAAATCTCTTGGGATCTTACAGGAATACCTATGATGGTCAGTTTATTGTTTTTTGGACCTCTCTGTGGAATTTATTCGTGCCTAATTGGCTGTTCTATCATTTTTTTTAGAGGCAACATCCCAGGAGGAACTTTGAAGTTGATCGCTGAATTGGCAACATTGTTAGGCTTTGCTTTATTAAGAAAAAATGTTGTCTTGAAATCAATTTTGGCTGTCACATCACGAGTGGCTGTTATGACTATAGCGAATTATTATTTGCTTCAAATGTTCTACAAAATGCGTGCGCCTGTCGTGATGGGTTTACTTCCTTTCATAGGTCTATTCAACATTACACAAGCGTTGATTAACATAGTTCCTGCGTATCTAATCTATCTAAAAATACGAAAAATTAAAGGATAAATTGTTGCAATTCAAATATATACTTGATTTTACATGTATTTATAGATTCTAAACTGCTAATATATTTGGAGGAAGAAAAATGGAACGTAAAATTATGTCGTTAGGTAGGTCGTCTCTTGTAGTTTCCCTTCCAAAGCATTGGATAGAGTTGAACAAATTAAAGAAAGGTGATGTGATTTCCCTTGCTGTTCAACGCGACCGTTCTCTGACAATTTTTCCATGCGCAGAAAAGAAGAGAGAGCCTAGAGAAGTAGTTCTCAATGTTGATGCTGACGAAAGAGAAAGTCTGATTGTTCGGAGAATAATTGGTTGTTATCTGAATGGTTACTCTAGTATCAAAATTTTATCAAAGGCAATATTTTCTGTTGCTCAAAGAAAAGCAATTCGAAACATTGTTAGAATGCTTTATATGCGAACTATGGAATCCGACACAAAAAGTATGCATATTCAAACGTTGATAGATGAGTCAAAGGCCTCACTTGAGTTAGCTATCCATAGAATGCATTTAATTTCTCATTCTATGTGTGTGGATGCATTAAATTCATTAAAGAATCAGGATCCAATGCTAGCGAAAGCCGTTTTCTCTCTAGATGATGATGTCGACCACTTTTGCTTTTTCCTTCTTCGACTAATCCGTGATGCTGCACAAGATTCAGTTCTGGCAAACCAACTTGATGTCGATCCACTAGATTGTATGGACCACCAAATTCTAGTATACCGAGTCGAACATGCTGCAGATCATTCAGCAAACATAGCAAAGCAAGTGATAATGCTGGCTGGAAATAACCAAAAAATTTCAGATGATTTGTTAACGATGATGTTTAATGCAGGAATGGAAGCTGTTAGCTTGTATGAAAAAGCCATTAGTGCTTTCTTTTCAAAGGATGTAGCCAATGCTGACAAAATTTTGGAACAGCAGAAATACATTGAACGATTGGACCAAGAAGTGGCTTCAAAGGCATTTATGAGCAAACAAGAAAATTCCTTGGTAGTTTGTGCAATCTGTTCTTTACGTGACAACATAAAAAGAATCGCTGAGTGTGCAGCAGACATAGCAGAAATAGCGATAAACCGTGCTCACAAGAGTGCTATTTAGAATCCTTCTTGGTGGAAGGGTAGCTTAACGTCAATGTCAATTTAGCTGGAGAAATCTCTTTCTGAAGCAGCTTTCTGGCAAGTTGCAAGGCTAAACTGTAGTCATAAACATCTTTTCCGTTACCCCTAGCTTCACGCAAAATCTCTTTTTCCAACTTGTGCTTCAAATCACCAATTGTTAATCCTCCGATTCCAAAAATCCCCGGTATTATTTCCTTCATTTCATCTTTCAGCTCTATTCCTTCTATTCCGAAAGGGGGGATAGTGTTAACATCGATAAGAACTTTCATGAGTTTTAGTTCTTCTAGTAATTTTTTTTCTATAATTCGAACTCCTCTTGTTCCTGCACAAAATACAACATCTGCTTTCTTTAGAATCTCGAGCTTTTCTGTTGATGTTGGGGCAAAAACACCTTGCACTGGCACTCCATATTCATTGGCAAGAAGCCTAGCCATATTTTCAGCATGTTCCTTTCCATCTACACGATTTGGGTTAAGACTAGCAAGTATCACTCTACACCCAAGTTTAGCTAAGAGAACCGCCACTATCTGTCCCACAGCTCCAGTACCCAGCACAGCACATGTTTTGTCTTTTAAATCACCAAGTTTATGGGACAATAAAGCCTCTTCAGCTTTTGCAACCATAGCTGCTGCTGTAGTGTACGCACCACCCGGGTCGATTATTATACTTGTCTTAAAAGGTGGGAACATTGTATTCATCACAACTTCAGAAACTTCTTGAGCTTTTTCAGCATTCTTTCCTCCAATGAAAAAGCATGTGTGCTTAACGCCTTTTGGTCCTCTTGAAAAGATTGCGTCCTGAACTATGCGTTTGGCATCTTCTGGGGTTACATTTTCATAAGGTATAACTGCGTTATATCCTGCATCATATGCCATGCAAATGTCAAAAGGACTGGCTTTTTCGTCAGTATCTAAGTAGAATAGAAGATATGGTGCATCATCAGAAGTCTTGCCGATAACTGGTTTGACTTGAATTTGCATTGACTGCAACAGATTTCCCAATTCACTGGGATGAGATGCCTCAACATGAGCGGAGACTATCTTTTTTGAAAGTTTAACAACTTCGACTTTGACGTTTAAAGATTCCAAAAGTTTTTTGATTCCGTCTACATGCTCTGGGCTGCATATATGAATACAAATAATATCTTCTTTATTCTTAATCTCCCTAGCATGGTCTAGAATTTCCATAACAATCCAGCTTTCCCTTATAGGAAACTTCACTTCGTGTTCTTGCTCCTCTAGCTCAAGTTGCAAACATTGACCGTAAGCGATTAAGTATTCTTCTTCAACAGACCTTTCTTTTTTCTTAGACAAGTCATCTAGCGCTTTTAGCACGTTATCTCTTAACTCTTTTTTCTTCTCCAAATCTGTTACAAGGTACATTTTGGCGTTCCCATCAATGTCAACAGGGAAAAATGGAATGTCATCTTTTTGAAGCATTTTAGCTAGAATATTGTCTTCATAAAACTCCTTGGGTGAACGTGTGCCTAACTCTTCAGTTGCAAAGTCTGGTTTGACTTTTTCAATTAGACTTTCTAAGAATTTGCAAAAACCTATAGAAGGTCTAAAGAGAGAGTGTAACATATGAGAGGAATCGGAGGATTTAGATAACTCGATTACCCAAAAGGGTTCATTATATTCTTTTTCAACAATTAAAACAGTCAACTTAGTTTTCAAAGGCTTTATTTCCAACACTTTCAAACTCAACAACCTCAGTTTATAAGTAAAGTGAGAAACATATATACATAATCGTAATACCTTATGTATAAGTATATAAAGTATATACATGCATCATCCGTAAGCACAGTAGAAAAACCAATTAACAAATTAGGTTAAGGTTAACCTATTTTTCTTCTTCAAAGACAGGAGGAAACATTAACTTAGTTTTTATCTTCTTTTTGCCATTTTTTGTATGAGGTTTTCTTACCAGAGTGTCCCCATATTTTTCAATTTCTCGTGCCTCCTCGGCAAGTTTGGCAGCAGTTTGAGCCAGTTCATGTGCGCATGTGACAAGGGGAACGTATTTGTCGCTTTCTTTTTCTATAAAACATGCTTGAAGGTTAATCTCGGCGATTTTCTCTGCTATTTCATAAGCAGCCATGGCTTTGGCTTTCGCATAAGGGTTCACAAAATCAGAATTATCTCGAATGCTATTTCTATCAATTATTAATTTAGGTAAAACAGGCTTCGTTCCTATTTTAATGTCGTGAATAATTTTATCAATCTCTTGATGAACTATCCTAAAAACGCCTGTAATCGCAAGCACTTTAATAATGTTTGAGTTAAAAATCGCCATCTCAATCGGGTCCAAAAACTCTCTTCTCGCCCCAATAAGAGGGTCTCCTGTAATGATTATGTAACCTAAACCCTGCTTTTCAAGCTCACTTTTAATACGCTTCCCAGGAGCGTCAGAAACAACTACGCTGGGCACACCGCTAGTTGATAATCTTTCTCTAACTTTTGTGGGTCCAGGGATTGATGGATTTGGAGAGATTAAAATCAAAAGATCTGGGTCAAACTCGAATAATTTTGGCAAAGCTTCTTCAACATCTTCAATAGTCATTTTTGAACCTGTAGTTACAGTTCTGATTTTAATGTCTTGACGGTCAGCCAGTTCATCGAGAAGAAGTTCAAATAAAGGCGATGTAGCGATGTTGCCACACTTAAAAATTCCAATTTTTTTAAAGAGCTGTTCTGCCAAGATGACACCATTCTAATTGTTAGTGCTGTTTAAACGTTTAAAAATTGCCATATCTAGCCTAAGTTTTCGAATGTTTTAAATATTAAATGGCTATCTGAAGGATGTTAATTGATAAAGCATAAGGAAGGTGAAACAAGTTTGACAGAAGTTGTTGAGAAAGGATTGAAAAAATTCGGATTAACAGTTTCCAAACCTATTCTGGCTGCCATCTGCATAGTCTTTGGCATACTTGTGATCTTTTGGAAGGAATTCTTGAACCTTGTTGTAGGCATTTTCTTCATAATAGAAGGCGTTCTACTGCTAACCGAATACATGGAACTTCAAAAACAACAGCAACGATCATCTTCCTAACCACAATGCCCATTTTTCTTTAAACTCCATATTACAGCAAAGGGTAAAATAGTTGACAAAAAAAGAAGTTCAAAGTCTTCTAGTTGTCGGGTTTGACTGTGTTGCAATAGCAAAATCAGCGAAAAATGCAGGTTACAAAATTTATTGTGCAGACTATTTTGGAGATATTGACCTTCAACGCTTCTCTAACGGATACAAGGCGATAATTAAAAAAAAAGTTGGGAGAAGCTGTGGAAAAATTGAACATAAATTTACTCCAGAATCCTTCTTGAAAATTGCAAAATCGTTACTTCAAAAATATAGAATAGACGCAATTTTGCTGTCATCTGGTTTAGATGACTATTTTAGCGTTTTACATGAATTGAACGACATCGCTCCAATAATAGGAAACTCGCCAAAAGTTATTGAAAAAGTTCGAAGAAAGAAAGAGTTTTTTGGAGAGCTTAAGCATCTTCAAATAGCTTATCCGCAAACAAAGATTGTCAAAGCATTAGATGAAGCAGAAAGTGCTGCAAACGAGATAGGATATCCTGTTGTTTTGAAGCCAATTCGTAGCTCTTCTGGAATGGGCATAAGAATAGCGCATAACGTTAAAGAACTGACAAAAGTGTTTTCCAAAGTTTCTAGAGCTGACAAAGAAGTTTTGGTACAAGAATTCATCGATGGTGCTCATGCAAGTGTTTCTATTTTAGTTACAGAGGCAAATGTTAAGCTTTTAACAATAAATGAGCAAGTGTTGGGTTTACACTCTGTATTTCAACGAGAGCCTTTTGGATATTGTGGGAACATTGTTCCTTTACATGTCTCAACATCTGTTTTTGAGAAATGTAAATCTATTGCTAGAAAAATTGCCTTGCACTTTGGTCTCAAAGGCTCAAACGGCATAGATTTAGTAATTCACAAAGATATGCCATATGTTATCGAGGTGAACCCACGTTTTCAAGGAACTTTAGAATGTGTTGAAAGAGTTTTAGGAATAAACATGGTGGAATCACATTTGAACACATGCTTACACAATTCTCTACCTAGCATGAAAGAAAAAACGCAAAAATTCTGCACTCGGTTAATATTGTACACTCCAGAACGCATTATCGCTCATGATTTAACAAGCTTTAAAGAAGTTGGGGATATTCCACTTCCACTAAGCATAATTGAGAAAGGGGAACCATTATGCTCAATTTTAACCGAGGCAAATAGCAGAAGAATGTCTTTTTTGAAAGCAAACAGATTAGCCAAAATAATTTACAGTACACTTACTCCTGCTCAAAGAGCCAAACCCATTTTTCGAGCCACATAAATTATTGATGGTCCTATTATAATATTTACAATTGTAGATAAAGCGGCTTTTATAGGTGTTTCAATAGCACCTAAAGCCCATATAGCTTGAAGACTGCCCACATCATATCCATAAAACAGCTGATATGTTTGACACGGCACGAAAACAAAAATACGAAAAAGCACATCAGCTTCTAGTCCAATAAAAACGCTCAATGCAAGAACGAATGTAAGGTGAAAGCGGGATTTCATACTCCATATTTTTTCCCTTTTTTCCATAGCCATAATCATGACGAAGAAAAGGCCTAAAGCCAAGAAAATGTCCCACATTCCCCAAATACCCCAATAAGGAAGTTGCCAAACAATGGGAGTACAGAAGAAAGCCACTAATAACACTAAATAATAGATTAGAGGTATTTTCCATTCTCTTCTGTAAAGAAAAGCTGAAATCATGGCTCCAATAGGAGCACCTAAGGTAAAAAGAAGTTCTTCAGCCCCGATAAACAAGATTGAATGACCAATAATCACTCCGAGAAGACTTGAAAGAAAGCCAAACCAAGGTCCTAGCAATATTCCAGTGATAGGTGCAGATATGAAAATCCAACTGTGCCAAACTCCAGAGTATGGTAAGAAAGGCACCATAAACGAGTCGCAAATCACGTTAAATGCAGCGAACACCGCTAACGCCGAAACAAAGGTTGATTTCTTTTTCACGGAGATCATTCAATCGCCTTTTGACATCTGATTTTTGCATTTAAGCTGAGTATAAATATCTTTAGATAAAGCTCTCAAATTTCGCTATACCTTGTTAAAACTTGTGTTCTCATATGAAGTTGTTTTTATGATTTCTAGATGCTACCTATTATTAACGAGGCAATAACCGCGATTACAATGATTGCAATTGTCTCCATTAGTGTAATTCGCCAATGCACTTTGGTTCGTCCAGAGCGGTAGCGAACTAGAAAAATGCCAACTATAATGCAGACTAGGCCCAGAGATAAGATAATGTCAAGGGGCTCGGGCAACGCTAGATAGGCAATTATTGGCATGATGCCTGCAAGAAAAGTTGTTGTGCTGCAGATTAAGGCGGCATAAAGGTTAGACGTGTTTATTTCCTTGCGTAGAATAATGAATAACTGTTTAACAAGTTTAAGCGACTTATCTCTTTCTGCCTTGTCAGGAATGTCACTTAGACTATGATCCATTAGAGCCTTGAGAGTGATTAAATCTGCAATATCCTCGGTTTTTCCGCCCATGAGGAAACTGGAAAAGTTTGTTATTGCCACTGCTGATAGGCTTAAGACGGCTGCGAAAGCAGCCATGTTCGTGGCTAATCCCGCCAGAAAGGCGGAGAGAATAGCAACAAGTCCAGTGATGGAGCCATCTGTTAAGCCTGCTACAACCTCCAATATTGGCTCTCTTTTTAGCAGTAGATTTCGCCATTCTTGACCTAACTGAGCACCTTTCTCTGTTAGCTTGAGTTTTCCATTTTCGTTTATGACTAGCCCCTCCTCGCTCATCTCTTTCAAAGTCTCATCAATATCACTCATTTCTACACAGATACTGCCAGCACAGTATTTGTCTATTCTATGCTTAAGCAACGATTTTTCAAGGATGCTTTTCCTGCTGAAGCTTATCAAAACAATTACTCGTATAATATCAGGCAATTCTTGGATTTCAAAGGACAATCTGGCGATTCACCTTTAATGGGCTCCCAAAAAGCCCACAACTAGCCTTTTTTTTATTACACGAGAACTTTATGCCACAGTCCATATTGAATTCGGGATTTACTACCATAAACGTTTAATATAAATCTTTACGATTCTATGTAACTCTTTAAAAGAGGATTTGTTATGCCCCTTGCCGAAACTTTAGAAAAACTTTCTAACGCTTGCGGTGTTGCTGGCAGAGAAGAAGAAGTCAGAAGTTTGATGAAGAAATTTCTGAAGCCATATGTGGACGAAGTTAAAGAGGACAAACTTGGAAATGTCATCGGGATAAAAAAAGGAAAGAAAAATGCGCCTAAAGTAATGCTTGCAGCGCACATGGATGAAATAGGATTACTCGTGAAAACAATATCGAAAGAAGGTTTCTTGCAATTTGTGAAAATTGGCGGAATAGACGACCGCATCCTAATGGCGCAAAAGGTCATAGTATACACAGAAAAAGGACCATTACATGGAATAATGGGTTCAAAACCGCCCCACATACAAAAAGAAGAAGAACGCAAAAAAGTTCTAACATATGATGAGCTTTTCATAGACATTGGCGCTGAAAACCAAGAAGAAACCAAGAAGATGGGAGTAAAAATCGGAGACCCAATAGGCTTTGACATTAAATTCGCCAAAATTGGAAAAGACGTTGTAATTGGCAAGGCTTTTGATGACCGAGTTGGATGCGCTGTTATGATTGAAGCAATAAAACGTTTGAAAAACTCCGAATGCACAATATATGCAGTTGGAACAGTACAGGAAGAAGTTGGCTTAAGAGGGGCAACAACAGCTGCTTTCGGAATATATCCAGACATTGGCATAGCACTTGACGTTACTATAGCGGGAGATGTGCCTGGAGTAAAAGAATTTGAAGCACCAATAAAAATGAGGAAAGGACCATCATTGACAGTTGCCGATTATGGGTTAATTGCCCATCCAAAAGTTTTGCGACTTTTGGTTGACGTTGCTGAAGAAAACAAGATTCCTTACCAGCTTGAGACAGGTTTGCCAGGATCAACCGACGCGGCTCGTATATCTTTGGCGCGTGAAGGTGTGCCATGCGGTGTCATATCAATACCTACACGTTACATTCATAGTCCGTCATCTCTACTGAGCTTAAAAGATGTGGAAAACGCTGTAAAGCTGACTGCAGCAGCAATCAAGAAAATTCCCGAATATTTTTGACATTATTTTTTCAAAAGGAACCATCAAATTTTTTGGAGAAAACATTTAGAAAGTGACAGAATGGTTGCTAGAAATGTGAAAGAGAAAAATAGTCTTTGCGAAAAGGCTGTAACACGATTCCTTGAAGGATATAATTGTGCTCAAAGTGTCTTATTGACAATGTTTGAGCATTGGAGGGGTGAAAATGAATTGATTCCAAAAATTGCTACCGCTTTTGGTGCTGGAATAGGCAGATGTGGGTCAATTTGTGGAGCCTTGACTGGTGGTGTTATGGTTATTGGAATGAAATATGGAACGGATGAACCTTTAGTTGAAAAACGGCTGAAGGCGTACGAGTTGGCAAGTAGATTTTACAAGCGATTTGAGAAACAGCATGGAAGCGTTTTGTGTCGAGAACTTATTGGATATAATCTTTCCAATCCAGAAGAGTTAGAGAAAGCCCGCAAGGCAAATGTTTTTGAGAAAAAGTGTGTGGATTTTGTGAGAAATGCTATGGAGGCTCTTGTGGAGCTTTGATTTTTAGATTTCTTTAACCACGTATTTTATGAAAAGAAATGTTGTTATCGCTGAAATAGCATAGGGTAAGAGTCCAGCCATAATTTGACTTGCAATTGGAATTGCTTTAAAAGCTTCTGCTGCTGTTTCGCTTTTTATTATTCCTTGTATGAAACTGTTGTAAAGACCGTGAGCAAAGATTAAAGGAACAATGTTTTTGGATTTGCTGTAGAAATATCCGAAAAGCAAGCCTATTAGAAATGTTATTGCTATGTACTGAGCCATGCCTATTGGGTTGAACGGACGGAGGTCCCAGACAAAATGCCAAATTCCAAAAAGAGATGCTTGAATAAGAATTGCATTAGTAGGAGTGTAAAATTTTTGGAGATGTGTTTGCATATATCCTCTAAATAATCCTTCTTCGCTTATCCCAACACATAATGTGTGAAATGGCATTACAAGAAAGAAAAATATAATGCTGAAGGAGGCTATTGAAATTTGATTTGTAAATACAAAAATCAGCAAATTAAAACTAAGAGATAAGACTCCACTTAAAACAATAAAAAATGCGAGTCCATATAGAAGTGATTTTTCAATGTTCTCGGTTTTAAAGCCAAAAGCAGAAATATCAGTTTTCTCGATGAGGATTATCGTCAAAATTATGAGGTAGATTAAGGGAGTCTTTTCATATGGCATGCCAAATATTAGTGCTGAGGGAATACGAACAGATAGAGCTAAAATGAAAAGTATGAAAATCCAAAAGAATGTTGCGCTTTTGTCTTTTTTAATGGTTTCTTTTGAGAGTTTTTCTTTGTCTGAATAATTTTTGTACCATAAGTAGATGGGGATTAAGAGCAAGACTGACATAAATATTGGTGTAAACGCTTGTGGTTGAGGAAAAAAAGCGCTTGCGAATATTATTAAAGCTAAAGCGAAATATGTTAAAGTGATTTCTGGAACGTAATTTTTGTTCAAAGTCTATCCTGTTCCATATGCTGTGTATTCTTCATGTGAGCTATTGAAATTTAAATTTTCAACTATTGAAAAGAGCAAAATGGTTTTAAAATTAGAAAATTCATTAGTTTTGTGGTTGAAGTCATGAGTTCTAAAAAGGGTTTCAAGTTTCTGGAGCATACGGCAGACATCTATATTGTCTCTTATGGGAAAGACTTAGCTGAGGCTTTTGAGAATGCTGCTCTGGCGATGTTTAACGTCATGACCGATGTGGAAAGGGTTAACCCCAAAACTAAGGATAATGTTGAAGTTGAGGCTTATGATGAATATGCTCTTCTTTACAGTTGGCTTGAGGCTTTGCTTATAAAATTTGATATAAACGGGATGTTTTACTCTAAATTTAAGGTTTCAGATTTAAGCCAAACTTCAAACGGATTTAAACTTAAAGCAGAAGTTTGGGGAGAAAAATTCAATCCGAAAAAACACACACAGAAGGTAGGTGTGAAAGCAGTTACTTATCATATGATGGAAATTGTTAAAGAATCAGACAAAGTAACGCTAAAATTTCTTCTCGATATATAAACAGTTTTTCATTCAAAAGTTCAAGCTAGCTTTAACTTTCTTAGGTCTTTCAAGATTTCTTCCACAGCAACTTCAGGCGGCATCTCTAATGATTCAGTTTTGAACTCTATGAAGGGAACACCTTTCCCCCGATAATATTTCAGGATTGGTTGAGTTTGTTGCTCATAAACTTCAATTCGCTTTTTTATTACTTCTGGCGTGTCATCTGGACGCTGATATAAAGGTCCGCCGCATTTGTCGCATATCATATCTACTTTTGGTTTCAAGTAGCGTATGTTGTAGATTTCGCCGCAGTTTTTGCATATTCTCCGCGTGGATAAGCGTTCAATTATTATCCAATCTGGCACTATTAGCTGTATTATAACGTCGATTTTTGCAATTTCTTCTAGGGCTTTTGCTTGTTCAATTGTACGAGGATATCCATCAAAAAGAAAACCCTTCTTATTCTTGATTTTTGCTATGTGCTGTTTCAAAGCCCTTATTGTTAAACTGTCTGGACCAAGTAATCCCTTTTCAACATAGCTTCTTACTTCTCTTCCTAAATCAGTGTCTTCCTTCATGATTTCACGGAAAATGTCGCCCATGGCGATTACGTCAATGTCAAGCTTAGATTGTAATCGCGAAGCGTAAGTGCCTTTGCCGGAGCCTGGAGCACCAAAAATAACCGCATTCACCATTTCTATTCATCCTTAATGTGGTTTGCCATATTCTCGTAGAGAACAGCAGTTGATAATTAAGTATTACTGTGTCGAAGCTTATGAAGTTTGGATAATTACAATAGAATCTTCTAAACTCTAGCCTTTCTAACAAACCTAAATAGCAACATCTTCCACAACTCTCCTTTTTTCGTTCAGCTACTCTTCCAAGTTTTTCTTTGCTGGTTTTATCAACCTCAATGCGGACCTTCTTGTTTAAAGTATGTTTTGTGAACCGTTGCTAACGTCTGTTAATAATGTTTAACAGAAAAACTCAAGTTTTTAAAAGGATATTTGGAGAATATTAACTGAAAAACAGAAAAAGCAAGGAATCAATATCCTGCGTTTATACTGGTAATGCGAAGACAACTAAAGCTCGTTCGTGCGCGTATCCAGCAACAAGGGATGAGAGCATCCTCCATTGTATTTTAATTTTATAAATCCCCGGACTAACGTTCTCCCTATAGAACATGATTGAGTGTGAGGCACCATCAGTTGAGTTTGTTATGAGTATCGCACTTGAAATTGGATGGGCTTGTGTCGTCGCGTCAATCATAGCTCTAGCGTAGATGTAATTTCCTCCCTTGCTCCAAGCCTCTGTGCTAAACATAATTACCAATGTGCTCTTTCTTGTTACTGTTATGTTGACTGCCATGTCAGGCATGTCCACCCAAGACGTAGATGTTGTTGATACCACTGTTGTAGACTGCGTTGAATTGTGCGGAATTGCAAAAGGCGCCAATTTGAGATAAGTTATTGCACTATCTGCAATTTGATTTGTGTTGATAGAAGCAGAGGGAACAAGATAGACAACGGTCAAGGTCGTAATCAAGGATAGAATCCATGCCACGGCAATTATGGGAATCGAATTTCTCACAAAACCTTTCTTTTCAGCCATTTCTTTCATCTCTCCATAATTTTACTCATGAATCGAATTTGATTTACTAAAAGTTTTTGCATATTTTGAGAATGTGAATTTCAGACATAATTCTCAATGAAATTTTAATTGCAAATTAATTTACCAATCTTCAGGCACATAGAAAAATATTGCTAAGATCAAAAATAAGTATTTCTTTCACTTATAATCCTCTTAGAAGTTTGATTTGTGGGTGTTTCTCAGAAAAGGAGATAAACAAGTATTAATTTCGATGATTTACCGATATTTGAACCTAAACTAAATCGCCACAAAAGCATGATCTAATAAGCCCTCTTTTACTCAAAACGAAAAGTTAAACATGCCGATTACAACCTTTTCCATAAACATTTTGGAAGCAAATAGAGAGCATATCACTGTTGCTTGCACGCGTACACAGACTAATCTCTTACAGCTTCTAACGAATCAGAAATGTTATCTCCTTCACAAGAGTCTCAGGAATCAACGCTCTTCCTCTTCGCTTGTTCAACTTAACAAAACCAAATTTACTTAACACCTTCAAATCTTCATACACGTTTTTTACGTCTCGCCTCACCTTCAAAGCCAAATCATTTATCGATTCAACCCTCAGAACAGCAAGCTTGTACAGCAATTCTATTCTCTTAGGCGTCAACAAAACAGCTTGTTCTGGTTTCAAGTCTCTAGTCTCTTCAACTGTATAGTCAAGTGTTCCTTCTTCAATGTAGCCTTTATAACTGTCCACAAGCTCGCGCCATTCAAAATAAACCCTAGCATGTTTTGTATTCAACTTTTGTCTTAAAAATAGCTCCTCAAACTTTTCAAAACTCATGCCAAACTCTTTCTCGTACCTTCTTAATCTTTCTCCAACTTCCTCAGACGTTAAACTTCTGATTATTTTGATGAGCATAAGCTTCCAGAATTAAAATTGCGTCAAATAACTTAAACTTTCATAATCAAAATGTTTAAAACAGCAAATAACGACTCTAAAATTCTCTTAAAGAATGATGCGGGGCTCCAAAAAATGTCTATAACAAAAATTGAGAAACATCTTTACCAGATTGATGTTGAAACTGCAGGAATCAAAAATTTCATCGCCAGCTATGTATTAAAAGGAAAGCAATCTGCAATTGTTGAAACAGGTCCAACATCATCAATTCCCAATATGCTTCAGTGTTTAAAAGAATTGAACATAAAACCAGAAGAAGTAGCCTACGTTGCTGTTTCTCACATTCACTTAGACCATGGCGGAGGCGCTGGAACCTTGTTAAAATACTTGCCGAAAGCAAAGGTCGTGGTTCACTCGAGAGGGGCACCTCATTTGGCAAATCCAGAAAAACTGTGGCAACAGTCAAGAGAAGTTCTTGGAAGCATAACTGAAATGTATGGCAAGCCTGAATCTGTTCCTGAAGAAAGAATTATCCCAGCAACAGATGGCATGACACTCGACGTTGGAAATGATGTTAAGCTAAAGGTAATAGAAACACTTGGACATGCATCACATCACTTAAGCTATTATAATCCATTAAGCGAAGGAATCTTCCCAGGAGATGCAGCGGGCATTTACTTAAATGAGGTTGATGTAATTGTGCCAACAACCCCAGCACCTTTCCGCCTAGATATTGCATTAGCCTCTTTAAATAAGCTGATAAGCCATAAGCCTAAGGTTTTGTACTACAGCCATTTTGGTAAAGCCGACAATGCGGTAAAAAAGCTACGCACTTATGCACAGCAACTTAAGCTTTGGGCAAAAGTTGCAAGGCAAGGAATAGAAAACAGAGAAAACTTGGGAATTATAAGCAAGAGAATAACTGAAGTTGATTCGGCGGTTCAAAAAGCCAGGGAATACATCAGAGTACATCCAGTCTTAAGCGAGACTGTACTTAACGAAAGTGTTTGGGGCGTCATGGATTTTGTAAATAAATTCAAAGAGTTTCCGCTGTAAATTCGTTTTGGTGTAAACACCAAAATCATTTATATCCAACACTTCCCTTTTGATTGCTAGGTGAAAAAATGGAAGAGGGAGAAAGTCGTCCTCCTACAGAAAAAGTTCCACTTGAAAAAATAGACAATTACACTTGGCACATCCCAAAATACAAACCAGGCATGCGGGTTCCAGGCATAGTTTTCGCCAACAAAGACTTGCTAGAGAAAATGCAGACAGACAGAACACTGCAACAATGTGCCAACGTTGCCCATTTACCTGGTATTTACACACACTCAATAACATTACCAGATGGACATGAAGGATATGGTTTTCCAATAGGCGGCGTAGCAGCAACCGACTACAACGAAGGCGTAATCAGCCCTGGCGGAGTTGGTTATGATATAAACTGTGGAGTACGTTTGGTGACAACAAATTTTTCAGAGCAAGACATCAGACCGAAACTTGGAGAGCTTGCAGGTGTAATTTTTGATAATGTTCCATGCGGGCTTGGAAGTCGCCGAAAGGACTTAAAAGTGACAGTGCATGACTTGGATGCTCTTGCAGTGGAGGGTGTCCAATGGGTTATTGATCAGGGATTAGGCTGGTCTGAAGATGCTGAACACTGCGAAGAACGGGGATGCATGAAAAATGCAGATCCAGACAAGGTCTCAACAACAGCAAAAAACAGAGGATTGACACAAATTGGCACTTTAGGCTCAGGAAACCATTTCTTAGAAATTCAAAAAGTGGATAAAATATACGACACTAAAATAGCCAAAATTTTTGGGATTGAACATGACAATCAAGTTACAATAATGATTCACTGTGGCTCCCGAGGTTTTGGTCATCAAATATGTTCGGATTATCTGAGGGTTATGGAGAGAGCTGTACATAAATACAAAATAACGTTGCCAGATCGAGAACTTGCTTGTGCCCCGGGAAACAGCAACGAAGCAGAAGACTATTATCAGGCAATGGCATGTGCTGTTAATTATGCCTTTGCAAATCGTCAAGTAATAATGCATTGGATTAGGCAAAGCTTCCAACAGGTTTTCAGGCAAGATGCAGAAAAGTTTGGATTAAAACTTGTTTATGATGTGGCTCACAACATAGCAAAAATAGAAAACCACAAAGTCAACGGAGAACAAAAGAAGGTTTGGGTTCACAGAAAAGGTGCCACAAGAGCGTTTCCACCTGGACATTCAGAGATACCAGTAGAGTATAGTTCTGCAGGACAGCCAGTTCTTATACCTGGAAGTATGGGAACAAGCTCTTGGCTTCTAGTTGGCACCGAAAAAGCAATGCAGTTAAGCTTTGGTTCTACGGCTCATGGTGCTGGTAGGATGATGAGTAGAAGCGCTGCAAAAAGAAGATATTGGGGTGGAGACATTAAAACGGCTTTGGAAAAACGCGGAATAGTTGTCAGATCTGCAAGCTCTGTGGTTTTGGCTGAAGAGGCTGACCCCGCTTACAAGAATGTGGACTTAGTTGCGGAAGTAAGCGATAAGGTGGGAATAGCCACAAAAGTTGCAAGATTTGTTCCTTTAGCAGTTGTGAAAGGCTGATTTATTCATTATTTAAGCTACTTCAACTTTTTCTTTTTTTGCAATATCGCTTTTTGCTCTTCAATTGAATGGGCTTTATGCAACTCGCGCATGTACCAGCTTCTCTCCCTTGCATAGTGATAGCTTAGGACTATCCCCAAGACAAGTAAAACGAGACCGATTGACGTTAAGGATAAGCCTAAAAGACTATAGGGATGAGGAGTCAAATGATAGGGAATTATCAAGAACCATTCTGGATTTTCAACTTTTATTACAGTCTCCAGCAATCCTCCAACAAAGAATATGGAGCCGATTATGATTATAAAATATCCGACTGTTTCATTATGCCTTGATTCTTCCGCTTTCTCATGCAAGTATTCGCTAAAAAGCATCGAACCCACATTTTCAGCACGAGAAACCGTTGTCTATAAGTCTTATCGTAGTTTTCGAATAGCTTCTCTTAGATCAAAAAGGGCTAATTATGTTTATATCAAAAGTTTCACTATAATTAACATAAAAACTGCCTTTACAAACGCATGTGGTTCAGATGCCGTTAAAAGATGAATGTGGCATATGCGGGAGAGTGCTTCCTTATAGCTATCTTAGACGATGTCAAAAATGTGGACGATTATTTTGCATAGATTGCATGGTCCCAGATGTTTCAACTGGAGACCACACAAAAATGTTCTGTTTAAACTGTGCAAGAAGAATTGTTTCACCAAAGTCAACAACCAAATATGCTCCTCTTACGAGCTATCTAAAGTTTAGAGCAGCCTTCACAGACACAGTTAAACTTTCTTTCGCCAAAATTGATGGAATAATAGGCGAAAATTTGCCAATAAACGCATATCGAGAAGAGAAATGGTGGAACAACACACCTAATGGTGCCCATGCCAAAGCTTGGCTAGATACTGGATGGAAAACAGAATCGGTGAATCTGAAGGAGGGCTATGTGATTTTTAAGAAAAAAGGGAGTAAACAGCCAAGGAGAAAAACAGTAAATACCCAAATCAAAAAACCCTTCACCCCTGTTGCCGCACGATTCCCAAAACCTAAAAAGCCATCAAAAACTAAAATGGCAAAGCTTTACGCACGTTTAAAGAATATTGAACGTAAAAGATGCCGTGGCAATAGGTTGCCAGGCAGTTTAAAACCTAAACCATCACACGAAAAAAGACTATTCAAACAATAAAAAATCAAAAGTGACTATGGCTTTTAACATAACGAAAAATTCAAATTTTTATACATGAAAGGAATTTATCTAACACACAAAAACAGAGCGGTCGTCGTCTAGTCTGGTTTAGGACACAAGCCTTCCAAGCTTGCGATCCCGGGTTCAAATCCCGGCGACCGCACCAATACGCGGACTTCTAGTCTATTATGGAGTTCCACCATAGTGGGAACGCTTGTTTCAATGTATATAAGGGGGGATAGGGTCTTTGAGAGACTCTACTCTATTTAAGAAACAATAGCTTCATTTGCATTGAGCAGATTTTACCAACGGTTAGGAGAATGAGCTGTGATTGACATTTTCTCTATTTTCGTTGCAAATAAGATGGTATGCAAATTTTCCTGAGAGTCCTTCGACAAATATAATCTCGCTAATGGCTTTTTTCACAATTTTTGTTTCCTCATTTTTGAGTTATTTTCAGAGAAAAAGGACATTCTTTTTGGTTCTTAAATAGTTGTCTAGGCTTTTGCTGGTTAAAATTGTTCCATTTATTCTCCTTTATTGCTAAATAATGGCATTTATTGTACAGAACTGCTGTTTTATTCAAGGTGTTTGGGAAATTTTTTGTATAATTCGCAAATATTTTTTACAATTACGTCTGGTTTTTGCCGAGTTTCGTGCAAGTTTGCAAGCGAGTAAAATTGCGAGGGAACAAAAATTGTTCTCATGCCTATGGCTTTTGCGCCTTTGATGTCTTCCAGTGGGCTGTCTCCAACATAAACTGTTTCTTCTGCTGCAACATTAAGCCTTCTTAAAGTTTCTTCAAAAATTTTCATGTGAGGTTTACGCCAGCCAACATCTTCTGAAACTAGAATGACGTTAAAAAATTGGTTTATGCATAATCTTCTGAGCGCTGCATAGATTACGGGTGCATAAGTGAAGTTCGAAATCAAACCAAGCTTGTAGTCTCGCCATATTTTTTCTAACATCTTTCTTGCACATGGTCTAAGTACTAATGAGTTCAAATAATCCTCAAAGAATACGTTAACAGCCATGCTTATTCGCGAATCATCTGGAGCTGTTCTAAAACCTAGAGTGGTTAGGGCTTCTGAAATCCAAAGAGCATTTGTTACTTCAACCAATTCATTATAGCGGATAATGCGGTATTTCTCGTGAGCTTCGTTGTACGCTCCTAGAAAGCAATCCTCGTCAACATCAAAACCCGCTTCTGCGATGGCTTTGCAGAGCTTTTTCTTTGAATCTTCCATATTGTAGTTTTTAACGTTTGTTAATGTGCCTATGAAGTCAAATATTATTGCTTTGGCAGACGACAACTTAAATTCTCCTTGCTTTAGTTATTGCTAATTCGTTTTTGCAATGCATATTTTAGCATAATAAGATTTACTTATAGGCGCGTTGATTTGACATATCGAACTTTCATGTCTTTCAGAGAATACCTTCACGAGAAAGCAGAGGAGTCAAGGCATAATGAAAGTATAGCGTATCTCATGTTTTTAGCAGGCACTGTCTTTCTCATCGGAGGCATACTTGTACCCTTATGCTTAACTACAGAGCCACACTGGTTCATAATAATCCCATACATCACCCAACCAGAAGCCGGAGGCATTTTGAGCTTAACACTAATAATTAGTGGTCTTGTTTTGATATTTTTTGGAATATTCGCTGGGATACATTATTCACGTGACAGAGGATGGTACATGCAAGAGCTCCATAAGGCAAACTCTATAGAGGAGAGCATATTGCAAGGCAAATCAACAAAGGGTTCACGCAAAAACAAAAACAGAATCACGTAACTTAAATCTTCTTTTAGGGGTTTCTAAAATTTGTTCTATTGCGAATAATTAGAATAGCTTAAATACGGTATTTCACGATTGAAAGAGAAAAGAAAGGAGAAATGCCACGTGAAAGCATATGTCTTACTAGCATTCATGATTTTATGTATCCTTCTTGTTCCGATTACTGCCTATTATCTTGGAGAATGGTACGCGTACTGGGGACACGCTTTACTTGCAATAATATTCGGCATTCTGACAGTTTTCGTGAAAACGCGTTATTATTGGGAGGAAGATTAATGGCGCCTCCGATTCCTGAATCGTCTACTGAGCTGACAGTGGGCGTTATAGTCGCAGTTACAGTTTTTTTGGCTACAAGTGTGCTTTTGGGGTTTTTCATGAGAAAGAAAGCCAAAAGTTTCGATGAGTGGCTTGTTGGACATGGTGATATTGGTCCTTTTGTGACAGGTTTCGCTTTGATTGCTTCTTATTTGAGTGGTTGGGCAATTTTTGGTAATGCAGGTTTAGGTTACGCTTATGGCTGGTCAGGAAGTTGGCTTATAGGCACAATATGCATTATGGGAATGGCGTTATGCCTCGTCATAGGTTATAGAATGCGAAGATATGTGGCTCTTGGAGCGCGAACAGTGCCAGAGATGTTGAAAGTAAGATTTGAAAGCAGAGCGGTTCAATTTCTCGCAGGCTTAGCGATGATTGTTCTACTAATTGTTTATTCTGTAGGTCAATACAAGGCTATGGCTACGGTTTGGACAATAACGACTAACACTTTTTTCCAATGGAGCCTTATAGCTACCGCACTTCTTGTTCTGGTATACATCGCTGTTGGTGGATACACGGGTACTCAGTGGGTCTCATGCTTCCAAGGGGTTCTTTTAACAGTTATTGGCTGGACATTAGGTATTGTGGCGATGATATGGGCTGGAGGTCCTATGGAAATCGCGGGAGCAATTAGAACAGAAACGTTCACGAAACCTGGTGGAGAAAACACCACTATACCTTTGGATGGTTATACTTTGCCTTTGCCTCCGCCTTCTGGTTTAGCTTTTGCAGGCGTGGATTGGCTTGGCGTTTCTGCTACAATTTTCATGTTTCTTTTTATGGCGACGGGTTTTCCACATAACATAGCACGTTTTCTAGGAACTCGAAAGATTACGAAGCGTGAATACTGGGTGATGTTGCTGATACTAATTCTTGGAGGTTTAACTCCGCTTTGGATTGGCATAGTCGGTTTCGCCGCTAGAGCAGTTTGGGGAAATACATTGATGGGGTTGAAGTATGATTTTGGAGGCAGAGTATATGGTGATTCTTCAGCAACGCTAGTAAGCATGAGTAACGGTGTCTTTCTGGCATCTCTTTTTGCCGCAGCGGTTTTCGCCGCTTCCGTTGCTACTTTGGCAGGGATGGTCATGATAATGGCTACCAACATTACTAGAGACTTCATTCACAACATACGCCCAGAAATCTCTCAAAAAAGGATGCTTTGGCTTACTCGGTTAATGCTAATTCCTTTCATAATAATCCCGTTATGGTGGACTTTAACGTCAACTCCTCCCATTCTTTCTGAATTCATGGCAGGCTCAGCCGTGGCACAAGCAGGCATATTCTTTTTTGTTGTTGGTGTCTCTATGTACTGGAAAAGAGCTACAAAATGGGGTGCCATCACCACAATAGTTTATGGTTTAATCTTGACGATTTTGCATCCAAACGCTTATGGAAAAATTGTTGGCTTATATCATTGGGGATATTGGGCTCTGCTGCTAATGTTTGGCTCTGCACTCGTGTATCTGTTTGTGAGCTTAGCCACGAACCCTCTTTCAGAAGATAAGCTTGAGAAACTGTTCCTACAAAAAAGAGGAGGTTAAAATTCGAGTTTATCAGCGATTTCTGCTTTCACTTTCTTTGCGAACATTGTTTTCGAGAGTTTATCCACTTTCCCTATTGCCTCTTCAATTTTAGCATCGAAGGGTATTTCTCCTAAAAATGGCACATTCAATCCTTGGACTTGTTGCTGAATAGTTTTCGAGTTGCCCAATTTCATGTTTTCAATTATGCCCATTACAGAAATTTTCAGCTCCTTAAGTAAGCTTACCAGCTTTCGAACCGTTTCGAAGGCTAGTTGCGAAGGTGTCGTCACAATCAGAAACTCGATATTCTTAATTAAACGAATTAAGTCGAGTGTTGCATCTCCAATGCCAGGCGGCATATCTACGACAAGAAAATCAAGCTTGCCCCATCTTGTTATTGAGAGCAATTCAACCAATACATTAGAAAAATCTATGCCTCTCAATGGCAATGCATGTTCGCCTGTATAATATATTATCGACATGTACTTTATGTTGTGCACTTTTGGCGGAATTATTCCTTTCTTTTCTATTGGCTTGGCGTCTTTAATACCTAAAATTATATGCGTGGACGGGCTTGTGAAGTCTAAATCAGATAAGCCCACTTTGTGGCCCTTATTAGCTAGTGCTAACGCAAGTGTAGATGCCATTAGGCTTTTGCCTACTCCTCCCTTGCCACTTGAAATAGCAAGAATTTTGCCTACTTCTCGCATTCTTCTGTCTATAATGCTAGTACGCGGGTCAACCATCCACCTTTTTTACTCCTTTTACGCTTTCAAGCCAGACCCCACGCCCCTCTAATATTTCGAAGTCTGGGCTACTGCATTTTGGGCATTTGATATATGTGTGGGCAACTTCTGGAACAAAATGTATGGCTTCTGAAATACTTTTATCCAATTTTTCTTTTTTAAAGAACCATTTATAATCACAAACTCTACACTTAAGCTTAGCCTTGGCAACTGTTATGCGGAATTTTGCATTTTTGAATTTGGCTGGTTTAAGTTGCGAAAGTGCAAATTCTAATATGTCCAACTCTATTTGTTGAAGTTCACCAACTTTTATTTTCGCTTCTGTAACTTCTTTTAAGCCTTCTTTTTCGGCTATTTCAGAAGCCGTGGCAATTACTGCTTCAGCTAAAGCCCATTCATGCATAGAAAAACCTACGCCAATGCACCATTTAAAAATATTGTAGAAAAGCCAACAATAGATTTGGAGATATTATTTTGTGTCTGCCAAATATTTAAAATGCAATGATTTCAAAATGTCGCCTGGATTTAGGTCTATAATGAAACTTTGGCTTTCACTGACAAACTCTGAAAGTTCTGAATCATGCCTTCTTATGAAATTTGCGAAGTCTGAGTAGCTTTTATGAAATGATATGACCAAGTCATCCCATCCCATTCCTTGACCACCTCCAGCGAACACAACATTTGGTTGATTCATCAACCATTCTCTGCATATTTTCCGAGATTCATTTCTCTCGATAGGCTCGACATGCTTTGATTTGAGTTTAACGAAGGTGAACGCGCAGAGTTCAAATCCAATTTCTCCCCATTTAGGAATTGCAGTGTATCCTTCAATAGCGTATTTTTCAATCTGTCCCCTTCTTCTTGTGACAGTAGGTTGCGAAACTCCCAGAGTCTTGGCTAATTCTCTATCACTTCTGCGACTATTCTTTATCAATTCCCATAAAATCTTGTAATCTATAGGTTTCATTTTCTCCATATTACATCATTTATTAAATCGCTTAAGAAAGTTTTTATAACTTGTGGAAGACCTATAGGCAAACTTGCCATTCTACATGAAAAGCTTTCATTAAAAGAGTAAGAATTCAAAAGATTACAAAAGTTAAAGAAAAACCAGAAAAATTCGAAAGAAACGTTATAAATAGAATGCGGTAATACCTTGCTTTATGCCAGATAAGGTTCATTGTGCCCACATTCTTGTGAAAACAGAACAAGAAGCTAAAACAATCCTAGAGCGTCTAAATAAGGGAGAAAAATTTGCAAACATAGCCAAACAAGTTTCACTTTGTCCCTCTGGAAAGCGTGACGGAGACCTAGGCACTTTCGGCAGAGGAAAAATGGTCAAAGAATTTGAGACTGCAGCCTTCGCACTAAAGAAAGGGGAAATTTCGCCTATAGTGAAAACAAAATTTGGGTATCACATAATAAAAAGGCTGCAGTAAGCAACTAACCAATGCCTCAAACTCGCACCGTAGGCAACGAAGATATTAGCCCTTTTTTATGACAGCGCACAATTTACGCAACAGAAGGTTACTTCTTTTCCAACTCTATTTTTTTGAAGTTGCTGATAATGCTGCAGTCATGACATGCTCAATAGTATAGTGTGTATGTTAAAGCGAGAGAAGTCTGAAACAATAGCGTCTATTTTTTTCAAGTCGCTGTGGCTAAGAGTTTAAGAGAGCATATGTTATGTAGAAAAACTATTTTTCAGCGCTTTCTCAACTTCTTCTCGTATTATGTAGCCTCCTATGTGAAGGATTGGTTCTTTCGCTTCTGGGTCTATGTTCATTGTTGCTGTGCATGGATAGCTGTGATGTGCCTTAGCAACAGCGTCGTAAAGAATCTCTTTTCTGATTTCAATACCTACAAGTTTCCTTGCCACATACCATGTCGAACCACAAGGAGCACTTCGCTTAACAATTGCTGAATCTATGATTTCATGCTTGCCTCTCTTTGCAGTAGAAATCTCTAACAGCGGTCTACCGACTTTCAATTCGTTTACAAATCTGGAGATTATGGGTTTATTCTTTGCTGGTTCAAGCGAGCAGAATGGCTTTGGAAATGCAATTTCTAAAGCTAATTCTTGACATTTCTCTTCAATCTGCTTTCTTAAACCCACAGGCACTTCAGCAAAATCCTCAATGGGCACGATCAATCCCTTAACACCAATTGCTTGTATATGATGAGGCAACTCCAATAGCAGATCCTTATGCAACCCAGAAGCTACACATAAGTCCGCTTTAGGAATCTTCTTTGGCATGTATTTTTCTGGGCTGTCAATAAAAGCTGGCAGCTCAAAAGGATTTGGCATTTGTATTGCCGCTCTAATGTTGCGAACATAACTGTACACACTATATTTGCAGGAATCGCAATAGAGACCGCAAGATTTGCAGAAGCTCGGGTCGTTGATTAGATTTCTTATTACTCTTTCTGCGTACTCTTCACTATAAATGAAGATCAGAGTCAATGGTTCTCCGCTAATTATAGGCTTCAAACTAAACACTTAATTGAATATGTTTAATTTTAGTGAGTTGTAAGCAATACATGCTCTAGAAATAGGTCTTCAGGAAGCACACCGACAAACTCTATCTTCTCATTTATTACAACTTTGGGAGTGCCAATAATAGCATATTTTAGAGCTAGGTGAGGAAATTCGCTTGCATCGATAACATCAGCCTTCACCATATCATTCTCTACAGCAAATTTATGGGCAATGCTTGCAGCAATAGGACAGTGAGGGCATGTCAATGTTACAAAAACTTGAATATGAACTGGAGTTTTGACTTCTTTTAGTAATTCCCTCGTCTTGTCAGAAATCTCCGTCTTCCCTCGAGAAACATTTATCACCGCTTCTATGAGCGTTTGAAACTCGTAACCATAGGGTAAGCCATAGAACCTGACACCATAATCCTTCTCGCCAACAATGGCTAACGCAGGAACCTTGTCAATCCCATACTCCTTAGCCTTTTCAGAATCAGCCACAAAATCGTAAACTTCTACTTTTATCTTATCATTCAACGCAGCCAATTCGTTAATTAACTGCCTAGTCTGTGCACAGAATTGACACTCAATTTCTTGAGTAAACATGATTATTCTTACAGGATTTTCCAGCTTTTCATCAAGTTCACTTTTTATATGTTCCTTGTGCTCATCAGGTATTAAACTCATCTCCACATCACTCCTTTAATCTCTCTAAAATCATCGATGGGGCGAATTCTCTTATCCTTCCATAGTTCCACTTCTCAGATATTAACTTTGTTTATTCCTCCAATAATCTACAGAAAAATTTCACAGAAGTTTTAAAACTTGTTTAGCATTTTTAGTAAGTTAATGAAGGTGAAAAGTTTGGTTCAAAAGCTTCATGCTACCGCAAAACTTGTTAAGGATCTAAGAATAACAGTTGATGATGGAAGAGCACACAGCGTATGTTTAGACCTTCCACCCGAGCTTGGAACTGATATGGGACCAACAGCCTTGGAATGTGCAGTAATGAGTTATGCTGGATGCTTTGCAACAATTTTCGCTTTGATGGCTAAAAAAATGAGAGCTCCATTGAAAGATTTAGAGGTGAAACTAGAAGCAATCAAATCGGATGAGGCAGGAACCATAACTGAAGCCCACTTTGATATTTTAGTTAAGGCTGACGTAACAGAAGAAAAGATTCAGAGAATTTTTAAATTAACTTTAGAAAATTGCCCCGTTGGAAAACTCTTCGAAATGGCTGGTGTTAAAACAAGCTATAATATAAAAACAGAGGAATAGTTTTACATTTTCCTTTTTTAACGTTTTTATTTGCAGTTTTCAGCTTGGGAATGGGCAAGTTCTTGTAGGGCATCCGCCTGCATACTCTGATTCAGCAGTTACAAATCGCCTTTCCTTAGTTTTTATCTCTCCTATGTATAGCACCTGCTCTGGCTTGCTTCCATACCTGAAAACCGTTACACCCTTACACTTTAGGCTCCAAGCTAAATCGTAAACTTCCTTAACATCTTCAACTGTTGCGTCCGTTGGCAGATTGACAGTTTTGGAAACAGCATTATCCGTGTATTTTTGAAAGGCAGCTTGCATCCGCACATGCCATTCAGGAGCAATATCTAAGGCTGTGACGAAAAGCCTCTTAATGTCGTCTGGTACCCCGTCAATATTCTGAATTGACCCAGTTTTTGCTATTTTTTCCAGAAGCTCAGCATTATAAAAGCCTCTTTCTTTTGCCATTACCTCAAACAATGGATTAGTTTCGAATAGTCTTGTTCCACTTAGCACATTTCTTATGAAGGAAATCGCAAATATTGGCTCAATACCAGATGAGCAACCCGCAATTATGCTTATGCTTCCCGTAGGAGCAATAGTGGTTACAGTAGCATTGCGCATCGCCGTATGCTTATCCTTCCATATACTCTTGTCAAAGTTGGGGAAAGACCCTCTTTCTTCACCAATTTCAATTGATTTCTTGTGCCCTTCTTCTTCAATAAATCTCATTAATTTCTCGCTAAAACTCAAAGCTTCTTCAGAATCATAGGGAATGCCAAGTTTTATCAGCATGTCAGCAAATCCCATAACACCTAAACCAATTTTTCGGTTAGCCCTCGTTATCGCCTCTATTTCCTTCAAAGGATACTTGTTCGCATCAATCACATTATCAAGAAAATGCACAGCATCCCGCACAACCCTTCGCAGTTTCTCCCAATTAAACTTACTGTCCTCAACCATGCTAGAAAGATTGATCGAGCCCAAATTACAAGACTCATAAGGAAGCAACGGCTGTTCACCACAGTTGTGCACATGGAAGCCGTTTGCGTCAAAGCTATTCTTCCCAGGAATTTTGACATTATAGACTTGTTCTTTACCATTAGGAGTTATTTCATCAACAACAGCTATGAAACGCTCTCGATTCATTTTCCTTTTATACCTACTGATGGCTTTTTCAATTTTCTCCTTTTTGTTTAGATTTCCAAATCCAATTTTTTGGTAGAAATAAAGTATATTTTCATTAGAAATAACCAGTTCATGCAGAGGCTTACGTGGATACGCTTTGTATCCGCTTTTGCCATCAGGTAGCCTTGAAATTCCCTTATTTCTTCTGTTTACGTATATTTTTGAGAATATTCCAAATCTTAGAAGCATGCGTTGCACTGTTTTAAGAAACTCCAGGTTGCTCTGCGCTAGCCTTATGCTAACGCCTTTCTGAGGATTTCCTTGTACAGAACCAGCAGTATCGAATAATCCCATGAGCAAACCCTTACAAAATTCTGAAGAAGCTCTTTCAATCAAATCAGTTATCTTCTTTTCTCCAAGCTTTAATCCTACTTCCTTTGCCAACTTTTTAAAATAACCCCAAGACATGCGATATTCTGCTCTGCCTCTTACACGAACCCATTCAGAAAAATCCGACCTATGCGGTAAGTAATCAGCATAAGCATGGGCAAGAGCTCTTACGGCTTTATCACCTTCCTCTTCGCCCCATGAAGACAAGATTGCTTTGTCTTTTTTTAGTATGCCATCGCCTAATAACAAACCTATCAAATAGCCTTCTTTCAAAGAATATTTTCCTTTCCATCCATTAACATTCCTATGATTATTCAACACGACTTTATCGCCAGGTTTCAAAGCTTCTACTTTAACCCAATGGCTCTCAATCTTGTATCTTGTCATTTTCTTTACTTTCATAACTGGATGATTTTTAGTGAGACATAATTCGTAGCCTTCTCTTGTTTTCAGTTTGCAAACAGGCTTTACACCAGTTGAAAAGAAACCTTCGTCCGACGCTCGCCATAGTTCACCATTAACAACTACATTGAAGCTCTTACCTACCAGTTCTCTAACTTGTCTAGGTCCGTCCTCTGTCATAACCCATGTAGACGAAGTAATGCAAGGGTTAGTTGACTCTATTCTTCCAATTTCTGGTGTAGGATTATGCCTGTTAATTTCGTCGATGAAAATAACACCAGGGTCTCCGCTGGACCATGCAGAATGAGCTAGCAAATTCCAAACTTCTTTGGCTTTAAGCTTCTTAGTTTTTTCCATGTTTCTGGGGTTTATTAGCCAATATTCTGCATCGTCTGCAACAGCTTTCATAAAATTATCGGTGACAGCGACTGAAATGTTAAAATTTGATAGAAATCCAGGCTGTTGTTTAGAGGTTATAAACTCAAGAATGTCTGGATGGTCAACTCTTAAAATTCCCATCATAGCCCCTCTTCTTTTGCCACCAGCTTTGATGACTTCTGTGGCTGTGTCAAAAACGCGCATGAAACTTAAAGGCCCAGATGCTACTCCCTTGGTTGACTTGACAATGTCTCCTTTTGGTCTTAAATGGGAAAAATCAAAGCCTACCCCTCCACCGCTTTTCTCAATTATAGCAGTGTTTTTCACTGCGCTGAATATTCCTTCTAAAGAATCTTCAACGGGTAGAACAAAACATGCAGATAGTTGACCGAGTTTGGTTCCAGCGTTGAATAATGTTGGAGAATTAGGAATAAACTCGAGTCTTGTCATCATATCATAAAAAATTTTTTGGCTTTGCTTAGGGTTTCCACCATATTTTTTGTCAACCTTGGCTATGGCTTTTGCAATTCTTATAAACATTTCAGCAGGGCTTTCTATGATTCTTTCTGCTTCATCTCTCAGAAGATATCTTTTGTTCAACACTTCCATAGCATTGACGGTTAACTTTGGCTCTAATATTCTAAGCTTGCCCTTTAACTCTCTAATTTCCTCTTTCTTCTTCCTATAATCTTCATACTCCAATGCAACTTTTTCGTAGCCTCTCTTCTTTAAAACTTCTATAACAAAGTCTTGAGCATCTTCAACAGATGGAACTTTTTCTTTAAATTTTTCCTCTAAAAGCTTGACAACCTCTCTTGTTACATCTTCAGCCCGTTCTCCATTCTCAAGTTCGACTGCAATGAAGGCTTTGTGAACCGCATCTTTTATTCTATTAGAATCAAAATTGACGATTCTTCCGTCTCTCTTCCTAATTTTCAGAATAACCATAATGGTCAATTCAAAACTTTTGTTTTAATTATGATATTAAACTTTTGAAAAAATTAGTCAAGACCTAAGGCTAAAAAACAGCCCACTATTCATTCTTTTTTGACAAACTGATCTTTAGACGCACTGCAAACTGGACAAACCCACTCTTCAGGCAATTCTTCGAAGGGCGTCCCTGGTTTTATGTTATGTTCAGGGTCTCCTATTTCTGGGTCATAGATGTAGCCGCAAACCGTGCATTCCCACTTTTCCAAATTTTCCACCACCATGTTAAATCATGAGAGAGTATTGTATGGTATTAGAGAGAAATAAATATTAAGCTGAAGCAATGCTCGGAATTCTTCTTTAGCTCCATCTACTCCTTTTATAAAAGGTTTAAAGCTAAAACATAATATAGTTTAAAAGCAAAAATAATTGAGTGTGATAGCAATGGAACAAGCCAAGTTTTATGTCTTACCAAAACTGCAATACGATTACAAGGATTTAGTGCCATACATGTCGGAAGAGCAGTTAAGGATACATCACAGCAAGCATCATCAAGCATACGTTAACGGTGCAAATGCAATACTCGAAAAACTGGATAAAGCGCGAAAAGAAAGCGCAGATTTGGACATTAAATCAACATTGAAAGAACTATCCTTCAACATCAGCGGGCATATACTACACTCATTGTTCTGGGGTAATTTAGCACCACCAAGCAAAGGTGGTGGAAAACCCGGCGGAGCTTTAGATGACATTATTGAGAAGGAATTTGGAAGTTTTGAAAGATTCAAGAAAGAATTTTCACAAGCCGCTATCAGTGTGGAGGGTTCAGGCTGGGCTGCATTGACTTTCTGTAAGCAAACGGGTCGACCAATAATGATGCAGATAGAAAAACACAATTTGAATGTTTATCCCATGTTCAGAATTTTGTTGGTTCTTGATGTTTTCGAGCATGCCTACTACATTGATTACAAGAATGAAAGAGCCAAATTTGTTGACGCTTTCTGGAACATTGTTAACTGGGATAGTGTAAACAAAAGACTTGAAGAAACATTGAAATAATCTAACCAGAAACTTTCTGATGAACAAATAATGCTGGGTGTGGCAAATGAAGACTGTTAGGGTATCAGGTAGAAACAATAAGCATAAGGTTTTGGTCTATGCACTAAGCACATGCGCATGGTGTAAACTGGCGAAGAGTTTTTTGAAAGAAAATGAAATTGAACATGATTATGTAGATGTTGACCTCTGCAATGATGAAGAAAAAGACAAAATCAAAAAAGACATTTTGAACCGAGGAGGAAACCTCAGCTATCCTGCAATCATCATAGACGACAAAATTCTGATAAACGGCTTTCGAAAAGACAAGCTAAAAGAGGCTTTAGAAATTTGATAACCTTGGAAAAAGTGCGACAAAGAGCAGAAAGCGACGCAAAAACCTATGGCTATTACCTTCACCCAGACCCAGATTTTCTCAAAGACCTTCTGGAAGGATTAAGGCGAAATGAGGAGCGTTATGGATATCCTTCATGCCCATGCAGACTTGCTTCTGGAAAATTCGAGTTAGACAGAGACATCATTTGCCCATGCGACTATCGAGACCCAGATGTTCAAGAGTATGGCACTTGTTATTGCGCTCTATACATCAGAAAAGACTTGTTTGAAGGAAAAACTCCAATCTTGCCAGTTCCAGAGCGCAGACCCATAGAAAAGCAGCTCAGAGCCTATGGAGCACCCGCAGAAACTCCAGCCGCTTCAAAAACCTCTGAAAAAGCAGTTGCAGTTGTAAAAGAAACTGAGATCAGACAAAAACTGTGGTACTGTAAACAATGCGGTTACGTGGTTTTCCGAGAAGATCCACCGTACATTTGTCCGATATGCAAGGCAAAAAGAGAGATGTTTGCTGAAATTACAATAGGCATAGACATAAAAGGATAGCTAAAAGATTTTTACTTTGTAACTTTTATCTCTATTTCCTTCCAGTTTTTCTTTATCCCTCGCAGAGAAGTCACTGCACCCGCGATTGTTCCGCTTAAAATTTTTACAACAAATTCGTTAAGGTCTATTTCCTCGCCATCAACGAGAAGTTTAACATTCAATAGGCATCACCTCAAAACAAATATTTTTTATATATAGGAGTAAAAGGTTTTTCGTTAAAAGATGGTTATGTGCTCGAGAAAGCAATTGGATAACAAGACGAAAGTACAAAAAATCATTGAACTGCTTGAAAAAGAACATCCAGACTCAAAAATAGCTCTTCATTATGGGAATCCCTTAGAGCTTCTGATAGCTACTATTCTTTCAGCCCAATGTACAGATGAAAGAGTAAACATGACCACACAAAAACTGTTTAAGAAGTATAAAACTGTGAAGGATTATGCAAATGCTGATTTGAAAGAGCTTGAAGAGGACATAAGAAGCACAGGATTTTACAGAAACAAAGCCAAAAACGTTAAGAAATGTTGTCAAATGCTTATTGAAAAATTTAATTCACAAATTCCAAAAACGATGGAAGAAATGTTGGAATTGCCAGGTGTCGCAAGAAAAACAGCTAATATTGTCCTTTCAAACGCTTTTGGAGTCGTTGAAGGGATAGCTGTTGATACACATGTTCGAAGGCTTACAAGGAGGCTTGGACTTACAGAAAATGATGATGCAGACAAAATAGAGAAAGATTTGATGGAGATAGTTCCAAGAAAGTATTGGATGCGGATAACGGATTTGCTGATATTTCATGGGCGGAGAATCTGCATTGCAAAGAAGCCTAAATGCGAAAAATGCGTGTTAAACAAGCTTTGCCCTTCCGCATTTACATTTAATTAGGAATGCTCACTTTCGGCTTTCGGATAGCCTTCCTCTTCCAACTGGATTGTTGTGTGGTCTATCCCAAACTTTTCCCTTACCATACTCATCAAATCAGAAAGAAGTTTTTTTCTATCAACACCTTCATGCATTACGATATGGCAACTCATGGCACAAATCTTCGTTGGAGTCATGCACCACACATGCAAATCATGCACTCCCTTAACACCGCTTAATTCCTTTATCTTTCGCTCCACTGCGCTTATGTCAATGCCATAGGGAACCCCTTCCAAAAGCACATTTACAGATTCTTGAACAAGTTTGAAAGCGCTATAACCAATTAACATCCCTAAAAGTATACTGAATATAGGGTCTGCAAGATACCAGCCTGTGAAGTACATTATTAAACCCGCAGAAATTGCTGCAATAGAGCCTAAAGCGTCAGAGATAACATGAATAAAGGCTCCTTTAATGTTTAGGCTTTCAGTTTTTGATTTCGAAAGGGCAATAGCTGATAAACCGTTGGCTACAAGCCCCAAAGTGGCGATAATGAGCATGTTTAGGCTTTCCACTATAGCTGGGCTTTGAAATCGTTGAATTGACTCATAAAAAATGAAGATGACTACAATCAGAAGAAAGATGCCGTTCAAAAAAGCTGCAAGAATCTCGGTTCTGTAATACCCATAAGTTTTCTTTATGTCAATTGGACGTTCTGCAAGCCAAGCAGCTACAAGCGCAAAAGTTAATGCAGATGCGTCATTTAGCATGTGCCAAGCGTCAGCAGTCAAAGCAAGGCTGTTCGTTATAATGCCTCCAACTAATTCAACGACAAAGAAAACTGAAGTAATGCCTAAAGCAATAGTAAGGCTTCTTTTGCCACTTTGAACATGCAAATGCTCATGCATTGGTGTAGCGTTCCTAAATGATTATTTTATTATCGCCATTATTAAGCATAGGGAAATCAATATAAATTAACAATTATGGAAATAACCTTATGAAAAAGACAATAACTGTTTTGGGTTTTGCTGGAAGCTTGCGAAAAGACTCCTATAATAAGGCACTGTTACGTGCAGCCGCAGAGTTAATGCCAGAAGACGTAAAATTTGAAATCTTTGACTTGGAAGGAATCACTCCATTCAGCCAAGATTTGGAGTATAAAATGCCAGAAAAAGTCAAGACATTTAAGGCAAAAATTAGGAAAGCAGATGTCATACTTATTGCAACTCCAGAACATAACTACTCAGTGCCAGGAGTTCTCAAAAATGCGATAGATTGGGCTTCTAGACCTCTGGGAGACAACTCTTTCGAAGGTAAGCCAGTCGCCATAATGAGCGCTTCTCCTAGAATGCTAGGTGGTGCGAGAGCACAGTATCATCTTAGGCAAGTTCTTGTTTCGCTTAATATGCATGCACTCAATAGACCAGAAGTTATTGTTGCGTCTGTTGATAAGAAAGTTGATGAAAACGGTAATTTGACTGATGAAAAGACAAGGAAAAAAATAAGGCAATTACTCGAGAGCCTAATTGACTGGGCTAAACAATTAAGAATGAATAAATGATTACTGTTTCTTGAGAAGTTTTATTGTTTCTTGGCAAAATTTAGGCAAGTCCGCGGGAAAACGTGAAGTCACCAACTTTCCATCAACCACAACAGGCGCATCAATGAAAACAGCACCAGCATTTTTTAGGTCTGTTGCAACAGATTTCCAACAAGTAGCTTTCTTGCCTCTGACAACATCTGCTTCTATCAGCATTTGAGGTCCATGACATATAGCAGCTATAACTTTACCTTTCTTGTGGGCTTCTTGCACTATACTGACTAATTCCTTATTTATGCGCATTCTGTCAGGCGCTCTGCCACCAGGAATTATCAAGGCGTCATACTCGTCAATGTTCACTTCTTTCGGTGAAAGATTAGACGTTATTGGCACTCCATGTTTCCCGATGTAGGTCTCCTTCGCTTTGAAAGCTACAATGTCTATTCTATAGCCTTCCTCTGGGAATCTATAATATGGATAGATGAACTCAGCGTCTTCTACTCCTTCATCAACCATAATCAATATTTTCTGCATGGTAATCACCAAGTATATTAAATTAGTATTTAATAAAAGATTATACAATGTAACCTTTTAAGTCGGTGTTCTGTTTGATACACATTTTATATCTTGCAAGCATTTCATCTATTTCCTTTAAACCCTCTGAAGAATGGAATCCAATAACCTGCCCTACTGATCTCCCATTACAGAATAAGACAAAAGTTGGAGCACTCATGATTCCCATGTTGGTTGCTATTTCTTGATTAGTTGGGCTTTCAAGAATGTTCAATTTTGTGAATTTTATTCTCTCTGCATATTCTTGACTAACCTCATCAAATATTGGGTTAAGCCTCATACATCAAGAGCATTGTTCATGCCAAAAGTAAATAACTGTCAATTTATTTGACTGTGAAACCTCTTTTTCCTGGTTACCCACATTTAATTCTACAACAGTGGTCATAACCGAGCATCATTTAGTCCAATTCTATGGACAAGATGTTAGTTAATATTAAGTGTTTAAAAATGTGACTGGAGCATCTAAAGTTTTGTTTTGATTTGTTGAATAAGATATGCCATAATGAGGATGAAAGCAAATATTGCAAGGGAACTCGAAACGATGATGATTACAATGTTATCGGTTTCTAAAATGAAGGCTATTGAAACTGCGGCGAGAAAAACACCAAAATATAAACTTGCATTGCTGCGTAAGAATTGAGCGAATTCTGCACGTATTACTTTGTTATATCTGTTTAGCAAGATTAGCATAGATACGAAGACTAGGAATATGATTATTATTGTATAAGTGAAATCAGCCCAGTAAGCATGTGCACTTAGGCTAAGCAGAAGCCCAATTTCATCTCCTATAAGCCCTCCTCCAGCGCCGAAAAGAATCGCTGCAACACGATTAATTCGTTCATTTTCTACACTTATGCCAAGCCAGCCGCCTATGGCAAGCATAGCTAAACCATACCAAAAATGATGAATATGGAAACCGCTAATTTCCCAAACGGTTTTCGGATTTAAACTGGTGAATATTCTAGCAATCATAAAAGCTGTTATGAAAGAAAACAGAGCCAATATGGAAAGATTAGGTTTGGTTTTTATTCGTTCTGCTGAAGATATTACGGTCACTCGCTCCTGCTATAAGACGAAATTTTCAGTAGTTCAATTAAGGCATTTTGCTTAAAGTAACTTCGAAAAGCTGTTCTTCACCATCGCTAACAGCAACTATTTCTATTGTTTCTCCAACTTTGCTTTTGTGAAGGCTTTTAACAAGGTCTTCAATGCTGTGAATGCTTGCGCCATCCATACGCAAAATTATGTCGCCAGCAACTATTCCTGCACTATTCGCTGGACTTCCATCCATAACTTTCGTAACAAGAACACCGCGGTCAACAGGCAAGTTGTAATAGCTTGCTATTTCTTCAGTAATGCTTAAGCCAATTATTCCAAGCCAAGGTCTTGCAGAAACCCTATCTCTGATTATCTCGTTTGCGCATTCTTTGGCCGAGTTTATTGGGATGGCAAATCCTATTCCTTGAGCAAACGGTATAATTGCAGTGTTTATTGCAACTACTTTTCCTTCGAGATCTACAAGAGGCCCACCACTGTTTCCAGGATTTATCGCTGCATCTGTTTGTACAAGATTTTCCAGCATTTCGCTTTTAGACTCTATTGTTCGGTTTAATGCACTTATTACTCCTGAAGTTATTGTGGGACCTCCAGCCAATCCAAATGGGTTTCCAATTGCATAGACTCTTTGACCAAATCTAAGCTTGTCTGAATCTCCAAGTTCTGCTGCTGGCAGCTCTTCTCTGTTAACTTTTACAACTGCTGTGTCGTGGGCTGTGCATGAACCTACAAGTTTTCCTTCTAATATCTCGCCGTTCCATAATGTTACAGATATTTTTTCAGCTTCTCCGACAACATGATTATTGGTTAGTATGTAGCCTTTGGGGTCTATTATAGTTCCAGAACCCATCCCTTTAATTGGGACTACTTGATAGAAGATGTAATGGACAAGTTTTATTGTGCTTATGTTGACAACACTTTTGCTCACTTTTTCAAGAATGTCAAGAACAGATTTTTCTTCTGGTGAAGACAATTTTTCACCTCAGAAACTATTCAGCAGGTGGATTATATGTTAAACAGAAACTGCACTCTTCTATTTTGATTTTTGGGTCTGTTTTTTGGCAAAACTGGCACATTAAGCCTTTTTTCCGTATAAGCATGCATGTTTGACAGAAAAATTTCAGAAATTCTGTTCTTTGACAAGTTTCACTTCTAAGCAAGCTTATCAACTTGTCTATAAGGGATTCTACTTCTTCTATATCATCAATTTTTATCACATAACCTCTTACCTTTCTTTTGTACTTGCTTACTGCAGATTGTGATATCCCCAAAATTTCAGCTACTTTGTCTTGGTTTAAACCATATTTTTCTACAAGCTTTTTTGCCATAAAAGCTTTGACTGCAGGTAAGACTGATTTAACAGCTATTTCACAAGGGATTATCAAATGGTCCACACAGTTTATTTTATTTTCGTGGAAAAGTATATAAGGATGACGTATGTCATATTATTTATGACGTATGTCATGACGAGTTCCAACCACAACTAAATTTTAGAAACCCTTCTCCTTTCTCCACAAAACCGTCATGACATGCGCAAGGCAAGTGTCCAGCATGAAAAAGGGAAACTATCAGAATTCGCTAAATGAGACACTGGAACAAACAAGTTTAGCAGATATTGTGGAGAAATGGGAAGAAAAATGCAAAAATTGCCACCCTCTTACACCTTTAGCGTGCGTTACAAATTGTAAAATTTGGAAACAAAAGAATGAACTCAGAAGATTATGCGAGAAAATTAAAAATCCTGATTATGTTACGGAACTGCTAAACGTTTTGAAGAATAAAAGACGATTTCAAATATTAAAAATACTTTCGGAAGGACGCCATCCTATAGCTCAAATTCAGCAAGAATTAAAGAAACTCGGATATTATCATAGCCGAAGGACAATAGTCAACGAATACATAACACCATTAATTGAGGTCGGGTTAGTCGAGGAAAATCAAGCAAATCAATATTACTTAACACTATTCGGTTGTCAACTTAACGATCCAACAAAAAAATTTGACATAGGAGATGTTTTGCCTCCTCATTCCGAATGTTATGAAGAAAACTCCTTAAGCTTGCTAACGCGCAAGCCTCAAACAACTGAAAATCTTAAAACTATTATTCCACCAAAAAGCATCACAAGAATCTTGAAACGACTTCAAAAATCGGGGCTAATAGAGGCAAGCAAAGAAAATAACTATGTCTTTTTCTTTAGAACTAAAAGGAACCCAAACAATGCAAAGTTCTCGCCAACTGAAAGAAGAATCTATGAAAACATTCCAGCGGAAGGAATCTCAGCGCGCAAACTTGCTGAGAAAACTGAAATTTCCCTCAGAAGAACATATAAATATCTAAGAAGGTTGAAAGGAAAGAAATTGGTCTTCACAAGGACAAGACCAAAATCTTATGGGTTGACTGCAAAAGGTTTCCAAGTAGCAATGTTTCTGAAAAGAATGCGCGATTTGGTTGTGGAAGCATTGAGTGTGGCATCAATTGTTACTAAAGAGGATACTCCTAAAGGTATATTGCTGGATACTTGCAAAACAAAAATTCAAAAGAAAAAGAAAAACATTCCTTTTGCAACAGCATTTAATAAGAAAAACTAAGAATGCTTACCGTTTCTCGTTCTCTTATTAAGCTATTCTCAACAAATTTTGCTTATAGATTAGAAAGGTATCAGAAAAATTTAAGGAAACTATGCATATTCTTAGTTTAAGGTTCTAAAACATTAGATGAGTGGAGCATCATTGAAAGTTAGCATAATCTCTTTGACTTGCTGTGCAGGCTGCGTGTCTTCATTCTTAAATGCTGGCGACGCCTTGCAGGAAATTCTTTCAAAGGATTTTGATATAGTTTATTCGCCTACATTCATCGATTTAAAAGAGGTTCCAGAGGTTGATTTGGCAATAGTTGAAGGAGGAGTTAGAACTGAGGCAGATGAGAAATTAATCAGAGAAGTGCGAGCTAAATCCCGAATTCTAATTGCCTTGGGAATATGTGCAACCCACGGTGGAATAACAAGTTTAGGCAACTCTGCATCCGTTAAAAAACTCTTAGAAAAAGAACATTCCCTTCCGGTTTCAAGCAAACTTCCAGCACTAGAAGATTTGATGTATCCCATATGCAACTTTGTCGATGTTGACTATTATATCCCAGGATGCCCGCCAATGCCTTTTCTAATAGTTCACAGCCTAAAAAGTATAGTAAACAGAAAAACTCCCATCCGTCATCAAAGTGTAGTCTGCACAGAATGTCACAGAAAAATAATCGCGGCGAGGCTTGACCGACTCTACGGGATATATGAGAAAGAAGCAAATCCAGAACAATGCTTGGTAAGCCAGGGCTTCGTGTGCTTGGGCTCATTAACACGTGACGGCTGTGGAGCACCATGTCCGAGAGCAGGGTTCACATGCTTCGGATGCCGAGGACCTGCTGACTCGCTACTGTATAGGTCAAGAGACATTTACGCATTTCTAATTAAAGTTATATCTACAAGAACCGGCATTTCTGAGCAGAAGGTGAAGGAAGAGCTTTACCGTAACCCCTTCATATTTCACACTTTCATTTTCTCAAGGTTTGAACGTTTTAAGGCGAGGGAGAGGGTCATATGAGCCAAAAAAGAGAGATAACAATCTCGCCTACAACAAGAATTGAGGGTCATGGAAGAGTAACTATAGTACTTGATGATTCAGGAAACGTTTCTGAGGCCTATTTTTATGCCACAGAAATCCGAGGCTTCGATTATTTTCTTAGAGGAATGGAAGCTGAGAGGCTTCCGTTCATAATTTCAAGGATATGTGGTGTATGCTCAACTGCCCATATAATCGCGTCTGTCAAAGCCATAGAAAGTATATTCAAAACGGAAATAACGGAAACTGCAGAAAAACTCCGCGAACTTTTACTTATGGGGCAGATAATAAGCAACCATTCTCTAGTCTTCTTTTTCCTAACTCTTCCAGATTTCTGGTTTTCTCAAGAAGAAAATCCTTCAAAAAGAAATGTTTTCCAAATTATGCGAGAAGAACCCGAAATAGGCAAAAAAGCGATAGCATTAAGAAGTTTCGGAACCCAAATTCTAGACGTTATTGGAAAACGCGAAGTCCATGTTGTCTCCGTGATACCTGGAGGTTTAATTAATCCGCTTAAAGAGAAAGAACAGAAAGAACTGCTTAAATCTGCAGAGAACGCTTGCGCAATAACAACGGAAGCCCTCAATCTTGGAAAAGAACTTTTCGAAAAGAACTGGCCAGATTTCAGAAAGGCTGGAGACTACAAGACGGCTTACATGGCATTAACAAAGGATGATTCCATGGAATTCTATAAAGGAAAAATCCGCATAATAGACGCTAAAGGCGAGACATTAAGAGAATTTAATGCGCAAGATTATATGGAGCATGTAGAAGAAAAAAGATATGAATGGACGTACGCAAAATTTGCCTATCTAAAAGCTTTCGGCTGGCCTAAAGGAATAGTCCAGGTTGGACCAACGGCAAGAATGAATGTTAATAGAAGAGTGACAACAAAGCTTGCCAATAAGGAAATGGGAGAGTTCAAGAGAAAATTTGGAAGTCCTGCATATGCAACTTTGCTTTTTGATTATGCTCGCTTGATAGATCTTATGTATGCATGTGAAAGAACCAAGGAAATTTTGGAGGACGAGAGCTTAATGAGAACAGACACTCGAGTTGAAGTCAAGCCTAAAGGCGGCATAGGGATAGGGGTAGTTGAAGCTCCTAGAGGCACGCTTGCACACAAGTATGTTTTATCGAAGAATGGACGATTAAAAAATATGAAGTTGATTATACCGACTCAAGTGAACAATGCAGCGATTAACCTTAATGTTAAGGATGCAGCTATGGAGTTCATACGTCATGGTGAAATTAAGCCTGGGCTTTTGAACAGGATTGAGATGGTGATAAGAGCTTATGATCCATGTATAAAATGTGCTTCGAGACAAGTAGATGGAAATTTGAGAGTAGAAATAAGAAACAGTGAAGGTGAATTACTACAAACCCTTAGAGTTTAGGTTAAAATTTTTATTGCTTGACTGGGGCAGTTGACTTGGCATGTTCTGCAGAGGATGCAATTTTCTTCGTTTACAACTATTGGTTTTTTTGATTTTTCATTGCTGAAAACTAAAACAGGGCATATTTCCACGCAAATTTTATCGGCATCTCCAACGCATTTAGCATAATCAATTATTATTTTAACCATGTCATTGCCCATTTCTGGATAATTTTCAGAGATAATTAAACTTTTCTTGTTTTAACTGGTTTTTAATAATATCCTAACAGCAGAAGCCACAGGTTTAGATAAATTCCCGCTCCGATTGAAGAAATCAAAATCAATGAAGCAATAGTCTCTTTATAGAAATTGTAGCGTTCGCTAAGGACAATCATGGATATCGCAACTGGCATAGCATGCATAAGAACAAGAATTGCGCTTTCCAAACTAGGCAAATTAAACAATGCTGTAATCAAAAAGGTCATGGCTGGTAGAAAAGCCATTCTTAAGAGACTTAATTCGAAAGCCCTAACCATTCTAGTGTATTTTCTTCCATAGAGAAATACTCCGAGCAGAAAAATGGCTACTGTAGCTGTTGTGCTCCCAAGCATATGCAAGGATGTCGATATAGGCGCAGGAATTTCCAATCCGCTGAAAGATAAAAGAACACCTAAGACAATGGATATGATCAAAGGATTCCTTGAAAGCCTTTTTGCAACTCGTCTTATTCCCTCCGATTTTGTAGTTTTCTCAAGTTTGTAAAATTCAAGAGCAGTGATCGAAATTGTAACACTTATTACAGAAATTGTAGCAGTAGCCAATATTGCTAGCCTTGTTGCCTCTATTGTTGGAAAGGCAAACATTATGAATGGTATGCCAAAGAAAGCTAGGCTGCCAAAGGTGGTGCTTGGAATAAGTAGATAAAAAGTATTCTTAGAGAATTTGAAAATGAAATAAAAAAGAAAATAAATTGTGACTATCAGAATGATAGGGATTATTCCAGCTAATATGAAAATGAGGTTTTTCGTTGTGAAATCTATTTCAGCCAAATCCGCAAGGAATAGGGATGGTAATGCAAAATAATACACATAGGCATTTAGCACTCGCTCGTCGCCAGATTTTAAAATTCTAAATTTTCTAGAGAGAAACCCTAATCCCATTAGAAGAAGAATTGGAACTATTGTTCGCAGAGCAATGTTGCTATCCATTATTATCGTTAACTAAGTTTTATGGTTGTGCCTTTAAGTTTTCTCAGAAGTGATGTAATACTCACGTCATATGTAATCATTTTCCTATTTTCCGTATGTATTTTTTGGGATTCTTTTTAAATTCCTCTTCACAGTATTTGGAACAGAAGTGAACAGTTTGCCCTTCACACTCGGTCTTGCTGTAAGCAGTTTCAGACTCTATCTTCATCCCACAAACAGGGTCTATAACTAAACGTTTTTCCTCCACAAAACCCACCCCCTTTGGCTCATATTTTCTCAAAGTTTGAGCATTAAAGGCAACTATAACCGTGCTCAAAGACATAACCACAGCGCCTATTGCAGGGTTCAAACCTATAATGCTTGCTGCTAACGGTATAGTAATAATGTTATAGCCAGCAGCCCACCACAAGTTTTGAACCATCTTTGAATATGTCTTCTTAGAAAGATCCATAATCTTCAATACATCTATAGGATCATTTCTCACAAGAATTATATCTGCGCTCTCGATGGCCACATCTGTGCCTGCACCTATAGCTATGCCCACATCTGCTGTTACAAGGGCTGGCGCGTCATTAATGCCATCCCCGACCATAGCTACTTTGAGTCGTTGTTCCTTCAGCAGTTTAATTTTCTCTGCTTTTTTGTCGGGTAGAACATGTGCAAAATAGTCGTCTATGCCTAGTTCTTTTCCAACCCAACGGGCTACTTCTTCAGAATCCCCTGTCAGCATGTAAACCCTGACGCCTTTTTCTTTCAATTTTTTAACTGCCTCATAGGATTCTTCTCGTATTTTATCTGATAGAGCTATAGCACCCCCAAGTTTTCCATCCACTACTGTAAAAACTACTGTTTTGCCTTGTTTCTGTAGTTCTTTGATTTTCTGATCATTCACGTCGATTTTCATTTCACTAAGAAGATTTATGCTTCCCACGTAAACTTCTTTTTTCCCAATTTTTCCGTAAGCACCTTTTCCTGGTAATGCTCTAAACTCTTTGGCTTGAGGAACCTTTACGCCTTTTTCTTTTGCATGTTCTACTATAGCTTTGGCGATTATGTGTTCAGAGTTTAGCTCGATGCTTGATGTTAATTCTAGAAGTTCATTCTTTGGAATGAAGGACACTATGTCGCTGACGCCGAATTTGCCTGAGGTTAAGGTTCCTGTTTTGTCAAAAACGATGGCATTCACATCTTTGACCATTTCAAAGGCTTTTCTATCACGGATTAGAATGCCGCTTTTGGCGGTTATGGAAGTTGAAAGTGCGACGACAAGCGGTATTGCTAAGCCAAGGGCATGGGGACATGCAATGACTAAAACAGTAACTGTTCTTTCAAGCGCTACAAAGGGATTTCCAAGAAAAGACCACACTACATATGTTATTATTCCAACTCCAAGAGCAACATAGAAGAGAAGAGCTGCAGCTCTGTTAGCCAGATCTTGAGTTTTTGACCTGCTCTCTTGAGCTTGTTTCACAAGTTTTATCACCTGAGCCAGATAGGTTTCTTCCCCTATCCTCTCTATTCTCACCTTCAAAATGCCTTCACCATTTATAGCGCCACCTATAACCTTGCTCATCACTCCTTTGTGAACGGGCTTAGATTCGCCTGTTAAGAGAGCTTCATTAACGAAGGATTCGCCTTCAATTACAATGCCATCTGAAGGTATTTTCTCGCCTGGACGAACCAAAACCATGTTGCCAGTTTTCAGTTCGGAAACTGGAACATCTGCAATTTCGCCATTTTTTAAAAGATGGGCTGTAGTTGGCATTATTCTAACAAGTTCTTCAAGTGCCATTGACGCTCCCATGACGCTTTTGGCTTCTATCCAATGTCCCAGAAGCATCACGTCGATGAGTGTAGCAAGTTCCCAGAAAAAATCCATACCTAAAGGAAAGAAAACTGTTCCAGCAGAATAGAAAAATGCCACTGTTATAGCCATTCCTATAAGTGTCATCATTCCTGGCTGTCGACTTTTTACTTCGTCAACTAACCCCTTTAAAAATGGCATTCCGCCGTAAACATAAACAATAATGGACAGTGTAAGCAGAATGTATGATTGATAGGGAATTTTCAGAAGTTGGAGTGGTGGAAACCATTCTTGAATCATTGTAGAAAGAAGCAATATTGGAATTGTTAGAATCAACGAAGCCCAGAATCTATTTTTGAACTGTTGCATATGGTGTGCATGATGACTGTGATTATGCATTTTCTTACGCTCTTTTATTATTACCCAATGTTACTGTTTTCTTTGTTTATGGCTTAATTCTTAAATATTACATATGTCATAAAAACTTATCGGTGAACGAATGAGAGTAACCATAGAGAGAGAAGGATGTATAGGATGTGGAGTATGCGAAGCACTATGCCCTGAAGTGTTCAAACTAATAGAAGACGGGAAATCCAGCATAACTGAGAAATACAGAAACGGAAACATGGGTGAAGGAGAAGTAAACGATAGCTTAATTTCTTGCGTTGAAAACTCCAAAAACTCGTGCCCAGTAGAAGTAATAAAAACAGAATAAGAAAAGGGCGCCTTATTCTCATGTATTGTTAATCTAGCTTTTTTACCCGCCTGGAGCGCCGTGGAATGGAACATTCTTCCATAAAAGGTCCCACCAGTCCTCTTCTGTTATGGTTTCTCCGCGAACCAAGATTTCCAACACCATTTTTAAGAGGGCATGATGCCTTTTTTCATCAGCTAAGATAGCGTTCAAGAGAAGTTTAACCTTCTCGTTCTCAACACTGGGTAATATCTTACTAATCTTTTTGATAAGCTCGGCTTCCATCTGAATGTGCCTTTCCACAAGTGCTCTTTGCCTGTCAAGATTCTCTTGCGTGAGAGCTTGAGCAACCCCTGTGAGAAGCTCAGTTGCTGCAGCATACATTTCTGCATGCTTCACAGAATCTAGAGATATTCCCTTCAAAACACCCTTCACTGGCGGGTTCTTTATTTCAATCAAAGCATTGTTTAAGGAATCTACAATCTCATTTTCGACAGTAATTTGTGCTTTAAGAAATTTCACTAAATCATTTTTTGATTTCAAGCTAATTTGCCTCTAGTTAAAAAATGTCAAGTTGAATGCATAAGTCTTTCGGCAATTCTCATTCCAAGCTCTCTGCACTTTTCTAGACCAGTTTGGTCTGGCGTATACTTGATTAAGAGTGGTGGGTCGGTTACTTGCATTTCAAACTTGTTTTTTAAGATTTCAAGAACAAGTTTAGGGGCTTCGCCGCTCCATCCATAAGACCCAAAGGCCGCGCCAATTTTGCCTTTCAAATTTATGCTTTTTACTGCTATTTCTTCAAAGAGCATTTTCATGTCAAGGGTCATGTCGTGATGGTAAGTTGGCGTGCCCACAATTACCGCGTCAAATTGGCTTAACGCTTCAGGCGTCACGTAATAGGCTAGTTCTACGTCTACCTCAGGAACTGTTTTGGCGCCATCAACCACTGCCTTTGCCATTTTCTCGGTGTTTCCAGTTCGGCTATAATAGAGTACGAGAATTTTGGGCATTACCCATCTCCTCACTACTATTAAAATTCTCTAAATTAGTTAGCTTTTTTCTCAGTTTTGGATTTTCTGGTTTTCTTTTTAGAAGCTTTAAGCAGTTGAGTAATTTTCTCTTTTACGCTTTCGAAAGGTTCGCCTAAAACTTGGATTTTATCCATTCGACCTTCTCCAAAACCTCTTTTCACGGCTTCTTTTATTATTGGTATCTTTTCCGGGTTCAAACCTACAAGGGCGTAACCAACTGCTTCAACTGCAACTGCATCTCTGCCAACGACGAGAACATTTATGCTCGTTCTGCTAGCGCTCGGCGCAACTCCACCACATAGGTATGTGCCATCCAAAACTGCAAGGTCTACTCCACCGACTGCCTCATACAAGTCTAGAAGCGTTTCTTCCAACTTCTTGTGGAACCTCACCTTTTTCTTGTCCGGAATCAAACCTAACAAGTTCTTTAGAATGCTTCCCTTTTCATAAGTGCGCAAAACGTGAGTGCTAACAAAAATGTTTGGCTTGAAAAGTATATGAGATAAACCTATCGTTTCATCCGCAACCTTAACTTGTCTGGTTTCTGTATCCCCTGAAAGGTCAAAGGGTACAACGCGTTCACTGAAAAGAGCATTCCATTTTTGAAGTCTTTCTAAGGTTTTTCCCTTGTAGTTTTCGGACTCGGCTAAGAATATTTTAGGAGCACTGTCGAAACTATTGATAATCGCATCTACAACAGCTACGCTTGTATGATGATTTGTCTTGTGGTCAAAAACGCCAACCTTAACGATAATCGATTTTTGAGGCGTGTTTAAGTCGTTTATTCCTCCGATAAGTTGTATTGCTTGATTAAAGGATTGTATAACATCAGAACCGAGTCCCACCACAGCAACTTTAACAATCACGCATAATCACCCTAAAGTTGAAACCATTTCCTTTTTCTCCTTTTTAAAGAAACCGATGCAAAGTATAAGAGATAAAAAGTCGTATAATAGTTTGATGGCAATAAGCTTATGTATGCAGAAGGCACCAGAAGTGGCTAGAACTTTTAAGATGAAATTGGATAAAATACAACCAAGCCAATTGTACATAAGCTCCGAAAAGCTGTCGCAAGTTATGAAAACATTTGATCCTTCAAAGCCCGAACTGCTTGAGCCTATACCAGTGAAAAAGGTTGGTGGCGAAGTATATTTGTAGATGGCCATACCAGAGTCCTCGCAGCGTTTCTGCATGGTTTTTCAGAAATCAGAGTATATTGGGAAGAGGAAAAGTTGGATTGGAATGAGTACAAGATTTGTGTAAATTGGTGTAAAAATGAAGGCATTCGCTCAATAGCTGATCTAACGGATAGGATAGTTTCACAGAAAGAATATGATGTGTTGTGGCTTAAGCGCTGTGAGAAAATGCAGCAAGAACTAGCCAGCAAAACAAGCCAAAAAATGATTTAGAAGATATTCGAGAAAACGGGATTCAAATTTTAGTTGAATATGCACTTATAGAAGCCGGGGATGGGAGTTGAACCCACATATAGCGGCTCTGCAGGCCGCCGCCTGAACCGTTCGGCCACCCCGGCACCATAAAACTCTGGGGTGAAACCTAATAAATATTTGTTTAGCTTAAGCCAAGCTTTTTGTTTATCTTCTTGTAAATTGTTAAAGCTGATTTTTCATCATCAACATTTTTTATAAGCATACGTCCACCATTGAATAGGCTTATTTCAAAATTTTTATAGTCGAAAATTATTGCCAGAGAGGATTTTATGCGCACTTTAAAATGCTGTTGGATTGATTCGTAAACTTCATTAAGGTTTAATTTTAATGGCTTTTCTGGATTTATATTCGCAGTTTTTCGACCGCATAGCCAGACTAATTTTTCCTTCATTTTTGGAATTGGTGTTATGCCTTGACATGCAGGGCAATTTTCTCTCTTAAAAATGTCTATCGTAATAAAGTACATGTCACTGAAGTCGCAGACCATGAGCTTACTTTTCAGAACAGAACCTATTCCAGTCAGGATCTTTATGGTTTCCATGGCTTGCATAGTTCCAATAATTCCCGGTGTAGCTCCAAGCACGCCTCGTACATCGCATGTCAACAAATCGCTATCCTCTATGTTTGGGAAGACGCATTCTAAGCATGGAGTCTCTGGAGACGCAAAAACAGAAAGATTTCCTTCAATCCCTATTGCAGCTCCAAAAACGTAGGGGATCCCGAGTTTTATACACGCACGGTTTACTAAATATCGCGTTCGCATATTATCTAAGCCATCAACCACGCAATCCACACTTGACAGAAGCTTTTCAACATTGTTTGCATTCAAATTTTCTGGTATAGATTCGACTTTGACTAGAGGATTAGTTCTTATCAGCCTTTTTGCTGAAACCTCCACCTTAGGATATTGCAAATCGTCGATGCTGTACAAAATCTGTCTGTGCAAATTATTCAATTCCACAGTATCTTGATCTATTAAACGCAAATGTCCAACTCCAGCAAGAGCCAAATAGAGAGATGAAGCTGTTCCCAGTCCGCCAAGTCCAACAACTGCAACCTTTGATTGCGCAAGCTTTTTTTGCCCTTTGTAACCAAGTTCTTTTAGAATTATTTGTCGACTGTAAAAATCCTCATGCATGGATTTTTTCTGGGTCTTCTCCATTTGAATTATTCTCCTTTTTAAAATTGCTTTAATTAGTCTTATATCTGCCTTTTTTCGAGAACTGCTTCTCATAGATTTCTTTAACTCTCTGTATTGTGTCCGCGTCTTCAGGAGTTTTTTCTTCTCTGATGCGGCTTATTCTTGCAAAGCGTAAAGCCATGCCACATTTATATTTTGGGCTTTTCTGAATTTCATTATATATTACCTCAACAACTATTTTAGGAATGACAACAACTCTTCTATGTTCTTCTTTTATGGTCAGTTTCTTAAGCCGCAGCGTCATTTCAACAATTTCCGAATCTGTCAATCCCTTAAAAGTTTTACCAACCATCAAAAATTCACCTGTTTCAACATCCCGCGCCGCCAAATAATAATCCGAAAGCCATTCATGCCTACGCCCATAACCATATTCAGCAGCAACAATAACCAAATCCAAGGGTTCAAGAACAGGCTTTATTTTAAGCCAATGCTTTCCACGAGTCCCTGGAATATAAGGACTTTCAGGTTTTTTAGCCATTAGTCCCTCGTGTCCAGCATCTATGGCGTCTTTGAGAAACTGTTCAGCTTCTTCAGATTTGTCTGTAATTTTCTGTGCTGTCAATGGTATCTGTCCGGCATTTTCGGCGAGAATTTTTCTTCGTTGTAAATAAGAGAGTGTGATTAGACTTTCGCCATTGAGGTAAATGATATCGAATAAGTAGAGCTTCACTGGAATTCTTTCAGCCATGTCCTTTATTGCGTGAACCCTTTTGAATCTTCGCATTAAATGTTGGAAAGGAATTGGAAAGCCTTGACCATCTACAGCTATAACTTCGCCTTCAAATATTGCCTCCTTTGCCAGAATGGTTTTCCTTACTATTTCAACAATTTCTGGCAAACTTTCAGTGACATCTGTTAATCTTCTGCTGAAAATTCTCACTTCGCCGCTGAGCTTGTGAATCTGAACTCGAGCGCCATCCAGCTTGTATTCGAGAGCTGTTCTCCCATCGTGCTCTTTCAAAGCATCAGTGAAACTGCCTGCCATCTGAGCGAGCATAAGTTTAACGGGTCTGAAAACTTTAAAGCCCATTTTTGATAAGCCTTTTTCACCTTCCTTTTTGGCTATGAAGGCAACTTCCCCTATATCGCTAATAGTCATGCTCGCCTTCTGCACAAGTTCTAAAGGAATCTGAAAAGCCTTCGAGACTGCTTGCTCCATTAATCCTTCATAAAAGCCTGTTCTCATCTCGCCTATGAAAATCTTCACCAGATATTTAGCTTCAATTGGTGAAGCTAACCCCAACAGGGCCTCTATTAAGCGTTCTTTTTTCTCTCTTGAACCATGTCCCGTAGCTTCAGCCATGGCTTCTAAACTGCGCCTAACCTCCCCTATTGTTAATGTTCTCTCGAAAAGTGCTACCTGTCTTTCTAGTTTACTTGCTTCGAAAACTATTTTCGTAGCAGAGCCAATATCTCCAGTTTTACTGAAAGCGTCCATAAAAATATTCCATTCAACCTTTGTTATGCGCTTTACGATTTCGCTGATAGTTGCCCAACTAACATCAAGGGTTTGCTGACACGATTTTGGGAAAGGTTTCCCAAGAATCATTGAAACGGCGGGTTCTATCTCTTGCGTTTCCAAGTTTTGTAAGAAATCTGCTACAAGGTCTATCATTAGAAGTCGCTTTCTTGTGTTTTCCAGCTTCTCGCATAATTCAGCCAGAGTTTTGAAAGGTGTCGGCATAACATTAACCTTTAAAATACGGTGGATTTTTAATATTAGTTTATGAATACTAAAAATATTACGGTGAACTAGGAAAATTATCTACATTCAAAACTTTCATTGTAATTTACCTCATACAATGTGAACGGGGGCATTTTTATTAAAACTTCAAAAGTGCTATTGTTTTTTAATGCAGAAAAAATGATAGTATTTTCTAAAACTTCTGCATCTATGTGAGCATTCATCAAAACATGGCTGATATTGTTAACCTTGAGTGAGTTGATTAACTCTGTTAGATTCTTTGCCTGAAATACTTCTGGTAGATTGTAGACATTTATCGCTTTGCGATTTATGAAATAAAGCTGTATTTCATTTGTTAATATAACAGCGTCAGAACTAAGGTGATGATCAATGTAATGCTCTATATTGTTTAATTGCTCTGTTTCACCTACTGGTGCTCCATATGGTACTAGGGTTATTAGGTAGATGTAACTTGGCAATGAGAACAGCAAGATTAATGTCAAGGTAACTATTTTGAGGTTTTTCATATTAGATGAAAATATCCTATTAAACAGACATCCTGCTGATATTGCTAATAAAGGTGCAACCATTAAGAAATATCTTTCGTAACCGTAATACAAAATCATAGAAACCAGAGAAAGCGTGAAAATGTAAGAGTTTGCCATCTTACATCTGCAAAACGCTTTTCTCTTCGCCAAATAAGGTATAACGAGCCTATTAAACCGAATATTAGAAGCACATAGCCTATATCCTAGTTTCCCATGGCAGTAAATGTATTTTCAATGAATAGTTGATCTAAACCGTATCTGGGTTGCGGCACCTTTCTAATGATTACTAAATCTATCCCTTTGCCTCCAAATAACTCGTAAAACCATGGATAAAGCGGATTCTGCAGAAGCACATAGTTCCTAATAAGCCACGGTGTTATTAGGGCAAACGCTATGGCGAACCCGACAATTAAAGGTTTACTTCGTTCTAAGAGCAGTTTCTGTCTGCTTGGCTTTTTTATTATGGCTTTCGCTATTAGCAAAGTGAGTAATGATACTAAGAAGATAAAAGATAAGTACGTTGAAAGTAAGGCTGCACCTAAACTTAATCCGAAAGAAAAAGAAGCGCTCATATTTCTTTCGCGTAATAACTTGACTAGAAAAAGGCACGTGGTTATTGTATAAAATGACCATGCAATTGTAACATAACCATAGTTAATTAATTCTAGAGTGAATAAACTTGAAGTTGTAAGGAATGATGTTGACATGAGTGCGACCTTGCCTAATCCTAGTTCTTTAGCCAATAGATACGTGACCAAGAGCACTAAGGCTCCATAAAGCCATGATATATGAGTGAAAGCTTGCGTAACTGCTTGCCCTAAAATTATGAAGTAATAGCCTGCAAGAAAAGAATTTAAAGGAGGATAATTTCCACTCCACGATATATCCAGGGCATTTCCATAAAACAAAGGTATAGTTCTTGTTTCCATTATTTTCTTTCCATAAAACAACCATACAGCGTAGGGGTCTCTCAATACTGGTGAAAGTGTAAACGCAGAATAAGACGTCATAACCAATATAGAAAGTATTAAACCTAAAGGAAATGCTTCGATAGGCTTCATTTTTCCTAAATTTGTTTTCAATTGGCAAATATGCTCATAAAATAAAAAACAAAACTTTCTCGTTGATAACCGAACATCTTTCGATAGAAATGGTATAAAAATTACAGCAAATGTAGCAAATAAAATGTTTTCACGTGATAGCAACCCTACATAACCAAGTGTAACACTAAATAGGTTATTATTAACGGACCAATAGTTGACGTCAAAACAAAAACCTCGAGTATGCTTTTTTTGTTGCCAATTTTAAAAAAGAGAAATGCAGAAAGTGATAGTCCTAGAATAAAAAATGTTAGAACACTTAGAAAAACGTAATACATGACTCTTATAGCCTCCTCACATGATTAAATCGTTCTTCCAGTTTTTATTCCTAACATCAAGCTAAAAAAGCAACGTCTTTTTATAGTTGTGGATATGAAGATTTTCTTTTAAATTGTGAATATCAATTGAAGCTAAATCTAAAATTGAAGTGTTTGCCTTACCTTCCATAGTATTTTACACGGATGAAACTATTATTTCAGACGATAGGAAAAAGAGGTGTTGTGCGCATTTTATATTTTTAGAAAGACGCTTCCAACTTCTTTTTCACTTCTTTTATCTTCTTCTCTGTTTCCTTGACTTTTACCTTTTTATTCATTGCCTTATAGCAGTCTCTTGCATATTCTAATGCGCTTACTCCGAATCTGTCAAATCCTTTATTAAAGGATAGATCTGCGGATTTTAGGAAAAGTTCAGTAGCTGCTTCATAATCTTTAAGCATATAAGCACATTCGCCAGCTTTGTATAGCATGGATGTAGCATCAAAGAAGTTGTTCACTTTTTGATATAATTCAGCAGCTTTTAGGAAAATATTTTTAGCTTCTTTATACTTACCACTATCGCAAAGAGTATTTCCATCTTTATGCAATTTAACGGGGTCTTCCTTTACTTTTTCTTGACTCATAATGGTCAACTCACATTTTGCTATTTATCAGCATAAAACTCACATTTAGGCTTTCCCATTCCAAAACACTGCAACTCTCATGAGAGAAAATTTAAACACTAAAAAATATATCACATAAGCCTGGTGAATTGTTTGAAAATTTGCGATGCGCATGTGCACTTAGGAAAATCTGGACCTTGGCAACCGTTCATTAACCCAACAATCTACGTAGATAAGCTCATCAGCCTATTTGATAAATACAACGTGGAAAGGGCAATAGTGTTTCCAAACCCAAATGTGGGCGATAAATATCCTGAAATGAACGATTACATTGCAAAATATGCAAAGAAATATCCAAAGCGTCTGGTAGGATTTGGACGGGTAGACCCGAGAAGAGAAGATGCAATTAAAGAATTAAAACGCATAAAAGACTGCTTAGGCTTAAGCGGACTTAAACTGCATCCATTTGTAGAATGCTTCCGACCAGACCACCCCTTCTTCAACAAATTCTTCGCAAAAACAAACGAACTAAAACTTCCAATACTATTCCATTCTGGTGATGGTTTCTCCTCGCCTGGACTTATCCTTAAAATTGCCAAGAAATATCCGAAATTGCCAATTATTCTTGGTCATTTGAAGGAATCAGCTATCAACACATTAAAGGAATGTGAGAATGTTTATGTTGAAACGTCAGGCACTTTACCCGATTATATTGAACTTGCAGCAGACATAGACGAAGACAGAATACTTTTCGGTTCTGACGCTCCATATTATCGTTATCTTACACAGACAGCAATAGTTGAGGCTGCAGAAATTTCGCAAAAGTGTAAAAAGAAGATATTTTATGAAAACTTTCAGAGATTTTTCAGCCAAAAATAGAATAAGGAGCAACAACCTACACAAAAGAATGGGATAGTGAAATGGCGAAAGCAAAACCCGAAGAGATAGCTCTCAAATTAGCTATAGCAGCAATATTTGCTGCAGTTGTCTGTATAGCAACAATAGTATTTACCATAAGTATTCCTGCAACCTCAGGATACTTTAACCTGGGTGAAACAGTAATTTATATTGCTGCATTACTTTTTGGTCCATATGTCGGTGGACTTGCTGGGGGTGTTGGTGCATCAGTAGCAGACATGATTGTTGCAGCCCAATTTGCCCCCGGAACATTAGTCATAAAAGGTGTGGAAGGAATCATTGTCGGTTTTCTAAACAGAAAGATAGCTATGAAAACCAATAAATCGAGTTTAAGCGCAGCTATAGCCACAGTTATGGGTGGATTAGAGATGGTTGCTGGGTATTTCCTCTACGAGAATTTAGTGCTAAATTATCCTGTTGCCGCTGCGGCTACAGAAATTCCATTCAATATAGTACAAATGCTTGTAGGATTAGTTGTTGCTGTGCCCGTTGTAAGAATAGTTTTACGTGTCTTTCCGCAACTTAGAATTTAGAAGCAATGTTCTGAGGCTTTGTGATGAAGTTACCCTTAGGAAAAATCCCCATAGACATCCTCAGAGAAGTTGTCTTCAGAAATTTAGGCATTAAACGAGACGAAGTTGTCTTAGGTCCATCTGTAGGAATCGACGGCGCTGTGATAGACATAGCAAACAAATCTCTAATTGTTTCTATGGATCCGATTACTGGGGCAATTGAGCGTATTGGATGGCTTGCTGTGAACATTAATGCGAATGATGTGGCTACTTTTGGTGTAGAGCCGTCATTTTTTCTTTCATGCATTCTTCTCCCAGAAAATTCGGATAGAAAAACAGTTGAAGTCATAAGCACTCAAATGGATAAAGCAGCAAAAAAGTTAAGCATCGCGATTGTTGGAGGACATTGCGAAATAACTCCTGGCTTATCAAATCCGATAGTTGTTGGCTGCACAATGGGTATAACAGATAAGGGAAATTATGTTACTGCAGGTGGAGCCAAAGCAGGAGATAAACTCATATTAACGAAGAGTGTCGGAATAGAAGGAACAGCTATTCTCGCATCCGACAGAGAAAAACAGTTGAAAAAAGCCCTTAATGCGTCAATTGTGGAAAATGCCAAGAAATTTTTCAATCAAATAAGCATAGCCAAAGAAGCCATAACAGCCTTCAAAACAGGAGGCGTCAACGCCATGCACGACCCCACAGAAGGCGGCTTAGCGGGGGGGGTCCATGAAATGGCAGACGCCTCAAACTTGGGTGTAAAAATCTTTGAAGAAAAAATCTGCATCAAACCTGAAACTGCTAAGATTTGCGAATTTTTCCACATTGACCCTTTACAGCTTATCAGTTCAGGAACATTGCTTATCGCAGCAAAACCAACATTCGCAGTGAAGATAATTGAGAAGTTGAGGCTGAAAGGAATTAGTGCTTCAGTGATTGGAGAATTCATGAAGAGCAAAGACGAGCGTGTAATCGTGAAGAAGAATGGCAGGATAGAAGTGTTGTCAAGACCAGTTTCTGATCATCTTTGGCTGACCCTTTGATAAGAAGATTTTGAGTTTTTGCCTATTAACTGGAGAAACCAGTAAAATATGAAAAAAGGATAATAGAAGGCATATCTGAAAATGTGAGAATGGACAATACCACATTTCAGATCTAAAATTGCCAACGAAAGACTTTCTTTTAGGCTCCAATCATCTTGTGGTCTGAAATGTAGGCAGTATAAGTCATCTCCAATTATAACCTTCCAATGTTTTTTCTTGATCCAACTTATGATGTAAGCATCTTCATAAGCATGCAATTCCTCAGGAATCTTGATGTCTTTTACAGTTTCGGAGCGAATTAATGTGTCATGCATGCCGCCTCGAAGATTGAAACATTCTCTTGCAACAAGTGCTAGAGACTTTAGGAACAGTTTATTTTTGATGTTTGGGATAATGTCTATGTTTAAGCCCCATACAGCGCCAACGTTTTTGTCAATGTGTTTTTCCGCTTTTTTAAACCAGTCTTTGCAGAGAACTACGTCGCTGTCCGCAAACATGAACCACTCTGTTTCCACTTCGCCTATGCCTCTTTCCCGCGCAACTGCCCTAGAACCTTTTTCCATTATAATTTTAACATTTCCATATTTTTTGCTGAATTTCTCTAATACTTTCAAAGTATTGTCCGTGGAGAAACCGTCAATTATTATTAGTTGCCGGATTGGCACATTATTGTAAATTGATGTTAAACACTCATCCAGCAAGTGTTCACTATTTTTTGTAAGCATTACAACATCAATTGCATCCATCAAGGCGAATCTCCATACTTTTTAATTAATATTCTAAGGTTTAAACCAAAATAAGGTATGTGAAGAGATTTAAATAATAGTTTATCTCCGACCTTCAAATTTGCATCAAAAAAGGCTTCAACTATAAAAAATGCACTGTTGAGCTTTTTTATGCATTCTCCCCATTCATCCTCAGTCTTAACACTAACATGGGTTTCATCAAAGTCTCTCACAATTTTTTTGATGGGCTTTTCTACAAGCCTATTGGGAGTCGTGCAAATCATTATTCCATTGCAAAGAGCGAACATATTTCTCAAAGCTTGCAAAGGATTCAGTAGATGCTCTAAAACTTCAAAGCAAGTAATTAGATTGAAGAAATCCTTTTTAAATGGAAGACCTGTTTGCACATCGCTGATGAGAAAGTCTGCGGGATGAAGTCTTTTTGCTTTTTTTATGCCATGTTTGGAAATGTCAATGCCGTAGGCATGATAACCAAGTGATGATAAAAAGTTAACAGCATATCCATAAGCGCAACCCACGTCTAAAGCAGTTTTACCTTTCCCATTCAAAAGTTCAGAACCAGAGATTTTAGAAGCCCATCTTAAAGTTTCGAAAATATGTCTTTTTATTAGCTGTTCTCTTTGCGAATATTTGAAGCTTTTAAAGTATTCTTCAGTGAAATGCAAAAGCCATCGCCCTTGGCATTTGTATATTTTCGTTATATACGTATATATGGATGTTTTTTAATTCAACAAGCTTGACAAAAATTCCTAATCTTGGAAAAAACATAATACTTTGATATTCTTACCCAATGAGACATCGGTGCAGTTACTTATGGTAATAGAGAGAAAAACACTACTGAAAAGGACAATCCCATTTTTACTTGCTGGATTCCTAGCTTTTGTATTATACTTAATCTTTTTTGTAAACATAAATGAAATGATAGAGAAAATAAAACAAACAAACCCTGCAATCTTCACTGTTTCCATTGCTGCATCGATACTTGAAATGGGCTTTTTCGCATTAGCATGGCACTACTATCTGAAACCGCTCTCAGTAAGCGTGCCATTTAAGAAAACTTTCACATATTCCTATGCAAGTGCCTTTATAGATTTGCTCATACCAGCAGAGTCTGTCAGTGGCGAAATTGCTAGAATTTACTTTGTTACTCAAGATGGGATAGATGCTGGAAAGGCTGCCGCTTCGGTTATGACACAGAGAATATTCGGCATGCTGTACACGGTTATCGCCCTGATATTTGGTGCACTGCAATTGTCGATATGGAGCTTTCCCTCTCTAAGCTTAATACAAAGCCTAATACTGTTCGTTGTAACTGGAAGCATCATTGTTCTTTCAATCATCCTCGTCTTATGCCTCAAGGAGAATTGGACACAAAACGTAATTGCCAAAATCATCGCTTTTATTGAACAGATTACCTGTGGAAGATGGAACCTTAATGTTTGGAGGGATGAGGTTAGAAAAAGCATAAGCGCATTTTACGAGTCTCTGCGAATCTTTCGCGCAAACCTCGAAAAACTTATTCTACCTGTAGGATTTTCCATATTATCATGGTTTTCTGGAATTTCCATATACTATCTTGTTTTTGCGGCTATGGGCTACGTCTTAGATTGGGCTACTCTCATCATAGTTTACTCTCTTGTGATAGCATTAAAATCTGTTCCCGTGGGGATACCTGCGGAAATTGGAGTGACCGAAATTGCAATGACAACACTTTTTGGAGTTTTCGGCGTACCATTAAATGTTAGCGCTGCGGCTACAGTTTTAATAAGAATTGTGTCGGTTTGGTTCAGATTTTTAATAGGATTTGGCGCTATCCAATGGATTGGGATTAAAACAATACTTGGAAACGAAGGACTTGCAAAATAGAAAGTTTTAGGCTAATGCTAAAATGAGCAACCTTGCCTCATATTTTTTATATAGTTGCCTTTTAATAGATTAATAACCTCGTACTATGGTGTATGCTGATTGGTGATGAGTTTAGAAAAAAGTGCCAGCATCATGTTTCGTTCTCTAATCCCTTATAGACCTCGCCATGCTCAATGGATGGTTACACGAAAATGCAATTATCATTGTAAAGGATGTAATGTTTGGCAAGAACAAGACGCAAAAGAAATGTCCACAGAAGAGATTAAGAAAGGGTTGGACATACTTAAAGAACTTGGTCTAATTGAGATTGTAATTTCTGGGGGAAACCCACTTTTAAGAGAGGACATTGATGAAATAATTGAATACGCTTCGCGCTATTTCATAACTACAGTTTATGATAATGGCAGCATGGCTGCAGAAAAAATTGATGCCCTACGCAGTGCAGACTTTGTGGCTATTTCAATTGACAGCCTAGCTCCTAGAAAAAACGATTATATCAAAGGTGTTAAGGGATCTTTGAAAAAGGCTATGTACGCTGTTAAAAAACTGCGTGAAGAAGGAATAAATGTAAGTATAACACCGACAATCTCACAATTTAATCTTTATGAGATTATGGATTTAACAAACTATTTTCTAAAAAAAGATGTCCCAATTTGGTATTGTCTTTACTCTTATGACTCCTCTGGAGAACCAACCCAGCTTTTCAAAATTGGTAAGAAAAACGACATGTTTTCAATAAGCGATAAAAAAGCAATGGTTAAACTTTGCGATTCGCTTATTAATCTTCAACGAAAAGAAAGTAACATTTTAATGACAACAAAAATATTGGAAGCTGTCAAAAATCTTTATTTGACTGGTAGAAGAACATGGAAGTGTCAGGCACTCCGAAATTTCTTTATGATAGATCATTTAGGCCGTGTCGCTGGTTGTCACCTTCATAAACCAGCGGCATCAATTTTTGATCTGCCCGAGGCTTGGAATAGTGATGAGTTTAATATATTGCGAAAAATTTACAGCGAGTGCACAAAGTGCACCTATCTCTGCTACATCTTTTACTCCCTCCATGGTAGTGTTATCGGCAACCTACAACTAGCTCGAGAGCAATGGAAAAACGCCAAACTGTTTCTAAAGAGAAATAATCTTACACCTCTAAGTTTGGCAAAACACTAACAGCATCAATTATTCTCTTAACGAGTGTTTGATCGAATCCGTGTGTTTCTTCTAGATCCGTTATTGGAATTTCTTTCATTGCAAAATTTGCTGAAAAGTTATAGTCCATAATCATTTTTGGTCCTGCATCTTTGGGTTTTTTCAGTTCAAGAAAAGCTGGTAAAAACATGACAAAAATGAAAATTACAATTCCGAGAATTAAAATGATAAATGTTGGATTCAGATTTGGAAGCATCTTCATCTTTTAAATGCCTATGCCTTAATTTATAATATAAGTATTTCCGTTTCCTGAATGATATGTTTTCGCCCAGTAGTTATTCTTTTTTCTAGTAATTTTGGATACAGCTAGATCTAATAGGGCTTTTGTGCATATTGGAATATTGTATAGAAAGGCAAAGATTAAAAGGGGAATTAGCCATAAGGCCCTGTTTCTACCATCAAGATATGCGCCAATTCCCACTTCAAAGAATGGTGCGAAGTTACCTACAAAACTATAGAGGAAAATCGGCATGAAAGCCCATGAAATGCTAAGCCATTGTGGAGGATGAGAGAGAAAAAGTGGAATGCCTATGATCCATGAAAAGAGAACAAATATTGGCATGAAATACACGTTTAACAAGAGAGAACCGTCAATTTTCTCTTTAAGTGTTAAATTTCCACTTTTCAAAATTTTAAACATATACTTGAAAGCACATTGCATATGACCCTTTGCCCATCTATACCTTTGCCTCCAATATGCACGCCAGCTTTCAACAGCTTCTTCATAGCATTCTGCATCATAGACATAACGAATCCGATAACCAGCAAGATAAACACGAAAAGTTAGATCTGTGTCTTCAGCCAAAATCGATTCATCCCATCCTCCTAAGCATTCTAATAAACTACGCCTTAACCCGCCAACGGTTCCGCCGAATTGTGGAATTAACCCCAAGCTGTCTCGTGCCTTTTGGTCAACACGGTATCCACCTATTCTTTCTAACGTTACAAGTCTCGTAACCATATTTTGGGGTTCATTTAACACAACGACTCTTCCCTGCACTGCCCCCACCTTTGGGTCAGTGAATTCTTTTACAAGTTTTTCTAGAATGTTTCTTTGCGGGTAATAGTCAGCGTCAAAGCAAAAAACGATTTCACCTTTCGCATACTTAAACCCGGCGTTCAATGCCGCTGCTTTTCCATTTCCTGCTTCTTCCTTGTTTCGGTGTACGACAGTGATATGGCTCTGCACTTTTGCGTATTCTTCAGCTATTATTCCAGTGTTATCTGTTGAGCCATCGTTAATGACTATTATCTGCGTTTTATCTTTTGGATAAGTCAGTTTAGTCATCCTCTGAAGAATTCTTCCAATCACCCGTTCCTCATTCCGTGCTGGAATTAGAATCGACACAAATGGTTGATAAACTATGTTTTCTGCGTTGGCATCTTTTTTGCGTTTTTGAGAGTTTTTAAGGACTGTTAGAGTGAAAATGTAATGTCTGCCAAGATAGGCTATCATTAAGACTGTTAATAGAATGAACAATGCCTTTAAAATCTCGGCTATCAAATTTTGTCCTTGCCTTCTTTTTTAGAATTGGCTAAAAATGCTAGACTGATTGACCAAAATGAAACAATCCATACAAGATTTGCAAATGGGTTGAGAATTGCGCATATGATATTGAAGAACTCTCCCAGACAATAAATTCCAAGGAAGGTAAATAACAGGAAAAAGTAGTTCAAAAAAGCACCGACAATATTGCCAAGCAAGAGCAAACATGTTTTATAAATCAGTTTTCCGTCGAGAGGAAAAGTCAACGTGATAAAAAGCAAATTAAAAACTGCAAGAATAAAAGTCGATTCTTTATTGATGAATATGTAAGATAGAAGTATGCAAAAAATTATTCCTGTAATAGAGAAGCTGAGAATTAGATAATCGCTCCTTTTCATTTTAGATTCTCCTCCCTCTTAAGCCTAGAGGTTGGTTCTAGAGGAATAATATAGAAGCTAATTCTAAAGTTTTAAAAAACTTTCGCATTTATCAGATAAAAACAATTTTTGATTTCTTATAATTCCACTTTTTGCATATCAGTAAAATTTTTCTTGCTTCGTGAATTAATGATAACGTTGTCGATTACTTCGCATAAAACATGGAATACTTCTTGAGCGTTTAAATTGTCTGTGTCTAGAATTAGATGGAAAGGTTTGAAATCTTCTCCTAAACAGAAACCATAAAGCTTTTTGTAAATTGCTTTTGTCTTTTTCTCCTTGTTTTCCAACGCTTTTAAGGCTTCTTTAAGGCTTATCTTGTCTCTTTTAGCTATTCTTGCCGCCCTCTTTTCAGGAGACGCTTCCAACCATATTTTGAAACCTTTCTTCATAAGCCATGGCATTGTCCAGCTATCTAAAACTACGTTCCCTTGCTCTGCAAACTCCAAAAGTTTTTTGTCAACTACTTCATCGAACTTTGGGTCTTTTTCTCTTTTTTCTAAAAAGCGCATTCCTTCCTTTTGTTCCCACCATCCATGATTAATGGGTTTATAGCCTTCTTCTATGGCTAGGGTTTTTAGTGCATCTCCACCTGAATAGTATTTGAGTTTATATTTTTGGGCGATTTTCTTTGCAACCGTGCTTTTTCCGCTCCCAGCCATTCCGCAGATACAAATCACTATAGGTTTATTGATTTTTCCTTTTACATTCATTAGGTATGCCTCAAAAATTGTTGCCTAAAAGATTCTTACGGTCTGCTTTAAAGAGTTCTTAAGGCAGTTGTGGCATATTTTTCCGCCGTAAGGTCGACAAATTCTTTTTTTGCTACGATTCAGTTTGCGCATTCTTGCTGGAGTGCGATGCCCTATTCCTGCTAAAAGTTTATTACATAATACGCATGAAAGTGGCGAAATGTCCTTTGTTTTATAATGAATGCGGGTTTCACCGCCTGGTATTTTCACTTTCAAGCGTTTTTTGCTGCGTGTCCGTAAATGAGGTTGTGGCATTGTTTCAACTTTCCTATTCTATTGGCATTATGCCTAACAGACGATTTGCAAACGTGCCAAAAAGGAAGGAGCAGATGAAATACCACCAGAATACTTGTGCTTTACCGATTATTGGAATGTATGCAACAATGTTAGCTCCGTACAGTGGCCATAATACAAAAACCCAGATGAAGATGTAGCTGAAGGAGAGCACCATTAATATTACTTGAGGTTTAGCCATTTTTTTCTGCATATTGAGGATTTGAGGTTCCTTTTTTTTCAATTTTTCCAGAAGTTTTTTGTCGCCTTTACGAAGCGCTTGAGTTGTTTGAGAACGGTATTCTGCAATTTCTTTTTGCATTACTAGATATTGTTTCCAGCCTACAAAACGACTTATTAAGAGGCGATTAAGAGAAGAGTTGGCAAAGGAGATAAGCATGCAAAGTAACATTATTACGATTGGAGCAAGCGGTATTTGTGTAATCATTTCAATCATTTCTGTACTCATCATATTCCTCTACCATAAAGTTTCTAACAATTTTCTTTGTTTCATTCCCACTAATAACTATTTTCGCCTACCAGGCTATTCTCCGAATAATCGTCTAAGGGCTGGATACATTTCGCTGGCTCTTTCACGCATTAATGTCTCATAATACTGATAAATTATTCCCACAGAAAGCAGAATACCCATTCCAGAACCGAAAACTCCAAAGAAATCTGAAATGCCTGCAATAAGCGCCACAATTATTCCACCAAGAATTGTTACCGTAGGTATGTAGCGTTTAAGAATGGGTTCGATAGCTTTTCCAGAGCGTCTGTAACCAGGAATCTGCATGCCAGAGTCAACAAGTTGTTTAGATATTGTTGACGGCCCTAAGCCACCAACTTCAATCCACGTGAGTGAAAAGACTATGCAGAAAGCGACAAGAATTATCAAGTAGCCTATAGCCCTATCTGGGTGTGCTGCAACATCTGCAATGCTGTGGGGTGCAGTTACATAATATACAAGCCCTCCGACGGGTTCCAGTGTTGGGTCGCCGCCTCCAGGTGGAGTTTTCCATTCATACATTCCTAGAAGATTAAGCCAGAAGTTTGTGTTGCTTCGATTGTACGAGTTCCAAAAGAGTTGCGAAAATAGATAGATGTTAGCGAAAAGAGCAGATGCAAAAATTACTGGCAGATTGGATACATAGAGAAGTTTTATTGGATATCTACTTCGGAAACCCTTATAACCAGCATAAGATATTGGCAACTCCACTCTCACTCCTTCCATATAGATTATTATGAGAAAGGCAACAATTGTGGCTATCAATCCGACCAAGGATGGGTAAGGACCATAGCCAAGTATCCACGTAGTCCATGTCATCGGCTCAACACGATTCAAAACAGCTGCGAGAGAACCAACAAATAAGCCAGTTCCAGGACTAAACATTTGCCAGAAAATCTGTTGTGCAACACCAGCCATGATAAAAAGGCTTATTCCACTGCCGAACCCCCAGCCCTTTTGAACAAGCTCATCTAATAATATAACGACTATTCCAGCTGCTAAGAGTTGCAGTAAAATAATGATGGCTGTTGTTCCAGGTAACGTGCCGCCTTCTGGCGGGTTGTACATTCCGCCGATTATGTAGGCTGATGCTTGGACGCCAGTAAGGACTATTGAGAAGACTTTGCTTGCTGTTGTGAACAAACCTCTGTCTTCAGGATTTGACATGTCACATTGTATCATAGCCGAACCAACTAAAAGCTGCAGTATTAGCCCTGCGGTAACTATTGGACCTATTCCAAGTTCCATAAGAGTCCCACGACTGGAAGCAAAAATTACTCTCAAGGCACTAAGCCTTTCCTCCACTGAGCCTGGGATGCCAAAAAGACTGATTTCTGACATTACCAGGTAGATTATTAGGACAAGCGCTGTCCAAAAGAGTTTTTCATTGAATCGCACTCTGCGCTCTGGAGCCTTAATTTCTGGAATAATTCTTGCAATGGGTTTGAATAGGCTTAAAAATCTTCCAGCCATGGTTCAACGGTTACTCTCCAGTTTCTTGAAGTTTCACTAATATTTGTCCACCGGCTTCTTTAATCTTTTCAGCTGCAGGCTTGGAACACGATGCTACTTTAACTATTAATGGTTTTGTAATCTTTCCTGTGCCCAGAAGTTTAGTGTAACCAAGGCTTTCTAAATCAATGAACAAATTGCCATTCTTTTTCTCTGTTGAAATTTTTTCGGCTATTTCGTCAAGTCTTCCGACATTTATAACATTATGTTTTTTTCCAAGTCTTCTAGGCGAAACGAACCCTTTCTTACCGAAGTATTCAGGCTCATATCTTATTACATAAGACCATAAATGCTTATGACGCCCGACGTTTCGCATTCCTTTAGAACCTGATTTCCTATGTTGACCTACTCTACCATAGCCTTGGGTTCTTGAACCCCGCTTCTTTCGGATTTTTCTGAGCTTATGAGGCATTTTCTAACCCTGCTATTCTATCTACGGCTTTTTCTTTTGCAATCTTTTTTAATCGAACCTCAAGCACTCCATTTTTATATGCTGTACGCATGCTGCTCGGTATCACTTCCGTGGGAAGATTTAAACTTTTATGGTATTTTCTATCCAAAGCCTCAGCAGACAATGTTAAACGTTGATTTTTTACATGAGCTTTTAAATCTTCCTTACTGAAGCCTGCAAACTCGGCGACAACTATCACTTCATTGTTTTCTTCTAGAATGTCAATCAACGGCTCAGGCTCTCTCAATTCTCTTTTTCTGTAAATTTTCGGAACAGCATAGGCGAAAGGACGAGAATGCCCCTTCATTTTCAAATTTTTGATGCGGAATATTTTAGGCACTTTTTTGTTTTCACTTCTTTTTAATGGTTTGAAAGTTTTAAATTTTTTCAGGTTTTTTTTAGTTCTCCGCCACTTCGCGCTCAATGTTCCTTTCTCCTCGGATACAATGGCATCTCAGAAGAGGTTATAAAACGTATCGCAAATAAAGATGTTAAAAACAAGTGCTTAAAACATTCGTTTTATAAGTTCTGTGATTTTCTCTCCTCTGTATCCTAACTCTCCGCCCATGCCATAGCTCTTTTTTATTTTCCCTTTGAAACCTTTAGTTGGCGGGTGCAACTTAAAAACTGGTTGCACATTTGGCAATTTCCAATATTCCACATAACAATGGAAAATCGCCTCTGCAAGCTCATCTACCAATTTGAAGCCCACGCTCTGTGCATATTCGTCGGTTAATTTCTTGCCTCCAACAAGTCTTCCTTTTTCTTTTACTAGCATTTGCACAGCTTCTTTCGAAATTTCACCCCACGTAACAAAATGTTGTGCAGTTTTCAGCATCCCGAGAAATGAGGGACGGTTGTCGATTAGCACTGCATAATTATTTCTTGTCAAATGAAGCATCTGCAAAGTTTCCCTAACCTCTCGAGAGGCACTAATTGTTCCGCGAATCCTTACCGCGCAAATACATTTACGTTCCTTAGTTTCAGTCACCTATTTCACCCAATCAACAGGAGTTATAAGGCTGTAAGTTTCCTTTACAGCGTCAAAAATTGCATAAGCGAAAGAAGGGATAGTCCTTGTAGAACCATAGCTTCTTGTCCAACAATCTTTAATACCAGCAAGATTCAAAATCACTTTTGCAACCTCGCTTGCAACCAAACCTAAACCACGAGGTCCAGGAAGAATGACTATTTTTACGCCGCCACACTTTCCTTCAACTTGAAACGGCACCGAATGAGGTTTTCCACAACCACATTCCCAACTTCCACATCCTCGTCTTACTGGGACAATCTTCAAGCGAGCGTCTGTGGAAGCTTTTTCTATGGCGGTTCGCACTTGGCTTGCTTTTCCCGCTCCTAAACCTATGTAGCCATCTCTATTTCCAACAGCAACTATAGCTTTAAATCTCGATTTTTCGCCTGCATCTGTCTGTTTTTGAACTAAGTTAATGTTTATTACTTCTTCCTGTAAATCAGGAAGCAATGCATCAACAATCTGAGGTTCGCGTAATTGCAATCCACCCATAAAAACTTCTTCAATAGATGTAATTCTACCCTCTTGAATCATTTTTCCAAGGCGGGTTTTAGGAACCCACTGCTCTAGACTTTCTGATTTTTCTCTTCTGGCAGTCACTTTTTACTACCTCCACCTTTAAACGCCCCCAAAATTTGAGTTTTTATTTTTGCAAAGTGTTTAGGAAGAGTTTCTGGGGATAGTTTTTGTTCCAAATATTTTGAAAATTTAGATTGATATTCCTCTGGATTAGAGGTTAAGCTTTCTGCATATTGTGCTATATGTTCGCCTTCTATTCTCTTTTCATCAGGCAGTTTCTCCTCACCATGCGGCACATCTATTCCAGCGTCTAGAACACCTTTTAAAACAGCAAAAACTCTTGCACTTTTTGAAGGTGAATGTAACCCTATATCCAGAATAGCCTCGTTTATGCCTTCGGCTTTAGCTTTTAGCCCACATAGAAGCCCAGTCAAGTATGCGGCTGGAATGTTTCCTTTAGGCGCTTTCCATTCATGATTTCCCAATTCCCTACTGTGAGCAGAAACAAGAACCTCATCTCCATGAGGCTTCGCGGTAATTATCTGGGCAATTATATTTTTAATGGTGCCACGCACTACTAATCGCGGTTTTCCAGACAACACTAAGGCTTTTCTTGCCTTATAGTTCGTTTTTCCTTCCCTTCTTCGTCTGAATTGAACACAATAGCGAGAGTTTTTAGCCATTAACGTTTCCTCCAAAGCTCATGTGCTTTCAGATAACGCTCTAAATCAGCAACAGACGCAAATTTTCCACTGCTTGCCATCCTGTACAATTTTCGATAATTATCTTCCGAAATGACCTTGTTTGCCTTTAATTCACGAAGCCTCTTTCTCAAAGCTCGAATCCTACTCATCCACGCCTCTTTCTTAGAAATCTTTGCATGTCCCGACCCTGTTCTGCTACCTGGTCCATATCGCCTTCTTTTCTTTTTCTTTTCGTGTATAATTCGTGCTCTTGCATGGCTGATGCCTTTTTCAGGCAACGGTTTTATGATGCCTTCATGGATTAGTTTTTTGATCTCATCTCGCGTCATTGCTACTTCTGCATCGTCTGTCTTTTCTGGGTCTATCCACACGCGGTTTTGTCCAACTTTCAGTATTTTCGCTGCTAAACGCCGCTGACTTTTAAGATTCGCCATCGCTCTCTTCTTCTCCCTTTGTTTTAGTTTGTTTTGGTTTTTCCTTTCCTTTTTCTACTTCTTCTCTTTCTTCAAGTTTCTCTTCTTCTTTTTTAGTAATTTCTTTAACTTCTCCAAGATTCAGAATCTTTAGCTTCTTTCTTTTGGCTTCAACAATAATTTTAGCTCTTTTCCTCTTTCCAACAGTATGGGCAATCCTTATGGCTTCGGTTTTCGGGTCTACTCCCTTAAGATCCTTAGTGTTATACACCAAAACTTCTTTGTAACCAGATGGATGAAGCCCTCTGGCAACTTTTGGTCCTCTATACCCAACACTTGCGGTTAGTGGCCATCCTTTAATTTTTCTTCGCATTTTATTGTCTAATCCCCGTGGTCTGCGCCAATTTTCTTTCAAACGCTTATACCGCCAGCTTTCCTGTCTGACAAATTTTGGTTTGCTCTTTTTCACGCGTTCTCTGAGTTCTAATGCCTTATTTGCAGCAGCAGTTTCTAACTTTTTCATTCTTCCATTCCCTCACTTCGCTCATATACATATATGCCGTCTAAGAAAACACGAGGGTCCTTCCTTTTCACTTTGGTTGCTTGTTCAATATTTGCAGCAGTCTGGCTTACATCTTCTAGATTCACACCTTGAATGATTATGTCTTCGGTTTGAATTGTGACTTTAGGGTTACCAATTATCTTGGCCTTTCTTGGATTTCGTTCTCCAGTGAAATTTTCAATTAAAATTGTTTTGTCTTTCACTTTAATTGAAATTGGAAAGTGCGAAAACACTATTTTGAGCTTATAAGTGAAGCCTTTTCTAACCCCTATGATCATATTTTGGATATGCGAACAAATTGTGCCAACCATGGCTGTTTCTTTTTTACTTGGCCATTCAGCCCAGACTCGAATGTTATTCCCGTTAAGTTCAAAGGATATGGGGGCGTAAGAGAAATCACGAGTTAACATGCTTTTTACACCTTTAACTGTGACTTTTTTTCCTTCGATAGTCACTTCTACGTCATCAGGTATCTGGATAGTTCTTGAAATTTCTATTGCCCGCATTTTAAAGCCCCACTTTTAATAAACGAATGCTAATAATTTTCCTCCAATGCGCTTTTCCTTAGCTTCTCTATGTGATAGCACTCCTTTAGATGTTGAAACTACCAATATGCCTACATCTCTTGATGGAAGAAACTTTTTCTCCCATTCTTCAAACTTTTCTATTTTAACAGAAAAGCTCGGTCTGATGGCTCCACACTTGTTTATTCTGCCCAAAAGTTGCACTTTGAACTTTCCAGAGCGGCCGTCATCAATGAATTCAAATTCTCCAATGTAGCCATTTAGCTGTATAATTCTCAAGATTCTGCCCAAAAGTTTAGAGGCTGGACTAATTATGCATTCACGAGTGTTGCGCATTTCATTATTCATGATTGTTGTTAAACCATTGGCCAGTGTATCCATCGCATTTTCCTCGTTATTCATACTTTTTGAAGCCAAGTTTTTTGGCTACTTCTCTAAAACAATGCCGACATAAATATAAATTATAACGCCGAATAACAGGACCATAAGACCCGCATCTACTGCATGGTCTTGCACCTTTACCATATTTTACTTCTTTTTTTGGTTTTTGTTTGCCCATTTATATCCTCCATTTACACAATTTCAATCCCTAAAGCTATTTTTGCGAATATCATGGCTTCCCCTGGCTTTAAAATATGTTTAGAGCCAATTTTTGCTTTCTTTCTATGTCGGTTCTTCACGCGATATCCACAACGGCTAAGAGAGACGCAGACATCCATACCAAATATGCCTATGTCAGGATCATATTTCACGCCTGGAATTTCGATATGTTCTTTTATGCCAAAAGAGAAGTTGCCGTTTCTGTCGAAACTTTCTTTAGAAATTTTGTTGTCGATTATAGGTAAGACTTTCTTCAAAAACTCCAATGCATTTTCATCTCTAAGCGTCACGATGCACGCTATAGGTTCGCCTCTTCTAATTCCAAAATCTCTTATAGTCTTCTTGGCTTTTCTCTTACAGGGAGTTTGATTCGTTAGATCTTTTAAAACGTTTGCAGCCTTTTCTAGGGGTTCACCAGATTTTCCGACACTAATGTTGACAACAACTTTCTCTATTTTCGGTTTGAGCATGGGCTGGTCTTCCCATGCTTTGCAGATTTCATCTTCAGACGACATTGGACGACCCCATTAGTGATATAAGTGGTTGAGTCTCACCTATTGCGAAAACGAAGTTCAAGATTGTTTGATAACGATTGCCTCCCATGTCTTCAATAGTTACAAAAGCGTTTCTATGTTTCTTCGACTCAGCACTTTCAATTTCCACTATTCTACCATATTTCCCAATGTTTTTTCCACCAGTTATAATCGCGAAATAATTTTCTTTCATTTTTATATGTTCCAATATTTGTCTTTCTGGAAGACTTATTTTTACGGTGTCAAAAGACTTGTAAACATCTTGTGGATTATTTGGGTCAAGTTTCACTAAAATGTTTGAGCCATCATGAAGATTTAATTGTATATGCCCGCTTTTCACAATGGTTCTATTTTCAATTCTGCACAGTTTAAAAGCGGCTTCTTCTTTGGTGATTGGATGGAGAATTAGACCCTTTTCAGAAGGTAATACGCGAAAGTCTTTATTGGCATCTGGAATTGAAACAGTATCCATTAAGCCCACAGGAAAATTGTCCTCACGCCTAATTCTGCCATCTACATACACTTTTCCCTGAGAAACGATTGTTTTAGCTTCTTTCCTTGTATGTGCAAAACCAAGAATATCCCGTAAAACCATTGCTAACGGTAGGCAGTTTTGAAGAGAATGAGGTCCTGGAGCAGGATTTACAACCCATGTGAATTCTTTTCTGTGAATTGGCCAGAATCTGGGTGCTGGCTTGCGTTTTAACCCTGATGACCCTCCTTTCTTACCCATGATTTATGTTCCTCCCTCAGTTTTTTTTGCAATTTTTCTTTTGGCTTTCGGTTTCTTTGCCTTTGGTTTCTTTTCCTTTTTGACCTCTGCAACTCTCTCCGTCACTTTTTCTGCTGGCGGCTTTTTTGGTGCTTTCTTTCTTCTTTTTGGTTTCTTTTCCAGAGGTTTCTCTTCAACTACTTCTTCTTTTATCTCTGTAACTTCTTTTGCGAGTTTCTCTGCGACCTTTTCTTTTTTGCCTACAACTTTTTTCCTCTCTAAGATTCGCTTTCGCCACTTATCTTCTAGATTTAGGCGTGTAATCATAACTTTTGACGGGTGAATTGGAACAAATATTGTTGTCCCATCAACTTTTTCTCTTGTCAAGCCTTCAACATAAATTCTATATTTTGCTCTGTCAACACGGGTGATTTTTCCTTCAATTCCCTTGTGGTCGCCTCTCATAATGCGAACCGAGTCGCCGCTTCTGACGGGAAGAGTTTTTACGCTATGCGAAGTTCTAAGTTCAGGTGAAAGGGGTGCAGCAAAAAGCTTATAACGTGTGTGGTCTGGCGCTTGATATATCATTTTTCTTTGTTTTGTCGGTTTCATTGTTTCCATGCTTTTTCTCCACCTATATGATTATGCTGGCGGCACTGGCTATTCTCGGCCATCTTTCAGCTGCCTCCTTCGCTACTGGTCCACGAATTTCTGAACCTTTCATCTCTCCTTCTGGAGTTATTATTACTGCAGCATTATCTTCAAATTGAACCCAAATTCCCTCGGATCTTCGGAATGGTCGTTTTTGTCTCACAATTACCGCTTGGAAGATTTTTTTACGCATGTCTGGTGTTCCTTGTCTAACAGAAACAGTGATTTGGTCGCCTACAGTGGCGGATGGGACGCGGCGCAATCTTCCCTTATAGCCCATGACTTGAACAAGCCGTAATTCTCTAGCGCCTGTATTGTCAGTGCATCTTAAAACTGAACCTGCAGACAGTCCTTTTGAGAGTTTGGGACTTTGTCCTATCATTCCTTTCGCGACTAATGCTCTCTGTTTTGCTTTTGCTGCCATCTTACCGTTCCTCCAGTTTTTCAACAATGACGAAGGACACGGTTTTGCTTATCGGTCGGCACTCTGCTATTATCACTCTGTCTCCTTCTTCAGCGCTTATGCAGGGCGGGTTATGGGAGGGAATGCGACTGTGTCTTCTTTCGTACCGCATGAATTTTGAAACATAGCGAAGATAATCACGTTTCACGATTGCTGTTTTATCCATTTTTGCGCTGACAACCGACCCTTCTAATACGCGCCCTCGTATTGGAAGTTCGCCATGGAAGGGACAATTTCTATCCGTGCAGGATTTTTTGGGTTTTTTAAAAGTCAGCGACATTACCACAGCCTCCTGACATGTTTCTTGAGGCGGTCTTCAGGTCTTCCGACAAGAATTTTTCCGTCAATTTCAACGACTGTTCCATCGGGAAAACGGAAATGAAAAATTGCAGAGTCTTTTATGACTCTTTTTCTTTTTCCTTGATGTAAGATTGTGAATGTATTTCGTGTTTCATCTATTATTTTACCTGATATTCCCACATAACTTGGATGTTTGCTTTTGGAAACTTTGGCTTCGGTTCCAATGAATTCGTAGCGGATTAAGTCTGGCGTCACTTTCATTTTTCTTTCCCCTTAGTCTTCTTTTTTCCGAGTTTAATTGCTTCTTCTTTATCTATTGTCAGTATGCGGGCGATTGTCTTTCGAAGCTCTTTTATCCTTGCCGGATTTTCGATAGTGCCTCCTGCTTCAATCATGGTTTTTAATCTGAGAAGTTCTGTTTTGAATTCGCCTAGTCTTTTCATTCTTTCCTCAGAAGACATGCCCCGTATTTCTTTCACTCGTAATATTGGCATTTACTCATTTTCCTCCGCTTTTTCGCTTGGTTCTTCGGTTTCTTCTTCTCGCATTGCTTTTTCGGTAGCTACTTCCATAGTCTCTTCTGCAGGCGGAGTTTCTCCGACAATTTGGATTTTGTCAGGAAAAATTGCATCTGGGGGCATAATCTTAACTTTTATACCGAAAATGCCAGGTTTTAGTTGAACATGAACTTCGGCTTTTCGAAGGTACTTTCTTGGCGGTTCTCCACATCTTGGCAAGTACCCTGCGCGGAATTTTTCAAATCTCGCCCTTTCAGTTCTTAGTTTGCCGCTTATGATTATTTCTGCTCCTAAGGCTCCAGCTTCCATGACTTGACTTAGAGCCCAAAATCCAGCGCGTCTAAAATGTATGCCTCTTTGTAGTGCAGAGGCAACACGTGAGGCAACAACATAAGCGTTAAATTCGGGAATTTCAATTTCAGAAACAGAAATTTGTGGGTTTGAAACTTTGAAATTTTCTTCTAGGATATTTGCAAGTTCTTTTATGGTTTCTCCACCGCGTCCTATGACTAAGCCTGGACGCATGACGTAGATTACTATGTGTGTTCCAAGTGGGGTTTTTGATATTGTTACTCCGCCATAACCAGCTTTTTCAAGTTTTTTCTGAAGAAATTCGTCGATTTCTGTCTTTTTTCGGGATTCAATTATAAAATGTTTCACGGTAGACATTATGCTTCTTCTCCTGCTTCAGATTGCTCTTCCAAAGCTATTTCAATGTGACATAAAGTTTGGAATTTTGGTGTGGCTCTTCCCTGTGCTCTTGGTGTGAAACGTTTTACCTTGACTCCTGGATATGCGGATGCGTGAATAATGCGAAGTCTTTCAGTGTCTAAGCCTTTGTTTTCTGCGTTTGCTTCTGCTCCTTCTATAACCTTTAAAACATGTTTCGCAGCTTTTACAGGATATTTACCTGCATAAGCTTTTTCCAATCCGTGGCGATGCCCTGCTTTCTTTTTGAATCTTCTGAATGGAACAGCCTTTTTTTTATTCATAACATCTTTGAGATATTGTTTTGCTTGAGTGAGCATCATTCCCTTAATTGTTTTGCACACTTCGCGGGCTGGTTTATGGGATACTCTAACCTCTCGTCCACTTGCCTTAACAGTTTTTTCTGGATCTAATTCTTCTTCTGTGATGGAGTATCCCCATTTTGGCACTTGTATTCTCTCCAACTGTGCAAATGAACAGCGTATTAGCGATTTATATGGTTTTCCTTTAACCTAAACAATTTCTAGACCAGACTAGACTTTCTATTTGCCTCTACTTTGTTTCAATAGGTCTTCTTTTCATATCTTGGAAGAACCGGATTATTCACGCAAAGTTTCGCTCAAGATTTTTGGCTTGTAAAAAAGTAAGATTACTCCAGTTAATGCAAGGGTTATACCTATTATTTGTGATGTCTCAAATTTTTCTCTAAGAATAGTTACAGAAAAAACTGCTGTGGATAATGGCTCTATAACTGAGATTATGCTTCCTTTAGAGGATGCTACATGCTTTAATGCATAAGAGTATAGAAGATATGCTAGCAGTGATGGAAACCAAGCTATTGTAAATATTAAAAGCCAAAGTTGTTGAGGATAATTGGCAATTTCAAAACAAGATGGAAAGATTATCGGAGCCAACGCTATTGCGCCTATTGTGTCGCCATATAGGATTAGAGTCCAGTTTGTGTAGCGTTTTCTTAATTCTTTAGTAATGAAAAAGTAGATGACAAAAAAGATGCTTGACATTATTCCAAACATTATTCCAAAGAAGCTGGTGCTCAACCATGAGGCTTCATAGGCTTTTACAACGAGTATGACGCCTGAAAATGTTAGGATTACAGCCAGTATTGTTGAAAATATGATTTTTTCCTTAAGAACAAGTGAGGCAAAAATTGTGACGAAAATGGGATAAGTGTAGAAAAGCACTGCCGCTATGGTTGCTGTTGTTAAGTCGATTGCGTAGAAATAGGTTAGTCTTTGAAGAGCGGTTGCCAGAAGCCCAAGAATTAAAAATTTTGGTAAATCTTTCTTTTGAATTCTGAATAATTCTTTTTTAAGCAAGGCTATGGGTATGAGGATTGTTAGTGAAGATATGAAGAGTCTTAAGGCGATTAATGTTGCTGGACTAATTTCATATTCAAAGGCAAGTTTTCCAAAAATTCCCATAGTTCCCCATATAATAGATGCTGCAGCAATCAGAAGATATCCATAAGATTCCTTCATAGCTTGCAAGAAAATTTTTCTTGCTTAAAAAATTGTTGGGCTACTTTAATGGGTTTTTACGATGCATTTATGTTTAACTATAAGTTACGTATTCAGCATTGAAAGAGAGTGTGAAGCAAAATGGTTGCCGAAAATGGGCATATTACCATGTTGCATGGTGCAGGCGGCACAGTCATGCATGATTTAGTAAAGAACTACATTGTGAAGTATTTTGGCAATTCAGGCAGTGCGGAAGTGTCGCTTGAAGCTTTAGACGACGCGGCAGTAGTAAATGGTATAGTGCTTAAAAGCGATTCACATGCTGTCAAACCAATATTTTTTCCAGGCGGAGATATTGGACGTTTGGCTGTTTCTGGAACAGTCAATGATATAGCGGTTTTAGGCGCTGAGCCATACGCTTTGACTTGTGGCTTTGTTCTGGAAGAAGGCTTGGCATTGGCTGATTTTGAGAGAATTTTGGCTAGTATGCAGCAAACATGCAGAGAAGCTGGGGTAAGCATTGTTACTGGTGACATGAAGGTTGTTGAGAAAGGAAGTTTGGGAGGTTGTGTGGTAAACACTTCTGGAATCGGAAGAAAAACAACTGCATTAGAAAAAAACATCAAGATTGTTGAGCAATTCAGAAGTGATTTCAAAATGCATTGGATTCTCGACTCTAATCTTTGGGCAGGTGATAAGATAATATTGTCAGGAACAGTTGGCGACCATGGCTTAGCCGTGTTATCTGCTCAAGAAGGACTAAGTTTTGGAAGCGGCATTAAATCGGATGTTAAACCATTAAACCGCTTAATTCAACGTTTGCTTGATGAGGTTGGTGGCATAGTTGCAATGAAAGACCCAACTCGTGGTGGTTTAGCTGACGCCTTAAACGAGTTCTGCGAGAAATCTCGTGTCGGCATACTTGTTTATGAAGACAAGATTCCAATAAGAGAGAATGTTCAAGCTGCATGTGAGATGTTGGGTTTGGACCCTCTTGAAATTGGAAATGAAGGGAAGGTAATAATAGGAGTGATAAAGGAAAAAGCAGAAGAAATCTTGGAGCTTTTGAGAAGAACAGATGAAGGAAAAGAAGCGGAGATAATAGGCGAGGCTACAGCGGATTTTGTGGGCGTTGCAATGCAGACTATTGTTGGTGGAAAAAGAATAATTGCCAGACCAGTGGGAGACCCCGTTCCCAGAATTTGTTAGAATTGAATAGTTATGAATGGATAAAGGCTTGAAGTAAGCATTGAACTATGAAAAGTCTTATATGCTAATGGCAATAAACAGCATAACATCAAAAATATGATGTGAAAAAAAGGAGAAGATTATTTGAAAATAAATTACATTGGTCTAATCGGAGCTATACTTGCTTTCATCAGCATAGTCTTGCCATGGTGGACATTGACAACAACCATAGAAATAACAACTTCGGCAGACCTATACCTTTATCAGCCAAGTGGAACTTTTGGGGCAGTGGTTCTTACAACGGATGAAGCATGGTTCTGCTGGGCTGCACTCGCTCTCATAATAGTGGCGGGTGTACTCGGCATAGTTGGCAGTGCAACAGGATACGGCAAGAAAATACTTATCGGTGGGGGAGCCTTTGCGTTGCTTTCAATAATAATATTTGCTGTGGGGCTGCAAATGTCATCATTAGGCGCAAATTATGGCTTGTTTGCCACTGGCTTAGATTATTCAGCGTATTTATCCTATGGATTCTGGTTGGCTTTGGTTGCAATGATTCTAATGTTTGCTGCTATAGTATTAAAGCCTAAAGAGACTGCTACTCAATCACAACCCACGTAGACCTTAATTGCGTTCATTATCCAGTTTTTATCTTATTTTTTCTTTTCCACACTTGATGAAAATGCAATTTTGATTACAAGCAATATTCATCGAAAAAACCTTTTAATAAAATGAAATAGCGGCATAATTGTATAGCAAAGCAAATGCCACATGCATCTTCCACTATCATTTTGGTTGTTTTCTCCATAAATCGGAAACCCGACCAGCTTTCACAAGTTTCCATTTGCCAAGGAAATCTTTTTTGTAAAAATGGTATAAGCCACAATGAGTGCACTGCATAATCCGTCTACCCTTATCAAAATCAATTTCATACAGCTCTAAAGATGAGTCGCAATTAACACACTTGCCAACATGGATTTTCTCGCTCATCTTTCAACAACTTCTTTCTGTTTTTTGTGAAAACATAATATACTTGTTTAAGATTTAAAAATTTGTTAATTTTTGAACGACAAAACATGACATCAATAATCATTGCAAAATCTTTTAAGGAGAACGGAAATAAAACATAAGAGTGGTGTATTCAAGTGAATGAAGAGAAAGACGCCATATCAAATATTATGAATCAAGGCAGAAACATTGGCTATTACGCTGGTCTAACATTCGGAGCAGGATACAGTCTAACAATCATAGGCGTAATAATTGTCATCGTAGAAGTGTTTGCACGTCTATCTCCATTAATCCCACCACTAGTTTGGAGTTATGTTCCAGTGTGGCTTTATGCAGGTTTGTTCTTTTATTTCATTGGACTGATTTGTGCAATTATTTTTGGCTTGACTATCATTGAAAATGCGAAAATGGTGAAAATGTCTGATTTAAATCTAGAAACCATAGCCTCATCTGTTTCAATTTTCTCATATATGCTCTTATTCTACGCAATCGGCGCCATCATTATAGTAGCTGGTTTCAACTCAATGGATGTTCCAATAAAGTTGTCACTTGTTTCTCCAATCTGCGGATTAGTTGGACCAATTCTGCTTTTAATAGGCTTTAGAGCATATCAAGGCAAAAAAACATCAGAATCTAAATTCATTGGAGCCATATTGATGCTTGTATCGCTTATTCTCATATACATTGTGTCAAGACGCTTGCCAGATTTTGGTCCTTATGCATATCTAACGTTTTCAATACCAATGTCTGGACCACTTGCCTCGGAAGTGTCACTCGAATTTATTGCACTGTTAATAGCACTCGTGGGTGCGTTACTATTAATCTTCCAAATCTTTCGAGAGGAAATGCGGCAAATTATTGCGGGCATAATTCTGTCTATTAGCGGAATACTATTTTCCGTAGGCGTTATATATTTCAACTTCTCCTCTGTTTCAATAATTAACAATATTATCAGCATGCTTGGATTGCTAGGTGGCTACGGCTCTCCAATAAAAGAGATTTATTCACTTTGGATAGTAATAATCGGACTTATAATCTTGGGAATAGCGGGCATAATCGCATTAGTAACCGCAGTAATACCCCTTCTCTTCTCTGTCAAACAGCTTTCAACACAAATGACAACGGTGCAACCAAAACCAGAGGTTTCCGCACCGACACAAACCGCGGGCGAGATAAAATATTGCCAAAAATGTGGTACAAGCATGTCTAGTGATGCTCTCTATTGCCCCAAATGTGGACAAAAACAACCAAAAACATAAAACTTCCTAAATTCACTTCCCTTTTATTTTTTCATTTGTGTTTCCCATAACTTAGCCCATATTCTGCATGTCCCTTCAATGCTGACCATACAAGCGCCAACAGGTTTTTGCGGACTGCACGCCTTCATGAATAATGGACATTCTGTTGGCTTAATCTTGCCTATTATCACCAAATGACATCTGCAACCAGGCTGAATATCAACGCCATGCTCAACTTTCAAGTTATGCTTAATGTAAGCATCATAATCTGCATATTCATTGCGAAGTTTTAGTTTTGAAGCTTTTATGATGCCGATTCCTCGCCATCCCCCATCCGTTGTATCAAAGATTTTGTGCATAAGCTCTTGCGCTTTAATATTGCCTTCCCAATGCACAGCTCGCACATACTCGTTTTCTAAACGTGGCTTCCCTTCTTTTAATTGCTTTAAAATCATGTAAACTCCGAACAAAACGTCTAACGGTTCGAAGCCAGCCACAACTGTTGGGATGCCATACAGTTCTGGAAATAGTCTGTAGGGTTTAAGCCCGATGATTGTGCTGACATGCCCAGGTGCAATGAATCCGTTCAGGCTTAGGTCTTTCATTTCGACAAGCAATTTCATAGCTGGCGGAATTAGACGATGCGAAATTAGAAAACTGATGTTTTTTGGAGGTTTGTTAATAATTTCTACTGCTGTTGAGGGAGTTGTGGTTTCGAAACCAATAGCGAAAAAAGCAAATTCCTTCTCAGGCTCTTTTTCAGCCATTTTAACTGCATCACTAACGCTGTAGACTACATGAACATTCGCTCCTTCAGCCTTCGCATCCAAAAGAGACACCCTCGAACCA